>CADAQZ010000029.1 GCA_902790175.1 uncultured Eubacteriales bacterium | reverse complement strand
GGACTACGTGCAGTCCGCCAACGGCATCTCCTACGAGCACAAGGCCGCGAGCGACGCCGCGTTCGCCGACGTCAGCGGCCACGACTCCATCATCAACCTCTGGGTGAGCGACGACAACGTCGTCACCGAGATCGACTGGTCCACTTACACGGGCTGAAAAAGAGGCAAAAGATCCTTCGACTTCGGCTGCGCCTCCGCTCAGGGTGACAGGTTATTGTTGTCATCCTGAGCGGAGCGTCAGCGGAGTCGAAGGATCTTTTTTACGCTCTTCGTGTTTTTCCTATCCCTCCAATATCCGCTTCTGCGTCTCGCCGTCGGCCTCGCCGGAGACCGTCAGTCCGTTGTCGGCCTGGAAGTCGGACACGGCGCGCGCGGTCTTTTCGCCGTAGTAGCCGGTGCTGGGGCCGTCCATCTTCAGATACCCCTGGCGGCGCAGCGCCTCCTGCAATTGCAGCGTGGCCCACGTGTAGTCGCCCAGCTTCTGCGTGTGACCGTCGCTCGCGTAGGCGGCGGGGGCGGGCATGCCCTGCTGCGTCAAAAGCGCCGTCTCGTTCTCCGGCAGGCCCAGCAGCGCGTTCAGCGTCACCAGCTCGTAGCCCTGTTCCACCGCCCAGGGGATGAACTCCTGCAGCTTCGCGGTGTCGGCGTCGGTGGTGTGGAACAGATACACCTGCCCGGGGGCCAGCGCGGCCTGGATGTGCTTCATGTCCGAATCCGAGCCGGACACGCTCCACTTCGCGATGCCCAGGTAGCCCAGCTGCTTCAGGTAGTTGTGGGTGCGCTGGTCGGTCTCGCCGTCGCCGCCCATCAGGCGCAGGAAGTGCTGGCCGTAGTCCACGCCCAGCGCGCGGTTCAGAGCGTCCTTCTGCTTCCAGATCTCGGCGGCCATCTCCTCCTCCGGCAGGCGGAAGATGCGGGCGTGGCTGTAGGTGTGGTTCTCGATCTCGTAGCCCAGCTCCAGCGCGCAGCGCCTTATCAGCGCGGCGGTGCCGGGGCGCTCGAGGTTCTCGCCCACCGGGAACAGCGTCAGCTTCGCGCCGCTCGCCTCGGCGGTGTCCACGATCGTTCTCAAGTTTTCCAGCTGGTAGCAGTCGTCCACGGTCACGGCGATGCGCCGGGCCTCGGTCTGGGCCTTGTACACCACCGGCAGGTAGGCAAACGGCGTGGGCTCGGGCGTCGGCTCGGCGGTGGGCTCGGGCGTCGGCTCCGGGGTGGGCGCCTCGGTCGCTGCGGGTGCGAGCGTGATCGTCGGCGCGAGCGTGGGGTCGGGCGCGAGCGTGAGCTCCGGCGCGACGACGTTCGACAGCTCGAAGCCTGCCTGCGAGAAGTCGGAATCGGCCTCCACGGGCGCGGCGCGCTGGGAGAGCGTCAGCAGCACCGGCACCGAGGCCGCGCCGCAGAACGCCAGCACCGCGACGACCGCCAGGATGTGCCCCAGCGCATTGCCGCGGCGCTTCGGCGCGCGCCGACGGCGAACATTCTTCCTGCGATCCATGAACCGTCCCTCCTGTCTTGACGTCGAGCGGGTTTCGTCTTATACTGATAACAACACCGCGTGTCGCTGAAATTCTCCTTCCATTATAAGCACCTGGGCGGGGTTGTATCTATCACTTTTGCGGCACTAAGACGGTACAAAAATGCGAAAAGTTGCAACAGATCGACACAGGAATATCATAACTGAAATATATTTGTAAAAATTGGCAATTCTGGAAAAAAGTGGAAATTGATGGGGGACGAAACATGCGATTGGACAAGGCCGTCGCGCTGGCGGGGCTGACGCGCAGCGAGGCCAGGAAGGCCATCGCGGCGGGGCGCGTGTCGGTGGACGGGCAGAGCGTGCGCGACTGCGCCATGCAGGTGGACCCGGCGCTCGTGCGCGTGGACGGCGCGGAGCCGGCGCCGACGGGCGAGGTGTACGTGATGCTGAACAAGCCTGCCGGGGTCGTCACCGCCACGGAGGACAGGAATCTGCCCACGGTGCTGGGCCTGCTGCCGGAGGCGCTGCGCCGCAGGAACCCGGGGCCGGTGGGACGGCTGGACCGGGACGTGACGGGCCTGGTGCTGCTGACGACCGACGGCCAGCTGGCGCACCGGCTGATCTCGCCGCGGTGGAAGGCCGAGAAGGTGTACCGCGCCAGGTGCGAGGGGACGCTCGCGGCGCGGGACGTCGAGGCGTTCGCGAACGGCCTCGCGCTTTCCGACTTCACGGCGCGGCCCGCGCGGCTGCAGATCCTCGAGGCGGGCGCGGCGCAGTCCGTGGCGTACGTAACGCTCACCGAGGGCAAGTTCCACCAGGTGAAGCGGATGTTTGCCGCCGTCGGCCACCCGCTGGTCGAGCTGACGCGCCTGCGCATCGGCTGCGTGGCGCTCGACCCCGCCCTCGCGCCGGGGGAGTGGCGCGCGCTGACGGAGGAAGAGGTCCGGGGATTGAGAGCGATGTGCGGGATGGAGAACCAAGTGAGGAGTTAGGAGTGAGGAGTTAGGAGTTAAGGATAGCTGACCGTCGCTATCAACTCCTCACTCCTAACTCCTCACTCCTAACTGTAAGAAAAGGAGATAGCCATGTCCGACCACTACTATACCGAATCCCCGACCTCCGAACACGACGAGCGGGTCGTGCGGCTCACGGCGCTGGGGAACGAGCTGACCTTTGTTACCGACGCAGGGGTGTTCTCGCGCGACGGGCTGGACCGCGGCACCGAGGCGCTGCTGGACGCGCTGCCGGCGCTTTCGGGCCGGGTGTTGGACCTGGGCTGCGGCTGGGGCGCAGTGGGCGTGGCGCTGGGGAAGCAATACCCGGCGCTGGAGATCGTGATGACCGACATCAACCGCCGGGCCGTAGAGCTCGCGCGGCGCAACCTCGCGCAGAACGGCGTCCAGGCCGAGGTCGTGCAGGGGGACGGCTTCGCGTCGGTGACCGGCGCGTTCGACGCGATCCTCACCAACCCGCCCATCCGCGCCGGCAAGGCGGTGATCTACGGCCTGTTCGCCGACGCGCGCGCGCACTTGAAGCCGGGCGGCGCGCTGTACATCGTCATCCGCAAGCAGCAGGGCGCGCCGTCGGCGCTGAAGTATTTGCGCGAGATCTACGCCGAGGCCGAGGTGATCGACCGAAGCGGCGGCTTCCACGTGATACGCGCGCGGGTGGATTGACAATGGGAAGCCCCTCAGCCAAAAGCTGAGGGGCTTCCCGTTTGCCTGCCCTCACCCCGGCAGCGTCACGATGAACGTCGCGTCCTGCCCGAAATGGCTCTCGGCGCGGATGCGGCCCTTGTGGGCCTCGGCGATGGTCCGCGCGATGGCGAGGCCCAGGCCGTTGCCGCCGGCCTCGCTGTTGTGGGAGAGGTCCTCGCGGTAGAACCGGTCGAATATCTTTTCCAGGTTCTCCGGCGCGATGCCCGCGCCGGTGTTGTACACGGTGATCGTCGCGCCGCGCCCCTTCTGCGAAAGCGACAGCCGGATCGTGCCACCTTCGTTCGAGTACTTCAGCGCGTTGCTCAGCAGGATCACCGCCAGCTGCTGCAGCATGGCCTCGTCGCCGCGCACGAACACGCCCTCGGGGATGTCTGTCTCCAGCGTGCGGCCCGCCTCGAACACGGTGCTCTCAAACGGCAGCGCCACGCCCAGCAGCGCCTGGGACAGGTCCAGCCGCTTCATCTCGGCCTTCACCGTGCCCTTGTCCATCCGTGCCAGCGTCAGCAGGTTCTGCACCAGCGCGTCGGTGCGCTTCACCTCGGACTGGATGTAGCCCAAGTATTCGCTGGGGCCGATCTCCCGGCCGAGCAGCTCGGCGTTGGCGGAGATCACGGCCAGCGGGGTCTTGAACTCGTGGCTGGCGTCCCACACGAACTGCTTTTGCCGCTCGAAGCTCTCCTGCACGGGCCGGAGCATCTTTCGGATCAGCAGCGACGCGCCGACGCTGAGCAGCAGGCACGCCAGCGACGCCGCCAGCGCCGACGAGCGCAGCGCCCGCCGCGCCGACAGGAACTCCAGCCGCGCGTCCAGCGCGATCAGCAGCCGCCCGTCGCCCTCGCCGGTCAGCCGGTAGTACTGCGTGCCCACGCGGCCACGCAACGCGTTCTGGGCCAGCGCCTCGTCGGCAAATGCCTGGATCTGCTCGTCGTCGTACAGGTCGGCGCGGTCGCTGGTCCACTCCGTCACGCCGCCGTCCGCGTCCAGGCGAACGGTGTAGGCGTTGGACAGGCTCGCCAGCGCGCTCGCGCCGCCGGACAGGCCGAAGTCCGGGCGGCCGTCCCGGAGCTTCCCATCCGGCGCATGCGACGTGCCGTCCGGCTTATCGGGGGGCTCCTCACCGTCGGGCTTGGGCGGTTCCTCGCCTTCCTCGGGCTTGGCGGGCGGCTCGGATCGCATGTCGGGCCGCCGGCCCTCGTTCTCGGCCAGCACGTCCAGCGCGGCGTTGGCGGTGGAGGTGATGTTGCGCCGGTTCATGGCGTCGATGGACAGCACGATGAGCGCCGTGACGACCACCAGCACGCCGATCACCAATAGCGTCAGCCGCCTGCGCAGTTTTTGGATCATACGCCGCCCTCCTGTTCCAGCGAATAGCCCAGCCCCCGCGTGGCCTTCAGCTTCACGCCCGCGCCGATGAAGCTCAGCTTCTTGCGCAGGAAGGAGACGTAGACCTCCAGGTTGTTGTACTCCGCGTCGCTGTCGTAGCCCCAGACGCGCTCGATCAGCATCTCCTTCGGCAAAATTTGCGCCGGGTTGCGCAGGAACAGTTCCATCAGCTGGTACTCCTTCGCGCCGAGCTTTACGCTCTGGCCGGTGGCGTCGTTTTGCAGCTTCCCGTCCTTCTCCGAAAGCGACACGCCGCCGAAGGCCAGCGCCATCACCGGCGCGCCGTCGCCGCGGCGCGTGATGGCCCGCAGGCAGGCCGCCAGCTCGCCCATCTGGAAGGGCTTGGGCAGGTAGTAATCCGCGCCACCCTCCAGCCCGCGGATGCGGTCCTGCAAATCGCCCCGGGCGGTGAGCATCATCACCGGCGTCTTCACGCCCTCGGCGCGCAGCCGCTCAAGGATCGTGAAGCCGTCCATGCCAGGCAGCATCACGTCCAGTATGATGGCGTCGTAGCCGCCGGACAGCGCACAGTCCAGTCCGTCCGGCCCGGTGTACACCGGGTCCACCACGAAGCGCTCCTGCTGCAACAGGCGGCACACCGCCGCCGACAGGTTCTTTTCGTCCTCGATGAGAAGTAGGCGCATGCGGGGGCTCCTTTCAAAGGGTTGTCGGGAATGATGATCGCAGGGGCGGCGCAGCTGCGCCGCCCCTGCGTCGTATCGATTCAATTTCTTTGATTGTCAGAACCGATCGGCGTAATACACCGGGTTGGCTTCCTCCACCCAGGCGTTGACCTGCGCCTCATAGGTGTCGGTCAGCTTGTCCTGCAGCGCGTTCGACTCGGCCTCCTCGCGGACCTCCTCAAACGGCACTGCGCCGGGGGTGATGTCGGCCAGGTAGTAGATGACGTGGATGCCGTACGAGCCGTAGACCGGCGCGCTGATCTGCCCCACCTCGGCAATGGACATCGCGCCCTCGGTGAAGGCGGGGTCCCAGGCGGTGGAGTCGGCGGACACGGCGTAGCCGTTCGTGGCAACGGGCTCGCGGGTCATGCCGGGATCGGCGTTGTACTGCTCGATCAGGCTGTCGAAGTCCGTGCCGGATTCAAAGGCGTCGATGACCTGCTGCGCCTGGGGGAGCAGCTCTGCGTGCAGCGCCTCGATCTCGGCGGTCGTGGCGGCGATGTCGGCCTCGATCGCGTCCAGGCTGCGGGGCTCGGGCGTGGGCTCAGCCTCCTCGGCGGCTTCCTCGGCGGGGGCCTCGGTGGGCTCCGGCGGGTTCTCCACGGCGTCCTTCTCGTCCTTCAGGGTCTTCAGCGTGTTGGAAAGCTCCGTGTACTTCGCGGACTGCTCGTCGTCAAACTTGATCAGCACTTGCTTCACGGCGCGATAGCCCTCGGGGTTCCAGGCGATGGTCTCGCCGGAGTTGCGGGCGTCGTTGTAGGCGCGGTCGTTGCCGGAGAAGCGGCTCTCGGCGTCGGCCACCATCTTGTCGTACTCGGCCTGGATCTCCTCGTCGGTCACAGCCACGCCCTCGGTGATGCTGTTGTACAGCTGCTCGTCCGTGTAGCTCTCGACCAGCTGCTCGGTCAGCGCCTCCTGCGTCAGGCCGTAGTTCGCCATCGCCTCGATGGTCATCTGGCGGGCGGTCTCCTCGTCGGATTCCTCGCTGGCGAAGTAGCCCTTGTAGGTGTCGATGTAGGTCTCGAAGTTCTCGGCGGCCTCGGCCTCCAGCTTCGCCTTCGCCTCGTCGTCCAGCTCGTTGAAGCCCAGCGCCTCGGCCTTTTCGTTCAGCACGGCCTGGCGCACGAGGCCCTGCAGGATGCTCTGCTTGATGGCTGCGGCGTCGTCCGGGGTGATGGTCATGTTGTACTGGGAATAGTAGCTCTGCACCTCCGCGAATTGCGCCTCGGCGTCTTCCTTCCAGATGATGCCGCCGTCGCCGTACTCGGCCACGATCTGGCTTTCGTAGTAGGGCTTGTACAGCTCCACCTCGGCCTCCAGCTCGGCGATGCGCGCGTTCGCCGCGTCCAGCTGAGCCTGCAGATCGTCCGTCTCTGCCAGCGCCATCGCGCCGAGGGCCAGCGTCAGGGCCAGCACCGTGCAGATGAGCTTCTTCATCCAATTCATATGCGTTGCCTCCGTTTCGTTCTCCGCGCGTTCGCGGAACGTCGTTTTGAATTATAGCACATGCCGCTCCTTTTCACAACGAAATGGGGGAATTATTCAAAGTACGTTTACAAATATGGAGGGAACAGGGAGCGTATAAAAACAGCCCCTTCCGATCTCTCGGAAGGGGCTTGGTTGGCGACGCGGAAGGGGCTCGAACCCTCGACCTCCAGCGTGACAGGCTGGCATTCTAACCAACTGAACTACCGCGCCATGATGGTGGGCCTTCAGGGACTTGAACCCCGGACCGATCGGTTATGAGCCGACTGCTCTAACCACTGAGCTAAAGGCCCTTAACCTTTTGCGCTTCTAAAGAAAAATGGCGACCTCTACGGGACTCGAACCCGTGTTACCGCCGTGAAAGGGCGGTGTCTTAACCGCTTGACCAAGAGGTCGCGGATGGTCGGGGTGACAGGATTCGAACCTGCGGCCCCATGCTCCCAAAGCACGTGCGCTACCAAACTGCGCCACACCCCGGCGATGGAGGCTGTGCCTCACAAGCAACAGACTGATTATAGCATGGGCGCGTCGAGATTGTCAAGCCCTCGGCGCGTTATTTTTGCGAAATCGCCGCGCTGGCGGGCCTTTTGCGCGATCCCGGCGGGGGAGGAACGGGGGAGGGAGGCGGGGGATGCCCCGGCGTCCGGGAGGACCGGCGGGCGTTGCGAGCGTCGCGGCGCGTAGAGGAAAGATTGACCCAAAAACGCCAGAAATACAGAAAAATTGACTGTAGAATAGGTGTTAACGACGAAGTAGACCAAGATTTGGGGCGATTCTGCCGAAAAATAGATCGATTTTCAACGGGGACAAGAAATATGCGCGGATTTTGACGGGTCATTCAATAGTTTGTCGGGAAGCGATGTGTACCGCACTTCATTGTGTCATAATCCGGGGCTATCAGCTGGTATAGAGCGCATATCGCTCAGAGGTTTGTTAAACTAGACATTTTCCGACCCCCTCCCCGCCGAGCGCATGGAGGGGAAAGGGCGGCCCCGGCGCTTCGGAAGTTTGCGAAATGTGACGGAAATAGGCCCCGGCACAAGGAAAAACGGGGGAAGTAGACGGCGAAAAGGGGGAAATAGAGCGATACACAGGGGAGTGGATGGGAAGTAGACAAAAACAAAAGGGCCTGTTTGCACGCAAAAAGCGGCAAACAGGCCCTTTACACTGTTGTACGTCCTCACGCTTCGTCCAGGCGCAGGCGAAGCGCGTCGAACGCGGCGGCGTCCTCGGGGTCGTGGGTGACCAGCAGTGCGGTGCGCCCCGCGAGCAGCGGCCGGGTGAAGTCGACGGCGCTCTCGCGGGTGGCGGCGTCCAGCCCCTTGAAGGGCTCGTCGAGCAGCACCAGCGGCGAGGGGTAGAGCAGCGCGCGGGCCAGCGCGACCCGTCGGCGCATGCCGCCGCTGAACGCGCTGACCGGCTGGGTGAGCGCGTCGCCCGACAGGCCCAGGTCCCGGAGCGCGGCGTCGATGCGCGCGTCCCGGTCTTCCGTCCGCTTCAGCACCGCCCGCAGGCACCCGGCGGCGGTCAGCTGCGGGGGCAGGCGGTCCTCCTGGAACATCATCGAGAGCCCGCCCTCCGGCACGCCCGAGATCGTCCCGCCGTCCGGCTTCTCCAATTGGGCGATCAGCCGGAGCAGCGTGGTCTTGCCGCAGCCGGACCGGCCCTCGACGGCGGTCACGCGCCCGTCGGGGAACACGTGGCTGAACCCGTCCAACACCACGTGCCCGCCGTAGGCCTTGCGCAGATTTTGAATGGTGAGATCCATACGTCCTCCCGATCGGTTTCAGATCTTCTCGATTTCCGCGAGCTTTCTCAGTCCCATCCGCAACAGCTTCGCGCAGGCGGCGCTGGCGAACACGATGGCCAGCGTCCAGGCGAACAGGTCGGGCGTGGCGAGGTAGACCTTCGCGCGGTACAGCTTCTCGCCGATGGAGCCGCCGGGGATGCCGATGACCTCCGCGGCCACGCCGCTCTTCCACGCCAGCCCGATCGATACTGACAGCGCCGAGGCCACGCTGGGCAGCGCGGCGGGCAGGTCGATGGCGCGCAGCCGGTTCCAGCGGCCCATGCGGAACACCCGCGCCATCTCCCGAAGCCGCGGGTCGATCTGCCGGATGCCGTCCAGCGTCCCGGCGTACACCACGGGCAGCACGATCACGAACGCGATCAGCACGCTCAGCCGGCGCGAGGGCACCCAAATCAGCGCCGCGATCACGAACGACGCCACCGGCACCGAGCGCATCGCCGCCAGCAGCGGGGACAGCAGCTCCGACACGAGCGCGAAGCGCCCCGCCAGCATCGCCAGCGCCATGCCTGCCAGCGCGGCCAGCGCGAAGCCCGCCAGGATGTGGCCCAGCGTGAACAGCAGCGAGTGCCAGAAGTCCGCCGTCTGCACCAGCGCCCACAGCCGCGCCAGCGTTGCCGCCGGGGAGGCTAGCAGGATCGGCTGGCCCACGGCCGTCGCCAGCAATTGCCACACCGCCAGCCAGAACGCTGCCGCCAGCGCCGGTCGAAACCCGGGAGAGATCTTTTTCATCGAAACCACCTGTGTACAGATACCGGCAGGCTACAGCCTGCCGGATGGACTTGGAAGTGGAGGGGGACGGAGTCCCCCTCCGCCAATCAATAGTAGAAATCCTCGCCCGGCAGCGCGCCGCCCACGGCGGCGGGATCCTGGCTGAACAGCTCGGCCAGGTAGCCGGACAGCTTCGTCTTCATCTCGTCGCCTGCGATGAACACGATGTTGCAGTAGGGGAGCGCCTTCTCGGCGGGACCGGCCTCCACGATGCCCAGCTCGCCGATCACGGCGGCCGCGGCGGCGGGGTCCTCCTGCGTGAAGGCGACGCTCTCGGCGTAGTCCGCCATGAACTGCTCCACGGCCTCGGGGTGGTTCTCGATGAAGTCCGCGCGGGCCACGGCGATGCCGGTGATCAGCCCGGAGGGGTTCTCGGCGTCGGCCTGCAGCGCGTCCCACTCGGCGTTCAGATCCAGCGCGATGCGCATGTCGTCGGCCTTGCCCAGCGCGACGGTGGCGATGGGCTGGGGCAGCATGGCCACGACGCTCTCGTCCTGCAGCACGGCCGCCAGGCACTCCGCGTGCTCCGACTTGAACTCGATGGTCACGTCCTTCTCGGGGTCCAGGCCGTTGCCGCGCAGGATGTAGTTCAGCGCGTATTCCGGCGTCGCGCCCTTCCCGGCGGTCACCAGCGTGCGGCCCTTCAGGTCCGCGACGGTGTGCACGGTGTCGCCGCGCTCAACGATGTAGAGCACGCCCAGCGTGTTGACGGCCAGCACGCGGATCGCGCCGTTGGTGTTGTTGTAGAGCACCGCGCCCAGGTTGGCGGGCACCGCGGCGATGTCCAAATCGCCCTTCACCAGCAGCGGCACCAGCTCGTCCGGCGCGCCGGAGAGCGTGAAGGCGTAGCGGTCGGCCTTCTCCTTGGCCATCTGGGCTGTGCCCATGCCGGTGGGGCCCTTCAGCGCGCCCACGCGCACGGCGTCATCCGCCAGCGCGGCGGGGAGGATCAGCATGGCGAGGGCCAGCATCAGGGATACGATCTTGCGAAGCATAGCGGTTTCCTCTTTTCTCGTTTGTCTGTCGGCGTTGCTACTATAGGGGACGCCGGCCCGGAAGCCCTGCGGTCTATCTATTTTGTATGGGCTGCCGGTTGCGCAACCATTATATCACCCTAACCGGGCGAATGCAATCCCGCGGGGCGGCCTGGCGGTCGCGGGGCGGCGCGCGCGCCGTGTTAAAACATGACCAAATTGTGACGGACAGGGCCTGTGAACCTATGAATTGTAATAAAAATGAAACAAATTGCCGGAATCCATGGACACGCGAAAGCGCGTATGTTACAATAATCCAGTAACATTGGTAATGATAGGTTACCCATGAGAAGGCCGCCCGGGCGCACCGCCGGGGTCGGCAAGGGGAGGAAATACAGAATGAAGCGCAATCGATTCCTGGCGATGCTCTGCTCGCTGGCCCTTCTGGTGATGAGCCTCGGCGCGGCGCTGCCGGTCTATGCAGAGGAGGGGGGAGAACCGGCTCCCGAACCGGCTCCCGCCGCGGAGCCCGCACCGGCGCCCGAGCCTGAACCGGCGCCCGCACCGGCAGCCGAGCCTGAGCCCGCGCCCGCACCGGCAGCCGAGCCTGAGCCCGCGCCCGCACCGGCAGCTGAGCCTGAGCCCGCACCGGCAGCCGAGCCTGAGCCCGCACCGGCAGCCGAGCCTGAGCCCGCACCGGCAGCTGAGCCTGAGCCCGCGCCGGCCTCTGAGCCGGAGCAGCCCGCCGAGCCCGCGCCGGCCTCCGAGCCGGAGCAGCCCGCCGAATCTCAGCAGCCGACGACCGAGCCGACCGAGGAGCCGACGACCGAGCCGACCGAGGAGCCGACGACCGAGCCGACCGAGGAGCCGACGACCGAGCCCACTGAGGAGCCGACGACCGAGCCGACCGAGGAGCCGACGACCGAGCCGACCGAGGAGCCGACGCCGGAGCCCACCGAGGAGCCCATCGAGGTGCCCCCGGTCACACTGAGCGCGCTGAGCCCGAGCCAGACGGAGGCCGCTCCCGGCGGCACGGTGCACGTCACCTTCTCCGTGGAGAACGCCGAGAGCGTGCAGTGGACCGCCAGGCGCAGCGACGGCCTGGACGGCGGCAGCGGCAGCGCCGCGGACGGCGCGTTCGACTGGACGCCCGGCCAGAGCGGCATCTACACCCTCGAGGTGACCGCCGTTGGCGCGGACACGACCGCTGTTTCGGAAAAGTGCCAGGTGACGGTGCGCGCGGGCAAGCTGTTTGCAGAGGCCAAGCCCGTCGTGACCTACGCTCGCACGGGCGCTGACGAGCTGATCTACGAGCTGACCGTCTCCGGCGGCGTGGAGCCCTACGGCGTGACCATCGAGATTCTGTACCAGAACCGGCAGATCTACCTGTCCTATGAGCTGCCGCACGATCCGCCGCGGATCCAGTGGGGCGCGGTGGGCTACGGCGAGCACACCCTGAGGCTGCAGGTGGTGGACGCCACCGGCGCGAAGGCCAAGAGCGAGGCCATCATACTGGCTTCCGACGACATCCGCGATCCCGCGCCCGAGCTGCCCAAGCTGCGGCGCGACATGACCTTCGCCGAGCGGCTGGTGGCCGTGGCCAACTCCCAGCTGGGCTATCGCGAGAGCGAGCACAACTTCATCGTCCGCGACGACAAGTCCGTGCAGGGCTGGAGCTACTACGGCCAGTGGGCCGGCATGCCGTTTGAGGAATGGTGCGCGATGTTCGTCAGCTACTGCCTGGAGATGGCGGGCGTCCCCCGCTGGGTGATGCCGCAGGAGGCCAACTGCAACCGCTGGAAGAACAAGCTGGGCCGCCGCTACATCGACGACGAGGACGACTACATCCCCCAGCCCGGCGACCTGATTTTCTTCCACCACGACCGCGTGTCGAAGGACCCGAACTTCCCGAACCACGTCGGCATCGTGACGGACTACGATGAGGAGAAGGACCTGGTGTACACCGTCGAGGGCAACGCCGGCGCGGCGGTCAGTGCCCGCATCTACGGCCGCACCAACTCCATGATCGTGGGCTACGCCAGCATGGGCTACTGCATGCGGCGCTGGGACAAGGTGTACCGGCAGCGCATGCGCGAGCAGCTGGAGGACGGCCGCGCGCTGGAGAAGCTGGAAGGCGCGAACGCCCAGAACAAGCTGACGATGTCCGACGCGATCCATTGAGAAAAAAATAAAAAAGATCCTTGACGCTGCGCCAGACCTGGCATAGCGTCAAGGATCTTTTTTATTTTATCAAATCCCTTACGACCTCCGCGGCGATCGCCAGGCCCATGGCCGAGGGCACGAAGGCGGCGCTGCCGGGCACGCTGCGGCGGGGGTGCGCCGCGATCTCCTCATCCGGCGCGCCCCGGGGCGGGATCGGCGGCTCGGTGGTCCAGGCGACCTTCAAATGCCGGATGCCCCGCTTGCGCAGCTCCCGGCGCATCACCCGCGCCAGCGGGCATACGGAGGTCTTGGAGATGTCGCTGATCTGCAGCTTCGTCGGGTCCAGCTTGTTGCCCGCGCCCATCGCGCTGATGATCGGCACGCCCAGCGCCGTCGCGCGCACGGCCAGCTCCAGCTTGGCGGCCACGGTGTCCACGGCGTCCACCACGTAGTCGAAGGGGGACAGGTCCGCCGCGTCGGCGGTCTCGGGCGAATAGAACAGCCGGTGGGGCACGACCTCGCAGTCCGGCGCGATGCTCTTCACCCGCGCCGCCATCACATCGACCTTTGCCCGGCCCAGCGCGTCGTGGGTGGCGATGATCTGCCGGTTCAGGTTCGTCAGGCTCACGGCGTCGTCGTCGAACAGCTCCAGCGCGCCCACGCCGCTGCGGGCGAGCGCCTCCACCACATAGCCGCCCACGCCGCCGATGCCGAATACCGCCACCCGCGCCCCGGCGAGCCGGGCCATGGCCTCGTCGCCGAGCAGCATCCGGGTCCGCGCAAACTGATCCATGTCGCCGCCTCCTTTTCTTCCAATTATATACGATCCATATTAAATCCGTGTGTTCGATGGTCTTGCGTTTTTCGTGCCAAAGGACTATAATTATACTAAACTTGCTCTAGCCGGTCATCATCTGGCGGCGTCTTTTCCGCCATATCTGCGTTGTCGGTTCTTGACTTGCCAACCGGCAAGCCTGCGAACCTCCGCCTTGATTTGACGAAAAATCCGCTCGCCGGCTAATAACCGTTTAGAACAAGTTTAGTATAACAGCTGAAAGCGCGCGTGCGTACGAAAGGAGCGATATGCATGGATATCCAGAAGATCATCAGCGACGTCGTCGCCAAGCTGACGGGCAACCCCGAACTGATCAAGAACTTCCTCAGCGACCCTGTGAAGGTCCTGGAAAAGACCTTCGGCATCGACCTGCCCGACGACCAGATCAACCAGGTCATCGACGGCGTCAAGAGCAAGCTCGACCTGTCCAACATCGACGTGAAACAGGCCGCCGGTCTGCTGGGCAAGCTGAAGGGCCTGTTCGGGAAGTAATACCGCCGCGACCAATCATCCCTTTTTCGCCGCTTTGTGCGCGAAAGGGGGATTTTTTTTGTACACCTCACTGAAAAAATATAACACAAATCCAGCGCAATCGGTGGTTTTCCGCGCTTGAAGGCGGGGCGAAGGGTGCTATAATCTCTCGTGTTCCATGAAAGATGAGAGACGAATGTCTGAAAGGTTCTGAAAGAGCATGCAATCCCTGTTGTCCATCGCCTTTGCGCTGTTTGCGGGCCTGTTGATGACCCGCGCGTTCAAAAAGCTGAACCTGAAGTTCCCGGACGTCACGGCGTTCCTGATCGCCGGGGTGCTGGTGGGACCCTACGCGCTGGGAGCGCTGAACGTGCCCGGCCTGGGGTTTGACACGATGGCCTCGCTGGACGCGGTCGGCTCGTTTTCCACCGTGGCGCTGGGCTTCATCGCGTTCGACATCGGCAACGAGTTTCGCCTGGGCCAGCTGAAGAAGACCGGCAAGACCGCCACGGTGATCGGCATCGTGCAGGCTGTGGCGGCCACGCTGCTGGTGGACGCGGCGCTGGTCGCGCTGCACTTCCTCCTCGGCGCGGACCGGCTGCCCCTGCCGGTGGCCATTACGCTGGGCGCGATCGCCTCGGCCACGGCCCCGGCGGCCACGCTGATGGTGGTGCGCCAGTACAAGGCCAAGGGCCCGCTGACGGACCTGCTGCTGCCCATCGTGGCGCTGGACGACGCCGTGGGCCTGGTGGTGTTCGCGGTGTCGTTCGGCGTGGCGCAGGCCATGGAGGGCGGACAGGTGAACGCCGTCTCCGTGATCCTGAACCCGCTGATCCAGATCGCGTGCTCGCTCGTGCTCGGTGCGGCGATGGGCGGGCTGCTCACGGCGCTGGAGAAGCTGTTCTTCTCGAACAAGAACCGCCTGTCGCTGACGATCGCGTTCGTGGTGATGACGATCGCGCTGTCTGGGCTGGAGCTGCCGCTGGGCGGCGGAGCGAAGATCGCGTTCTCGTCGCTGCTGGTGTGCATGATGCTGGGCACGACGTTCTGCAACCTCAGCGAGTACTCGGTGGACATCATGAACCGCTCCGAGCAGTGGACGGCGCCGCTGTACGCGCTGTTCTTCGTGATCTCCGGCGCGCGGCTGGAGCTGTCTGTGTTCCGCTATCCCTCGACCCTGTTGATCGGCCTGGTGTACATCCTTGTGCGCTGCGCGGGCAAGTATCTGGGCGCGCGGGTCAGCAGCACGCTGATGGGCTGCGACGAGAAGGTGAAGAAGTACCTGGGCGTCACGCTGTTCCCGCAGGCGGGCGTGGCGCTGGGCATGGTGGTGACGGCGCAGGCGCTGGGCGGCGAGATGGGCGGCATGATCCGCAACATCACCCTGTTCAGCGTGCTGGTGTACGAGCTGGTCGGCCCGCTGCTGACGAAGCAGTCGCTGATGGCCGCCGGCGAGGTGGCCGTCAAGGCCAGCGACCAGCAGCACCGGGCGCGGTTCCAGAAGAAGCCGGCGAGAGCGCAGTGAGAGAGTGGAGAGTGGAGTGTGGAGTGTGAAGGGGGAGCCGTAGGGACGCCATAGTTGGCGTCCGTGGCGGTGCCGGACATTCAGCGCTGTGTTGTTCATATTGCGCGGGGGACGGGTTTATGCTATCATGGTGCCATCCAATAGCGAGGAGGCAGTCCCCATGAGCATAAAACCCCTGCGCGTCGGCGTGGTCGGCTCCGGGCTGATCAGCGGCATCTACCTGAAGAACATGATCGGGCGCTTCGACATCCTGGAGGTGGCGGGGCTGTGCTCGAGCCACTACGAGAACGCGAAGCGCCGCGCGGACGAGTTCGGCATCCCGGCGTATGAATCGCTGGACGCGATGCTCTCGGACGGAAGCGTCGACATGATCGTCAACCTGACGCCCGCCCCGGCCCACGAGGACATCATCCGGCGGGCGCTGCTGGCGGGCAAGCACGTGTACACCGAGAAGGTGATGACCACCAGCCACGAAAGCGCGCGGGCGCTGACCGACCTGGCGCGCGAAAAGGGGCTCTGGCTGGGCTCCGCGCCGGATACGTTCCTGAGCGCGGCGCTGCAGACGGCGCGGCGGGCCATCGACGGCGGGATGATCGGCGAGGTGACGTCGTTTGCGTTCGCCGCCAACCGCGACAACAGCTTCTTGACCAGCTTCTTCCGGTTCCTGAACATGCCGTTCGGCGGCGTGGCCTACGACTACTCCGTCTACTACTTCACCGCGCTGTGCAGCCTGCTGGGGCCCGTCGCGCGGGTGGCGGCGGCGGTGCGCGCGCCGTATCCCACGCATCGGGACGTCGACCCGCGCTCCAAGACCTTCGGCCAGGACATCGCCACGCCCAATGAGAGCGAGATCAGCGCGGTGATCACGCTGCAGAGCGGCGTCAGCGGCACCGCCCACGTGAACGCCGACAGCGTGATCGAAGACCAGCACTTCTTCGCGATCTACGGCACGAAGGGCATCCTCTACCTGCCCGACCCCAACGGCTTTGGCGGCGAGGTGCGCCTGCAGCCGAACTGGGCCTATGACCAGCCGCCAGCGCCCGCGCGGGCGCTGGAGGGCGACTTCGGCTTTTCCGACAACGCCCGCGGCGTCGGCCCCGCCGAGATGGCCTGGTCCATCCGCATGGGCCGCCCCGCCCGCGCGAGCGCCGAGATGGCGACCCACGTGCTGGAGGTCATCGACGCGATCATCGAGAGCGGCAGCACCAACGCCTTCGTCGACATCGCTTCGACGTTCGAGCGGTCCGCGCCGCTCGCTGAACCGACGGACGGGGAGGAGAGCAGTTTGGGAGGAGTGAGGAGTTAGGAGTGAAACGGGCTTGATTTCTTGGCGTTTTGAACAGAATGTCGTCTTTTCCCGATATGTACAGATCCTTCACTTCGTTCAGGATGACAGGTCAGAGGTTGCCACATCGTTGTCATCCTGAGCGTAGCAGTTGCCGCAGGCCTAGCGAAGCGTCAAGGATCTGTACATATCGATATAAAAACACAATTGTTTAAAGCAGCAAGGAATCAAGCCTCTCAGGCCATTAATTCCTCATTCCTCATTCCTCATTATTTTCTTCCGTCCCCACTTCGCCGCGGGCTTTTCCACCAAATAGGTGACCAGCGTGGCGACGAGGATGGCGGCGGCGAAGCACAGCAGCGTGTAGTGCAGCTGCCAGGGCATCTCCCCGGCCTGGTTGGGGTTCTCGGCGGCCAGGTAGGGCGGGATGCGCCACTGCTTCAGCTGCACGGCCAGCCACTGGTGCCAGATGTAGAAGTTGAACGAAATGCCGGACAGGAAGCGCACGACCCGGTTGGACATCGCGCGGCGCACGGGCGCGAAGCTCAGGCTGCCGCCCGCCAGGATCAGCGCCCCGCAGGCGCTCAGCAGCCAGCGGCGGTCCAGCTGGCCCCGGCGCAGCGCCGGATAGCCGCTGATTCTCGCCTGGCCCGCGATCAGCGCGCCGACGCCCCATATGCCCGCGACGCACGCCAGCGTGCCCAGCGCGGCGATGAGCGCGCGGCGCCGCTTCTTTTTCGCGAGGGCGGCGTAGAGGTGCGCGGCCATCATGCCGTTGGCGTACACGTCCAGGAAGTTGGGCAGCCGGTTCACGAACAGCGTGGTGTCCTCCATCGGGATCGACCACAGCCGCTGGAAGCACAGCGCCGCGCCCGTCATCGCCAGGTAACAGGCCAGCGGGCGCTTCTTGAACGCCGGGGCCAGCACCGGGAAGATCAGGTAGAACTGCACCTCCACCGCCAGCGTCCACAGCACCACGTTCAGCGACGTGGGCACGTAGGAGAAGTAGAACAGGTTGTGCGCAAAGCCCAGGTGCGCCAGCAGGTCCTTTGCGAGCTGCCAGAGGTCGCGGCCGGGCTGCGCCAGCGCGAACGCGAGCATCACCGCCAGGCAGAACCAGTAGCTGGGCAGGATGCGCAGCGCCCGCCGGGCGTAGAATTCGCGGGTCGGGCGCGGCTTGCCGTTGGCCCAGGGCAGGTACAGCAGAAAGCCGCTGAGCAGCAGCATCAGGTCCACGAACAGGTAGCCCGTGCGCACCGGCCCCAGCAGGTCCACCTGCAGCGCGCCGACGCGCAGGCTCGGGCTCAGCCACGACTGCTGCCAGATGTGATACCAGCCGATCATGCCCACGCACACCACCCGCAGCAGGTCGCCCGCCGCGGCGTGGTCCCTCGGAGCGCGGGCGACCCCGCGCCGTTTGCTTGCTTTCTTCATTATATATACCCCGATTCCGTGCTGAGGCTATTATACCAGATCGGGCGAGGGATTACAAATCCCAAACTATTCCTACTCCCTACTCCCTGCTCCCTGCTCCCTCATCTTTTGACCAACATATTTCACATTACCGGTCTTGACAGCCCTTCGGAAATCCCGTATACTTATAAGGCTATAACCATGGCATTGTTCGCCGACGCGCATCCAGCGCCCGGCGAATGCGACATATTAATTTGTAAGGAGTGTTCCAAATGTCTGTCCGTACCTATCAGCCCAAGAAGCGCCAGAGAAGCAAAGTGCATGGTTTCCGCGCCCGCATGAAGACCCGCGCCGGCCGCAACGTGTTGAAGGCCCGCCGCGCCCGCGGCCGCAAGGTCCTGTCCGCGTAAGCGCCGACGATGGAGGGGAAGCGCGAACGCGCGCCGGGGAGCGAAGCCTTCCCGCGCCGCTATCGACTGGGCAGCAACCGGAATTATCGCTTCGTGTATCGCCGGGGCAAGTCCTACCCCTCACGCAACCTGGTGTTGATCCACCTCAAGGGCCGGGATCTGAAGATCGGCTTCTCGGTCTCCGGCAAGGTGGGCAACGCCGTCACGCGCAACCGCGTCCGGCGCATCCTGCGCGAGGACGTGCGGAAGCTGCGCGGTGAGATGAAGTGCGGCAAGTATGTGTTCATCGCGAGGAATTCGATCGTGGACGCGCCGCACGAAGCCGTGACGCGGGAGCTGCGCAAGCTGCTCTCGAGGGCCGGGCTGCTCAAGGACGCGCCGCAGCGGGGCGGACCCGTTCGGCAAGGCGGAGGGGAATGACATGCGAGGACTGCGCAGCATTCCGAAGCGGGCGCTGTTGTGGATGATCCGCTTCTATCGCGTCAGCATTTCGCCGCTGCATCCGGGCTGCTGCCGGTTCACGCCGACCTGCTCGCAATACGCGATGGAGGCCGTCGAGAAGTACGGTGCGCTCAAGGGAGGGTATCTGGCGCTGCGCCGGATACTGCGCTGTCATCCGTTCCACGCGGGCGGATACGATCCCGTTCCCTGACGGTCAACGCTCCGCGGTCACCCCAAGGTGCGGCGGGGCGTTTTACTGGAATCGGGCGCGGGCTGCGCCGGGGGAGTCATCAAACCGATTGGAGGCTATCGAATGACGGGCTTTTTTGTCAATCTGTTGACGTGGATCAACAACCTGGTGGGCAACTACGGTTGGTCGATCGTGTTGTTCACGCTGCTGATCCGCATCGTGCTGCTGCCCCTGGACATCAAGAGCAAGAAGAGCATGCGCCAGATCTCCAAGATCCAGCCCCAGCTGCAGGCGCTGCAGAAGAAGTACGCCAACGACAAGGACAAGCTGAACCAGAAGACCATGGAGCTCTATCGCAAGGAGCACGTCAGCCCCACCGCGGGCTGCCTGCCCATGCTGATCTCGCTGCCGATCCTCTGGATCATGTTCTCCGCCATGCGCACCGTCGGCAATGAGCAGACCATCCAGATGCTTCTGGACATGAAGGCGACCAACACGCTGCCCAGCCTGCAGAGCTGGCTGTGGATCAAGAACGTGTTTCAGCCGGATTCCTTCGCCGCCACGATCCTGCCCGCCGTGGGCAGCACGCTGCGCATGGTGCAGCCGGTGAAGAGCTCCACCGTTCTGACGGCGGAGAACATCGCCGCGGCCGTGGAGTACCTCAAGTCCAGCGACTACAGCCACCTGGCCGCCGCGCTGGCGCCGGCCACCGCCTTCACGAACGTCTCCATCCCGGTCATCTTCACCACCATCCGCATGACCGTGCCCAACAGCATCGCCAACCTGTTCAAGTACGGCAACGGCCTGTTCATACTGCCGCTGCTGGCCGGCGCGAGCCAGTTTTTGATGACCAAGATCATGAACGGCAAGCAGACCAAGGAGCAGAAGGAGCTGCAGGAGGCCCAGAAGAGCGACCAACCCCAGTCCAACCCGATGAACAGTCCCGTGATGAAGTGGTTTTTCCCGATCTTCTCGGTCTGGATCTGCGCCACTTCCAACGCCGCGTTCTCCATCTACTGGATGGCGGCGAACGTGATCCAGATCGTGCAGCAGCTAGCCGTGAACTGGTACTTTGACCGCCAGGACGCCAAGGCCGCGGCCGCTGCGCAGACCCCCGACGAGTAATTGAATAATAAGGAGGCAAAGCGCCTTGAAATCCATTGAAGCCAGTGGCAAGACGGTGAAGGACGCCATCCGCAGCGGCCTGGCAGAGCTGGGCTGCGATTCCGATGACGTCGATATCCAGGTTGTAGAGATGGGCAGCCCCGGGCTGTTCGGCATGTTCGGCAAGCCCGCGAGGGTGAAGCTGACCGTCAAGAGCGAAGACCCGGCGCTGGACATCGAGATGCCGGTGCTCTCGCTGGACGCCGGAAACGCCCGCAAGCAAAAGACCGAGAAGCGCAAGGCCGACAAGCCCAAGGCTGAAAAGCCCGCGAAGGCCGAGAGCACCGAGGAGGAGACCCAGGACGAGGCCGCCGAGGAGGCCCCGACCCAGAAGAAGAGCCGCAACCGCCGCCGCCGCAGGGGCGGGGCGAAGGGCGAGGCCGCCGAGACCTACGAGGCGAGCGACGAGCCGTCCGTCGGCGAGCCCGCGCCCGTGATCGAGCACGAGCCGTTCGTGGCTACCGCCGAGGACGCGCAGTCCGACGACGCGAAGAAGGCCCGCGAGTTCCTGTCCGGGCTGACCGACCGCATGGGCGTGCCGGTTTCGATCGAGCTGATGGAGACGCCCGAGCAGCTGCGCATGCAGATGTCCGGCGAGAACATGAGCCTGCTGATCGGCCGCCGGGGCGAGACCCTGGACGCACTGCAGTATCTGACCAGCCTGAACATCAACCGGGGCCGCGAGGACTACCTGCGCGTGTCCATCGACACCGGGCCGTGCGCATGGCGGGCCGCGCCAAGAAGAGCGGCCGCCGCGTGGCGCTGGAGCCCATGAACCCCTACGAGCGCCGGATTTTGCACTCCGCGCTGCAAAACGACCCGGAAGTGACCACCCATTCCGAGGGCGAGGAGCCCTATCGCCGGGTGATCATCACACTGAAATAAGCGAAACGCAAGCGCGTAAAGAACCCCGAAGCCGATTTCCAGGCTTCGGGGTTTTTTTTATGAGAAAGATCAATCCATCTTATCGTAATTGCCGTGTGCATCGAATTTATAAGTACCCCAAGGTGTGTTCAGCGTCTTGGTTTGACTGTTCTTGAGCGTGAACTCCTGTCCATTGACATACCAGTGTGCTTCGCTATAGTTATTGATACCAACAACAGAACAGGAAACGGCCATTTCCGCTTCCGGCGCGTCGTCGGCAAAAAGCTTTGTTTGTGTGTCGGGATCTGCGATGCCGGTTACTTCCAGCCCGGATGCCTCCTGAAAACGCTCCACAGCGTCTTTGGTCTTGTTGCCATAGTCTCCATCGGCTGTACCATTGAGCCAGTACAGGTCGAGAAGCCTCTGCTGAAGAGCTTTTACTTCATCGCCTTTACTGCCCTTTTCGAGGGTTGTATAATCGCCAGGCGATGCAAGAGTATCATCTTCAACGGGCGTTTCTTTCATGTTTTCTCTCTTGTCCAGCTCTGCCAGACCAGCTTCAATCACTGCGGCAATCTCCTCATCGCTCATTGAACTCCAATCAATTTCTTCTGCACATGCAACGCAAAAGATCAGGGATAAAACGGAAATCATTGCAATAATCTTCTTCATGGCTGCTACCTCCTTCATACTCATCAGACTTGTTGTCTGTGTTGATTAATGGATGAACAAATCCCATCTGATCAGCCTTATTCTAACCTGTTTCAGACTATATGTCAATAGTCTGATTCAGGTTAGGCCATAATAGTCCCGGGGTGAGCGCCGTGAAGTATCAGCGCATCAGAGACCTCCGGGAGGATCACGACTGGAAGCAGACTGACGTTGCCCGGATGCTGAATATGTCGCAGACCGGCTATTCGAAGTATGAGACCGGAGAGAACGACATTCCCACGCGGATTCTGATTGAATTGGCGCGCATTTACGATACCAGCATCGATTACCTGCTCGGTCAGACCAACAATCCAAAGCGATACAAATAGATAAAGCGACGCAACGGCGCGTTGCTTGCGCATATGCCCCCTTTCGTGTATGATGATAGCAACGAAAGGGGGCATAATCATGGAAATCAAGGAGATTTTGCGCGATTTGCGCGAA
>CADAQZ010000028.1 GCA_902790175.1 uncultured Eubacteriales bacterium | reverse complement strand
CCAAAGGAGCCCCATGAAAAAACTGCTGTTGATACAAATCCTTCTTCTCGTCCTCCTCCTCTCCGGCTGCGCGCGGCAGGCGGCGGACGAAGTCACGCCCGCACCCACGCCCGAAATCACGCCCCAGCCCGTGCCCGGCGTGACGCTGGAGCCGGTGCCGGCGGAGACACCGGACGGAGCGGAGACCCTCTCGTATGACGCGGCGATGGCGAAGGTGCGCGCGGATTCGGACGCGGTCTACCTGTTCGCGACGAACGTCGGCAAGGCCGACGCGCTGGTGCTGCGGACCGGGGACGCCGTGTGCCTGATCGACACCGGCAGGGCCTGGGCGCGCGGGCGCGTGGACAACGCCCTGGCGCTGATGGGCTCGAGTTTTAAATCGGGCGACAGCTACCATCTGGACGCCGTGTTCCTCACCCACACCGACGACGATCACGCCGGCGGGCTCGCGTGGCTGGCGGGGGAGGCGTTCCCGATCGTGGAGCACTGGGCCGCCCCGGCGATGTTCACCGGCGTGAAGCCGTCGAAGCACCCGATGGTCCGGGTCGCGGGCGACGGCGTGCACTGGCTGGAGCGCGGCGACGAGGTCCCCATGGGCGACTCCGGCGCGGTGCTGAAGGTGTTGGCCCCGGCCAGCCTTTACGAGGACAAGGACGACAACAACTCACTCGTGATGATGCTGGAATCCCCGCACGGGAAGATCCTGCTGACCGGCGACATGGAGCTTCCGGAGGAGGCCGAGCTGCTCGCGCAGGGCGACGATCTGAAGTGCGACGTGCTGAAGGTCGCCAACCACGCCGACGACGACACCACCAGCGCGGCTTTCGCGAACGCCTGCGCCGCGCGGATCGCCGTGATCTCCACCTCCTCTGAAGAGAAGCACGAAACCCCCGACCCCGGCGTCGTGGCGCGGCTCGAGGCCGCGGGCAGCCGGGTGATCGTCACCGAGGACAGCGGCCTCGGCGTCCTCGTGACGCTGAAAAACGGCGTCCCGGAGGCGCAGTACGTGGACTTCGGCGCCCAACCGCTGACCGGCGTTTCCATCGCGGACGTGGACGCCTCCAACGATACCGTCACGCTGGAAAACACCTCCGGGACCGCCGTCGACCTCTCGGGCTGCTATCTCTACTCCGACCGGGGCGACGAGCTGTTCGCGTTCCCGGACGGCACGACCCTCGAGCCCGGCGCGACGCTCACCGTCGGCACGAACTCCACCGACGGCGATTTCGACCTCCTCTGGGACGACGAAAAGGTCGTCAAGAAGAAAAACGACGCGATTTTCCTGTACGACAGCTGGGGCCGAACGATCGACAGCATGTAATTGAGGAGGGCAACCCGATGAAGCGGATTTGGAAGCGCTGGCTGGCGGCGATGCTGGCTTTGGGCATGATGATGTGCATGGTTCCCGGCGTGGCCGAGGCGGGCGCGGACGATTATGACCGGGCCTTCGAGCGGGGCTATGTGGACCGGGCCTGGGCTGCTCAGCCCCGGGACGGGCAGGTGACGTCCTCACAGTTCCGGGCGCTGCTGGCGCATATGGTCGAAGCCCTTGCGCCGAACCGCCTGGACTACTTCGACGCCAGCGTCACCGATTGCGACCTGCCCCTGACGCGGGAGCTGGCCATTTACATGAGCTGGTACGCGGCGGTGTGCATTGGCGCGGATGGCTACAACATCGACTTCGACTACAACCTGACCAATGGAGACCCCCAGGGCGAGACGGACGAGGACATCAACAACTTGTTCGCCCTGTTTCCGACGCTGCTGGACAGCCGCGAGGTGACGGTGGGCGACATGACCTGGACCATGGAGGGTGTCGCCGCGACCTTCTGGAACCAGCTCCATGCCTCGCCGGTGTCCGGCCTGCAGACCGTGGCCTTCGACTACGACGCCGGCAGCATGCGCTATCTCGCCCCGTTTACCGCGGAGGACGCCGTCCGCGCCGTGGCCCGGCTGTGGGACAGCAGCGGTGTCACGGCCGCGGCGGCGGTTTCTGAGGGCGGCATTTCCGAGCGTGACGCGGCGCGGCTCGTGCAGGACGCCTTCCGCGCGGGCACGGGAGCCGAGAGCGGCTTCCTGGCCGCCGTGATCGCCGACGAGAGCGACCCGTATCTGGAGAGTACGGCCACGCGCTTCTGGTTTGCCATCCTGGTGGGGAATTCCTACAACGAGTGGTTCAGCGGCGCGATGTGCGACGGGGACTGGAAGGCGTTTATCGACCAGACGGCCTCCGGCGACAACAACCGCCCGGAGATCACGGGATCGGTGCCCTCCGGCATGGTGGGCCGGTATGTGGAAAATGACCTGAACGGCATCTCGGACGATATGCTCGGCAAGCTGACCTGCTCGGCGTCGCTGTTTGAGATCTGCACCGACGTGGGCGGTTGGCTCTCCGGCGGCTTTGAGGGCGCCGTGCCCTACCACAACGCGGCGGACCCCTTTTTGCCGCTCTGGGCGGTGGGCACGCTCTACGACCGCACCACCGGGGAGAAGGTGTTGTCGGACTATGGCGACGGCACGTTCCGCCCGCTGGATCCCATGACCGCCGATGAGGCGGCGGAAGCCGCCCTGCGCTACGGGCACAGCTTCGAGCCCGCGCCGGAGCTAGTGAGGTGGGAGGACGCCGGGACCTACGACAGAGCCATCATTCCGGACGAGCTGCTGAACCGGGAGACGACCCTGCCCTACAACGACTGCACCGCCCTGCCCGCCGAGTGGCACGGCGTCATGGCGTCCAAGATGTATCAGCTGTACAACCTGGCGCTGGGCACGGATACGGACCACACGGTCTATGCGTATGATCTGGACATCGTGCGCGACTGCGGCCTGAACTTCGTGCGCCTCGGCCTCAGCTTTTCCCGCCTGCAGGGCACCGTGCGGCCCGAGTTCGGCGAGGACGGCTGCGTGAACCTCGCGCGCCTGCGCGAACTGGATCAGATCCTCGCCTGGTGCATGGAGCGGGATATCCACCTGCAGCTCATGGCCGCCGACCTGCCCGATGAGTATCTCAACGCCGTGGGGGGCGACTTCTTCGCCTGGATCGAGCGGATGGGCCACGGCCCGCAGACCGATGAGGAGATCGCCGATTTCGCGGCGTTCTGGGGCATGCTGGCGCGGCGCTACGCGGACATCCCCAACGAATACCTCTCCTTCAACCTGATGAACGAGCCGTGGATTGAGACCGACGAAGACTACGCGCGGCAGTTTGGCCCCGCCGTGGAGGCCATTCGCGCCCAGAGCCCGAATCGCACCATCGTTGCCGATATCCACAACCCGGGCACCCTGACGGGCGAAACGATGGCTGAGATGGGCGTTGCCCTCAGCTCTCACTTTTACGAGCCGAACCGCTTTATCACCACCTCCGGCTGGTCTGAGGAGGATTGGACGCGGGAGGCCGTCCAGTCCGTGACCTGGCCGATGGACGGTCACGACGTCCGCTACTATTTCACGAACGCCGATTCGGGGCTGGTGCTCTACGACACCGTGCGAAGCACCGCCCAGGCGCACGGCGTGGGCTTCATGATGGGCGAGTGCGGCATCCTGCTGGACGGCACGCCGGGGCGCTCCATATATCCCGAGTGGCGATATGCGGACGAGACCATGTACGGCTACTATGCCGACCTTTTCTCGGCTCTCGAGGCGGACGGTACGCCCTGGTGCATGGGAGTGTTCAACTCCTCCGGCGGTCCGGTGCAGCTGCTGCCCCTCTACGATACGGAGTATGAGAAGGTTGGCTGCTATTACCTCGACACGCGCTTCCGCGATTTCCTGCGCAGCTGGGCGAAATAGCCGATTTGTGACTTTTATGGCCGCCTGTTGACACGCAGGCGGCTTTTGCGTTATCAAAATGCGACATTTCCCACAAGGGGCCGAGTATGTGGTATACTTATAGTCGGACTTTTATCTATACCGACCATCAAGGTGGTGAAACATATGGCGCTGATGCGCGTGGGCGGCTTCAACCTGGGCAAGAAGCGGGAGGAGCTGCTGTCCAGCTACGAGGGCGAGGAGCCCTACATGCCCGGCGGCTACGAGACCCCCCGTGACGGCGAGGAGCCCTACATGCCCCAGGGCTACGACGGCGGCTACGAGGACGACGACTACGGCTACGACGACGGCTATGGCTACGACGACGACAGCTACGGCTACGACGACGGCTATGACGATGGCAGCCGCTACGACGACGACTACGGCTACGACGAGGCCTACGACGACGAGGGCTACCCCGAGGACGGCGAGGGCCCCTACTACGGCGAGGGCGAATACTACCGCTACCCCGACACCGGCTTCGGCGAGCTGTTGAGCTACGTGGACGAGCACGAGTGGATCAACTGGGTGGCGCTGGCGCTGGTGCCCCCGCTGGGCATCTGGATGCTCTGGCGCAGGCGGCGCTACAGCCAGAATACGAACATCCTCATCACGCTGGCGGCGCTTCTGTGGCTGCTGGCGGTGGTGGTGCTGGTGTTCGTGCGCCCGTTCCGCGCCCGCACCGACACCACGATCACGCCGCAGCCCGTGGGCGCGGCGGCGCTGCCCACCGAGGCCCCGGCCGAGACGCCCGAGCCCGCGGAGGCCGTGGTGGTGCCCACCGAGGAAGTGACCGACGCCAACGCGGTGTACACCGTCGAGGGCACGCCCTACTACCACCAGAGCGAGGGCTGCCAGGCGATCCCCGGCGGCGTGGAGGTGGGTCGCATCGCCCGCAACACCGCCGTGGAGCAGAGCCTGCTGGCATGCCCCTACTGCATGGCGGGCCAGTACAGCGACGGGCTGTGGGATATGGTGTTCGTGACCGCCGACACCGAGGATAAGAGCGGCATGAAGGTGTATTGCTCGGCCTACAACGCCTTCTTCCACACCGATCCCTCGTGCAGCGACCTGGGCGACGACGCCCGCGAGGTGGGCCTGAAGGAGGCCCTGCTGATGGCCAAGACCGCCTGCGAGAAGTGCTGCCCCGACGCGGGCCGCGAGGTGTTCTGCACGCTGGACGGCACCTACTACCACGTGAAGGAGGACTGCTCCGGCATGCGCAACGCCAGCAAGGTGACCTATGCCGAGGCGCGCGTGACCGGCAAGAAGCGCTGCCCCACCTGCATCGGCGGCGTGGACGAGGCCGAGCAGGCGGCGGACATGAGCCAGTCGGGCTACTACGTCTACGCCACGCCCGGCGGCACCTACTACCACGTGAATTCCACCTGCTCCGGCATGAAGGACGCCAAGCAGGTGCTGCTCTCCGACATGCTCAAGCAGAAGCGCCCGGCCTGCCCGGTGTGCTGCCCCGATGCGGAGACCACCGTGTACGCCGAGAGCGGCAACCCCTACTACCACTCCTACGCCACCTGCTCCGGCATGACCAAGGCCACGCAGGGCATACTGGTCAACGCCCTGGCCGCGGGGCTCACTCGCTGCCCGGTCTGCTGGACCAGCACCACGGGGGGAGACAGCTGAGCATAAAAAAGAAGGCCGAAAGGCCTTCTTTTTTGTGCTCCGGTCACACCCACGTCAATACCTCGCAGCCGTCCTCGGTGATGGCGACGAGGTCTTCCACGCGCACGCCGAACTTGCCGGGCAGGTAGATGCCGGGCTCGACGGAGAAGATCATGCCGGGCGTGGCAACGGCCTCGCTGACGGCGGAGCAGTCTGGGAACTCGTGCTCGTCCAGGCCGATGCCGTGGCCGGTGCGGTGGTTGAAGCACGGGCCGTAGCCGGCGTCCTCGATCACCTTCCGCGCGGCGCGGTCGATGTCCTTCAGCTTTACGCCCGGGCGGCAGGCGGCGATGCCCGCGCGGTTGGCGGCGGTGACGATGTCGTGCACCTTCTTCTGCTCGTCGGTCACGTCGCCGAAGTGCACGGTGCGGGTCATGTCGCTGCAGTAGTGCTTCCACAGCAGGCCCACGTCCATGATCACGGTGTCGCCCGCCTTCAAGCGCGTGCCGTCGCTGTCGTGGTGGGGCTGCGCGCCGTTGGGGCCGAAGCAGATCAGCGGCGTGAACGACGGCCCGGACGCGCCCAGCTCCAGCGCCAGTTGGTTGTACAGCGACTGGATCTCCTTCTCGGTGCAGCCCTCCTTGAGCGCCTCGCCGATGCGCGTGCAGACTTCGACGTTCATCCGCGAGCTGATGCGCATCAGCTCCATCTCCTCGGCGTCCTTGATCAGCCGCGCGTCGTCCAGCGGGCGGCTGCCCAGCACCGGGCGGATGTCGGGCCGCGCCTGCATCAGGCGGATGGTGAAGTGGCTGGGCCAGGTCTTGTCGATGCCCAGCTCGCCGGGCAGCATGTCCGGGGCCAGCACGGAGATGCAGTCGTCGGTGTCGTCGTACTCGATCAGTGGCACGTCCGAAAGGCCCTTCAGCGCGAACAGCCGGTTCGCGTAGAGCTTCATGCCGCCGTCCGCCGTCACGTGCAGCGCCAGCATCCGTTCAAACGGCTCGCACCACAGGCCCGTGAGGTAGTACACGTTCGCGGTGCCGGTGACCAGGATCTGCGAAAGCCCCTGCGCGCGCATGTTTTGGGTGACCTTTTCCAGGCGGGAAGTGTTCATAGGATACCCCTCATTTCTCCGGTTCGTATCGTTCGAGCTCCACGCCGCTCTCGTTCAGGATCTCCAGCGAGAAGTCGTCGGGGTAGCCCTCCTGGTACACCACGCGCTTGATGCCGGCGTTGACGATCATCTTCGCGCAGAGCACGCAGGGCTGGTGGGTGCAGTAGAGGGTCGCGCCGTCGATGCTGCTGCCCAGCCGGGCGGCCTGGATGATGGCGTTCTGCTCGGCGTGCACGGCGTAGCAGAGCTCGTGGTGCGTACCGGACTGTATGCCCAGCTTCTCCCGCAGGCACTCGCCGCGCTCCACGCAGGTCTTGACGCCCGCCGGAGCGCCGTTGTAGCCGGTGGTCACGATGCGCTTGTTCTTCACGATCACCGCGCCGATCTTGCGGTTGGGCTTGTAGCAGCTGGCCCACGAGGCGATCACGCCCGCCAGCTCCATGAACCGCGCGTCCCACTTGTCCATGCGCACACCTCCATGCTTTGGTTGATGGTGATATTATAGTATATCGGAAGGGGAAATGCAAACGGAAAAGATCCTTCGCTGCGCTCAGGATGACAACGTATGGGCCATGCCAACCCTGTCATCCTGAGAGGAGTGAAGGATCTTTCTCATTTCCCCCTACGGCAGCACCCGGCGGCCCCAGGAGAAGGTGCGGTTGTAGTAGCCGGCGGCGAGGGTGCTCTCGACCACCTTCTTGGCGCTGGACGAGGCGTGGATGAACTTGCCGTTGCCCAGGTAGATGCCGGTGTGGTCGCTCTGGTCGGAGTCGTTTTCGTTGGTGTTGAAGCACACGATGTCGCCGCGCCTCAGATCGCCCATGCCGATCTTCGGCTGGCTGTCGTCGTAGCCCTGGCGATAGGCCGAGGCCTGCACCTTGACGTTGATGTGCAGGAAGCTCCAGTACACCAGGCCCGAGCAGTCGAATCCGGCGGGGTTGTCTTCCTGGCTGTAGCCGCCGCCGGACTTGTAGGGCTTGCCCCGCTGGGTCTGGGCGCAGTAGATCACGTACTCCAGCTTCTCGGCGTTGCTCATGCCCTCCCGGTACGACGTGACCTGGGATTCGGTGGAGGCGTACTCGCTGGTGGGCAGCTCGACGCTCGTCGTGCCGATGGTCAGCGTCGCGGTGGCCTTCTTGCCGTTGAAGCAGGTGGCCGTTATGGTCACGGTGCCCGCGGCCACGCCGATCACCACGCCGTCGTCGTCGATGGTGGCGACGGCGGGGTTGCTGGTCTCAAAGTGCACGCTGCCGCCGGTGTTCTTCGGGAACACTACATTGTACTGGCCGGTCTCGCCGATCTGCAGCGTGGCGTTGGCGGGGGACAGGGAGAACTTCTTGGGGCCCTTCACCACGGTCACGTTGCAGGTGTCCTGCAGGCCGTTGACGGTGGTGGCGGTGATCACGCAGGCGCCCCGCTTCTTGCCGGTCACGACGCCGTTGGCGTCCACGGTGGCGATCTTCTTGTTGCTGGTGGTCCAGGTGACGGCGGTGGCGCACTCCGTCTCCCCGGCGGGGATGGAGAGATCCACCGTCAGGCCGCTGTACGTCTCCTTCGCGCCGATGATGACGGCCTGCTCGGACAGGTGGATGCCCGTGGGCGCGGCGGAGACGGTCACCGGCAGGGCGGCGGTCTTGCCGTTGTAGGTGGTGGCGACGATCACGGCGCTGCCCTTGCTCGCGCCGGTCACCTCGCCGGTCTGGGCGTTCACGCTCACGCAGCCGGGATTGGGGGAATCGGGGCTGACGGCATAGGTGATGTCGGCGGGGGCCTTCTTGCCGTTGGTGTAGGTCACGGAGGGCTCCAGCTTCACCGTCTGGCCCGTGGCCATCGAGAGGCTGGCCGTCGGGAAGGCGATGGAGGCCGGGGACGGCTTGACCGTCACCTTGCACTTGCCGCCCTTGCCGTTGAAGGCCTTGACCATGATGTTGCACTTGCCCGCGCCCACGCTGGTCACCACGCCGTTGGCGTCCACGACGGCCACCCCGGGGTTGCTGCTGGACCAGGTGAAGCTGTTGGAGGCGCAGCCCGCCGGCACCGCGAACGTCAGCTGGAGGGTCATGCCGTCCGCCGCCAGGGTCGCCTTCTTCGGGGTCACGACCAGCTTCTTCGGGGCCTTGAGCACGTTCACCGTGCAGCCGACCTCTCCGCCGCCGTCCATCTTCGCGTAGACGATGGCCGAGCCCTTCTTCACGCCGGTGATCACACCGCTGGCGTCCACCGTCGCGATTTTTTCGTTGTCGGAGCGCCACGTGATGGCGGGCAGGGCGCTGCCCGCGGGCGAGGCGTACACCGCGAGGCCCGCGTACTTCTCCTTCACGCCGATGTTGATGGTGTCGGCGCTCAGCCAGATGCCCGTGGCGGGCGCGGCCACCGCCGTCGCGGCCACAGCTGCCTCGCCCTCCGTGGCGAGCGCTTCGACGGGCGCGGCCACGGCCGCCTCGCCCTCTGTGGCGGGCGCTTCGACGGGCGCGGGCTCCTCGACGGGCGCGGGTTCCTCGACGGGCGCGGGTTCCTCGACGGGCGCGGGCTCCTCGACGGGCGCGGGTTCCTCGACCGGCGCGGGTTCCTCAACGGGCGCGGGCTCCTCGACGGGCGCGGGCTCCTCGACCGGCGCGGGTTCCTCGACCGGCGCGGGTTCTTCGACCGGCGCGGGCTCCTCGTGGGCCGCGTCCTCCGGCGAGCCCTCGATGGTCAGGCCGGTGTCGCCGGCGGACTGCGCCTCGGAGATCGGAGCGTCGGCGTCCGCGACGAGTGCCTCCTCCGCCAATGCGGCGGGCAGGCACATCGCGCACAACAGCGCCAGGATCAGCGCGTGTATCAAGAGCCGTTTCATGGGTCGAATCCCTCCATACTTTCCAGACAAAGAGGCGCATAGCCGCTTCATGTTACTCAATTTGGGTATATTTTACCACATGACCGCATGATTTGTCAAGGAATCGTAATATCTCTTGATGAAATGTTGATGTCATAGGGGTGTTTTCTGTGGAAAGAACGGCAGATCGAAGGATCTTACCTTTTGCATTTTTCGCCAGCGCCCGGGTGCAAAAAACGGCCGAATATGTCCGTCCACGACGGAATCGTGTGGAGGGTTCGCAGAAAATGAAGCCGAAGGGTGCAAAAATAACGCATTTCCCCCTTGAAATCCGCGCACAAAGAAGGTATAATAGCCCTATCCAAAAAAGGGAGGTACTTTCCTATGAAAAAGGTATTGGCACTCGTTCTGACAATGCTGCTGGTCCTCTCCGCGGCCGCCATGGCCGAGACCGTGAAGATCGGCGTGTTCGAGCCGGCGACCGGCGCCAACGGCGCGGGCGGCAAGCAGGAGACCCTGGGCATGCAGTACGCCAACCAGGAGACCAAGACCGTCGAGATCGGCGGCACGGAGTATGATGTCGAGCTGGTCTACGCCGACAACGCCTCCGACAACACCCAGGCGACCTCCGCGGCCCAGAAGCTGGTTTCCGAGGGCGTCAGCGTGGTGCTGGGCAGCTACGGCTCCGGCGTCTCCATTGCCGGCAGCGAGACCTTCAAGAACGCCGACACCCCCGCCATCGGCGTTACCTGCACCAACCCGCAGGTCACCGCGGGCAACAGCCACTACTTCCGCGTGTGCTTCCTGGATCCCTTCCAGGGCACCGTCCTGGCCAACTACGCCTACAAGGAGCTGGGCGTGACCACCGCCTACTGCCTGGGCGAGCTGGGCAACGACTATGACCAGGGCCTGGTGACCTACTTCAAGCAGGCGTTCGAGGGCCTGGGCGGCACCGTGTTCGCCGAGAGCTTCCCCAAGGACACCCAGGACTTCACCAGCTACCTGACCAACGCCGAGGCGCTGAGCGCCGAAGTGTTCTTCTGCCCCGTGTCCATCGACTACGCCGTGAAGATCATCGAGCAGGCCTCCAGCCAGGGCAAGACCTTCCCGATCCTGGGCGGCGACACGCTGGACAGCAACATGGTCTCCAACGCGGCCAAGGGCACTTCCGTCAAGGTCGTCGTCACCACCTTCTATCAGGAAGGCGCGAATGAGACCTTCGACAACGGCTTCAAGGCCTGGCTGGCCGAGGATGCCGAGGCCCTGACCAACAACGGCGGCAACGACATCATCGCCGGCGTCACCGCGATGGGCTACGACGCCTACTACGTGGCTCTGGAGGCCCTGAAGGCCGCCGGCAGCACCGACCCCAAGGCCGTGATGGAGGCCCTGCCCGCCGTGACCTACGACGGCGTGTCCGGCCACATCGAGTTTGACGAGACCGGCGACGCCGTGCGCACCACCGCCTACGTCAAGACCGTCAACAACGAGACCGGCGACTGGGAGTTCGTGACCGAGCAGACCGTCGGCTGATCCCCGCTGAGAAAAGCATGATGCGGCGAGGGCTGCAAGCCCTCGCCGCTTTTCGGCACTACTCTCACCCTCAAAGGAGCGTTCCCCATGTGGAATACCATATTTCCCTACCTGCTGACGGGCATATCGGTGGGCGGGCAGTACGCGCTGATCGCCATCGGCTACACGATGGTGTACGGCATACTGCGCCTCATTAACTTCGCCCACGGCGACGTGTTCATGGTCGCGGGCATCGTGATGGTGTACATGGCCGCCAGCGGCATGCCGCTTTGGCTGTGCATCCCGCTGGTGCTGATCACCACGGCGCTGGTCGGCTTTTTGATCGAGCGCGTGGCCTACAAGCCGCTGCGCAGCGCGCCCAGGATGTCGGTCATGATCTCGGCCATCGGCGTCAGCTACACGCTGCAGAACCTGGTGCTCTACATCACCGGCGGCCTGAACAAGGACTATCCGGCCATCCCCTGGCTTTCGGAGTCGATTACCATCATGGGCGCGACCACGAAGCGCGTGACCATCGTCACGCCCTTCCTGACCATCGCGCTGGTGGTGGCACTGGTGATGCTGATCAACCACACGAAGATCGGCATGGCCATGCGCGCCGTGTCGAGGGACTTTGAGACCAGCCAGCTGATGGGCATCAAGATCAACTCCGTCATCTCCTCCACGTTCGTCATCGGCACGCTGCTGGCGGGCGTGGGCTCGATCCTGTACTTCACCAACTATCCCACGGTCATCCCCACGTCCGGCGCGATGCCGGGCCTCAAGGCGTTCGTGGCGGCGGTGTTCGGCGGCATAGGATCCATTCCCGGCGCGGTGGTGGGCGCGTTCATCATCGGCATCGCCGAGAACATCATCAAGGGCCTGGACATCATCCTGCTCAAGGCGGGCGTGACCCACAGCATGCTGGGCCTGGCCACCTTCTCCGACGCCTTCACGTTCGCGCTGTTGATCGTGATCCTGTCGGTGAAGCCCACGGGCCTGTTTGGCGAGAAGATTACGGACAAGGTGTGAGGTGAGCGGAATGAAAGATTTGACGAGAAAGAAGATCGATTCCGCGACCATCATCACGGGAGCGATCGTGATCGCGGTGCTGCTCGCGTCGTTCATCGCGGAGCAGTTCATGCCCGCGACCTCCATGCTGTTCACGGTGCTGAAGAAGAGCGCGACCTACGCGCTGGTGGCCGTGTCGATGAACCTGCTCAACGGCTTCACGGGCATATTCAGCCTCGGCCAGGCGGGCTTCATGCTGCTGGGCGCCTACACCTACGGCATCTTCACCATCCCCGTGGCCGAGCGCATGAACGTGTACCAGTACTACAACGGCGGCCTCGTGCAGTTCGTGGTGCCGTGGTACGTGGCGATGCTGCTGGCGGGCCTGGTGGCGGCGTTCTTCGCGTTTTTGATCGGCCTGCCGGTGCTGCGCCTCAAGAGCGACTACCTGGCCATCGCCTCGCTGGGCTTCGCGGAGATCATCCGCGCGCTGTTCCAGTGGGACAAGCTGGGCCCGATCACGAACGGCTCGAACATGCTCAGGCTGTTCCCGTCCTTCAATGACTTCAACATCCGAAACGCCAGCGGCGAAGTGGTGGTGTATCTGGACACGCTGGTGCCGCTGCTGATCACGACACTGTGCGTGGGCATCATCGTGCTGCTGATCAACTCCACGTTCGGCCGCGCGCTGAAGGCCATCCGCGACGACGAGATCGCCGCCGAGGCTATGGGCATCCGCCTGGCCAGCCACAAGCGCCTGGCGTTCTGCGTGTCCTCGTTCTTCGCGGGCGTGGGCGGCGCGATGCTGGCGATGTATCAGGCCACGGTGCAGGCCAACGGCTTCACCACGATCATGACCTATGAGATACTGCTGATCGTGGTCATCGGCGGCATCGGCTCGGTGACGGGCAGCTGCCTGTCGGCGTTCCTGTTCGTGGCGGCCAGCGAGTGGTGGCTCAGGTTCCTGGACCAGAAGCAGATGCTGGGCAACTTCGAGGTGCCGCTGCTGCGCAATGGCTTCCGCCGCGTGGTGTTCTCGATCATCATCATGGTGGTGGTGCTGTTCTTCCGCAGGGGCATCATGGGCACGAAGGAGCTGCCGGACCTGATCCGCGGATTCAAAAACAGGCGCAGGAAGGAGGCGGCTTCCAAATGAGCGAAAATGTGCTTCACATTGACCACCTGACCATGCGCTTCGGCGGCGTCGTGGCCGTCAACGACCTGTCCATGGACATCAACCGCGGCGAGATCGTGGCCCTGATCGGCCCGAACGGCGCGGGCAAGACCACCGCCTTCAACATGGTTACGGGCGTCTACCAGCCCACCGAGGGCAAGATCTCGCTGGAGGGCAGGGACATCACCGGCATGCGCCCGGACGAGATCACGAAGCTGGGCGTGGCGCGCACGTTCCAGAACATCCGCCTGTTTTCGAGCATGACGGTGTTTGACAACGTGCTGACGGCCCACCACCTGCGCCGCACCAGCAACTTCCTGACGGCGACGTTCCGGCTGAACCTGGCCGAGGAGAAGAAGATGCGGCAGGAATCGGAGGCGCTCTTGAAGGAAGTGGGCCTCTGGGAGCTGAAGGACGAGATGGCCACCAGCCTGCCCTACGGCAAGCAGAGGCTGCTGGAGATCGCCCGCGCGCTGGCCACGCAGCCGCGACTGCTGCTGTTGGACGAGCCCGCCGCCGGCATGAACCCGCAGGAGACGGAGGAGCTCGGCGCGTTCATCAAGGAGATCAAGGACAAGTTCCACCTGACGGTTTTCCTGATCGAGCACCACATGAACCTGGTCATGGACATCTCCGACCGCATCTACGTCATCGACTTCGGCAAGCAGATCTCCGAGGGCACGCCCGCCGAGGTGCAGGACGATCCCGCCGTCATCGCGGCCTACCTGGGCGTGGATGAGGAAGAAGAATCCAACGGGGAGGTGGGCGCATGAGCAACATGCTGAAGGTCAAAGACCTGAAGGTGAACTACGGCGGCATCGAGGCGCTCAAGGGCATTTCCTTCGACGTGGAGCAGGGCCAGATCGTCACGCTGATCGGCGCGAACGGCGCGGGCAAGAGCACCACGCTGCGGGCCATTTCCGGCCTGGTGAAGACCGCCTCCGGCGCGATCAACTTCCTGGGGCGCGACATCATCCCCTTCAACGCCCAGCAGGTGGTGGCCGAGGGCATCGCCATGGTGCCGGAGGGCCGCCGCGTGTTCGACAACCTGACGGTGAAGGAAAACCTGAAGATCGGGGCCTACCTGCGCGCCGACAAGGAGGAGATCGAGGCCGGCATCGAGGACATCTACCAGCGCTTCCCGCGCCTGAAGGAGCGCGAGTGGCAGCTGGCGGGCACGCTCTCCGGCGGCGAGCAGCAGATGCTGGCCGTGGGCCGCGCGATGATGGCGAGGCCGAAGCTGTTGATGATGGACGAGCCCAGCCTGGGCCTGGCCCCGCTGGTGGTGAAGGAGATCTTCTCCATCATCCGCGACCTGAAGAGTGAGGGCATCACGATCCTTTTGATCGAGCAGAACGCGAACGCGGCGCTGCGCTGCGCCGACCAGGCCTACGTGCTGGAGACCGGGCGCATCACCATGTCCGGCACCGGTGCGGCCCTGTTGGCCGACCAGCGCGTGCGGGACGCGTATTTAGGGTCTACCGCGAGATAGAGAGGGCAATCTGGGTCCCCCTGTGCCAATTTTTTTCCAGTCCACACGAAGGAAGTCCGATCATGTCCAAGAACCGTCTCGGCGCGCTGCAGGTGGCGCTGGCCGCCATCAGCTGGAGCTTTGCCGGGGTGTTCAGCAAGTCGCTGCCCTGGAACGCGCTGACCGTGAACGGCGTGCGCTCGCTGATCGCGGCGGCGCTGCTGGCCCTGGCCCGGGGCACCGCGAAGGTGCGCATGACGAAGGGCACGCTGCTGGGCGCGGCGGGCGTGGCGCTGACCAGCATCCTCTACATGGCCGCCACGAAGCTGACCACCTCCGCCAACGCCATCGTGCTGCAATACGCGATGCCGGTGTTCGTGATCCTGTTTTCGTGGATGTTCTACGGCCAGCGGCCCAGCAAGAAGCACGTGATCATCGCCGCGTTCATACTCGCGGGCGTCGTGCTGTGCAGCTGGGACGGCCTGCGCGGCGGCAACCCGCTGGGCGACGCGCTGGCGATCCTCTCGGCGGTGACGTTCGCGCTGGTGTTCTTCTGCGCGCGGCTGCCGGGGGCCTACCCGCCGGACTACTCCTACCTGGGCATGATCTTCTGCGCGCCGTTTTCGCTGTGCGGGCTGTTTGACCCGGGCATGTCGCTGAATCCGGCGCACTGGCTGATCGCGCTGGGGCTGGGCGTGTGCCTCGCGGGGGGCTACTTCTTCATCGCCCGGTCCATGAGCAACGTCTCGCCGATCTCGGCGGCGCTGCTGGCGAACCTGGAGCCGATCCTAAACCCGATCTGGGTGTTCATCTTCGTGGGCGAGCGCCCCGGACCGCTGACGCTCGTCGGCGCGGGCATCGTGCTGGTGACGGCGACGGTCTACGCGCTGATGCCGGCGGGAGAGGGAGATTAGAGTTGAGAGTTTAGATTGAAGTGCCTTCAGCCATTCACTCAACTCTAAACTCTGAACTCTAAACTCTCAAAAACGTGAAGTGAGGAGTAAAAAATGAGCGAGTTAAATATCGTCTGCCTGGACCTGGAGGGCGTATTGGTGCCGGAGATCTGGATCGCGTTTTCCGAGGCCAGCGGCATCCCCGAGCTGCGGCGCACCACCCGCGACGAGCCGGACTACGACAAGCTGATGCGCTGGCGGCTGGGCATACTGCGCGAGCACGGCCTGGGCTTGAAGGACATCCAGCGCGTGATCGGCACCATCGACCCGCTGCCCGGCGCGCGGGAATTCCTCGACGCGCTGCGCGAGCGCACCCAGGCGGTGATCCTCTCGGACACCTTCACCCAGTTCGCCAAGCCCCTGATGGAGAAGCTGGGCTGGCCCACGCTGATGTGCAACGCGCTCGAGGTGGGCCCGGACGGCATGATCGCGGACTACAAGATCCGCGTGGCGCAGTCGAAGCTCTCCACCGTGAAGGCGCTGCAGTCCGTGGGCTTTGACACCATCGCCTGCGGCGACAGCTACAACGACCTGGGCATGATCCGCGCCAGCAAGGCCGGGTTCCTGTTCCGCTCGACCGAGAAGATCAAGGCCGACAACCCCGATTTGCCCGCGTTCGAGGCGTTCGACGACCTGCGCGACGCCATCTTCGCGGCGCTGTAAAGCAACGAAAAAGCCTTCCCCTTTGGGGAAGGTGGCACGGCGCAGCCGTGACGAAAGAGGTCTTTTTGTGAATGGCAGGGCGCTTCTATCCCGGCAGAGATGCGAAGCGCGACGCAAGGGGACCTCTTCCGCCTCACTGCGTTCGGCACCTTCCCAAAGGGGAAGGCTGTCTATTCCGTGTTCCGCCGACGCAAACATCCTGCCCTTGAATCAATGGGGCAGGATGTTTGTTTGGTCGCGCGGCAGCGATTGAAAGCCGGTTCCACCGGTTACATTACCGGGGCAAACACTTTGAGCAGCCACCCCATCACGCGGTAGGAGAGGGGGATGTCCTTCAGATCCTCGATCCGCACCTCCTGGCTCTGGGCGATGGTCTTCTGGAAGTCCCGCTCCATGTCCAGCACGGCGGGCATGTCGCGCAGGTAGGCGGCGCACTCAAAGTGCAAATACAGGCTGCGCCAGTCCAGGTTGATGGTGCCCACGATGCCCTTGCAGTCGTCGCTGACGAACACCTTGGCGTGGACGAACCCCGGCGTGTACTCGAAGATGCGCACGCCCGCCTCCAGCAGCTCGCGGTAGTGGGTCTTGGCCAACGCGAAGGCGTACTTCTTGTCGGGGATATGCGGCAGCAGGATCATGACCTCCACGCCGCGCTTGGCCGCGAATGTCAGCGCCGTGAGCATCGCGCTGTCGAGGATCAGGTAGGGCGTCATGATGTGCACGTAGCGCTGGGCGCGGTTGAGGACGTCCAGGTACATCATCTCGCCCACGAGCTCCTGGTCCAGCGGGCTGTCGCCGTAGGGCAGCACCCAGCCGGGCGCGCCCGCCACGGGGCCGTAGGCCGGGGGGTCGAGGTAGCGCGCGAAGGCGTCGCCGCTCTCGTCCACGTTCCACATCTGCAAAAACATCAGCGTGAACGAGCGCACCGCGTCGCCCTCCAGGCGGATCGACACGTCCTTCCAGTGGCCGAAGCGGCTGCCCCGGTTGATGTACTCGTCCGCCAGGTTCACGCCGCCGGTGTAGGCCACCTTGCCGTCGATCACCAATATCTTCCGGTGGTCGCGGTTGTTGTAGTGGGTGGAGATCATCGGCCGGATGGGGGAGAACATCTTGCAGGGGATGCCCAGCTTCTTCATCATCTTCGGATACCGGTAGGGCAGGCGGAAGATGGCGCAGGTGCCGTCGTACATCACGCGCACCTCGACGCCCTGGCGCACCTTTTCCTCCAGGATCTTCAGCACCCGGCCCCACATCACGCCCTCGTCGATGATGAAGAACTCCAGGAAGATGAAGTCCTCGGCCTTGCGCAGATCGTCCAGCATGGCCTCCAGCGAGGTCTCGCCGCTGGGCAGGTAGTCCACCTTCGTGTTGGCGTAGACGGGATAGCGCCCGCCGTGCTCCCAGGCGTAGCGGGACAGGCCCACGAGTTCGGGGGCCGCCTCGGCCGCGCCCTCGGGCAGCGTCGGCGCATCGGGCAGGAAGGCGGCGGTCTCCTTCATCAGCTGGCTCAGCCGCCGGTTCAGCACGCGGTGGCCGATCTCCAGCTCCACGAACAGGTACAGCGCCACGCCCAGCGTCGGCGCCAGCACCACGAGCAGTATCCACGTGATCTTCGAGATGGGCTCGGAGGGCTTGTTCACCAGGTGCAGGATCAATACGCCGTACAGCGTCAGGACGAAGCCGTAGTAGTACGGCATCCAGTCCTTCATCGAGCTGAACAGCGCCGCCAGCAGCGCGATCTGCGCCGCCAGCATCAGTATGACCAGCATCGTGCGCCCGAAGACCATGTTCAGCACGCCCCGCTTGCCCCGCTGGAGCAAAAGCAGGCGGTCGTCGCTCTCCTGGCCGCTGCGCGCCCTGATCTTTTCCTTCTCCTTGTCCATAGCGCCCTCTATCTGGTTTATTCCTCTCCCAAACACCCCAGCAATTTATACAGCAGGCCGTACAGCGTGCCGGCCTCGTCGGGGGTGAGGGCGATGCAGCGGCCCACGCAGGCGGGGATGCCCTCGGCCCGCGCGCGCAGCGCCCGGCCCTCGCCGGTGATGGCGACGGCCAGGTTGCGCTCGTCCTCGGGGGAGCGCCGCCGGGTGCAGAGGCCCTTCTCCTCCAGCTTCTTGATCACCGGCGTCAGCGTGCCGGAATCCAGGTGCAGCCGCTCGCCGATGGCCTTGCTGGTGGTCTCGCCCGCCTCCCACAGCACCATCATGGTCAGGTACTGGGTGTAGGTCAGGTCAATGGCGTCGAGGAAGGGCTTGTACTTCTTCACGACCTCGCGCGCGCAGGCGTACAGCGGGAAGCAGAGCTGGCTGTCCAGCCGCAGCGGGTCCATGTCTGCGCCCATATCAGGTCATGCCCAGGATCTTGATCTGCTTCTTGGCGAAGTCCGCCGCGTCGGCGCAATCCTGGTCGTTGGGGCGGTTCTTGTTGAAGAACCAGAACTGGCCCTTGCAGTGGAAGAACATCTCCGCCGTCTTCACGGCGCAGCCCGCCGCGATGGACTTGATGGCCGGATAGGCGCTCTTGCCGGTGCAGGCGCTGCCGAACACCACGATCTTGCCGATGTTCTTGGCGTTGTCGCGGATGAAGGCCGCCACCGACGGGTCGGGCTTGCCGCCGTACACGCTCGCGCCCAGGAACACCACGTCGGCGTACTTTTCGAGCTTCTCATCCACCGTCTTCGCCTCGGCGCCCACCGCCGCGGCCACGGCCTCGGCCAGCTTTTTGGTCGCGCCGTTCTTGCTGTAGTAACGAACGTCCACTCTCATGTTTATGCTCCTTTCTTCTCCTGCTCGTAGGCCTTGCGCACGGCGCGGGCCAGCTGATCCGCGCAGGATGTGGGCTTGCGGCCGCACAGGTTGCCCAACAGGTACTGCTCGATCTTCTCCACCGTCCAGCCGTCCACCAGCTTGGAGATCGCCTTCAGGTTGCCGTTGCAGCCGCCGGTAAAGACGATGTTGGAGACCACGTTGTCGTCCAGGTCAAAGCTGATCATCTGGGCGCAGACGATCTCGGTCGGCATGTCGTAGCGCATCGAAAAAACCTCCTCGTTCTCGCCCGGCGCGCGGCGCGGGCTCGATTAATTGAATCAAATTGATTTGACACAATTGATTATAGGGGGAGGGAGAGGTTTTGTCAATGCGCTTCGGAGTAAAGGTTTGGTAAATCCCGGCATGCCCGCTCAGAAGCTGCTGATCGGCAGGGTGTCGTCGTCCGCGCCCTTGGTGATGGAGAGGATCTTGACGGTGTACTGGATCTCGTCGTTCACCTTCACCAGCACCCGGTCGCCCACGCGCCGCCCCATCACGGCCCGGCCCAGCGGCGACTCCTTGCTGATGATGCCGTTCACAGCGTCCTCGCGCAGCGTGGTCATCAGGGTGATGGTCTCGGTGTCGCCCTCGTCCTCGTACTCGATCTCCACGCGGTCGAAAAGGCCCGCCACGCCCTCGCGCGCGTCGGCCTGGATCACCTTGGCGGTGGCGATCATCTTCTTCAGGTAGCGCAGGCGGCTGTCGCAGCGGCGCAGCTCCTGCTTGGCGGCCTTGTACTCGTAGTTCTCGCTCAGATCGCCGAAGCCGCGGGCGGTCTTGAGGTCCTCGATGCACTTGGGCCGCACCACGCGCATGCGGTAGTCGATCTCCTCCTGCATCTTCTTGATGTCCACTTCGGTCAGTTCGTTGTACATGGGTTCCCCTTTGATTATCGAATGAAATTCGTCCAGGCGTGCTCTTCCTTCTGCGGCAGGCCGTACTTCTCCCTGCCCAGCGCGATGCTCTTGATGAGAAACGCCATGTTCCGCGCCAGCACGCGCATAGTCTGCAGGCCCTCCTCGTCCTGCGCGGCCTCGCCAGGCGCGCCGCCGTGCACGCTGTTCCAGTACTGGCTGGAAGCAACGGGCATGCCCGCGATGGTGAAGTACTTGTTCAGGCGGTCGAACGTGGCCGAGGCCCCGCCGCGGCGGCACACCGCCACCGACGCGCCGACCTTCATGGTCTTGTCAAAGCGCGCGGAGTAGAACAGGCGATCCATGAGCGCCTGCACCGTGGCGTTGGGGCCGGCGTAGTACACCGGGCTGCCCACCACGAGGCCGTCCGCGGCCTCGAACTTCTCCGCGACCTCGTTCACCGCGTCGTCGAACACGCACCGGCCCTTCTTCGAGCAGCCGCCGCAGCCCACGCAGCCGCGGATGGGCTTGTTGCCCACGTGCACGATCTCGGCCTCGACGCCCTCGGCTTCAAATACCTTTTTCATCTCCTCCAGAGCCAGGGCGGTGTTGCCGTTGGCCTTGGGACTGCCGTTGATGAGCAATACCTTCATGGTCATGTCTCCTTGTCCGTGTTTTTTCCAAATCATTATAGCACCGAGCCGAACGCGCGTCAAACAGTTGAACCTTATTCGCCGACGTGGTAAAATAGCACCAATACGAGCCATGGAGGAAGTGCCGATGAGCCGCGAACTGACGCCCTGCCAGATGATCGAGCGCAGCATCCACAAGAAGTACCGCAAGGAGCTGTGGACGCCGTTCATCGCCGCCGTGAAGCGCTATGAGCTGGTGAACGCGGGGGACAATATCGCCGTGTGCGTGTCCGGCGGGAAGGATTCGATGCTGCTGGCGAAGCTGATGCAGCTGTTGCAGCGGTGCAGCGACGTGCCGTTCGGGTTGAAATTCCTGGTGATGGACCCCGGCTACGCCCCTGAGAACCGGCGCAAAATCGAGGAAAACGCGGCGCTCTTGCAGCTGCCGGTCGAGATCTTCGAAACGGACATATTCGACGTGACCGGCAGCGTGGAGAAGAACCCCTGCTACCTGTGCGCGCGCATGCGCCGCGGCCACCTCTACAGCCGCGCGCAGGCGCTGGGCTGCAACAAGATCGCGCTGGGCCACCACTTCAACGACGTGATCGAGACCACCGTGATGGCGCTGTTCTACGGCGCGCAGCTGCAGGGCATGATGCCCAAGCTGCACTCGACGAACTTCCCCGGCATGGAGCTGATCCGCCCGCTCTACTGCGTGCATGAGGACGACATTCGCGCCTGGGCGCGCTACAACGGCCTGTCGTTTCTCCAGTGCGCCTGCCGCCTGACCGAGGCCATCGCCGAGGCCGACGGCCCGGGCCCCTCCAAGCGCCAGGAGATCAAGCAGCTGCTCAAAACGCTGCGGCGCGACAACCCCGACATCGAAAAGAGCGTGTTCAGCGCCATCCACTCCGTGTGCCTGGACACCTTCCCCGGCTGGAAGGCGAAGGG
>CADAQZ010000027.1 GCA_902790175.1 uncultured Eubacteriales bacterium | reverse complement strand
TCGTCGAAACCGCCACCGCCACGACTCCCGCCGACTTTGTCGCCACCCACTACGGCGACTGGCCCGCGCCGGAGATACTGGTTGTGAACACGAAATCGGGATCACAGAATCAGAATACCAATCCCTGAAACAACGTCCCATGATCTCAACCTCACTTGAAAAAGAGGGATGCAGCTTTGGCAGTATTTGGAAACAAGGATAAAAAGCCCGCGGGCAAGGGCTACCTTCGCTTGGGCGACCTGCTGATCTCTGCGGGCCTGATCACCGAGGAGCAGCTGGAGGAGGGCCTGCGGCTGCAAAAGGGCAGCGGCAAGCGCCTGGGCACGGTGCTGCAGGAAAACGGCTTCATCACCGAGAGCGAGCTGATCGAAGCTCTGCAGATGCAGCTGGGCATCGAGTTCATCGACCTGAGCAAGGTGAACATCCCGACGGAGCTTGTGCAGGTGGTGCCCAAGAACATCGCCAAGCAGTACCAGGTGGTGCCCGTGCGCATCTCGCGCGACGAGCTCTACATCGCCATGAGCGACCCGCTGAACTTTTACGCCATCGAGGAAGTCCGCAAGGCGGCGCGCCGCAAGGTGGTGCCGATGGTGGCCATGTCCGCCGCGGTGGAACGCGCCATCCAGGTGCTCTACGGCAATGAGGGCGCGGCCAAGGCCATCGAGGAGATGAAGCGCGAGGCCGCCGTCTCCGGCGAAAACACCGCCTCGGTGGACAACTCCTTCTCCGCCAACCAGGTGGGCGAGGAGTCCGCAAATCAGGCCCCGGCCATTCGCCTGGTGAACGCCATCATCGAGCGCGCCGTCACCGAGCGCGCCAGCGACATTCACATGGAGCCCCGCGAGACGGAGTTCTCCGTGCGCATGCGCATCGACGGCCTGCTGCGCGACATACTGACCGTGCCGCGCGAGCTGCAGGCCGCCGTCACCAGCCGCGTGAAGGTCATGTCCGGCCTGGACATCACCGAGCGCCGCGTGCCGCAGGACGGCCGCTTCAACGTGAAGGTGCGCGACAAGGACATCGACCTGCGCGTTTCGACGCTGCCCACCGTGTACGGCGAGAAGATCGTGGCCCGTCTGCTGGACAAGTCCGGCATGCGCCTGAGCCGCAACAACATCGGCCTCACCGGCGACGACATGGAGAAGTACGAGCGCCTGATCAAGATCAAAAACGGCGTGATCCTGGTCGTCGGCCCCACCGGCAGCGGCAAATCCACCACGATGTACACGATGATCGGCGACATGAACACCCGCGAGGTGAACCTGGTCACGCTGGAGGACCCGGTCGAGTACAACATCGATGGCGTCAACCAGGTGCAGATCAACGAGAAGATCGGCATGACCTTCGCCAGCGGCCTGCGCTCCATACTGCGCCAGGACCCGGACATCATCGCCGTCGGCGAGATCCGCGACGGCGAGACGGCGGAGATCGCCATGCGCTCGGCCATCACCGGCCACGTCGTGCTCTCCACCATCCACACCAGCGACGCGCTGGGCACCGTCGAACGTTTGACGGACATGGGCGTGGAGCCGTACCTCGTCGCCAGCGCCCTGAAGGGCGTGTTCTCGCAGCGCCTGGTGCGCCGCATCTGCCCCAACTGCCGCAAGCCCTATGAGCCCACCGAGGACGAGCAGCGCGAGCTGGGCCTGGAGTACGTGCCCGGCCGCACGTTCTACCGCGGCGCGGGCTGCCCGGAGTGCTTCGATACCGGCTATCGCGGAAGGACCGCCGTGTTTGAGATCTTCCCGCTGACCATCCAGGTACGCCGCATGATCGCCAAAGGCGCGGGCCGCGAGGCCATCGAGACCCTGCTCAAGGATCCCAACAGCGGCTTTGTATCCCTGCGCGACAACGCCATTCGCCTCGTGGAGGAGGGCAAGACCTCCGCGGACGAGGTCCTGCGCGTGATTTATGAGGATATCTAGGGATTAGGGAGTAGGGAGTAGGGATTAGGGAGTAGGGAGTAGGGAGTAGGGAGTATGGAGTAGGAGCTGCCGCAAATCCTGTAGGGGCGGCGTTGCGCCGCGGGGCGCGCTCCCACCGCCCGCCCAGAATACAATAAGGAGGCCATCGACATGGCTATGACGATCGAACAACTGGTTCTCAAGGCACGGGAAGACCGCGCGTCCGATATCCACCTGATCGCCGGGCTGCCGCCCAAGTACCGCAAGGACGGCCAGCTGGAGGACATGGACGGCACGCCGCTGTCCTCCTCCGACTGCGTGGCCTACGCCCGCGAGCTCTCGGGCACGCCGGAGGCCTACGACATCTACCTGCAGACCGGCGAGCTGGACGCGGCGGAGACCTACGCGGGCAACCGCTGCCGCATCCACATCTTCCGCCAGCAGGGCGTGCCGTCCGTGGCGCTGCGCCTGCTGTCGGACAAGATCCCGAATTTGGACATGCTCGGCCTGCCCCCGGCGGCGCTGAAGCTGCCGGAGCTGCACAAGGGCATCGTGCTGGTGACGGGCGAGACCGGCTCGGGCAAGTCCACGTCGCTGGCGGCGCTGCTGGACTACATCAACCACACCCGCAAGGCCCACATCGTCACGCTGGAGGACCCGGTGGAGTACGTCTACAAGCCCGACAAGTGCGCCATCAACCAGCGCGAGGTGGGCAAGGACACGATGTCGTTTGCCGCGGGCCTGCGCGCCAGCCTGCGCGAGGATCCGAACGTGATCCTGATCGGCGAGATGCGCGACCGCGAGACCATCGAGACCGCCATCACCGCCGCTGAGACCGGCCATTTGGTGTTTGGCACGCTGCACACCGGCAGCGCCTCCGATGCCGTGGACCGCATCGTGCAGGTGTTCCCCGAGGGCATGCAGGTGCAGATCCGCCTGCAGCTGTCGATGTGCCTGCAGGCCGTGCTCACGCAGCAGCTGATCCCGAAGAAGGGCGGCGGCCGCGCGCTGGCCTGCGAGATGATGGTCGTCACCGACGCCATCCGCAACCTGATCCGCAACGGCAACACGCCGCAGATCGCCAACGCCATCGCCACCAGCGCCGCCATCGGCGGCCAGACGATGGACCAGGCGCTCGTGCGCCTGGTGCGCTCCGGGCAGATCACCCGCGACATGGCGATGACCTACGCCCACGAGCAGGACTACATCAAGAAGAACGCCTGATTTTTGCCGCCCGAACCGCGGCCTGACGCAAAGGAGGGCGCGACATGCCCCAATACAAGTATTCCGCCCTTTCCCGGGACGGCAAGAAGGTCACCGGCGTGATCGAGGGCTTCAACGAGCTGGACGCCGCTTCGAAGATCAAGGAGATGTACACCATCGTCCTGCAGATCAACGAGGTGAAGGAAAAGAACAAGATGGCCGCGTTCCTATCCGCGGACATCGGCGGCAACAAGCTGGACGGCAAGGCCTTCATGCTCATGTGCCGCCAGTTCTCCGTCATCCTCAAGGCCGGCGTGCCCATCCGCCGCACGGTGGAGCTGATCGCCGACAAGATGACCGACAAGCCCCTCAAGCGCATCCTGGAGCAGGTGGCCAAGGACGTGGACGGCGGCCGCTCGCTGGCCGCGAGCTTCGAGGAGCGCGGCAAGAAGCTGATGCCGATCACGTTCCTGGAGACGGTGCGCGCCGGCGAGGAGGCCGGCAGCCTGGCCGAGTCCTTCGAATCGATCAGCGAAAACTTTGAAAAGCAGAGCAAGATGAAGGGCAAGGTCAAGGGCGCGCTCATCTATCCGGCGTTCGTGTTCGTCGTGGCCATCATCGTCGTGATCGTGCTGATGGTGAAGGTCGTGCCCACGTTCACCGCCATATTTGACAGCTACGACGCCGAGCTGCCCATTCCCACGCAGATCCTGATCGGCATGTCCAACTTCTTCAGCCGCTACTGGATGGTGATCGCGGGCGTCGGCGTGGGCATCTTCCTGGCCTTCAAGATCTACGGCAACACCGAAAACGGGCGGCTGAACCTGGCCAAGCTGCAGATGAAGCTGCCGGTGCTGGGGAACATCGCCATCCTCAACAGCGCCAGCCAGTTTTCCAACACCATGGCCATGATGTTGCGGGCAGGCCTGCCGATGACCAAGTCCGTGACCATCACCAGCCGCGTGCTGGACAACTACTACGTCAGCCAGCAGGTCGGCAAGATCACGGGCCGCCTGGAGGAGGGCCACACGCTGGGCCACAGCATGAACGAAGCCGCGTGCCTGCCGGAGATCCTGGTGGACATGACCGCCGTGGGCGAGGAGAGCGGCGAGCTGGAGCAGACACTGAGCATGACCGCCGACTACTACGACACCGAGCTGGAACAGGCCACCGCCTCCGCCATCGCGAAGCTGGAGCCCGCGGTGCTGGTATTCCTGGCGGGCTTTGCCGGGTTCATCGTCATCGCCATCTACATGGCCATGTTCGGCATGTACAGCGCGATGTAAGATACTTTAAACGCGAAGGACGAAGCGATGGAGAGAATGAAGAGATGGGCGACGGGACGCGACCGGGGCGGTATCAACCGCCTCGTAGCACTGCTTTTGCTTCTGGTCGCCGTCATGCTCGTCATCATCGCGATGCCCAAGTGGAACGCCTTCCGCTTTCACTCGGAGACGACCGCCTGCGAGCAGGCGATCAAGTCTGCCCGCGACGGCCTGATCATCGACTACCTGACCCACTACGACACCGGCACCGAGGCGGACGCCCTGGCCACGCTGGAAGAGGTGATGCCCGCGCGGGCGAACATCTGCCCCGCCGGCGGCACGGTGTACCTCGTGCGCGGGAGCGACGGCGTGTTTGAGCCCATCTGCGGCCTGCACGATGCCGACGAACGCCGGCGCTGCCGCCTGAACGCCAACCGCGTGCGCGAGCAGCTGTCGGACAGCCTCACGAAGGCGCGCAAGGGCAGCGACGAGACGCCGGACAAGGTGCCGGTGGGCCTGAACGGCAAGGTGGTGGAGTGCGTCCGCGTGGACGAGATCCCCGGCCTGCACCGCGGCACCGCCACTTCCACCGGCTACGATGGCGTCGTGGCGTTTTACGGCATCGCCGGGGAGGGCACCTTCAGCACGAAGGGCGTCAAGGCCGGCAAGCTGTGCTGGTTCATCTACGCCGACGAGAACTACTGCGCCATCTGGAGCGTGCAAAACGGGTGGAGCGGCGACGCCTATTCGTCGTAGCGCAAATTTGACCCGGAAGTGATCGAAATACGCGGGAAAATATACTTCTTTTCAAAACTTGCCTCTGCATATCCGGATGCACTTGACATCCGGATTTTTTTGGTTTAAAGTAAAGGATGACCCGATATGGGTGGAACAGGTCGAGAAGGGGGGATGGCGCTTGTCCATCTACACCTATCGGCCGATGCTCGCGTATTGCGTCGTCGTGGCGGCCTGCTTCGGCGCGGCAATGGGCTCCTTCCTCAACTGCGCGGCCTTTCGGATCGTGCGGGGGGAGTCCTTCCTGAAGGGGAGAAGCCGCTGCCCCGCCTGCGGGCACGAGCTGACGGCGCGGGAGCTCGTCCCGGTGCTCAGCTGGGTGTTCCAGAGGGGCAGGTGCCGCGCTTGCGGGGCGAAGGTCTCCGCGCGCTATCCGCTGACGGAGCTGGGCTTCGCGCTCGCGACGGTGCTGTGCCTGCTGCGGTTTGACCTCACGGCGCTGTGCCTGCGCAACTATGTGTTCCTCTGCTGCCTGTTCCTGCTGACGCTGACGGATCTGGAGGACATGACGATCCCCGACGGCTGCCACATCGCGTCCGCGCTGGCGTGGCTGGCGGCGCTGCCGTTCGCGTTCATCGGCTGGGGCGACGTGGTGCGTTCGCTCGCGGCGGCGCTGATCTTCGGCGGCGGGCTGCTGGGAATATCTCTGGTGATGGACAAGGTGCTGGGCCGGGATTCGCTGGGCGGCGGCGACATCAAGCTGTTCGCGGTGGTGGGCCTGTACCTGGGGATCATCGGCACGCTGTTCACGCTGCTCATCGCGTGCGTGCTGGGGCTTATGATGAACGCTGCGCTTCGGCGGCACGACGGCGACCGGGTGTTTCCGTTCGGACCGGCCATCGCGCTCTCCGCGGCGCTGATGCTGCTCTACGGCGACCCGCTGATTCAGTGGTATCGCGGGTTGTTACTATAAACAGAGGGGTTTTCAATGGCAAAGACGATACTGGGTGTGGATATTGGGCACGACCAGCTGAAGCTGGCGCTGGTGCGGGGCAAGCAGGTGATCAAGACCGCCTCCGCCCCGATGCCGGAAAACCTGCTCAAGGAGGGCCGTATCGCCAGTCGCGAGACCATGGGCGAGATGGTGAAGGCCACCATGAAGGCGGGCGGCATCCGCGCGGGCCGCGCGGCGTTTACGCTGCCCAACGAGGTGGTGTTCGTCAAGAACGTGGATATGCCCCAGATGAGCATCGACCAGTTGGAGTACAACCTGCCCTTTGAGTTCAATGACTACATCACCGGCGAGTTGAAGGACTACGTGTTCGACTACGCCGTGCTCTCCGATCCCAAGGCGGCGCCGAAGGAGGAGGGCGAGGGCGAGGGGGAGGACGGCACGCCGACCATGGAGCTCATGGCCGTCGGCGCGCTGAAAAGCTCGCTGGTGGAAGCCAAGGAGATGCTGCGCAAGGCGGGCCTCAAGCTGGTGCTGTCGGCCCCGGCCATCAGCGCCTACATCGCGCTGATCCGCGCGCAGAACGAGGCGCTGTCCCAGATCACGGACGAGTACTGCGTGCTGGACCTGGGCTACGAGGCCATCCGCATGTACATGTTCCGCGGCGACCGCCACGTGGCCACCCGCGTGCTGGAGATGGGCATGTCCAACCTGGACAGCGTGCTGGCGGACGCCTACGGCGTGGACATCCACCTGGCGCACACCTACCTGATGAGCAACTTCGAGAACTGCCACCAGCGCGAGGAGTGCGTGAACGCCTACTCCAACATAGCGGTGGAGCTGATGCGCGCGCTGAACTTCTACCGGTTCTCCAACCGCGATAGCGCCCTGGAGCACATGTGGCTCTGCGGCGGCGGCGCGGTGATCGAGCCGCTGGGCGAGGCCATCAGCGACATGCTGAACATCCAGCTGCACCCCGCCACCGAGCTCGTTCCCGGGGGCGACAAGATACCCGAGTGCCACACCTTCGCCCAGGCGATCGGCATCGCGATGGGCTGACGGCCTGCGGGAGTTTTTCCTGCGGGAAACAGAGAGAGACCTCGAACGGAATGTACTTTTTTTCGGAGGTAGACGACCTTGACAGCGAAGGGCAGGCCGGCGGGCAAGGCGCGCCCCAAGAAGGGCATTGGCGGGCGCCTGCCGGTCAAGCGGTCGATCAACCTGGTGTTGGTCGATGAAAACAGAATAAATCCGGTGAAGGCGATCCTGAGCGCGCTGCTCATCATCGCCGTGGCGACCGCATTCGGGAAATTCCTCGTGGCGGACCGCCTCACAGCCATGTCCACGGCTTCCTCCCGCGTCGCCCAGCTGCAAAAGACGCTGGATGAGACGATGAAGGACGTCGAGGGCTACGGCGAGGTGGAGGCCAACTACGCCCACTACACCTACGACGACATGAACGACTCGGAGACGAACCGAGTGGACCGCACGCAGGTGGTGGAGCTGATCAGCTCCATCATCAAGGAGCAGGACAACCTGTTCGACATGCGGGCCTACGCGCCGCGGCTGGACGAGCTGGTGGGCGCAATGCAGGAGAGCGGCAGCCCCTACCTGGGCCTGAGCGACTTCAGGAGCGGCATCGCCACGCTCGGCTCAGAGATCGTTGCCTATCGCGAGCAGGTGCTCTCCTGGAGCGTGAAGGACAACATCCTGGAGGTGGAGCTCACGGGCAAGAGCCTGGAGAACCTGAACCGGCTGGCCCGCAAGGTCGAGGAGAACCCGCTGGTGGACAGCTGCACCCTCACCACCGCCAACAAGGACGCGAAGACCATGTCGCTCACCGCGCTGTCTTCCGGCGTGCGCGGCAAATTCATCATCTACCTGCTGATGCCCGCGGAGGAGGAGGTGGAGGAGAGTTGAAGATACTCAGTCGCGACTTCACCAAAACCGAGAAGATACTGATCGTGCTGCTGTTCGTGGTGCTGATGGGCCTGGTGTACTACCAGTTCGTGGACAAGAACGTGCGCTCCGTCACCGACAACGCCAAGGTGGAGGCGTCGAGCCTGGAGGCGCAGATCGACGAGGCCCTCCAGCGCGCCGAGAAGCTGCGCAACCTGCAGAGCACGCTGGACAAGCTGGAGGAGCAGGGAAAGCTCTCCTACATGGGCAGCTACAACAACAGCAAGGCCGAGGTGCGCTTCCTGAACGACCTGCTGGCTGACACGCTGACCTACTCCGTCGAGTTCTCCAGCGTCACGCGCACGGGCAACCAGATCCGCCGCAGCTTCAAGCTGAAGTACCAGACGGGCGGCTTCCGCGCCGCGCGCGAGATCATCGAGAACCTGCTCAAGAGCGAGAACCGCTGCCTCGTCAGCGACATCAGCTGCTCGATCTCCACCAGCGGCGTCACCGATGTCGAGGCCAATGCCACCTTCTACGAGACGATGGTGGGCGGCACGCCCGACGCCGGCCTCCCCGCCGACAGCGCGGCGAGCTACTGACAAGAGAACAATCCGGATGGAAAAGCCGCCGCTTCCCTCACGCGCGAGGGAAGCGGCGGCTTCGTCGTACTGCGCTTGCGCCGGTTGCGCCGCGGGCGCATATGTGCTATAATTGTGCGGATGCTGATGCGCGGAGGGTGAGAGCTTGCAGACGAAGGACGGAGGGCGGCGGACGCTGTGGATTGTGCTGGCGCTGGCGTGGCCCACGATGCTGGAGCAACTGTTGCAGGTGGCGGCCCAGTACGTGGACTCCGCGATGGTGGGCCGGCTGGGCGCGGCGGCGACGGCCACGGTGGGCGCGACCGTCACCATCAACTGGATGGTGGGCAGCACGCTCTCGGCCCTGGGCATCGGCTTTTTGGCCTTCATCGCGCGGGAATACGGCGCACAGCGCTATGAGAATGCCTCTCGCGCCGTGGCGCAGTCGGTCGCGGCGGCACTGATCGCCGGGCTGGCCTTCACGGCGCTCACGCTGGGGCTGAGCCGCTGGATCCCCGGTTGGATGAACGCCGCCGAGGACATCCGCAAGAGCGCCGCCCGCTACTTCTTCATCATCTACACGCCGATGCTGCTGCGCGCCGCCACCGTGATCTTCGGCACCGTGCTGCGCGCGTCCGGCGACACCCGCACGCCGATGAAGGTGAACCTGCTGGTGAACGCCGTGAACGTGGTGTTGAACTTCCTGCTGATCTACGAGGCGCGCGACGTGACGCTGCTGGGGGTGACCGTGCGCCTGCCCGGCGCGGGGCTGGGTGTCACCGGCGCGGCCATCGGCACGGCGGTGGGATTCACCGTGGGCGGCGTGTCCATGACGATCGCGCTCTGGCGGCATCCGCGCATCTCCCCGCGCGGCCAGAGCCTGAAGCCCGACTGGGCGATCCTGAAGCCCTGCCTGAAAGTGGCGCTCCCCGCGGCGATCCAGCGCTGCGGCACGTCGTTCGGCTATGTGGCCTTCGCGTCGTTGATCAACTCGCTGGGCACGGTGGCCACCGCCGCGCACGCCATCGCCAACACCGCGGAATCGGCGTTCTACATCCCGGCCTACGGCATCCAGACCGCCGCGGCCACGCTGTCCGGCAACGCGGGCGGCATGCGCGACCAGAACTACATGAAGTCCATCACCCGCACGCTCATCATCCTGGAGACCGTGCTGATGACCGTCTCCGGTGCGACCCTGTTCCTGCTCGCGCCGCGGATGATGGCGATGTTTACGCCGGACGCGCGCGTCATCCGATTGGGCAGTACGGTGCTGCGCATGGTGGCCGTCACCGAGCCGTTGTACGGCGTCGCCGTGGTGCTCGAGGGCATCTTCATGGGCGTGGGCGACACGATGTACGCCTTCGGATGCAACATCGTGGGCATGTGGGGCGTGCGCGTGCTGGCCACGGCCGTGCTCGTGCGCGGGCTGGGCCTCGGCCTCACCGCCGCCTGGGGCGCGATGATCGCCCACAACATACTGCTGTTCGTCCTGTTCTGCATCCGCTACCGGGGCAATAAGTGGAACCCGATACTGTCGGGAGAAAAATTCTAGGGGATAGGGAATAGATCGGGCCGGAGGCGATGCGTCCGGCCCGATTCCATTGAGTTGCCTCTTTACGCGATCTCCTGCCACGCCTTCTTCTCGCCTTCCTCGCGGAACTGGTTGGCGTAGAGCGTGTAGTAGTAGCCCCGCTGGGCGAGCAGTTCGGCGTGGGTGCCGCGCTCGAGGATCCGGCCGTTCTTGATCACGAGGATCAAATCGGCATTTCGGATCGTGGAGAGGCGGTGGGCAATGATGAAGCTCGTGCGCCCCTCGAGCGCCACGGAGATGGCCGCCTGCAGCTTCTGCTCGGTCTGAGTGTCCACCGACGAGGTGGCCTCGTCCAGCACGAATATCGCCGGCTTGGCGATCAGCGCGCGGGCGAAGGAGATCAGCTGCTTCTGGCCGGTGGACAGGCGGTTGCCGCCCTCGCCGACCTCGCTGTCGTAGCCCTTGTCCATCTTCAGTATGAAGTCCTCGGCGTCCACGGCACGACACGCGGCCTCGATCTCCCGGTCGGTGGCGTCCAGCCTGCCGAAGCGGATGTTCTCGCGGATCGTGCCGGAGAACAGGTGCGGCTGCTGCAGCACGTAGCCCAGGTGGGCCTGGAGCCAGAGGATGCTGCGGCTCTTGTAGTCCTCGCCGTCGATGCGGATCACGCCCTTCGTGGGCTCGTAGAAGCGGCAGATCAGGTTCACGATTGTGCTCTTGCCGCTGCCCGTCTCGCCCACCAGCGCCACGGTCTGCCCGGCCTTCACCTTCAGAGAGAAGTCCTCCAGCACCTCCTCGCCGGTGGCGTAGTGGAACGACACGTGGTCAAACTCCACGTCGCCCACGATGTCCGGCCAGTTCTCCTTCTTCGGGTTGAAGCTGTCTCCGAACTTCTCGATCACCTCGGGCGTGTCGAAGATCTCCGGCTCCGTCTCAAGCAAACTCACCACGCGCTCCGCCGCGGCCTGGCTGGCCTGGAGGTCGGCGAAGATGCGCGCGATGGAGCTGATGGGCTCGAAGATGCCGGTGGAGTACTGCACGAACGCCGCCAGCGTGCCGACCGTCACCAGGCCACGGGCGCTGAACACCTCCGTGCCCCCGCGCTGGAGCACCAGCGCCGTGGCCACCGAGCCGAGGGACACCACGATGGGCAAAAACAGCGCGCTGAGCACCGCGGCGCGCACGGAGGCCGTGCGCATCGTACCTGTCAGTACGGAGAACTCGCGGCAGTTGGACTCCTCGCGCACCAGCGTCTTGCTGGTCTTGGCGCCCATGATGCCCTCGTTGAACGCGCCGGTGATCTGGCTGTTGGTCTTGCGCACGATGCGGTAGCCCGCCAAAATGCGCTTCTGGAACCACACAGCCACCACCGCGATCACGGGCATCACGCACAGCACCATAAGCGCCATCCGCACGTCCAGCATCAGCATGGCCACGGCCGTGATCAGTATGTAGAAGCCGGACCAGAACAGGTCCACCAGGCCCCAGGCCACCGTCTCGCCCAGGCGCGCGGTGTCGCTGGTCATGCGCGAGATGATGAAGCCCACAGGCGTCTGGTCGTAGTAGGAGAAGGAGAGCTCCTCCAGCCGCTTGAAGGCCAGCTTGCGGATGTGGCGGTTGATGCCCATCTCCGCCCTGCCGCAGAGCATGCAGAACGTGAATATGCAGGCCGATTGCAAGAGCACCGTGCCGATGTAGCGCGCGATGAACCACACCTTCCCTCCGGCCTGCCCGCCCGCGATGAACGTGTCGATGGCCTCGCGGGTGAGCAGGGGAAAGATGGTGTCGCACAGCGCGCTGACGGCCATCGTCGCCATGATGGCGATCAGGTACTTGTGATAGGGCTTCATGTACCCGATCAGCCGTCGCCAGAGCCCGGCGTCCAGCTTCTTGGTATAGTCCTGTTCCTGTTGATATTGCATGGTTTACACCTCAATTACGCGATCTCGTTCTTCAGCTCCTCCTCCAGCGCGGCCTGGATGCGGTACACCCGCTGGTAGAGGCCGTCCTGATGGATGAGCTGCTCGTGCGTGCCCTGCTGGGCGATCGCGCCGTCCTCGAGCACGAGGATCAGGTCGGCGTCGGCCAGCGTGGTCAACCGGTGGGAGATGATGAACGTCGTCGGCACGCGCCCGCCGGCGCTGCGTCCCTTTGCCAGGGCGTCTCGTATGGCCCGGTCGGTCTCGGTGTCCACGGCGGACAGCGAGTCGTCCAGGATCAATATGTCGTTGTCCCGCAGCAGCGTCCGCGCGATGGCGACGCGCTGCTTCTGCCCGCCGGAGAGCGTCACGCCGCGCTCGCCGACCATCGTGTCGTAGCCCTCCTTGAACTGGGCGATGAACCCGTCGGAGTGCGTGACGGCGGCGACGCGCTCGATCTCGTCCGTCCCGGCGTCCTCGCGGGTGATGGCGAGATTGTCCTTGATGGAGCGCGAGTACAGGAACGGCTCCTGCAGCACGTAGCCCACGCGGCTTCTTAAGTACTTCTTCTCGATGGTGCGGATGTCGCGCCCGCCGATCAGTATCTCGCCGCCGGACACGTCGTACAGCCGCTGCAAGAGGTTCATCATCGTGCTCTTGCCGCTGCCCGTCGCGCCCAGTATGGCGATCGTCTGGCCCGCCTTCGCGGTGAAGCTCACGTCCTTCAGGATCGGCTGCTTGCCGTCGTAGTGAAAGGACACGTGCCTGAACTCGATGTCTTCCCAGAGCGGCGCTTCGCCCGCGCCGGGGGTGTCGGCCTCCGCCTTTGCGTCCAGGATTTCATAGACGCGGCGCATGGCCACCATGGACTTGCCGAGGTCCTGCAGTATGCGGCCCAGCTGGCGGATGGGCCAGATGAGCATGGAGATGTAGCTGACGAAAGTCAGCACGTTGCCGGTCGTGATCTCGCCGCGCACGGCGAACAGTATGCCGAACAGCAGCGTCATGCCGGTCTGCAGCATGCTGAGCATGTCCGAGCAGGACCAGTAGACGGCCATCACGCGGCTGATACGCAGGCTCTTGTCGTGCACGGAGTCGGCGCGCACGGCGAAGCGGTCGCTCTCATAGCGCTGCCGTCCAAACGCGCGCACCACGCGCACGCCGGTCAGGCTCTCCTGCAGCATCGCGCTCAGCTGGCCGTCCGCCTCGTCCGCCTCCATGAACAGCTTTTGTACCCAGTGGAAGAACCAGAAGGCGAGGCCGAACAGCGCGGGGATCAGGATCAGCGAGATCAGCGTCAGCTTCACGTGGATGGACAGCATGAGCGTCAAAGCCAGCGCCACCATGATCACGGTGCGGAAGATCTCGATCACCTGGCTGGCCAGGAAGCGGCGCACGGTCTCGACGTCGGTGGTGCAGCGCTGGATCAGATCGCCGGTCTGGGCCTTGACGTGGTAGTCATAGTCCATGGCCAGCAGGTGGGCGTAGAGGCGCTCGCGCATGCGCTCGGCGATCGTCTCGCTGGCCTCGGCGCTCCACTTGCCGCGCAGGTACTGGAACAGCCCACCTATCAGGCTGACGGCCACCAGCATCACGGCCACGATCCAGATGTGCCGCGCGAGGTACTCCGCGCCGCCGCGCGCGTCAAAGAAGCCCGCCAGGAACCCCGGCAGGTTCACGCCGTTCACGCCCTTGCCGTTCAACGTATCGGTCACGGCGTCCACCGCGCCGGCGATCAACAGCGGCGTGATGAACCCCGTCAGCACGCTGACGGCAACGCAAAACACGCTGCCCAGGTATTTGAGGCCGCTGCCCTTCATGAATTCCCCAAACCGCCGGAGTACGCCGCGCTCCGCGGGGGATTGAATGGTATCGTACATGGAAAACCTCCGTAGATGGTCGAAAATACGCACAAAAAACGCCGGACACCTGCGTGTCCGGCGGGATACAGCCCATTGATCCTAGGCAGAATGACCTCCATGACGGCAGGCGAAAGCGAGCTTCGCGATCCATACATTGCGCAGCTTCACATTGTCCACCTCCGTTTCATCGGTTTTGGCGCGCACGCGCCGTTAGATGTCAGTATACCGGATAGGCGCGCCGTTGTCAATCCGTTTGCGTGACATAACAAAAAATTATCGCTTCGCTCGATGTAAATCGAGCGAAGCGGAATATTATCCCAAATCTTTGCAGAATCAGCTGCGACTTGACAAACTTATGACATAATATTACAATATTATTGTAATGACAGAATTTGCAAACCCCTGGGAGGAAGAAATCATGCGATCGATGAAGCTGTTGGCGCTTTTCACGGCGCTTTGCCTGATGACAATGATCTGTCCCGGCCTGTCGGCGCTGGCCGCCACGAACTACAGCAACGACACCACCTTCACCCTCAACGGCGTGCAGATCAGCGCCTCGATGGTGGGCGAGACCGGCGCGGGCAACTGTTGGAAGTGGGCCCAGAGCATCTACAAGCTGGCCTGGGGCTGCAACTTTAGCGAGAACTTCAAGGGCAATGAAAAGACGGGTCTGAACCTGCTGGCCAACCTGAGCGACGCCCAGCGCACGCTGACCGCGGCGCACCTGCGCGCCTTCATCATGCAGACCACGCCCGGCGCGACGATCCGCGTCTGCGCCTGCTCCAGCGAGTGTTCCAGCTTCAACAATGACGGCCTGTCCTGCGGCCACAAGGGCCACAGCCTGATCGTGGCCGACAAGAACGACGACGGCGTCGTGATGATGGACAACGCCAGCTCGCACACCCGCTACTACACCTGGCAGGGCTTCTGCAACTCGTGGAAGGGCTACACCTACATCAAGTACATCAAGTGGCCCGGCGCGCAGCCGCTGGCCGCGAATTCCGTCCCCGCCGACGGCGGCACCGTGGCCGTCACCGGCGTGAGCCTGAACCAGTCGAGCCTGACGATGAACGTGGGTGAGAGCGCGACCCTGACGGCGACCGTCGCCCCCGAGAACGCCACCGTCAAAAGCGTCGAATGGGCCAGCAGCGACGCCTCCGTGGCCTCCGTGGCCGATGGCAGGGTCACCGCGCTGAAGGCCGGCACGGCCACCGTCGGCGTCAAGACCACCGACGGCGGCTTCACCGCCACCTGCGCCGTGACGGTCAAGAAGCCCGTCGCGCAGAAGGCTCTGACCAAGACCGGCGGCAACGGCACCGTGGTGCTGGGCCTGGGCGAGCAGCTGCAGCTGGTGCCCGATTTCGCCACCAGCAAGGGCTGGACCGTGAAGGGCGCGAAGTCCTCGAAGGCCGGGGTCGCCACGATCACCGACGGCGGGCTCGTCACCGCGACGGGCGAGGGCAAGACCAAGATCACCGTGATCACCCAGAACAAGAAAAAGGCCACGCTGACGATCAAGGTGGTGGATCCCTCCGTGCCCGCCGCCGTCGCGCTGAACCACACCGGCACCATCAAGCTGAAGGTGGGAGAGAGCATCCAGCTGCAGGCCGCCATACTGCCCACCACCGCCACCACGACCTTCACCTGGGCCACCTCGAAGGCCAAAGTCGCCACCGTGGACGCCAACGGCACCGTCACCGCCCTGAAGAAGGGCAGCTGCAAGATCGCTGTGCGCACCGCCAACGGCAAGATCGCGAAGGTGAAGATCAAGGTCGTAAAGTAAAGGATCAAGCATAGAGGACCAGATTGCCACGTCGCCCCGCTGGGGCTCCTCGCAATGACATTGGAACGCGTTATGCGTCATTGCGAGGAGTATCCGCGAGGATGCGACGTGGCAATCTGGCTTTCTGCCCTTGCGCTTTTCCCCCAATGTTGGTATAATGATTAGGAAAACGGAATGTTTTCCGGGTCGGCGGGCCCCGGAGGGCAGCACGCCGACAATCATGGTATAATGATTAGGAAAACGGAACGTTTTCCGGGTCGGCGGGCCCCGGCAGCACGCCGACAATCATGGTATAATGATTAGGAAAACGGAACGTTTTCCGGGTCGGCGGGCCCCGGAGGGCAGCACGCCGACAATCATGGTATAATAGTCCTATAGTAAAGCATTGTATCAACCGAGGAGGTTCCCATGCCGCTTGAAATTGTGAGAAACGACATCACCCGCATGGCGGTGGACGCCATCGTGAACGCCGCGAACGAGACGCTGCTGGGCGGGGGCGGTGTGGACGGCGCGATCCATCGCGCCGCGGGCCCGCGCCTGTTGGAGGAGTGCCGCACGCTGAACGGCTGCGAGACGGGTCAGGCCAAGATCACCCGCGGCTACGACCTGCCCTGCCAGTACGTGATCCACACCGTCGGCCCCGTCTGGAAGGGCGGCGAACACGGCGAGCGCGCGCTGCTGGCGTCCTGCTACAAGAGCGCGCTGGCGCTGGCGAAGGAATATCGCTGCGAGACCGTGGCTTTCCCGCTGATCTCCACCGGGGTCTACGGCTATCCCAAGGCCGAGGCCATGCAGGTGGCGGTGGACGAGATCAGCCGCTTCCTGCTGGAGAACGACATGACGGTGTACATCGTCGTGTTCACGCGCGAGAGCGTGGACATGGCCGGAAAGCTGTTCAAGGAGGTCGTCGCCTACATCGACGACGTGTACGTCGCCGAGCACTACGAGGCGGACCGCGAGGCGCGCCGCAGCGCCCGCGTGGACCGCGCCCCGGCAAACGGCCTGTTCCGCCGCCCGCACCGCGAGGACACCGCCCGCAACGAGACGATCTTTGCCGATTCCGCCATGCCCGCGCCCAGGGCCAACCTCGACGAGATGCTTGCGCATGTGGACGAGTCGTTTTCACAAATGCTGCTGCGCAAGATCGACGAGAAGGGCATCACCGACGCCGAGTGCTACAAGCGCGCGAACGTCGATCGCCGGCTGTTCAACAAGATCAAGAACAACCCGGCCTATCGGCCCGGCAAGCAGACCGCGCTGGCGTTCGCCATCGCGCTGCAGCTGTCGATGCGCGAGACGACGGAGCTGCTGATGAAGGCGGGCTACGCGCTCTCGCACAGCAACAAGGAGGACATCGTCATCGAGTACTGCATCCTGAACGGCAACTACGACCTCATTGAGATCAACCAGGTGCTCTTCCGGCTGGATTTGCAGCCGTTGGGTTATTGACGCATTGTTTCATCATTCAAATGCAGGAGGAGTGAGAGATATGTTTTGTCCGAATTGCGGCACGCAGCTGGCCAGCGGCGTGAACTTCTGCCCGAACTGCGGAACGAAGGTCGTCGCCGTGGCGACAAACGACCTCGACAACCGGGTGATGCTGCTGTCGCTGGGCAACTGTGCCCGGACGACGGCGGCGGCGCTGCTGCAGCAGATCTGCGGCTACACAGTCGAAGAGGCGCTGCTGATCGTGGACAACGCGCCCATCGTGATCGCACGCGGCCTCAACGACGCCCAGGCGCGCTTCCTGGCGCAGGCGCTGGCGGAGTACGGCTTGGAGGTCTCCGTGTACGACGGCGACGGCTGGCGCGACTGGGAGTCCGACAGCGGCTCTGTGTGGGACGCGGCGGGCGATCTGATCAACAGCGTCGCTACGGCGCTGGGCCTGATGACAGGCAGCAACCGCATCAGCCGCGACATGATGCACCGCATGGACTATCCGTATCGCTTCAGCGGCACGCGCCCGCCGGTGTACCGGCTGCACAACACGCTGCGCGCCGTGCCGCCGCGCCGGGTCGCGCCCGTGCGCCCGCCGGTGCACCACGCGCCGCCGCCAAGGCCCGTTGCACCCGTTCGGCCCGTGCCCCCACCGCCGCCCGTGGCCCAGCCCCCGCGGCCCACGGCTCCGGTTCGCCCGGCAGCACCGCGCCCCGCCGCAGCGCCCGCGCGCCCCGCGGCGCCTCAGCCGCCCGTGCGTCCGGCTGGTCCCGGCAGGACCGGCGGTCCTGGCAGGACTGGCGGTCCTGGCAGGACTGGCGGCCCCGGCAGGACTGGAGGCGGCATGGGCCGCCAGGGCGGCCCCGGCAGGCCGGGGAGGTAAAAGCCTTCCTCTTTAGGGGAAGGTGGCTGGCCGTGGCCGTAGGCCCAGCGAAGCGTAAAGGCCAGACGGAAGAGGTCGTTCCCCAATCCGATCGCAAAATTGTGCGAATCATTGGGAGAACGACCTCTTCAGTCATGCTTGCCTATAGCTGCGCATGACAGCTTCCCCTAAAGGGGAAGCCGCTAAGAATGTTTAAATGTACGCCTAGAACGCCCAGTTCCCGTCCCGGAACACCGGCACGGTCTTTCCGTCGCGGGTGATGGCGTCGATGCACATGTCGGCGGTGCCGATCATGAAGTCCACGTGCACCATCGAATCGTTGATGCCCATCGCGCGGCATTCCTCCAGCGTCTTGTTCTCATAGCCCCTGATCGTGTCCGGGAAGCCCGCGCCCAACGCCAGGTGGCAGGCGGCGTTCTCGTCGAACAGCGTGTTGTAGAACAGTATGCCGCTGTTCTGGATCGGGGAGTCGTAGGGCACCAGCGCGCACTCGCCGAGGCAGGCGCTGCCCTCGTCCATCGTGATGATGTGCGTCAGCAGCTCGTTGTTCACGTCCGCGTGCCACTCCATGGCCTTGCCCTCACTGAAGCGGATCCAGAAGCCGTCGATCAGCTGGCCGTCGTGGCTCAGCGGCATCGAGGCGTACACGATGCCCTCCGCCTGCCCGCGCATGGGGGAGATGAAGCACTCCTCGGTGGGGATGTTCGGGTTGAAGAAGATGCCGGAGAGGCTCGTGTCGCCGCCGCCCTTGAACTCGGCCTCGGGGATCATGCCCACGGTGAAGTCCGTGCCGTTGGAGGCAGTGTAGTGCAGCTTTTCAATGCCCAGGCTGTTCAGCCAGGCGCAGCGCTCGTGTAGGTCGCGGTTGTGCGCCTTCCAGGCGGCGACGGGGTCGTCGGTGACGCGGCTGGTGTCCAGTATGGCCTGCCACAGCCTTTCGATCGCCTGGCGCCTGGACAATTCGGGGAACAGCTTCTTCGCCCACGCGACTCCGGGCACGGCGGCGATGCACCACTGGTACTTGCCCTCCAGCGCGTCCACGTAGCCCTTGATCAGCGGGTAGCGCTTCTGGCGCGCGGCGGCCTGCTTTTTCTGGTTGATGCCCTTGAGGCCATCCGGGTCGTCGGAGTCGATGTAGATGCGGCAGGGCAGCTTGTCCAGGTAGTGCTTGTAGCGCGCCTCCTGGTAGTCGGTCAGCTCCGAGAGCGTCCTGACGCTCTGGTGCCGCACGTGCAGCTTTTCCAGCGGCTGGTATTCCCAGTCCACCACGACGCGCTTCGCGCCCAGCTTGTAGCACTCGTCCACGACCATCGCCACGAACTCCGGCTGGTCCAGCCCTGCCCAGATGAACACCTCCTGGCCCTTCTGGACGTTCGCGCCGCACTCGGCGATCAGGCGGGCGTACTTGCGCAGGATCGTCTTTTTCATAATAGCCTCCGATGATTTTATCCCAGCGGATGATGGCATGCGCAGAAGTGCCCGGGCGCGAGCTCCGTGAGCTCGGGCTTCTGCTCGGCGCAGCGCGCGTCGGCGTAGGGGCAGCGCAGCCGGAACCGGCATCCGGACGGTGGGTTTACGGGGCTCGACACCTCGCCCATCAACAGCGCCCGGTTCTCGTCGCGCCGCGTCGGGTCGGGCTGGGGCACCGCGTCCAGCAAGAAGCGCGTGTACGGGTGCCGGGGCGATTCGTAGAGCGACGGCGTGTCCGACAGCTCGCACAGCTGTCCCAGGAACATCACCATCACGCGGTCGGACAGGTAGCGCACCACGTTCAGATCGTGCGATATGAACAGGTACGTCAGCCCGCGCTGGCGCTGCAGATCGCCGAGCAGGTTCAATATCTGCGCCTGGATCGACACGTCCAGCGCGCTGACGGGCTCGTCGCAGATGATCAGCTCCGGGTTCAGCGCCAGCGCCCGCGCGATGCCGATGCGCTGCCGCTGGCCGCCGGAGAACTGGTGGGGATAGCGCGAGTAGAACTCCGGCCGCAGGCCCACCTGCTCCATCAAATCGCGCACGATGGCGGCACGCTCCTCGCGGCTGTCGCCGATGCGGTGCGCTGTCAGCGGCTCGGCGATGATGCGGCCCACGGACAAGCGCGGGTCCAGCGAGGCGTAGGGGTCCTGGAAGATCATCTGCATGCCCCGGCGCAGCTCGCGCAGGGCTTCGCCTTTGTATAGCGACAGATCCTCGCCGTTGAAGAACACCTTGCCCGACGTGGGCGGGATCAGGTCCAGCAGCAGCTTTCCAAGCGTGGACTTGCCACAGCCGGATTCGCCCACCAGGCCCAGCGTCTCGCCCTTCTCGATGGCGAAGGACACGTCGGACACCGCGTGCACCACGCCGCCCTTCACCGGAAATTCCTTCACGAGGCGCTCGGCGCGCAGAAGCTCGCTCACAGTCCGTCACCTCCCCACGCGATCGGCGTCGTTCGCGGCTCGAAGCAGCGGCACAGGTGCCCGTTTCCGACGTCCACGAGCGGCGGCTTCTCCGTTTTGCAGCGCTCGCGGGCGAACTCGCAGCGGGGCGAGAACCGGCAGCCCGCCGGCATCGCGCGCAGGTTCGGCACGGTGCCCTGGATGTTGTACAGCCGCCGTCCCTTCGGCGTCATGCGGGGCAGTGAGGCCATCAGCCCGCGGGTGTAGGGGTGCGCGCACTGGCTGAACAGCGTCATCACGTCCGCGCGCTCCACCACCTCGCCGGCGTACATCACGTACACCTCGTCGCACAGCTCCGCTACCACGCCCAGGTTGTGCGTGATCATCAGGATGCTGGTGCCGCTCTCGCGCTGCAAGTCGCGCATCAGGCGCAAAATCTGCGCCTCGATGGACACGTCCAGCGCCGTGGTGGGCTCGTCCGCGATCAGCAGATCCGGCTTCATCACCATCGCCATGCCGATCATCACGCGCTGGCGCAGGCCGCCGGAGAGTTGGTGGGGATAGCAGCCGAAGCGACGCTCGGGCTCCGGGATGCCCACCTTCTCGAAGATCTCGATGGTCCGCGCCTTCGCGGCGGCGGCGTCCAGCCCCGCGTGCAGCCGAAGCGCCTCGGCCACCTGCTTGCCCGCGGTGATCACCGGGTTCAGGCTGGTCATGGGCTCCTGGAAGATCATCGAGATGCGGTTGCCGCGGATGCGGCGCAGCTCGCGGTCGGGCAGCTTCAAAAGGTCCTGCCCGCCGAACATCGCCTCGCCGCCCTCCACGCGCCCGTTGTCCGCCAGCAGGCCCATCACGGCCAGCGACGTGACGCTCTTGCCGCAGCCGGACTCGCCGACCAGCCCCACGGTCCTGCCCTGGGGGATGTCGATGTCCACGCCGTTGACGGCGATGGCCCGCTCCTTGATGCCGTCCGACGCGAAGGAGACGGACAGGTTTTTGATCTCGAGGATGTTGCTCATTGCACTAATCCTTCAGTCAGGTTTTCATATAGGGGTCGATGGCGTCGCGCAGGCCGTCGCCGAGGAAGTTGAACGCCATGACGGTGACGAGGATCGCGATGCCGGGCGCGAGGATCAGCCACGGGCACATGTAGGCGTAGCCCTTGCCCTGGCTGACCATCAGGCCCCAGGAGGCGGTGTTCGGGTCGCCCACGCCCAGGAAGCTCATGCTGCTCTCCCACATGATCGCGCCGGGGATGTCCAGCGTGAACAGCACGATCAGGTTCGGCAGGCAGTTGGGCAGTATGTGCCTGAAGGCGATGCGCCAGCGGGATACGCCCATGCTGCGCGCGGCCTCCACAAACTCCTTTTCCTTCAGCGAGAGCGTCTGCGCGCGCACCACGCGGGCCGTTCCGGCCCAGTTGATGATCGACAGCGCGATGAACATGTTGAGGATCGACGAGCCCAGCGTGTACATGATCACCATTGCCAAGAGCAGCGACGGGAACGCCAGCACCACGTCCGCCAGGCGCATGATTACGGCGTCCACGCGCCTTCCCATGTAGCCGGCCATCAGCCCCAGTGCCGTGCCCAGGATCAGCGAGATCAGCGAGGGCACGAAGCCGATCATCAGCGATATGCGCGCGCCGTACACCACGCGGGTGAACACGTCCTGGCCGAGGTCGTCGGTGCCGAACCAGTGCTGGGCGGAGGGCGGCTCGTTCATGCTCGCCAGGTCCATCTCGTTGGGGTCGTAGCGCGTGATCAGCGGCGCGGCCAGCGCCATCAACACGATCAGCAGGATCAGGATCAGCCCCAGCAGCGCGGCCCGGTTCGTGCGGAACATGTTGCGGATGCTGGCCAGCACGCCGTCGTCCGGCTGGATCTCGGCGTTGATGATCTGGTCCGATAAGGCCCGGGTGTATTTGTCCTTGCTCGTAAACATCTCCCGGCACCCCCTATTCCACGCGGATGCGCGGGTCGATGGCGGAATAGAGCGCGTCCGCCACCAGGTTCCCGGCGATGATCAGCACGGCGGTGAAGATCACCGTGCCCTGCAACAGCGGCATGTCGCGGTTCTTGATGGCGCTGACGGCCAGGCTCCCGACGCCGGGAATCGCGAACACCGATTCGGTGATGGCAGCGCCCGAGAGCAGCGAGGAGATCTGGATCGCCATCACGGTGACGACGGGGATCAGCGCGTTCTTCAGCGCGTGGCCGGTGATGACGCGCAGCGGCGAGAGCCCCTTGGAGCGCGCGGTGCGGATGTAGTCGTTGCGCAGCACCTCCAGCAGGTTCGAGCGCGTCAGCCGCGCGATGCGCCCCGCCGACGACCAGCCCAGCACGATGGTGGGCAGTATGTAGCTCTTCCAGCTCTCGATGCCGGACACGGGCAGCACGTTCTTGAACATGTTTTGCAGGATCAGCGCCACCCAGAAGATCGGCATCGACACGCCGAACAGCGAAACGCCCATGCTCAGGTGGTCCACCAGCGAGTTCTTCTTCACGGCGGAGATGATGCCCACCGGGATGCCCATGATCCACGAGAACACCGACGAGGCCACGGCCAGCTTCAGCGTGCAGGGGAAGGCGTTGGCGATCAGCCCGGTGACGGGCCGGTTCAGCTTCCAGCTGACGCCGAGGTCGCCGTGCAGCGCGTCCCAGATGTAGCGGAAGTAGCGCACGAAGAACGGGTCGTCCAGGTGCATGCTCTGGCGGAGACGGTCGATCAGGTCCTCCTTGAGATGCTCGCGCATCATCACCGTGACCGGGTCGCCCGGCACCACGTTGAGCATGAAGAAGATCACCAGGACCATGCCCAGCAGCACCGGGATGGTGACGATTACGCGCTTGGCGATGTGCTTGACCATTTGAGCCTCCGGGAGAAAATTTAGGGATCAATGTCGATGTAGGGGCGGCGTTACGCCGCCCCTACATGGGTTAATATATCTGTGTGTCAGTCGCCCAGAGAGATGGGGTAGAAGCTCATGTCGCTCCAGCCGTTCCAGGCCACCTTGAAGCCGTGCACCCGCGGGTTCAGGCAGAACAGGTGGTTGCGCTGGTACAGCGGCAGCGTCACGGCGTCGTCGTGCACCACGGCCTGGTCGATCTTCTGGTAGGCGGCCATGCGCGCGTCGAAGTCGATCATGCCCTGGGCCTCGTCGATCAGGTCGAGGATCTCCTCGTTGGAGTAGTTGATGGAGCGGCCGACGGTGTTGCGGCGGGCGAAGAACGTATCCAGGAAGTTGTCCGGGTCGTTGTAGTCCGCGCTCCAGACGCCGTAGTAGCTGGGCAGCGCGCCGGTGTGGCGGATGTCCTTGTAGGTGGCGTCGTCATACTCGGCGACGGTGGCGCGCACGCCGATCTTGCCGAAGAAGCTGCACAGCGTCTTGGACACCTTGCGGGCGGTCTCGGAATCGGAGGAGATGGCCAGCTCCATGTCAAAGCCGTCGGCGTAGCCCTCGTCGGCCAGGATGGCCTTGGCCTGCTCGGGGTCATAGGAGATCTCCTCGGCGTCGGCGTTGTAGCTCAGCACGCCCTGGGGGATGAAGGTGGAGAGCACGCGGCCCTCGCCGTTGTACATCTGATCGAGGATCAGCTGGCGATCCACGGCCATCTGCAGCGCCTTGCGCACGTTCGCGTTGTCCAGCGGCTCGATGGTGGTGTTGAACATGAAGTAGTAGGTGCCGGCGCGGCTGCCGGACACGATCTGGTCCTGATAGCCGTTCTCCAGGAACCAGGGCAGCTGGCTCTCGGCATAGTCGAAGTTGAACACGTCCACCTGGCCGTTTTCAAACATCAGGCGCTGGGTGTCGGCGTCGGAGACGATGAACATCTCGATGCCGTCGATCTGCGGCGCGCCCTTGAAGTAGTTGGGGTTGGCGACGACGGTCACCTTGCTGCCCAGCTCCCAACCGGTCACCTGGAAGGGGCCCGTGCCGAAGCAGACGGCGGGGTTCACGCCGAAGTCGTCCACGCCCTCGGTGCTCTCGCGGTTGAAGATGCTCCCGCCGGGGGTGGCCAGGCGGCTGAGGAACGAGGAGCAGGGCTTGACGAGCGTGAACTGGACGGTATCGTCGTCCAGCGCCACGACGCCGGAGACGCCGTCGGCCGCGCCGTCAAAGTACTCCGCCGCGCCCTCGACGATGCCGTAGTAGATGTCGTAGTTGTTCGCGGCGCGGTCGGGCTCCATCATGCGGTTCACGGTGAACACCACGTCGTCGGCGGTCAGGGGATCGCCGTTGTGGAACGTGACGCCCTCGTGCAGGTGGAAGGTGTAGGTCAGGCCGTCCTCGGAAACCTCCCAGCTGTCGGCCAGGCCGGGGATGATCTGCGCCTCGCCGTCCACGGTGTCGGTCTCCACCAGGCGGTCAAAGCAGTTCAGCGGGATGGTGTAGCTGTCGGAGGTCATCTGCACGTCCAGCGTCTCCGGGTCCTCGGTCAGGAAGATGTGCAGCCAGTTGTCGTTCGCCTCGGCGAAAGCCGGGACGACCAGCATCGACAGCGCCAGCGCCATCGCGGCCAGCAAGCTCAGCATTCTCTTCATGGGAAATCCTCCGTCATTTGATGTTTGCCGCCCGCCCCGCGGACGGTCTCGGGTCGTTCGGATTACAACAATCCTTCCTACAAATATACTCCATTTTTGCAGTCCATACAACGGGTTGAGTGTAAAGACTGTGTAAATGTTAATTCTGTGTGATGCTATTGCGAACGAGGTCGATGTTTTCCGGCGCGTTTTCCACGCCCAGGAAGCGCGCAAAGCGGTTGAACGCGGCCTCGATGGCGTTCAGTATCGCGTCCGTGACGCGCACGCCGTTCTCCCACCACCAGCCCTTCACGCGGAAACACCCGGCGCGGCCGACCGGCTCCGGCTCGAAGCGGGCGACGAACCGGTCGCCGTAGAGCACCGGCAGCACGTAGTAGCCGTACTGGCGCTTGGCCACGGGCGTGTACACCTCCCAGCGGTAGCGGAAGGAAAACAGCGCCTCGACCATGTCCCGGTCCCACATCAAGTTGTCCAGCGGCGCGATGAACCGCGCGGCGGGGCGGGGCTGGGCGCTTCCCAGCATTTCGGCGGCCTCGGGCAGCATGTAGAAGGCCTCCCTGCGCCCTTCTATCCGGCAGGGGACGACCTCGCCGCGCTCGACAAGCCGGTTGAGCGCGGCCTTGCGGGCCGCGTCGCTGCCCACGACGTAGCCCTGCCAGGCTCCGCCGCGCTTATCCCACAGCAGGCCCACGCAGCCCAGGCGGCGCTTCACGTACCAGTCGGCGAAGGCGTCTGCGTCGCGCTCGACGGGCGCGATCAGCTCCGGCGGCAGCACGCGCTCCGTCAGGTCGAAGCGTCGCTGGGTGCCCGCCTTGTCCGCCACGCACAGCCGCCCCGACGCGAACAGGTACTCGATGGCTGCGCCGGAGGGCCGACGCGGGCCCCAGCCGTAGTCCTTCGACTCGCCGACGGGGATGTCCGTGAGCGACGAGGGGCCGCGCTTGCGGATCAAATCGACGACGTCCTCCAGCATGTCGAACGCCTCGGCCTGGCCCCGGCCCGTCAGCCAGCGCTGGATGTCTGCGCTGCGCATGGCCCGCAGCGGCGCGAAGTGGGGGAAGTCGCGCGCGGTGTAGATGCACATCTCCTTGTCGTAGCCGTCCATGAGATGATGCTCCCCGTACAGCAGCCTTCGAAGGTAGTCGGGCTTGTACCCGCACACGCGCGCCTGCAGCGCCAGGTCGGGGTTGCGACCCGCCACGTTCAGCGGGTCGAACTGGATCGTGCCGAGCCGGTCCATGATGGCCCGCGCGCCGTCCAGCCCGCGAAAGCCGTCCGCGCCGTCCAGGTTGTGATAGCGCACCAGCAGCGCCCGCGCTTGCGTGTTCGTCAGCGTCAGCATCGCCTCACCGCTCCTCTCCGTCCATATCCGGCTGTAGGGGCGGCGTTTCGCCGCCCGCCCCGTCGCGTTTCCAAACTATCTCAATTCCTCATTCCTAATTCCTCATTCTCCTCCCGCCATCTCCTCCGGCTTGAACACCTCGTCAAACCGCTCCGGCGTCAGAAATCCCAGCTTCACGCACGCCTCCTTCAGCGATATGTTCTCCCGGTAGGCCAGCTTCGCGGTCTTCGCGGCGTTGTCGTAGCCGATGTAGGGGTTCAGCGCCGTCACCAGCATCAGGCTGTTGTGCAGGTTCTCGGCCATCTTCTCCCGGTTGGCGACGATGCCGGCGACGCAGTTGTCGTTGAACGAGCGCAGGCCGTCCGCCAGCAGCCGCGCCGACTGGAGGAAGTTGTAGATCAGCACCGGCATAAACACGTTCAGCTCGAAGTTGCCCTGGCTGGCGGCGATGCCCACGGCGGCGTCGTTGCCCATCACCTGCACGGCCACCATCGTCATGGCTTCGCACTGCGTGGGGTTCACCTTGCCGGGCATGATGCTGCTGCCGGGCTCGTTTTCCGGGATGCGGATCTCGCCCAGGCCGCAGCGCGGGCCGGAGGCCAGCCAGCGCACGTCGTTGGCGATCTTCATCAGGTTCGCCGCCAGCGCCTTCATCGCGCCGTGGGCAAACACCAGCGCGTCCTTGCACGTCAGCGCGTGGAACTTGTTTTCATCGCTGGCAAACGCCTTGCCCGTCAATTCAGACACCGCGCGGGCCACCTCTTCGTCAAACCCCTTCGGGGCGTTCAGGCCCGTGCCCACGGCGGTGCCGCCCAGGGCAAGCTTTTTAAGCTGTGGCAGGGTTGCCAGCAGCATTTCCCGCGGGGCCTCCACCAAGCCGCGCCAGCCCATGATCTCCTGAGAGAAGCGGATGGGCGTGGCGTCCTGCAAATGCGTGCGGCCGGACTTCACGACGCCCGCGTTCTCCGCCTCCAGCCGCCGGAGCGTTTCGATCAATCGGTCCATCGCCGGGATCAGCGCGTCCTCGATCGCCAGCACCGCCGCGATGTGCATGGCGGTGGGGAAGGTGTCGTTGCTGCTCTGGGACATGTTCACGTCGTCGTTCGGGTGCAGAAGCGCCTTTCCGGCGATCTCGTTGCCCCGGTTCGCGATCACCTCGTTGGCGTTCATGTTGCTCTGGGTGCCGCTGCCCGTCTGCCAGACGACGAGGGGGAAGTGGCCGTCCAGCGCGCCGGAGATCACCTCGTCGCACGCCTCGCCGATCGCCGACAGCTTTTCCGGCGTCATGCGCCCGGGCTGGATGCGGTGGTTGGCGATGGCGGCGGCCTTCTTCAGGACGCCGAACGCGCGCACGATCTCGATCGGCATCCTCTCGCCGCCGATCCTGAAGTTCTGCAGGCTGCGCTGCGTCTGCGCGCCCCAGTAGCGGTCCGCGGGCACCTTCATCTCGCCCATGGAGTCCCGTTCGACGCGATAATCCATATGAATGCCTCCTGACAACGAATGCTTTGAGATTATTGTACCAAAAAAAAGGCCGCTTGTGAAGCGCGACGGCCCCTCAAAGGCTTGAAATTAAACTTTTTTGTGGTATAATTGTAACAACTTTTGTGAAATACGAAAATCGGAGGACGTCGATCGTGCATACCGCGGACAGGGAAGGCCGGACCAACGGCGCGCCGGACGTGAGGCGCGAGGCGAAGCGCGTGCTCATCGCGCTGGCGGTGATGCTGCTGATGGTGGCGATCGTGTTCGCGTTCAACATTCCCAACCCTAACATGCTGCTGATCACGGGCCTTGCGGTGTTCACGTCGATCTACGGCTATCCGGCGGGCATCGCGTGCGGGCTGGTGATGATCGTCTATTCGATGTACTTCTTCTCCACCGACCACAGCTTCTTCAGCTACACGGCGATCAACCTGCAAAAGATCGGCGTGATCGTGCTGGGCGTGGTGCTGAACACGGCGTTCATCGGCAATTTGAAGCACCGGCAGAGCGAGGCCGCGCGCAGGCTGCGCGAGATGAACCAAGAGCTGCAGCAGGACAACCGCACGCTGGAGGCCGCGTCGATGACCGACGACCTGACCGGCATCCGCAACCGCTTCGCCTTGCGGCGCGACTACAGCCGCTTCGAGAACCGGAACGTGCACGTGATGATGCTGGACCTGGACAACTTCAAGGCCCTCAACGACCAGTTTGGCCACTCCGCCGGCGACCACATCCTGCGCCGGCTGAGCGCGGTGCTGGCGGAGACATTCGGGAGCGAGTGGTGCTACCGCTACGGCGGCGACGAGTTCCTGGTGGTGCTGCCGGACGTGTCGGAGGGGGCGTTCCTCGGCAAGCTGGAGGCATTGAAGCGCGGCGTGCGGCGCATCGACATGGACGATGAGCGCCTGCCGGTGCACTTCTCCGCCGGGTACGTGCACGGCGTGTGCGAGCTCTCCTACGACCTGCGCCTGATGATGCACCAGGCCGACAGCAACCTCTACGACGCCAAGGGCCTGGGCAAGGACTGCTACGTGGGCCGCGCCTTCTCCCGCGTGTTCGCCGAATCGCTGCCCGAGGAGGCCGACGGGTTCGGGGAGGAGAAGGAAAAAGTTTAGTGGATTGAAAAAAAGACCGAAGTCTAAAAAGACTTCGGTCTTTTTTTATAGGTGTCATCTGTATTTTTCCACCAATTCCCGCACGCTCTCATACATCTCCCCGGCGTGGGCCTCCATGTCCGAGAGCAGCGCGAGCTGGCAGCGCGCGCGGGCCAGGTTGTCGTCGGGGTTCTCGATGTGGAAGTACACGTCGCCATCCAGGTAGTCCGTCAAGAAGCGCATGCCGTTTTCAAACGTCATCACCAGCGCGCCCAGCGGCAGGTTCAGGAGCTCCGCCTCCGTCAGCCCCCGGGCCGTCTGGGAGATGAAGCCGTCGGCGTAGGCGGTGAACAGGTCCGTGTCCAGGCGCACCTTGCCCAGATCGCGCTCGTCCTCGGCGGCAGTGGACGCGCCGTAGCGGATCGCATCGCCAAAGTCGTACAGCACCGACCCGGCCATCACCGTATCCAGGTCGATCACGCACAGCGCCGCGCCGGTGTCCTCGTCCAGCATCACGTTGTTGATCTTGGTGTCGTTGTGGGTGACGCGCAGCGGCAGTTCGCCCGCTTCGATCATCCGCACGATGCGGCCCATCGCCTCTTGGCGCGCGCGTATGGCGGCGATTTCCGCTCCGACCTCATGGACGCGGCCCGCCGCGTCCGCCGCCACCGAGCGCTCGAACGTCTGAAGGCGCTTGACGGTGTCGTGGAAGTCGGGGATCGTGTCGTAGAGCTCGCCGATGGGAAAGTCGGAGAGCATGTTCTGGAACTGACCGAACGCGCGGCCGATCTCGCGGAACTGGGCGGGGGAGTCCACCCGGTCCACCGTGCGCGCGTGGGTGATGAAGTCGTAGGCGCGCCAGCTGCCGCTCTCGTCCTCGTAAAGCGCGCCGCCGCCCTTCACCGGCACCAGCGTCAGCACGCGGTTCTTCGGGTCGATGCCCTGTCGCTCCATCGCCGCGCGCAGGTGGTTCGTCACCAGCGCCACGTTGTGCATCACCTCGCGCGGCTTCTTGAACGCGAACGTGTTGATGCGCTGGAGCACGTAGTCCCGCGCGCTGCCGTCCGGCTGCTCGAAGCGCAGCCGGTAGGTGCGGTTGATGTGCCCCGTCTTGATGGCCTCGCACCCGGCGAGCGCGCCGGGGAAGTCAAATTGTGCGATGATATGCGCAAGCTGATTGTCTATGGTCATGGCTGTGTGCCTCTTTACTCCCCAAATATCGCGTCCACAAATTCCTTCGCGTCAAAGGGCTGCATGTCATCCAGCTGCTCGCCCAGGCCGATGTAGCGCACGGGCAGGCCCAGCTCGTTGCGGATGGCGATGGCGATGCCGCCCTTGGCCGTGCCGTCCAGCTTGGTCAGCACGATGCCCTGCAGATTCGCCACCTCGCTGAACACCTTGGCCTGCGCCAAGCCGTTCTGGCCGGTGGTGGCGTCGATCACCAGCAGCGCGCTCAGCGAGGCCTCGGGGAACTCGCGCTCCACCACGCGGCTGATCTTGCGAAGCTCCTCCATCAGGTGGGCCTTGTTGTGCAGCCTGCCGGCGGTGTCCACCAGCAGCACGTCCGCGTGGCGTCCCTTCGCGGCCTGGATGCCGTCGAACACCACGGCGGCGGGGTCGGCGCCCTCGCGGTGCTTGATGATCGGCACGTCGGCGCGCTCGGCCCACACGGTCAGCTGGTCAGCGGCGGCGGCGCGGAACGTGTCGCCCGCGCAGATGATCACGCGGCGGCCCAGCGCCTTCATGCGGGAGGCCAGTTTGCCGATGGACGTGGTCTTGCCCACGCCGTTGACGCCGATGATCAGCAGCACCATCGGGCTCGAGAGCGTCATCGGCTCGGCCCAGAGGATGTCCACCAGAATCTGCTTGAGCGCCTCGCGAGCCTTGGCGGGGTTGCCGATCTTCTCGCTCTTGCACTTTTCCTTCAGCCGGTCCACGGCCAGCTCGGCGGTCGTCACGCCCACGTCGGCCATGATCAAAACGTCCGTCAGGTCCTCGTAGAAGTCGTCGTCGAGCTCCTGGTAATTCTCCACCAGTTCGTCCATCCGCCCGGAGAACGCGCTCCGGGTCTTCTGCAAACCCTTTTTAAACTTGTCAAACAGCCCCATCTTTGTACCTCCGATGAATAATGAGGAATTAGGAATGAGGAATGAGGAATGAAAATGCGCAGACAGGCAAACTCAATTCCTAATTCCTAATTCCTCATTTCTAATTGGACTAAACTGCTTCGTTCAGCTTGACCGACACGGTCTTCGACACGCCCTTCTCCTCCATCACCACGCCGTAGAGCGCGTCGCAGCGCTCCATGGTGCCCTTGCGGTGGGTGATGACGATGAACTGGGTGTTCTCGGAGTAGGACTTCAGGTAGTCGGCGTAGGTGTCGATGTTCGCGTCGTCCAGCGCCGCCTCGATCTCGTCCAGTATGCAGAACGGGGTGGGCTTCAGATCGAGGATCGCGAACAGGATCGCGATGGCGGTCAGCGCGCGCTCGCCGCCGGAGAGCAGCGACAGCATCTGCAGCTTCTTTCCGGGCGGCTGGGCCACGATGTCGATGCCGCAGTTCAGCGCGTCCTTCGGGTCGGACAGGCGAAGCTCCGCCTTGCCGCCGCCGAACAGCTTGACGAACGTGCGCTGGAAGTTCTCGTTCATCAGCGCGAACTGCTCCTTGAACTGCTTGTCCATCTTGCTCTCCAGCTCCGCGACGATGCCCTCCAGGTCCGCCTGGGCCTTCAACAGGTCGTCGCGCTGGCTGGTGAGCTCCTCCACGCGCTCCACCGTGCGGCGGTACTCGTCCAGCGCCGCCACGTTCACGGTGCCCATCGCGCGGATGCGCTGGCGGATGGCGGCGATGCGCTTTTCCGACTCCGTCAGCTTGAAGTCCGGCTGGCGGAACGGCTCGGCGCCGGCGTAGGTCAGCTCGTAGTCCTCCCAGATGCGGTCCTGGATCTGCTTGAATTCGCTCTCCACGCGTGCCAGCTGCAATTCGCTGCGATGGTGCTTGTCGCTGAACTCGTCGAGGTTCGCGCGCAGGGCATCCATCTGCTCGCCCATGGCCTGCAACTGCTTCTGCACGCCGGTGCGCCGCGCGTCCACCTCGTTGAAGGCTTCCCGCGCGCCGTCCAGCAGCGCCTTGTTGCCGGTGAGGCGCTCGATGTCCGCCTCCAGCAGCGCGGCGTTCTTCTCCAGTTCCTCCAGGCAGTCCTTCAGCAGAACCTCCGATTCGGCCATCAGCTTCTCGGCGTCCTCGGCCTGGCTGGAAAGCCGGTCGCGGTCGGCGACGCTCGCCTCCAGGCCGCGCTTGCGCGAGGCCAGGCGCACGCGCTCGGCGTTCACCTCGTCGCGCAGGGCCTCCGTCTCGCCGCGCAGCCGGTAGATCGCCTCGGACAGGCGCTTCACCTCGGTCTGGCGATCGTCGGTGCTGCTCTCGGCGCTCTGTTGCTGCTCGTCAAGCTTGGCAAGGCCCTGCGTCACGTCCGCGTGCTGCTCGCGCAGGCGCTCGCGCTCGGCCTCGGAGCGGGCCAGCCGCTGGTTGTTGCTCTCCTGTTCGTCCAGAGCCGCCTTCAGCTGGGCCTCCGCGCGGGCCACGACGACCTCTTGCTTGTGCAGCTCGTCGTACAGCTCGCCGCGCTCCTTCTTCAGCCCGGTTCTGGCGTCCTCAATGGCGGCGTAGCGCTGGCGCGCCTCGTCAAACTGCGCCTCCAGCTGCTTGAGCGCCTGCTCGCTCTCCTCGATCTCGCGGGTGCGCGACAGCAGGCTGGTCATGCGGCTCTGCACGCTGCCGCCGGTCATGGAGCCGCCGGAGTGCATCACGTCGCCCTCCAGCGTCACCAGCCGGAACTGATACTTCCCGGCGCGCTGGATGGCGATGCCGGCGGTCAAATCCTCGGCCACCACGGTGCGCCCCAGCAGGTTGTCGATTACGCCCTGGTACTTCGGGTCGAACTCCACCAGCTCCGACGCCAGCCCCACGCAGCCCGGCATGGCCAGCACGGCCCGCTCCTGCTGGGACAGCGTGCGCCCGCGCACGGAAGCGATCGGCAGGAACGTGGCCCGGCCGAAGCGGTTGGCGCGCAGGTATTCGATCATGCGCTTGGCGTCCTCGTCGCGGTCCACCACGATGTTTTGAAGCGCCCCGCCCAGCACCATGTCCATGGCGCGCTCCAGGCGGGCCGGCACGTGGATCAGGTCGGCCACCACGCCGTGCACGCCCGAGCTCTCGCCCTGGCGGCGCGCCTGCAAGAGCACCTGCTTGACGGAGTTGTTGTAGCCCTCGTAGTCGCGCTGCATCTCCCTGAGCAGCCGCAGGCGGGAGTCGCGCTGCTGCTTCTCGGCCTGCATCCGCGCCACGTGGTCGGACAGCGCCGCGGCCTCGTCGCCCAGCGCCTGCACCTTCGCCTGCATCTCGGCGGCCTGGCCGTCCAGCTCGCCCTTGCGGGCGTTCTCGCTGTCCAGCAGCTCCTGCGCCGCCTGCACGTGCGCGCCGAGCGCTTCGGAGCCGTTCTGTTCGCGCTCGCGGTCGACTTCCATGGCCTTCAGCTGGTTCTCCAGCGCCGTCTGCATGGCGCTCAAACGCGCCCGCTGGCTGCGCACGTCGCCCAGACGGTTCATGGCCTGGATGATCTGCTGCTTGGCGTTCTCGGAGGCCTCCTCCAGGTCCGCAAGCTTCGTCTCCGAGCCCTCCAGCACGCCCTCGCGCTCGAGCAGCGCGGCCTCGGCCTCGCGAAGCGCCTTCGACTCCGCGTCGATCTCCTCGCTCATGCGCTCGATCTGCTTGCGGATGCCCTCGCCGCCCTCCGCGGCGGACGCGCGCTGGGCCTGGATGCGATCGCGGTCCTTCTCGCCCGCGGCGATGCGCTCGCGCATCACCTGCACCGCGCCTTCGCCGGCCTCCACCTCGCGGATCAGCCGCTGTACGGCCTCGCGCTTTTCGCTGCTCTCATGCTCCAGCGCGTCCAGCCTGGCCTGCGCCTCGTCGCGCTCGGCGCCCTGCTTTTCCAGCGCCTGGTTGGCCTCGAGGATCGACTCGCCCAGCGCCTGCACCGACTCCTTCAGCTCGCGGATGCGCGCCTCGTAGCGCTCGGTGCGCACCAGGAACACGTTGAGGTCCAGCCCCTTCAATTCGTCGCGCAGGGCCAGGTATTCCCGCGCCTGCTCGCTCTGCTCTTTGAGGGGCTCGACGCGGTCCTCCAGCTCCGCGAGGATGTCCTCCACGCGGTTCAGGTTTTCTTGGGTGCGCTGGATGCGCTTCTGGGCGTCCAGCTTGCGGGCCTTGTACTTGACGATGCCCGCGGCCTCCTCGAACACCTGGCGGCGGTCCTCGCTGCGCGCGGACAGGATCTCGTCGATGCGGCCCTGGCCGATCAGCGAATAGCCATCCTTGCCGATGCCGGTGTCGCGGAACAGGTCCACGATGTCGCGCAGGCGGCAGGACGCGCCGTTGATCTTGTACTCGCCGTCGCCGTTGCGGTACACGCGGCGCGTGACGGAGACCTCGGCAAAGTCGATGGCAAGGGCGTGGTCCTCGTTGTCGAAGACCAGCGTCACCTCGCAGTAGGACAGGCGGCGGCGGTTCTCGGTGCCGTTGAAGATGACGTCCTCCATCTTCGCGCCGCGCAGGCTCTTGGCGCTCTGCTCGCCCAGCACCCAGCGCACCGCGTCGGAGATGTTGCTCTTGCCGCAGCCGTTGGGGCCCACCACGCCGGTGATGCCGTCTTCAAAGGTGATCTCCACGTGGTCCGCGAAGGACTTGAAGCCGTGGAGGATGAGTTTCTTAAGTCGCAAAGTAAATGCTCTCCGTAATTATTTGTGATTTCTGATCGCGCGCAGCGCAGAGCGCGCCGCTTCCTGCTGGGCGTTCTGCTTGCTGGTGCCGTCGCCGATGCCCAGCGTCTTGCCGTTGAGCGTCACGCTGTAGCGAAACAGCGGGGCGTGGGGTGGGCCCTGCATGGAAACGAACTCGTAGCGCGGCATGTCGCCGTCGCGCTGCAAAATCTCCTGCAGGCGGCTCTTGGCATCGAGGTGGTCCTCCAGCATGCGCGGATGCAGGTCGTCCGCCAGGGCGCGGCGAATCACGGCCACGGCCTCGTCGAAGCCCCCGTCGAGGTACACGGCGGCAAGCACCGCCTCCATCACGTCGCACAGGATGGAGGACTTTTCGCGGCCGCCGGAGCGGTCCTCGCCCACGGACAGGCGGATGTGCCTGCCCAGCTCCAGCCTTTGGGCGGCGCGGCAGAGCGTCTCCTCCCGCACCAGCCCCGCGCGGATGCGCGTCAGCTTGCCCTCGTCTACCTCCGGGAACTCAAAGTACAGGTAGCGGCTCACCGCCAGCTCCAGCACCGCGTCGCCCAGAAATTCGAGCCGCTGGTAGTGCGGCACATGATGATCCCCCCCGTAGGAGGGATGCGTCAGTGCCGTCTCCAGCAGCTTCATGTCGTTGAAGGTATATCCCAGCTTTTGGCAAAGCGCCTTCACAGATCAGCCCTTCTTCTGGATGTAGTCCACGATGTCGCCCACGGTCTTGATCGTGCCCAGCGCGTCGTCCTCGACGGTCATGTTGAACTCGGTCTCCAGGTCCATGATCAGCATCATCAGGTTGGCGCTGTCGGCTCCCAGGTCCTCCACCATGCGGGCGTCGTCCACCACCTTGCCCTCGTCCACGGGCAGCTGCATCAGGATGTACTCCTTCACCTTGTCGAAAATAGCGTTGCGATCCATGTTCTTTACCTCCTGAAAATTATTGTTCTGTATCGGACGACAGTCCGCTTAACCCTTCCTTGATCTTGCCGCACACGTCGCCGACCAGCATCTCGCGGGCCTGGCGCAGGGCGTTCATGATCGCCGTTTCGCCGGAAGCGCCGTGCGCCTTGATCACCGCGCCCTCCACGCCCAGCAGCGGCGCGCCGCCGTAGGCGTTGTAGTCCATGCTGCGCTTGAACTTGCGGAACGCGGGGCGGCAGAGGGCCGCGCCCAGCTTCGACACCTTCGAGGCCGTCAGGTTGGCCTTGAGCATGCTCATCATCGCGCCCACGATGCCCTCGGTGTACTTGAGGATGATGTTGCCGTCGAAGCCGTCGGCCACCACCACGTCGAAGCCGCCGGAGGGGATGTCGCGCGCCTCGGCGTTCCCGGCGAAGCGATAGCTGGTCTGCCGGGACATCAGCTGGAAGGTCTCCTTGGTCAGTTTGTTGCCCTTCTCGGCCTCCGCGCCGATGTTCACCAGGCCCACGGCGGGGTCCTCGACGCCCATCACCGCGCGCATGTACACCGAGCCCATCAGCCCGAACTGCTCCAGGTACTTGGGCTGGCAGTCCACGTTCGCGCCGGCGTCGATCAGCAGAAACGGCTTCTTCACGCCGGGGATCACCGGGGCCAGCGCCGGGCGCTCGACGCCCTGGATGCGGCCTATGCGCAGCATGCCGCCCGCCAGCAGCGCGCCGGTGTTCCCGGCGGACACCACGGCCCCGGCCCGCTTCTCGCGCACGGCCAGCATGGCCTGCACCAGCGACGAATTGACCTTCTTGCGCACGGCTAGCATCGGCGATTCGTCCATCGCGATCACCTCGTCCGCGGGCAAAAACTCCACCCGCGCGCGCACGTCCTGGGCTTCGGCCAGCAGCGGCTCCAGCCGCTCGACGGGCCCGGCCAGCAGGATGCGGATGTCCTCAAAGCGCCGCAGCGCCGCCACCGCGCCCGCCACGATGGCGTCCGGCGCGTTGTCGCCGCCCATGGCGTCCAGCGCAATGATATACTCGCTCATTATAAAACCCCCATTATGCTATACCTATGATATTGTATCAAATGGAATGTAAATTCGCAAGCATTTGCGCCGCCCGACGCCGCATTAATGACCGCAAATTAATAATATTTTGAAAAATCCGTGTCATTTCCTCCCTCAACCCTTGCCATTTTGGACCCCATGCGCTATAATAACCCTTGCATTCTGTGTGCCCGTAGCGAAGCTGGATATCGCGTCAGACTCCGACTCTGAAGACCGTGGGTTCGAATCCCGCCGGGCACGCCACATCACAAAAACCCTTGAAATCGCGATATTTCAGGGGTTTTCTTGTGCCCTGCAACCATCTTGACACATAGATCAGCGCCCTCGATTATGTAAAATCGTTTCACTTTTCTCACATAAATCATATCTTTTCACAATGACATTGATGTCAAAATTGATGTCAAAAAAAGAAGCCCCCTCCCGCTGGGGGAGAGGGCTTTTGGTCATTTTGCCTTCTTGGTAAATTCGAGGATTCTCGGCTCCAGCCGTTTCAGGTGGTTCTCGACCTCCTCGTCCGGCAGGTTCTTGATCCTCTGCTTCTCTGTGACCTCGACCTCTTGCTTCGAGTTCACGTCGCTTTTGTTGGCATAGCCGAGGGCGTTCTGAAGAAGGAACTCCGTGCCCTTGGTACTGCCCTTCGTCTCGAACAGGCGCTCGGCGATGTAGGTCTCGATCCGCTGGAGCGCGTAGTCGATGATGCGCTTGTGTTCCATGAAGTCTTCGTCTTCAGTCGTGTAGTTCACAATGACCCGCGTTCTTAGGCCCAGGAACAGCCCCAGGCCGGGGACGGAATAATGCTTGCCCTTCAGATCGCAGTCGTCAAAGTACTGCTTCACGCGCCGCCTGAGTAGCGAGGCGCGTGGGTAGCTTTCTTCCAGCGTAGATGCCTTGAAGTTCTTGCCTTCGGTTGCCAGCTTCGATCTGTACTCAATCTTTCCCAGCCTGCTTCGTGCCATATTATTCACCTCCAATGTACTCTTTTTTGATGTCGGTCTTCAGTTTCTTCAGCTTCGATTCAACGGTCTTGGGGTCGTCGTTGTCGTTGATGATCTGGCTTGCCCGGCGGTAATAAGTAGCGTTGGCATCGTCTCCTTGATGCTATTCGCACCATCCACGCGGCTCTTGCTGATAGACTTGAAGCCACTGGAAACATATTCCTGACCGGCGGGCGTTGCATTGACGCCGAAAGCTAGTGCCTGTACAACGTTGCTAGTGTTGGGATCGAAGGCGAATTTCACCTTCTGCGGCTGATATAAATCAGCACAAAGCAACAGCCCCTTTCCCACTGTGGCTGAAAACCCTGTGGGAAAGGGGTGCTCTGTCCGTATAGATCCAGTATGCTTCCGCTTATTCAGACTTCCACAGCCCATGCAGATTGCAGTATTCGTATGCCGCAACTACGGCATCACCCTCTGTGAGCGCGAAGACAGCGACGGGTTTATCACCCGGCTTCAGCGCTTTGCGCTGACGGCCTTCTTGGGTCTCAAGGAGGATCCACTGGATGTAGTGCGCGTCCAGCATGGGGTGTTCCACGGAGCCGACGGTGACCGTCACAATCTGACCGTTGACAGCGATTACCGGCACATGCTTCTCGCCGGCTGCGTCGGTGGTGTTGGGGGTAAGGGGCTTCATCTCCTCGCCGCAGCAGTGGCAGCGGACGCCAGAATCCTGGATGTGGGCGATGATGTTGCCGCAGTGTTCGCATCTGTAGAACGTCATGTCAATATCCTCCTTTGAACCAATCAGTAATTCTCCGCGTTCACTTCAAAGTAGCTCTGGGGATGGGCGCACACCGGGCAGATCTCCGGGGCCTGAGTGCCGACCACGATGTGCCCGCAGTTGCGGCACTCCCACACCTTGACCTCGCTCTTCTTGAAGACCTCCTGCATCTCCACGTTCTTCAAAAGCGCACGGTAGCGCTCCTCATGATGCTTTTCAATGGCGGCGACCATGCGGAACTTCGCGGCCAGCTCAGGGAAGCCCTCCGCCTCGGCGGTGACGGCGAAGCCTTCATACATGTCCGTCCACTCGTAGTTCTCGCCATCCGCGGCGGCAGCCAGGTTCTCCGCCGTGGTGCCGATGCCGTTCAGCTCCTTGAACCACATCTTTGCGTGCTCCTTTTCGTTGTCCGCAGTCTTGAGGAACAGCGCCGCGATCTGTTCGAAGCCGTCCTTCTTTGCCCGGGAGGCGAAATAGGTGTACTTGTTGCGGGCCTGGGATTCGCCGGCAAAGGCGGCCTCAAGATTCTTCTCGGTCTGCGTTCCGGCATAGGGATTCTTCTTCGGGACTTCCGGCTCCACCTTCACGAACTTCGAGGCGGGCTGCTTGCAGCGGGG
>CADAQZ010000026.1 GCA_902790175.1 uncultured Eubacteriales bacterium | reverse complement strand
GGCGCAGGCGGGCCGCCAGCGGCTGCGACGCCGGGCGGTCAAACAACGTCATCTGTTCCATGGGAGCCTCCGTAGGATGTGCTACCTGTATTATAGCGGGATGCGCGGCGGTTTGCAAGTGGGAACCCGCCCTTGAACAATCCCCGAAAATGTGGTAAAGTGGTGCCGGAAGGAAGGGAACGCGACATGGAAAAGAGCTACACGGAGACCTTCGCGCTGCGCACGGGCATGTGCGACAAGAGCGGCCAGTGGAAGCCGAGCGCGATTTTGGAGAGCATGCAGGAGACGGCGACCGAACACTGCAAGCAGCTGGGCCTGCCCCGGGCGTTCACCGATGCGCTGGGCATCATCTGGGTGCTGTCGCGCAGCCGCGTGGTGCTCAGGCGCGCGCCCCGGCTGGGCGAGGTGATCTCGGTGGAGACCTGGCCGCTGCCGCCGAAGCACCTGTTCTACCCGAGGATCAACGCCTTCCGCGACGCATCGGGCAAGGTGATCGGCGAGGCCAGCAGCCTGTGGCTGCTGATGGACCTGAAAAACCGGCGCGCCGTCACGAGCGACGCGGTGCTGGCGCGGCTTCCGGAGAACGCCGACATGCCCGCGGGCATCCCGCTGGGCGCGGCGCGGCCCCTCGACGGCCCAGCCGTGGAGGGCGCGTTCACGCCACCCTACGCCGACTTCGACCTGAACGGCCACGCGAACAACACCAAGTACCTGGACTGGACGTGCAGCGCGCTGGGGCACGATGTGATGGATCGCTTCCGCGTGGCGGAGTTTGCCGTCGGGTACGAGCGCGAGATCCTGCCCGACGAGGCGGTGCAAACCCAGCTCGTCCGCCTGGGCGACCGCTTCAGCTTCTGCGGCTCCGCCGACGGCAAGCGCTGCTTCTGCGTGGCGGGAAGGCTGGAGGAGAGACAGGAGAGTGGAGAGTGAAGAGTGGAGAGTGGAGAGTGAAGCGGCAGAACAAAAAAGCCTTCCCCTCTGGGGAAGGTGGCGCGTCAGCGCCGGATGAGGTCGACATGGTACAACGGTGCGTATGAACGCTGTGCGACCTCATTCGTCAGCCCTACGGGCTGCCACCTTCCCCAAAGGGGAAGGCTTTTTTCCTATCACACAATCTTGATCCCATAGATCACGCTGCCGCGGGTGCCGACGACGATCATGTCGTCGAACACGGCGGGGGTGCCCTCGATGTTGCCGTTCAGCTGGACGCTGGCGACGTCCTCGCCGGTCAGGCCGTCCAGCAGCCGCAGCGTGCCGTCGCTGGAGCCCACCAGCACGTAGCCCTTGCCGGAGGGCGCGTACAGGCACGTGGGCGACGACCAGCCGTAGCGCTCCAGGCTCCGGGCCCAGACGGTCTCGCCCGTGCGCTTGTCCAGCGCGTAGAGCATGCCGTGGGTGTGCTCGGTGCGGCAGATGTGGAAGTACACGAGATCGGAAAGGCTGCCCTTGCCCACCGCCGGGGTGGCGAAGCCGCCGCCGCCGTTCTCGTCGTTCTGGTAGATGGGGTCGGAGTCCACGCTCCAGAGCACCTCGCCGGTCAGCGCGTTCAGCTTGATCATCTGGCTCGCGCCGCGGCTGCCGCGCTTGTCCACCTCGTTCACGGCGTAGAGCGCCACCTGCCCGTCCGCCTCCGGCTCGATCACCAGGCTGGCGTCGGTGTCGTCGCCGTCGGCGTAGCTCCAGATGAGCTCCATGGCGTTCAGGTCCACGCACTGGATGATGCCGGTGTTGTTGGCGAAGTAAGCGTAGCTGTTGTACACGGCCACGGAGTTCTCCGTGCCCAGCTTGCCATCGACCTTCTGCTTGTAGGTGTAGCGGGTGACGGTCGGGTCCACAGACACCTGATCCGCGGCCTGCCGCGTGTTCAGCTTCACCTTGTAGAGCACGCCGTTCTCCCCGGCGGTGATCATCGTGTCGGTCGCGCCGTCCACCAGCGGCGAGCAGTCGAAGGCGAACCAGTGGCGGTGGGCCTTGGAATCGCTGCCGTTGAGGAAGTAGAGCTGCTGCTGGTCGATGAGGCTCCAGATGCGGGTGCCGCACTGCACGCGCTTGCCGTTTTCAAACTCGTAGATGCCCTGCCCGCAGTACAACAGCGGCACGCCGCGCGGGTCCACCGTCAGGCTGCCCTTGATGGGCGCGCCGATGTTGATCGCGCCGCGGGTCTCCTGGCCGTCCTCCAGGTCGAGGAAGTAGATGTGGCCGTCCAGCGTGGCGTAGAGCACCTCCGTCAGGCCATTCTTGTTCTTCTTGGCGCGGTTGATGTTCATCTGCGCGCGCAGGTCCGCCGGCCAGCGCACCACGCTGGCCTGGCCCGTCCAGCCCACGCCGGTCCAGTTGTCCAGGCTGCCGATGCGCTTCTGCCAGGCCACGAACAGCGCCCGGGGGTTTTCGGGGATCTCGCCGTAGGCCCCGCCGTCGCGGTAGTTGGTGCCGCGGAAGGTGGTCACGCCCTCGATGGCGGCGTATTCGGCGGACGCGCCCATGTGGATCTCGCTCTCTGCGGCGAGGGGCGCGGCGTCCTCGGCGAACACCTCGGTCTTGGACACCAGCTGGTTCGCGCCGGGATCGGCGTATTCCACGGCGGCGACCGCCGCCTGGCGATACACCGCGGCGTCCAGATTGTCGCCGCGCTTGGCCACGGCCTCGGGGACCGGCTCCAGCGTGGTGGTGGGCTCGGGCGTAGGCTCCGGCTCTGGGGTCGGGGCCTCGGTGGGCGCGCGGGTCGGAAGCGGCGTGCGCTCCGGCTCGGGTACCGCCAGCTTCGGCGCGTTTTCACCCATCAGGCGCGCGTCCATTGCCGGGGCCGCGACCTGCACCTGCGGCGCGATGCGCGCGGGTTTTGGCGTCAGGGCGGAGAGCGCCCAGAACGCGCCGCAGCCCAGCACGATCAGCAGGCATGTCGAGGCGATTATGATGTTTTTCAGCCGCTGCCTGCGGCGCTGCACGGCGCGGGCGCGGGTCGTGCCCGGCCGCCTCGCCGTTCGCCGCGCGGCGGCGTGGTTGTCTCTCATGGCCGTTTGTCATCCTGTTATCAAAATAAAGTCATATTTCCACCAAATTTCATTTTACATCGGATGTGTGGCGGGATGTTCATAGAAGTATTGCATTAGTTTTGCAAGTGTATGACAATGAGGCGCGCCGCCCCTTGTCACCGATTCGCGGAATGTGCTATACTTATATTGAAGATAAATCGGCACACGGGGGGCGGGGCGGATGCGGATCATGCTGGCGGGCACCGGCAGCGGCTGCGGCAAGACCACGCTGTCGCTGGCGCTGATGGCGGCGCTGCGCGCGCGGGGCCTGTCGGTCGCGCCGTTCAAGGCCGGACCGGACTACATCGACCCCGGTTTCCACCGCCTCGCCTGCGGGCGCGTCTCGCACAACCTGGACGAGTGGCTCTGTGCGCCGGGCAGCGTGCGGCGCATCCTCGCGCGCGGCGCTTCGGGGGCGGATATCGCCGTGATCGAGGGGGCCATGGGCTTTTACGACGGGCTGGACGGCGGCGACGCCTGCAGCGCCTACGCGCTGGCGAAGCACACCGGCACGCCGGTCGTGCTGGCGCTGGACGCATCCGGCGGCGCGGCCAGCTGCGCGGCCTCGGCGCTGGGATTTTTGAAGTATCGCCCGGATCACACGATCGTCGCGGCGCTGGTAAACCGGGCCTCCGGCGAGCGCCACTACGAGCTGGTGCGCGCGGCGCTGGAGAAGATCAGCCTTCCCTGCCTGGGGTGGCTTCCAAAGGACGCGGGGCTCGCCATGCCCGAGCGGCACCTGGGGCTCGTGCCCGCGCAGGAGCGCCCGCAGGCGGCGGCGCAGATCGAGCGCGCGGCGGGGCTGCTGCGGCTGGACGCGGAGGGGCTGATGCGCGTCGCCCGCGCGGCGCAGGCCGTCGAGGTCCCGGCGTTTGAATACCCCCGGACCCTCGCCGGTATGCGCGTGGGCGTCGCCCGGGACGCCGCCTTTTCCTTCATCTACGAGCCGAACCTGTGGGCGCTTTCGGACATGGGCGCGGAGGTCGTCGAGTTCTCGCCGCTTGCTGACGCCGCGCTGCCGGAAAGCCTCGACGCGCTGATCCTGCCCGGCGGCTTTCCCGAGGCGTTCGAGGCCGAATTGACCGGCAACGCGGCCATGGCGGCCTCGGTGCGCGGCGCGATCGAGGGCGGGCTGCGGGTGTACGCGGAGTGCGGCGGCATGCTGTACCTGGCGATGATCGGCGCGCTGCCGATGCGCTGGAAAATGACCGGCGGGCTGCGGCGCTTCGGCTACGTCACCGTGTCGGACGGCGACCTCTCGTTCCCGGCCCACGAATTCCACCACTCCGCCGTGGAGCCGACTGCGCCGCTTGAGACGCGCTTCGAGGTGCGCAAGGGCGCGGCGACGTGGCGTGAGGGGTATGTATACATGAATGCGCTGGCGGGCTACCCGCACCTGCACTGGTTCGACCGCCCGGCGCTGATAGAGAGGATACTGCGATGAGCGTCGTTCACGGCGGGGACGTCTGGCGCGGCAGCCGCCCCGGGGACTGGCTGGACTTCTCCGCGAGCCTGAACCCCGACGGCCCGCCCGACTGGGTGCGCGCGGCGCTGGCGGCGGGGCTCGAAAACGCGGGCTACTATCCCGACCCGCGCTCCGAATCGGCGCGCGCGGGGCTGGCGGCGCACGCGGGCGTGTCGCCGGAGTGTATTTTGCCCATGAGCGGCGGCGTCGAGGCGGCGGCGGCGGTGGCCCGGCTGTTGAACCGCCACGCGATCCTCCAGCCGACGTTTCAGGAGTACGCACGCCTGTGCGGCGCGCACAGGAATGTCGATTGGGAAAACTGGCGGGATTTTGCCCCGGAGCCCGGCGAGTGCGTGTGGCTGTGCAACCCGAACAACCCCACCGGCGCGGCGCTCTCGCGGGAGGACGTGCTGGCGCTGCTGGCGCGCGTCGAGGCCGAGGGCGGGCGGCTGGTCGTGGACGAGGCGTTCATCGACTACTGCCCCGGGCACGGCGTGGCGCGGGAAGTGGCGGCGCATCCGGCGCTGATCGTGCTGGGGTCGCTGACCAAGGCGCTGGCGATCCCGGGCGCGCGGCTGGGCTACGTCGCGGCGCACTCGTCGGTGATCGCGGCGCTGGAGGAAAGCTTGCCCCCATGGCGGCTGAACTGCGCGGCCGAGGCCGTGGCGGCGGCGCTGCCGGGACGCGAGGGGGATTTTGAGGTGATTCGCGAGAGAAATGCCCACCGTCGCGCGGCGTTCGCCGTCGCGCTGGAGGATCTCGGCGCGAAGGTGCAGCCCTCGGAGGCCAACTTCCTGCTCTGCGATTTCGGGAGGGACATGCGTCCCGCCGTCGAGGCCCTGCGTGAAAATCGCATCCTCGTGCGCCCCTGCGGCGCGTTTCCCGGCCTCACCGACGGCCACGTCCGCCTCGCCGTGCGAACGGAGGCGGAGAATGCGCGGCTGGTGCGGGCGCTAAGGGAGTTAGGAGTGAGGAGTTGGAGTTAGCGGCTGCCGCGATCCCCAAAGCCTTCCCCTTTGGGGGCCACAGGCCTAGTGTCAGCGTCAGGTGACCGAGCGCAGCGAGGTCGGAAGAGGTCGATTAATGGACTGCCATTTCACTGTACCACGTCGACCTCTTCAGTCAGCATCCAAGGATGCTGACAGCTTCCCCAGAGGGGAAGCCTTTTGGCAGCCATGCAATCACATCACAAGGAGGCCCACCATGCTTATCTATCGCCGGATGACCGAGGCGGACATCGAGCCGTACATCGAAATGCGCGTGCGCCAGCTGCGGGAGGAGGGCGCGACGGAGGCGGTCGACCTGCGCCCCGCCCTGCGCGACCACTACGCCCGCCACCTCGCGGACGGCACGTTCGTCGCCTGGCTGGCCGTGGACGGCGGGCGCATCGTCGCCACCAGCGGCATGTCGTTCGTCGAAAAGCCGCCCTACTTCTCCTGTCCCACCGGCAAAATCGGCCTGCTCTCGGGCATGTTCACCGAGCCGGAATACCGCCGCCGGGGCATCGCGCGCGAGCTGCTCTCGCGCGTGGTGGACGCGGCGCGGGCATATGGCTGCGGCGCGGTGCAGGTCACGGCGTCGGACGCGGGCGTGCTGCTGTACGGCGACTTCGGGTTCAAAAAGAACGGCAACTTCATGCAATACCGTCTGTAGGAGGCGCCTATGCGCGGGAAGTGTATCATGCTCCAGGGCACCGGCTCGTCGGTGGGGAAGTCCATGCTGTGCGCGGGGCTGTGCCGCGTGTTTCGGCAGGACGGCCTGCGCGTCGCGCCGTTCAAGAGCCAGAACATGGCGCTGAACAGCTTTGCCACGCGCGAGGGCCTGGAGATCGGCCGCGCCCAGGCCGTGCAGGCGCAGGCCGCGGGCCTGGAGCCCGTCGCGGCGATGAACCCGATCCTGTTGAAGCCCACCGGCGACAGACATAGCCAGGTGATCTGCATGGGCAGGCCCATCGGCAGCATGACGGCGATGGAGTACCACCTGTACAAGCCCAGACTGCGGACGTTGGTGAAACAGACCTACGACGTGCTGGAGGCGCAATACGACGCCGTGGTGATCGAAGGCGCGGGCAGCCCTGCGGAGATCAATTTGCGCGAGGGCGACCTGGTGAACATGTGGATGGCCGAAGCCGCCGACGCGCCGGTCGTGCTCGTGGGCGACATCGACTGCGGCGGCGTGTTCGCGGCGCTTTACGGCACCGTGATGCTGTTGGAGCCGAACGAGCGCGCGCGGGTCAAGGGCCTGATCATCAACAAGTTCCGCGGGGATCTGGCGATCCTGGAGCCGGGGCTGCGGATGATCGAGGACAGGCTGGGCATCCCGGTGCTGGGCGTGGTGCCGTGGACGGACGCGGACATCGAGGACGAGGACAGCGTGTCCCGGCGGCTGACGGCGCAGACCGGCGCGGGGGAGATCACCGTGGCGGTGGTGCGGCTCAAGCACATCTCAAACTTTACGGACTTCCAGGCGCTGTCGCTGCACCCCGGCGTGACGCTGAAGTACGCGCTCGCGCCGGAGGACCTGGCGGGCGCGGACGTGATCATCCTGCCCGGCACGAAGAACACCATCGGGGACCTGAACGACCTGAAGCGGCGCGGCATGCTCGCGCCTATCGTGCGCCACGCCCGCGCGGGCGGGCTGCTGGCGGGCGTGTGCGGGGGCTTCCAGATGCTGGGGAACGCGCTGCGCGACCCCGAGGGCGTGGAATCGGACGCGCCCGAGGCCGCGGGTCTGGGCCTGATCGACATAGAGGTCTCCTTCCATGCCGAAAAGCGCACCGCCCAGGCGACGGGCGCGGTCTGCGGCGGGCCGGACTGGCTGGCGGGGCTGCGCGGCGCGGGCATCGCGGGCTACGAGATCCACAACGGCGAAAACGCCTACGGGCCGGGCGCGCGCGTCTGGCTCGCGGACGGCGCGGGGAGGCCCCTCGGAGCCTGCAACACCGCGGGCAACGTGCTGGGCACCTATCTGCACGGGCTATTCGATGATGGGCGGCTGTCCGACGCGCTCATCCGGCGCGCGCGGGCGATCAAGGGCCTGCCGGAGGACGGCGCGGCCCCCGCCCCCGACTTCGCCGCCTACCGCGAGGCGCAGTTCGACAAGCTCGCCGATGTCGTGCGCGCGAGCCTGGATATGGAGAAGGTTTATCGGATTTTGAGGAATGAGGAATGAGGTTATGCCTACCCACATTGCGGCCCTCCTCGCCGGGGCGGCGCTCGATCTGCTGATCGGCGATCCCGAGTGGTTTCCCCACCCCGTGCGGCTGGTGGGGAAGTTCGTCGCGTTCGCCGAGAGGCGCGCGCGGCGGGGCGACCCGTCACCCGAAGTCCTGCGCCGACGCGGGGCCGTGCTGGCCGTTTTAACGGTGCTGTTGACAGCGGGCGCGGCGGCGGGTATACTCTATCTGCTCGGGCTGTGGGGCCGCTGGCCGCGCTTCGTCGGCATGGCGCTTATGAGCTGGACGTGCCTGTCCGCGCGCAACCTCGCGGACGAGGCCGAGGGCGTGTGCCGGGCGCTGGAGGCGTCGCTGGAAGCGGGGCGCGGGCGCGTGGCGCGCATCGTGGGCCGTGACACCGACGGCCTCGATGCGCGGGAGGTGCTCTGCGCGACGATCGAGACCGTGGCCGAGAACGCGACCGACGGCGTGATCTCCCCGATGCTGTATCTCGCGCTGGGCGGGCCGGTGCTGGGCCTGGCGTTCAAGGCCGCCAGCACGCTGGACAGCATGATCGGCTATCTGGACGAGAAGTACCGGGACGTGGGCCGGTTCGCGGCGAAGGCCGACGACGTGTGGAACTACGTGCCCGCGCGAATCACGGCGCTCGCGATGTGCCTTTCCGCGTTCCCGCTGGGGCTGGACGGGCGGCGTGCCTTCCATACCGTGCGCCGCGACCACGCGAACCACCTCTCGCCCAACTGCGCCTGGAGCGAGGCCGCCGCGGCGGGCGCGCTGGGCGTGCGGCTCGGCGGCGACCACACCTACTTCGGCAGGCTCGTGCGCAAGCCGACCATCGGCGACGACGTCCGCCCCCCCGAGGGCGAGGACATCCGGCGGGTGAATCGGCTGATGTTTGCGAGCGCCGGGATCGTGCTGGCGGGGATCGTGGGGATCGCGGCGATGGCGCATACAACGTTCTGATGAGTTGTCGCAGGACAAGAGATGTACAGATTCTTCGACTTCGGCTGCGCCTTCGCTCAGAATGACAGTATAACGGATCGCCTGTCATCCTGAGCGAAGCGAAGGATCTGTCCGTTGCGAAGCGAAGGACACTGTAATTAAGAAGAAAACATATACGAGCGAAAGGAGCATTCCCATGAACTACCGCCGCCTGGGCAGGACCGGCCTGATGGTCAGCGAGGTGGGCTTCGGCGGGGAATGGCTGGAGCGCCACGACGAGGCCCACTCCGTCAACCTGATCCGCCACGCCCATGAGAGGGGCGTCAACATCATCGACTGCTGGATGCCGGACCCCAAGAGCCGCGACATCATCGGCAAGGGCATCGCCGATTGCCGCGGCGAGTGGTTCGTGCAGGGCCACGTGGGCTCCACCTGGCAGGGCGGCCAGTACGTGCGCTCGCGCGATCTGGCGTTCGTTCGGCCCGCGTTCGAGGACCTGCTGCGGCGCATCGGCGGCGGCTACATCGACCTGGGCATGATCCACTACGTGGACTCCGAGGCCGACTGGCAGGCCGCGATGGAATCCCCGTTCTTGGACTACGTGCTGAAACTGCGAAGCGACGGCTTGATCCGCCACATCGGCATGAGCACCCACAACCCGCGCATGGCTGCGCGCGCCGTGGAGGCGGGCATCGTGGAGATGCTGTTGTTCTCGGTGAACCCGGCGTTTGACATGCACCCGGCCACCGAGGATTTGATGGAGCTCTTGCAGGGCAAGTTCGGCGCGGACGAGCGCGGCATCGACGAGGAGCGCGCGGCGCTCTACCGCCTGTGCGAGGAAAAGGACGTGGGCATCACGGTGATGAAGGGCTTTTTCGGCGGCGCGCTACTGGACGAAAAGCGCTCGCCCTTCGGCGTGGCGTTCACGCCCGCGCAGCTGATCCACTACGCGCTGACTCGCCCGGGCGTGGCCTCGATCCTCTGCGGCTACGACACCGTGGATCAGATCGACGCCGCCGTTGCCTACGAGACGGCCGACGCCGACGCGCGCGACTACGCCTCGGTGCTGGCGCGCGCGCCGATGCACGGCTATACGGGCCTGTGTACCTACTGCGGCCACTGCCAGCCCTGCCCGATGGGCATCGACATCGCCGCGGTGAACAAGCTGTACGACCTGGCCGTCCGGCAGGAGGCGGTGCCCCAAAGCCTGCGCGCGCACTACCGCGACCTACCGCGCAATGCCGCTGACTGCGTGGGCTGCAAGAGCTGCGAGCCGAACTGCCCGTTTGGCGTGAATATCGCCGAGCGCATGGCGAAGGCGGCGGAGCTGTTTGGATAATTTTTCGGAGGAACAGAGATATGAACAACTACGACGTGATCATCATCGGCGCGGGCCCCGGCGGCATCTTCACCGCCTGGGAGCTGACCCAGAGGCGCCCGGATCTGAAGGTGGCCGTGTTCGAGGCCGGCAACCCGCTGGACAAGCGCAAGTGCCCGATCGACGGCAAAAAGATCAAGAGCTGCGTGAAGTGCCCCACCTGCGCGATCATGAACGGATTTGGCGGCGCGGGGGCCTTCTCCGACGGCAAGTACAACATCACCAACGACTTCGGCGGCACGCTGTACGAGTACATCGGGCGCGACGAGGCCATGGACCTGATGCGCTACGTGGACCGCATCAACGTGGAAAACGGCGGCCAGGGCACCGCGCTGTACTCCACCGCCGGCACGCGCTTCAAGAAGCTGTGCATGCAGAATAGGCTCACGCTGCTGGAGGCCTCGGTGCGCCACCTGGGCACCGACATCAACTACGTGGTGCTGGGCAATCTGTATGAAAAGCTGCGCGATAAGGTGGACTTTTACTTCAACACGATGGTGGACGCCATCGAGGTGATCGGCCTGGACGAGGGCTACCGCGTGCGCTGCGGCGACGACGCCTACGAGTGCCGCCGGTGCGTGGTGTCCGTGGGCCGCAGCGGCAGCAAGTGGATGGAGCACGTCTGCGGCGCGCTGGGCATCGCCACGAAGTCCAACCGCGTGGACCTGGGCGTGCGCGTGGAGCTGCCCGCCGTGATCTTCGCCCACATCACCGACGAGCTGTACGAGAGCAAGATCCTCTACCGCACCGAGAAGTACGAGGACCAGGTGCGCACGTTCTGCATGAACCCGCGCGGCATCGTGGTCAACGAGAACACGAACGGCATCGTGACCGTGAACGGCCACAGCTTCGAGGACGAGGGCCGCAAGACCGAGAACACGAACTTCGCGCTGTTGGTGTCCAAGCACTTCTCCGAGCCCTTCCACGACTCGAACGGCTACGGCGAGAGCATCGTGCGGCTGTCCAACATGCTGGGCGGCGGGGCCATCGTACAGCGCTTCGGGGATCTCGAGCGCGGTCGCCGCAGCACGCCCAAGCGCATCGACGAGGGCACCGTGAAGCCTACGCTGGCGGCCACGCCGGGCGATCTGAGCCTCGTGCTGCCCAAGCGCATCCTCGACGGCATCATCGAGATGATCTACGCGCTGGACAAGATCGCCCCCGGCACCGCCAACGACGACACGCTCCTCTACGGCGTGGAGGTGAAGTTCTACAACATGGAAGTGGAGCTCGACCGCCACCTGGAGACCTGCCACAAGGGCCTCTACGTCATCGGCGACGGCTCCGGCGTCACGCACTCCTTGAGCCACGCCTCCGCCAGCGGGGTGTACGTGGCGCGGGAGATCGCGGGGATTAGGGAGAGTTGAGAGTGAAGAGTGGAGAGTGGAGAGTGAGGAGTTAGGAGTGAGGAGTGAGGAGTGAGGAGTTGATGGCGGCTGCCGCGCGGCAAACCAAAAGCCTTCCCCTATGGGGAAGGCTTTTGGTTTGTATTGAAAGCGCAATGACTCAATACTTCATAATCTTCGGCGCGCCCCAGGCCGCGATCTTGTAGATCGGGTTCTCGAGGCGCCTTTTCACGCCGTCGAGCATGTCGCGGATGGCGATGTGCTGGGGACAGGCCGCCTCGCACTTGCCGCACTTCACGCAGAGCCCGGCGTTGCTGTGGGTCTTGCGCAGCGTGGTGCACATCAGGTACTCGCGCATGCCGTTGATGAGCCCGTCGGCGTAGCTGGCGTTGTAGGCGGCGAAGCAGGTGGGGATGTCCACGCCCCGCGGGCAGGGCTGGCAGTAGCCGCAGCCGGTGCAGCCCACCTTGATGTTCTTCTGGATCTCTCCGAGCGCCTTGTCGTACAGGGCCAGCTCCGCGTCCGAAAGATGCCCGGGCAGGGCCTCCGAGGCCACGCGGCAGTTCTCCTCCACTTGCGCAAGGTCGTTCATGCCGCTGAGGACGACGGTGACCTCCGGGTGGTTCCAGATCCAGCGCAGGCCCCAGTCCGCGGGCGAGCGCACTGTGCCGGAGGCGTCGAACGCCTGCCGCGCCGTCGCGGGCAGCCCGCCCGCCAGCCTGCCGCCGCGAAGGGGCTCCATGATGATCACCGGCAGGCCCTTCTCGTTCGCGTACTTCAACCCGTCGATGCCGGCCTGGCTGCGCTCGTCCATGTAGTTGAACTGGATCTGGCAGAAATCCCAGTCCCAGGCGTCCAGCAGCGCCTTGAATTGCAGCGTGCCGCCGTGGAACGAGAAGCCGGCGTTGCGGATCGCGCCGCTGGCCTTCTTCTCCTCCAGCCACTTATCCACGCCCAGCGCGCGCAGCCGCGCCCAGCTTCCCTCGTCGTTGAGCATGTGCATCAGGTAGTAGTCCACGTGGTCGGTCTGGAGCCGCTCGAGCTCCTCGTTAAACCAGCGCTCGGCATCCTCCGGCTTCTGCACGCGGTACTGCGGCAGCTTCGTGGCGATCTTGATCTCATCGCGGCAGCCGTAGGTCTTCATGAAGCTTCCCAGGCAGGCCTCGCTGCCGGGGTAGGCGTAGGCGGTGTCAAAGTAGTTGACGCCCAGCTCCAGCGCGCGCTTCATCTCGCGGTTGGCCTTCTCCTGGTCGATCCCGCCGCCGCGCCGCGTGAAGCGCATGCAGCCGAAGCCCAGCGCGGACAGGGAATCGCCGTTGCGGGGGTTGATTCGATATTGCATGGGTCTGCTCCTTTTCGCGTTTTTCCGGTCGTCTGCCATCATTATAGGACAAAGGCCGCCGGTTTGCAAGCGAGGCTATGGATTTGCGATTATCCCCTTGCAATGGAAAAAATTGTGTGCTAATATATATTAGCGAAAATGTAAACGGGGAAATGCCGCCCGCTTTGCCATGGCATTGAAAAAAGCGGGGAAGGGGGTGTGTCAGCATGAAGGCGGATTGGCTGAATCTGGAGAGCAGCGCGGGCGATTACCAGACCATCGTGGATCGCCTGAACGGCGCGCCCTATGACGAGCTGATCGAGATCGACCTCTACAACAACCGTTGCCGCAACATCTATCACATCGAAGGCAAGTACTTCATGCCCCTCATAGAGGGCGCCTGGCGCGACATGTATCGCTATGCCATCGAGCACATGATCCACCCCTCGGACCGGGGCAGCTATTCGGCCCTGATGGACCCCGACAAGCTGCAAAGCCGCCTGGAGGCCAGCCGGACCCCCGGCGTGCTGAGCCTGGAACTGCGCTGCCGCGGCGTGAACGGCGAGTGGATCTGGACGCGGCAGGTGATCGTCTCCGGCGCCCGGAACGGCCTGCCCGAGGGCGTGGTCTACGTCTACGTGTTTGACATCACCGTGCAGAAGCAGCGCGCCCAGGGGCGCATCGCCCCCGCCAATTCCATGTCCGCCCCGCCCAAGCGCGACGAGCTGACGGGCCTGTTGCTGGACCGCGAGTTCTTCTCGCTGGCGCAGAAAATACTGCCCACGCTGTCGGGCCAGTGGTGCGTCGTGGCGGTGGACATCGAAAACTTCAAGCTGTTCTGCGACTGGCACGGCCAGCAGGTGGGCCACTTTTTGCTGGCGGGCGTGGGCGAGGTGTTGCTGCGCCTGGAGCGCGAGACCGGCGGCCTGGCGGGCTATCGCGGCCAGGACGACTTCGCGCTGCTGGCGCCCTACGACATTCAGCGGCTGAACGCGCTGTACGACGAACTGAGCGCGCTGATCGTCTCCCAGGGCAACTCCGTGGGCTTCCAGCCGATCTTCGGCATCTGCATGATCGAGAGCGACGGCGACGCGATCATGGAGCTGTACAACCACGCCGCGCTGACCGCCGAGCAGATCAAGGGCGACTTCCGCAACCGCATCCGGGTGTACAACCCCGCCACCTACAAGAAAAACACCGAGGAATACAAGATCCTCGCCGACTTCCAGCAGAGCCTGGAGGGCGGGGAGATCTTCTTCTGCCTGCAGCCCCAGTGCCGCGTGTCCACGGGCAACGTGGTGGGCGCGGAGGCGCTGGCCCGCTGGCGCACCAAGGACGGCCGAATGATCCCGCCGAACCGGTTCGTGCCCATCCTGGAGAAGTACAGCATGGTCACCAACCTGGACAAGTTCATCTGGGAGAGCGTGTGCAAGTGGCTGCGCAAGTGGCAGGACGAGGGCCACGTGGCGGTGCCGGTGTCGGTGAACGTGTCGCAGATCGACATCTTCACCATCGACGTGCCCGCCCACTTTGCCGCGCTGCTGGAGAAGTACGGCCTGCCGGCGGGGTTGATCAAGATCGAGATCACCGAGTCGGCCTACGTGGAGGACACCGCCGTGGTGCGCGAGACGGCGCGCCGCCTGCGCGAGGCCGGGTTCCTGGTGCTGATGGACGACTTCGGCAGCGGCTATTCCTCGCTGAACATGCTGCGCAGCCTGAACGTGGATGTGCTCAAGCTGGACGCGCAGTTTTTGCACATCAGCGAGAGCGAGTCCCGCCGCGGCATCAGCATCCTCGAATCCATCATCAGCATGGCCAAGGCCATGACGATTCCCGTGATCGTGGAGGGCGTGGAGACGCCGGAGCAGATCAACTTCCTGTCCGACCTGGGCTGCCGCTACATGCAGGGCTACTACTTCTATCGCCCGATGCCGGTGGAGGAGTTTGAAAACCTGATCCGCGACGAGAAGCGCATCGACCTCAATGGCTTTGAGTTCAAGGCCAACGAGCAGATCCACACGCGCGAGTTCCTGGACGCCAACGTGTTCAACGACGCGATGCTCAACAACATCCTCGGCCCGGTGGCCATCTACCGCTGGAAGGACGACGAGGTGGACATCATCCGCTACAACCAGCAGTTCTACCAGATGGTGGGCATCGAATTGAACGAGCTGAACGAGCGCATCAACGGCATGCAGCGCTTCGTGCACCCGGAGGACCGGCCTAAGCTCTTCGCCATGCTGGAGCGCGCCACCCACGACCGGCTCAACGGCGCCAAGGGCGTGCTGCGCGTGTTCAAGCCGAACGGCACGTTCGTGTGGATCTCCATGCAGCTGTACTACATGGACCGCAACGAGCAGGGCATGAACTTCTACGGCTCCTGCGAGGACGTGAGCGAGCTGCAGTACGTGAACGAGGACCTGCCCGGCGGCTACTACCGCTGCACCGCGGACGGCCGCTTCGAGTTCCTCTACGTCAGCAGGGGCTTCGCGGACATGGTGGGCTACACGCAGGCCGAGATCCGCGAGCAGTTCGGCAACAGCTTCCTGAACCTGGTGCACAAGGACGACGCCCAGATCATGCGCCGGCGCGCCGACGACATCCTGAAGGGCCAGGAGCCCGCGAACGCGCCCTATCGCCTCAAGCGCAAGGACGACGGCTACATCTACGTGGTGAACCAGAGCCGCCTGACCGACCTGAACGGCCAGCTCAGCTTCCAGAGCGTCGCCATCGACGTGACGGACATGGTGAAGCTGCGCAACCAGATGCGGCTCTTGAGCAAGTTCTCGTCGGACGACGTGGTGTTCGTGCGCCGCAAGGGCGACGGCTACAAGTATCGCGTGGTGGTGCACGGCCTGGAGGACAAGCTCGGCGTGCCCGCGAAGGCGTTTGAAAAGCTGCTCAACAGCGGCGAGCTCTACCGGATGATGGACCCCGAGGAGGCCGAGCGCCTGGCCGGCGTGACGATGGCGGCCCTGGAGAACAAGGAGCCTTTCGAGTTCGACTTCACCATCCGCCGCCCCGATGGCCAGCCCCTGCGCCTGCACATGAAGAACGACCACGTGGACGACAAGAACAGCAAGGTGGAGTACATCTGCGTGTTCAGGGAGGCGTAGGGGGTAAGAGAGACAAGATCCTTCGACTGCGCCTTGCTGATGCAAGGCTCCGCTCAGGATGACAGGCTCGCGGAAACCGCAGCGTTGTCATCCTGAGCGAAGCGAAGGATCTTTTCGCATTATTCAAAAACCACCGGCGCGGTTTCCGCGCCGGTGGTTTTGTCAATTGTCAATCGTCCAGCGATCAGTCCAGCGTGATGCCGTCGATCGGCAGGTCGAAGTAGGGAGCGGACTGGAACTCGGACTCGTGGAAGTAGCCGTCCGTCACATAGCCCGCGGCGACCTGATGGACCGCAGCGTTGAAGCCGCCGTTGGCGGTATCCTGCAGGTAGTCCTCGGTCTGCACGTACTCCTCGGGGGTCATGCCGTTCACGGTGAAGGTGCTGGTGTCGAACACCTGCAGCTCGCCGCTCTCCAGCTTCGCCAGGACCTCCTGGACCTTCTCGGCGGTGCCCTCGGCGGCCACGTTCTCGTTCAGCTCGGTCAGCTCAACAGCGCCGTCGGCCATGCCCAGCGCGATGTCGGTCGGGAAGCTCTCGCCCTTCATGGTCGCCTCGATGGCCATCTGCATGTAGGGAGTCCAGTTGATCTTGGAAGAAACCAGCGCGGTGTTGGGGGCCACGGCGGCGAAGGAAATGTTGTAGCCGACGTTCGGCACGCCGTTGTCCTCGCAGGCGGTGGGCGCGCCGACGGTGTCGGCGTGCTCGCTCATCAGCACGCAGCCGTTCGTGGCGATCAGCGCGGTGGCGGCTTCCTGCTCCAGGGCCTGGTCGCCCCAGCTGTTGGTGAACTTCACGGTCATGGTGGCGGAGGGGCAGGCGTAGCGGATGCCCAGGAAGGTGGAGGTGTAGCCGCTGATGACCTCGGCATAGGGGAACGCGCCCACGTAGCCGACCTTGGCCTGGTCCTCGGTGATCTCGCCCTTCTCGATCATCTCGTTCAGCTTCAGGCCGGCGGCGTAGCCCGCGGCGAAGCGGCCCTGATAGATGGAGGCGAAGGCGTTGTGGAAGTTGTCCAGGCCCGCGCTCTGGCTCTTGGTGCCGGTGGCGTGGGAGAACTGGACCTCCGGGAACTCGGAAGCGGCCTGGATGATGTAGTCCTCATGGCCGAAGGAATCGGCGAGGATGTACTTGCAGCCCATGTCCGCCAGGTCCGCGGCGGCGTCGTAGGCCTCCTGGCTCTCGGGGATGTTGGTCTTGATGATCAGCTGGGTATCGGGATCGAGGCCCAGGTTCGCCACAGCAGCCTTCATGCTGTCGATGAAGTTGGCGTCGTAGCCCATGTTCTCGTCGTGCAGGCAGATCAGGCCAACCTTCATGTCTTCCGCCGCCACTTCCGCGAAAGCGACGGAGCAGAGCAACATGGCCAGGACCAGGAGGACGGATGCGATCTTCTTCATAATCAATGTCTCCTTCTCATTTTCAGCCCTGCGGGGCTTGTGTGGTTATCATACACAAGCAAAGTTACAACTGAACGCTGATATTGTAAATTGTGGGGTTTGTCGGGGTGAAAGTTCGGGATTTACACTCGACGGGCGCGAAAACGCCGCCATGCAGCGGAGCATGGCGGCGTTTTTCCGAACATTGCTATGATGAAACATCGTGATGTCGTCTTTTACCTTCTTACAGATCCTTTGCTTCGCAGGCCTACGGCACGACTGCGCCTTGCCGTGCGCAAGGCTCCGCTCAGGATGACGATCGACGCGCAACGATGTCATTCTGAGCGGAATGGAGCCGCAGGCGGAATGAAGTCGAAGAATCTGTCGGCTGCGGTCCGTTGCCACATGTTGATGATGCCGCAATACATCAGGGCTGCCAAGGTAATAGCTTCTCCCCCTTCACCAGCCACGCCTTCTCCGCCAGCTCGGCCAGCGGCCTATCGGAGCGGGAGTCGGAGAAGAATTCGTCGATCCGGCCGCCGGGGAAGCGGGCGCGGAAGCGCGCGACCTTCTCCCGGCCGTGGCAGTTCGGGCCGAGGAACAGCCCGCTGCGCTTGTCCACCGGCGAGCCGATCACCACCCGGATGCCCAGCTTCTGGCAGGCGGGGCGGATCAAAAACTCCGGCGAGGCGGAGATCACCACGTCGTCGTCCTGGTGGCGCGGCGGATACCACGCCTTCACGCGCGAGAAGTTGTCCGCCCAGAATTCGTCCACCGCCCGGTCCACGTCGCCGATCAGCGTCAAAAAGTGGAGCATGCGCTGCTTGAACGCCTGCTTCTTGCGCAGCTTCAATACGAACAGCAGCCCGTTGACGGCCTGCGCGGGCGCGTCGCGCCACATCCGCGGCCGCTTGCGCAGGCACCAGGCGAAGAAGCGGGCGGTGCTGTCCCCCCGCAGGATGGTGTTGTCGAAGTCGTAGACGTTCATGCCCGGCCCTCCGTCGTCGCTGGGAATGTTTGGCTTTCCACGGGGTTTTATTCGCTCCCGGCGGCCCAAAATCCTGCGAAAAGCCCGAAAACGCCGCACTTTTTCCGCGAATATGAAGCTGCGTTTATTTATCGTTTGATTTTCGCGCGTGGGATTGATTTTATGGCCGCGGGCTGGTAAAATAAGAGCATATCCCGAATCAAGACATGCTTGGAGGCTGTGATATGAATATGAAAAGAATGATTGCCGCGCTGCTGGCGCTGTGCCTGCTGGCCGTCTGCGCCGCGGGTGCGCTGGCGGAGGAGGAGCCGATCAACGATCTGCTGGGCTTCTTCCTGCGCGCCAGCGAGGGCAGCGACATGGGCGAGGGCGAGGATGTGGAGATCGAGGTCTCCCCGGACGAATACATAGAGGTGACCGACCTCGCCGTGACCGAGGGCCTGTCCTCGAACTGGCGCAACATACTGCTGCTGGGCACCGACTCCCGCACCAGCAAGAAGCACCTGCGCACCGACACGATGATCGTGCTCTCGCTGAACGCCGAGACGAAGCAGATCCGCATGGCGTCGCTGATGCGCGACATCTGGGTGCAGCTGCCCGAGCTGGGCGGCCAGAAGCTGAACGCGGCCTGCGTCTATGGCGGCCCGGAGCTGACGATGCGCGTGATCAACGAGTACTTCGGCCTGAACCTGGAGAGCTACGTGCTGGTGAACATGGAGTGCCTGACGAGCATCGTGGACGCGCTGGGCGGCATCCGGCTGGACATCAGCGGCAGCGAGGCCCGCGCCATCAACAAGCTGTTTGACGACGACCGCAACACCCACGACGCCAACGCCCGCTTCGCCGGGCAGCACGTGTCCAGCGGCACGCAGGTGCTGGTGAACGGCAAGCAGGCGCTGGGCTACGCCCGCATCCGCAGCCTGGACAACGATTACAACCGCACCCAGCGGCAGCGCGAGGTGCTGCTGATCATCGCCCGGAAGCTGCAGGAGCAGGACCTTTTGAGTCTGGCCGGCATCGTGACCAACATGCTGCAATACGTGGAGACGAACCTGACCTTCGAGGACATCATGTCCATCGCGGGCATCTGCATGAACGCGAACCTGGACGAGATCCAGGAGCTGCGCATCCCCGTGGACGACACCTTCGAGGCCGGCATGTTCGGCAATACCTGGTGCATCAAGCCCGACTTTGAGGCGAACGCCGCCGCGCTGCATCAGTTCATTTACGGGGAATAAGGGTACATAAACAGTATAGAAACATGACCACCGGCTTTGCCGGTGGTCATGTTTCTATTCCAGCATATCCCTGTTCGGGTGGTACGTGGGCACGACGGCCACCAGCCCGTCCACCACGGCCTGGTCGTCGTTGGCGTCCACGGCGGCCTTGAGCGCCTCCAGCTGCGCTTTGAAGGTCTCGTCGGAGAAGTCCAGCGGCGGGGCGACGAAGATCTTGTCGTGGGCCGTGCGGGTGACGCCCGCGCTCTCCTTGTCCATCATCAATTCCTCGTACAGCTTTTCGCCGGGGCGCAGGCCGATGGTGGTGATCTCCATGTCCACGCCCGGCTCGTAGCCGTAGAAGCGGATCAGCTTCTTGGCCAGGTCGATGATTTTCACCGGCTCGCCCATGTCCAGCACGTAGATCGCGCCGGACTGCGCCAGGCCGCCCGCCTGCAGCACCAGCTGGGCCGCCTCGGGGATGGTCATGAAGTAGCGGGTGATGTCCGGGTGGGTGAGCGTCACGGGCCCGCCCTTGCGGATCTGCGCCTCGAACAGCGGGATCACGCTGCCGTGGCTGCCCAGCACGTTGCCGAAGCGCACGGCCATGCACTTCATCTCGGTGCGGCGGGCGAACGATTGCAGCAGCATCTCCGTCACGCGCTTGGTGGCGCCCATCACGTTGGTGGGGTTCACGGCCTTGTCGGTGGACAGCTGCACGAAGCGCTCCACGCCGTGCGCGTCGGCGGAGCGGAGCAGGTTCAGCGTGCCGAACACGTTGTTCTTCACGGCCTCGCCGGGGCTGATCTCCATCAGCGGCACGTGCTTGTGGGCCGCGGCGTGGAATACCACGCGGGGCCGATACTGGTCGAACACCTCGTCCAGCCTGCGCCGGTCGCGGATGGAGCCGATCAGCACCTCGACGGGGCAGTCCTGCCCGTACTTCTGGCGCAACTCGCACTCCAGCTCGTAGGCGCAGTTTTCGTAGATGTCGAAGATCAACAGCTTCTTCGGGCCAAAGCGCATGATCTGCCGGCAGATCTCGCTGCCGATGCTGCCGCCGCCGCCGGTGACCATCACGACCTGATCGGCCAGGTAGCCGCGGATCAGCTGCATGTCCAGCGCCACTTCGGCGCGGGAGAGGAAGTCGGACGTGTTCAGCTCGCGGAAGGCCCTGGCGCGCCCGGCGCGGTCCACGTCGTTGGGGTCGGAGAGCATGCGCGTGCGGCAGCGCGTGGACTGGCACAGGCTGATGATCTCCGTCAGGCGGTCGCCGTGCGTGCCGGGCACCGCCACGATGATCTCGTCGATGTTCTTTTGCTTGACGATCTCCGGGATGTCGGCCACGGTGCCGCAGACGGGGATGCCGCTGACGCGCATGCGCCGCTTCATCGGGTCGTCGTCCACGAAGGCCACGGGCGTGCCGAAGTTGGCGCGGTTCTGCTGGCAGATGCGCACGGCGTAAGCGCCGCCCTCGCCCGCGCCCACGATCAGTATGCGGGTCTGCCGCCCGACGCCGCCGGAGAGCACGCCGCGCAGCCACTTCCACATGAAGCGGGAGGCCACCACCAGGATCAGCATGATCATGGCCGTCATCACGAGTACCGTGCGGCTCATGTGCCAGCGCAGCAGGTGGTTCATCAGCAGCGTGATCAGCCCCGAGGCCGCGTAGGCCGCGCCGAGCCGCAGAAATTCCGGCCCGGAGGCGAAGCGCCAGATCATCTCATACAGCCCGCAGAGCACGCTGCACGCGGCGTACACCGCCATGATCAGCGGCAGCGCCTTCATCGACCACGCGAGTTGCGAGCGGCTCACCACGCCCTCGAAGCGCAGCAGCAGCGCCGCCCGCACGGACAGGTACACGAAGAACAGGTCCAGCAGGAACAGCAGGGCCCGCCGAATCCACTTTCCCGATCTTCCGTAGAGGATTGACTTCATCTTGTTCTCCTGAAACGCGAGTACTGGGGCAGGGCAGCGCCCAAACCACCATGATATATTATAGCGATTTATGGGATTCTGTCAAATGGGGTGGACCGACAAAAAACATCACAGAAAAGCTATAATTCCATGTTAAGAAAACATCAACAAAATGATACGAGAAGGTTAGTACTAATGTAACCAAATATTTCCACGCGGCGCGGAGAAGGGGTATACCGTATGAAGAACACGAGAAAGCTGCTGGCGCTGTTGATGGCGTTGATCCTGGCGCTCGGCTGCCTGGCCGCGTGGGCGGACGTCGCCGCGACCGTGACCTACGCGGACGACCACTGCGTGATCCCCTACTGGTATGGAAACAACATCGCCACCCAGGTCGCCTGGAGCCGCGAGGCGACGGCGCTGCGGCTCAACCCGTTTCAGATCAAGTCGGGCTACGCCTTCACGGGCTGGAACACGGCCTCGGACGGCACGGGCACGCCCTACAAGGACGGGGCCAGCTACTATTTCGCCTACACCAACACCGCTACCCTGTACGCCCAGTGGCGGCGCGCGAATGTCAAGCTGACGCTGACAGAGGCCGACGCGATCAGCAAGAGCGGGAAGAAACGGGCCCTGGAGGCGACGCTCACGATCGACGGCCAGCCCGTAAAGGGAGAATACGTGCTGTTCAGCTTCGGGGACATGGCCAAAAAGGTCAAGACCCATATAACGGCGTCGCGACATGGAGAATCTCATCGGACGACCGGAAGAAGCTGACCGCCGGCAGCGTGGTGGTGTATACCGCCACCTACGGCGACATTACCGTAAGGAAATGGGTGAAGATCGTAGAGTAGAACGCGGCGCACCCAAAAGCCTTCCCTTTTAGGGGAAGGTGGCGCGAAGCGCCGGATGAGGTCGCTTCCCGTCCACCCCCGTCGGGCCGGATGATGAGTGAGGAGTTAGGAGTGAGGAGTGAGGAGTTGATAGCGGCTGCCGCGCAATAATCCGTAGGGGCGGCGATGCGCCGCCCGCCCTGAACGCAACGAAACGTTCATGGGCGGGCGCCGCAACGGCGCCCCTACTTTTGTTTGCCGATTGGAAACGGAACGTACAGATCCTTCGGTGCGCTCAGGATGACAACGACGCGGTTTTCGCCGACTTGTCATCCTGAACGAAGTGCTGCCGCAGGTCTAGCGCAGCGTCAAGGATCTTTTAACGGGTTATGGAAGCCTCCGCGTCAGAACAGCAAACTCTCCTCGCTCTTGGGGTCGAACAGGTGCGCCACCTTCTCAGGGAAGGTGAAGCGGAGCTTGCTGCCGTAGGTGAGGCTGGCGCGCTGCGCCTCGGTGAGCTCCAGCGTGGGAATGCGCAGGATCACGGAGGTGCCGTCGGCCAGGTCCACGTGCAGGTGCAGCTCGCTGCCCATCATCTCGTTCACGCGCAGCGTGCCCTCGATGGTGTTGGCGCTGCCGTCGAAGGACAGCATCGTGTGCTCGGGGCGCACGCCGAGGATCACGTCCTGGCTGCCCACGCCCTTCTTCGCCAGCGTCGTGCACTTCTCCGCGCTCAGCGGCACCTTGATGCCGTAGAGCTCGGCCTGGTAGCCATCGGACGCCTTCACCAGCTTCGCCTTCAGGAAGTTCATCTGCGGGGAGCCGATGAAGCCCGCCACGAACAGGTTGCGCGGGGTCTCGAACACCTCCTGGGGCGTGCCGACCTGCTGGATGTGGTGTCGATGCGCTTGCGCAGCAGTATGATCTCCGCGCGCATCTGGTTGCGCAGCTTCGCGTCCAGGTTGGAAAGCGGCTCGTCCATCAGGAACACCTGCGGCTCGCGCACGATGGCGCGGCCGATGGCCACGCGCTGACGCTGGCCGCCGGACAGGTTCTTGGGCTTGCGGGCCAGGTATTCGGTGATGCCCAGGATCTCCGCCGCCTGGCACACCCGGCGGTGGACCTCCTCGTTGCTCATCTTGCGAAGCCGCAGGCTGAACGCCATGTTCTCGTAGACGGTGATGTGGGGGTAAAGCGCGTAGTTCTGGAACACCATCGCGATGTCGCGGTCCTTGGGCTCCACGTCGTTCACGACGCGGTCGCCGATCGTCAGGGTGCCGTCGGAAATGTCCTCCAGGCCGGCGATCATGCGCAGCGTGGTGGACTTGCCGCAGCCGGACGGGCCGACGAACACGATGAATTCCTTGTCCTTGATCTCCAGGTTGAAGTCGTGCACGGCCACGACGTTCTTGTCGTAGACTTTCTTGACGTGCTCAAGCTTTAAACTTGCCATATTCTACAATCCTCCAATTCTTGGGATGGCACATATCTTGGGCGGATTTCCACCTCATCCGGCGCTTCGCGCCACCTTCCCCTCAAGGGGAAGGCATGAGGGGGGCTCTATCCCTTCACGGCTCCGCCGGTAACGCCTTCGACATAGTACTTCTGCAGCGCCAGGAACAGCGCCGTGATCGGCACCGCCACCAGCACGCCGCCCGCGCAGAAGCGGGTAAAGTAGTTCTGGAAGTCGTTGGTGTTGACCCAGTTGTAAAGACCGACCGCCACGTTGTAGCCCTTCGGGTCGCCGAACGCCACGTAGCTGGCGAACACGTAGTCGCCCCAGGGGGCCATGAACGCCATCAGCACCGTGTAGATCACGATGGGCTTGGCCAGCGGCATGATGATCTTCAAAAACACCTGGAAGCGCGTCGCGCCGTCGATGCGGGCGGATTCGTCCAGGGACTTGGGGATCGTGTCGAAGAAGCCCTTGGAAATGTAGTAGCCCATGCCCGAGGAAGCGCAGTAGATCAGGATCAGGCCGGGTACCGCGTTCGCCTGGGTCAGGCCCAGTTGCTTGAGCAGGAAGTACAGCGTGATCATCGTCAAGAAGCCCGGGAACAGGCCCAGCACCAGCACCGCGTTCATGATCAGCTTGCGCCCCTTGAAGCGCAGGCGGCTGAGCGCGTAGCTGACGGACAGCACGATGGCCGTCTGCAGCACGGCGGTGAACAGGGCGATGGTCAGCGTGTTGATGTACCAGCGCACGTACTGGCTCGTGGTCATCGGGGCCAGCATGTGCTGGATGATGATGGAGAGCACCAGGAACTCCAGCGCCAGCGTGCACAGCTTCTTCGCGCCCTCGTGCTTGTCCTCCACCACGTAGCCGGGGATGGAGCGCAGCAGCTTGCTGTCCTGCTTCAGATAGACCCGGGCCATGATGAAGCCCACGAGGATGAACAGCGCCAGCGCGATCAGGAGCGTGCCCGCCTCGCCGGCCAGGGCGAAGCCATGCAGCGCGGCCGTGAGCGCGACGAGCGCGGCGAAGGCGACCAGCAGGCTGCCGCCGATCATCAGGATGCGCGCGCCCTTGTCCTCGCCCTCGCGCCTGTCCAGCGCCTTGCCGCACAGGTGCACCAGCAGCGTGGCCACCGCGGCCGCGATCAGGCCGACGAGTATGGCCTTGCCGCACCAGGAGAAGAAGTTGCTGCCCTCGAACAGGAAGGCGTAGTTGTCCAGCGAAAAGTGCTTGGGGAGCAGGTAGTCCACCATGCCGCCCTTCTCCAATTTATAGGAGCGGAAGGACTGGAGGACCAGGAACACGAAGGGGACGAGCCAGATGATGGACATGATGGTCAGCACGGTGTAGATCGTGCCGTTCGTCCGGCGCTCGTGGCCCTTCTTGCTGCGCAGCTTGGGCTGCGCTGCCAGCGTATTCTTCTCAGCCATTACTGGAAATCCTCCTCATTCTTCACGGACGGTATCAGGTTGTAGACCACCAGGTTGATCACGGCCAGCACCACGAACACCATGATGCCGATGACGGCGGCGATCTTGTAGTTCGTGTCCGATACGGTCATGCGGTACAGCCATGTGATCAACAGGTCGGTGCTGCCGGCGTTGCCCGCCAGGCCCATCGGCTTGCCTTGCGACAGCAGGAATATGACGTTGAAGTTGTTGATGTTGCCGGTGAAGCTCGTCAGCAGGTACGGGCCCGTGACGAACAGCATGTAGGGCAGCGTGATCTTGCCGTACATCTGCATCGCGTTCGCGCCGTCGATGCGCGCGGACTCGTACAGGTCGGCCGGGATGTTCATCAGTATGCCGGTGGCGATCAGCATCAGGTAGGGGATGCCGATCCAGATGTTGATGAGGATGATCGTGAACCGCGCCCAGCCCGGGTCGGTCCAGAACGGGATCTTCTCGTGGATGATGCCCCACTTGAGAAGGTAGGTGTTGATCAGGCCGTCCGCCGCGAACATCTTGGACACGTACAAGAGAGACACGAACTGCGGGATGGCGATGGTCATGACCAGGATCGTGCGATCATGATGGCCACGAACATGCCCAGGAAGTAGTTGAGGAACGTGGCGAAGAAGGCCCACACCAGCGTCCAGAACAGCACCTGGCGGAACGTGTCGCCATAGCTGGCCGAGCCGGAGGACAGCAGCTGCTTGAAGTTCTCAAAGCCCACCCACGTAAACAGCTTGGCGGGGGGCTGGTGGTTGTAGTCGAAGTTCGTGAACGCGACCAGGATCATGAAGAAGATCGGCAGGATCGTGAACACGAACACGCCCAGCGTCGGCAGCGCCAGCAGCGTCTTGTGGAACTGGCTGTCCATCAGCGACTGCAGGTCCTCCTTGGTGCTCTTGAGCTTCTTGCCGGAGGCCTCGATCTGCTGCGCGATCTTGTTCTGCTTGATGTTCACGCGCCAGGTGTAGATGAACGCCAGCACGAAGAACAGCGTCAGCACGCCGTAGAGCAGGATCAGGAACGAGTTGTCGCCGTAGACGGTCTTGCGGCCCACCTTCTCGGTGGCCACGGTGCCCAGCGTGCCCAGCTTGGACAGGTACGCCATGCCGAAGTTCACCATGTAGAGGTTGAACACCGTCTGGAACAGGAAGAACAGCAGGCCGCGGCCCCACTGCCCGCGCGCCATGCTGCCCGAGCCCATGATCAGGTAGGACAGGCGCGTCTTCCAGTCGCCGTTCTTGAACGTGGTGAACAGGTCCGCGACGGACAGGCCGAAGGCCTTGAAGAAGCCCGCGATGGCCCGCCCCAGCTTCACGAAGCCGCCGCCGATCCGCCCGGGCAGCGCCTTGAAGAATTTGCCGCAGTTGTAGGCAAACTTTTGGGGCTTGCTCATTTTGAGATAGTTTAAATCGACCATGTGATACTACCCCTTTGTTCGATGTTGTTCAAGGATAGGAGGCGACGGTTGAAAGATTCTTCGACTGCGCGTCGCTTTCCGCGGCGCTTCGCTCAGAATGACGCGCTGCCGGGTCGTTTGTCATCCTGAGCGAAGCCTTGCGAACAGCAAGGCGAAGTCGAAGGATCTGTACATATCAAAGCGGCACAACGCCTCTTTTATATGAAACGATCTCTGCCTCCGTTCATCGAAAAGGACCGGGGAATGAACCCGGTCCGTGTCGCTGCCGCGCTTACTTCGCGGCGTAGGATTCGCAGGTCTCCTGGAACTCGGTCAGCGCGGCCATCAGGGTGTCGTCGTACGCGTCGTCGAACTCCTTGCCGATGATCCGGTCGCCCAGGCCGGTGGCCAGGCTCCAGTAATCGCCGGGATACTGGCCCTGCGGGATGGTGAAGGCCAGCTGCTCAGCCAGCGCGCTCTGCTGGGCCGCCAGGTTGGAGGGACCCCAGCCCAGGGCCTCGTAGCGGGCCAGCTGCACGTCGCCAGAGGACAGCCACGCGGCCAGCGCGTCGCACGCGGCCAGCTTGTCCTCGTCGGTCTGGGGCTTCACGCCCAGCAGCTTGAAGCCGCCGAAGCCGGACAGCTGATAGCCGTCGACGGTGGGCAGCTTGGCGGCGGCGTAGTTGTCGCCGAAGAGCTCCTTGGCGGCCTCGGAATCCCAGGTGCCGTCCACGATCGCGCCCACGTTGGTGGCGTTGGAGATGGAGGAGCCGTTCTGGAAGGCGGGGCTCTTGGACAGCTTGATCATGCTCTTGAGGGCCTTCAGGCCGTTCTCGGAGGCATAGTCGCTGTTGCAGGCGATCAGGTTGCCCTCGTCGTCGGAATCATAGGTCAGGGTGCAGCCGGTGCCGAAGAAGAACGCGGTCTGATACCAGCCGGAGTTGATCTCCATGTAGAAGCTCTTGCCCGCGGCCTCGCAGTCGGCCAGGATCTGGTCCAGGTCGGTGGGATCGGTGACGACGCTCTTGTCGTAGTACATGAAGTAGCCGTTGTCGCTGGTCAGCGGATAGGCGTACAGCGTGTCGCCCATCGTGGCGGCGCCGACGGAACCGGCGTCGTTCTCGGCCTTGACGATCTCGGCGTTGCCGGGCTCAACCTCTTCCAGGGCGCCGGCGGCGACGATGCGGGCCAGCTGGTCCTGCGCGAAGTTGAACACGTCCGCGGCGGCGTCCACGTCGGTGATGACCTTGCCGGCGGCGTCGCCCTCGCCCACGGGCTCGATGGTGACGTTCATGTCGGCGTACTCGGGATTGGCGGCCTTGAAGGCCTCAACCTGCTCGGCGGTGAAATCCACGGCGGCGTCGGGGACCCAAACCTTCAGGTCGCCGCTGTAGCCCTCCGCGAACGCGGCGCAGCTCAGGGTCAGCACCAGCGCGACGGCCAGCGCAAGAGCAAACAGTTTCTTCATGGTAAAACCTCCTTTTATTGTGTCGCGCGCCGCTTCGCGGCCCGCGAATGGGGTCACCCCCATTGAGAACAACGCTATTATAGCACTCTGTTAACTTCTTGTCAAAAGGAAAAGGGCGCTTTTTGGCAAGTTGATAGAATTTTTTTGTCCCATGATAGGATATTGCCAGTTTTCATGATTTTTTGTTCTTTCGGTAGCGCCCCGGGGAGGTGCCGTACTTGCGGCGGAAGCGGCGGATGAAGTAGCTGACGTTGTCAAAGCCGCAGTTTTCGGCCACGGCGGAGATGTCGTCGCCGGTCTCCTTTAAGTAGTAGACGGCCGCCGAGAGCCGGTAGTCCGTCAGGTAGTCCACGAACGTGCGGCCGGTCACCTGGCGGAAGATGCGCATGAAGTGGGAGGGGCTGTAGCCCGCCACGGCGGCGGCGTCCGCCACGGCGATGGGCCGGCTGAAGTTGGCCTTCACGTAGCCGAACAGGCCCTTCAGCTTCTCCGCATCCTCGGCGGGCTTGCCCTGCGGCGCGGCCAGCCGGTGTCGGTTCAGCGCGAACAGCAGCTTGAACAGCTGGCTCTTCACCAGCAGCGGGTAGCCCGGGGCCTTCTCGGCGCAGGCGGCGTCCGCGCCGTCCAGCGCGGCGCTCACGTCGGCGTGCAGCGGCGTGCCCGGGCGGATGGGCCGCTCGACGAGCAGCTCGCCCTGGCGCAGCGCGTCCACCACGCCGCGGCACCAGTCGTCCGCCTCCGCGCTGTCCAGCAGCGCCAGCGAAAAGATGATGTTTTCGTACTCCATGCGCCCGCCGGGGTCGCCCTCGAGTAGCTCTCCAGGTTCACCGACACCGCGCCGCTGCCCTTCTTGATGTAGATCAGCTCCATCTGCTCGTGCCAGTGCGGGTTCACGCGGTCGAAGTCCTGCGGGATCGTGCACAGGTACGTGTCGTAGGCAAACCCCGGCTGCTCGTGCAGCCGCGTCTCCTGGTACTGGGTGTATTGCTCGAGTTCCATGCGCACCTCCGCGTATTCCCTCATATGATAGTATTGTATCATAAACTGACCGAATCCTGCAAGACTTTTCGCACAATAAGGGAGTATAATGCAGTTATCACACTGACAGGAGGAATGCGCCATGAGCCGCACCCTGAAAGATTACGCCAAAAAGCCCCTGAACGAGTGCACGAAGCTGGAGCTGTTCAACGCCCGGGCTTCAACGAGGGCAAGAAGAAGCTGTACTACATCTCGGCGGAGTTTTTGATCGGCAAGCTGCTGAGCAACAACCTGATCAACCTGGGCCTCTACGACGAGGTGAAGGCCGAGCTGGCCGCCGCGGGCGTGGCGCTTTCCGACCTGGAGGAGTTCGAGCTGGAGCCTTCGCTGGGCAACGGCGGGCTGGGCCGACTGGCCGCGTGCTTCCTGGACAGCCTGGCGACGCTGGGCCTGCCCGCCGACGGCGTGGGCCTGGCCTACCACTGCGGCCTGTTCAAGCAGAACTTCGTGGACAATCGCCAGGCCGAGACGCCGGACACGTGGCTGCGCTGGGGCACCGAGAGCTGGATGCACCGCACCGCCACCCACTACGACATCCCCTTTGGCGGGGCGACGCTGCGCTCCACGATGTATGAGATCACCGTGACCGGCTACCACGGCCAGTGCGGAAGGCTGCGCCTGTTCGACGTGGACACAGCCGACGAGCGGCTGATCAAATCCGGCATCGCGTTCGACCAGGCCGACCTGGCGAAGAACCTGACGCTGTTCCTCTATCCCGACGACAGCACCGACGCGGGCCGCCTGCTGCGCGTGTACCAGGAGTACTTCATGGTGGCCAACGCCGCGCGGCTGATCCTGGACGAGTGCGTCGCCCGCGGCAGCGACCTGCACGACCTGGCCGACTACGCCGCCATCCAGATCAACGACACGCACCCGACGCTGGTGATCCCGGAGCTGATCCGGCTGCTCGGGGAGCGGGGGATCGGCGAGGACGAGGCCGTCGGGATCGTGACGAACGTCTGCGGCTACACGAACCACACGATCCTGGCCGAGGCGCTGGAGAAGTGGCCCGTCGCGTACCTGGAGCGCGCCGTGCCGCAGCTGATGCCGATCATCCGCCGCCTGGACGCGCGCGTGAAGGCGGAGTTTGACGACCCCTTCCTGTGGATCATCGACGAGGCCGACTTCGTGCACATGGCCAACCTCGACATCCACTTCAGCCACTCCGTCAACGGCGTGGCGCGGCTGCACACCGAGATCCTGAAGAACGCCGAGCTCGCGCCGTTCTACGCCGCGTACCCGGAGAAGTTCAACAACAAGACCAACGGCATCACGTTCCGCCGCTGGCTGATGAGCTGCAACCGCGACCTCGCGGACCTGATCGACGGCGCGATCGGCATGGGCTGGCGCGCGGACGCCGCGCAGCTGGAGAAGCTCAAGGCGTTTTCAAACGACGCGGCCTTCCTGAAGCGGCTGGCGGGCGTGAAGCGCGCGAACAAGCGGCGCTTTGCCGACTGGCTGAAGGAGCACCAGGGCGCGGTGATCGATCCGGAATCCGTGTTCGACGTGCAGTCCAAGCGCCTGCACGAGTACAAGCGCCAGCAGCTGAACCTGCTGTGGATCGTCCGCGAATTGCTGGACATCCGCGCCGGGAAGACGCCCGAGCGCCCCGTGACCGCGATCTTCGGCGCGAAGGCCGCCCCGGCCTACACCGTCGCCAAGGACATCATCCACGCGATCCTCTGCCTGTCGGACGTGATCGCCGCCGACCCCGTGGCGTCGAAGTGGCTGAAGGTCGTGATGGTGGAGAACTACAACGTCTCCGCCGCCGAAAAGCTGATCCCGGCCTGCGACCTGTCCGAGCAGATCTCCCTCGCCTCCAAGGAGGCCAGCGGCACCGGCAACATGAAGTTCATGCTCAACGGCGCGGTGACGCTGGGCACGATGGACGGCGCGAACGTCGAGATCGCAGAGCTGGTGGGCCCGGACAACATCTACACGTTCGGCGCGTCCTCTGACGAGGTGATTGAGCGCTACCGCCGCGGCGACTACGACCCCAAGGCGTACCTGGAGGCTGACGCGGCTCTGGCCGAGGCGCTGGACTTTTTGACCGGCGAAGAGATGCTGGCCGCCGGGGACGCGCAGAGCCTGACCCGCCTGCACGACGAGCTGGCCAATAAGGACTGGTTCATGACCTTCCCGGATTTTGCCGACTACTGCCGTGCCAAGGCGCAGGCCCTTGCCGACATGGGCGACGAGAACGCTTGGAGCCGCAAGGCCCTCGCGAACATCGCCATGGCCGGGTTCTTCTCCTCCGACCGCACCATCGCCGAGTATGACCGGGATATTTGGGGGCTGAGGAAGTAGAGTGGAGAGTGGAGAGTGGAGAGTGGAGAGTGGAGAGTGAGGAGTTAGGAGTTGATGGCGGCTGCCGCGCACTTTCCAAAAGCCTCCCCTGTGCAAGGGGAGGTGGCCCGTCAGGGCCGGAAGGGTTGTAGGGGCGGCGATGCGGCGGAAGGTCCGCCCCCGCGCCCGCCCAAAGATCCTTCGACTTCGCTGACGCTCCGCTCAGGATGACAACGATGCGACAACCGCATACCTGTCATCCTGAGCGGAGCCGCAATTGCGGCGGAGTCGAAGGATCTTTTTTCCAACTCCGCAATCCCGCACAACAAACCGCACCCACAGCCATTTCCTTTTCTGCCCCTTGCGGTTAAAATGAATTTAAGGTAAAATGATACCGACGGCAGGAGGCGGCGATATGCGCTACGGCTATTTTGACGATGCGGCGCGGGAGTATGTGATCGACCGGGTGGACGCGCCCTTTTCCATGACCAACTACCTGGGCACCCAGCGGATGGGCGCGGTCGTGTCTCACAACGCGGGCGGCTACTGCTGGCTGGATTCGCCCCAGTTCCACCGCATCACGCGCTTTCGGCCCAACGGCGTGCCGATGGACTTCCCCGGGCACTACGTGTATCTGAAGGACGCGGAGACGGGAGACTGCTGGTCCGTCAGCTGGCAGCCCGTGGGCGCGGATTTGAGGGAAGCGAAGTATGCCTGCCGACACGGGCTGAGCTATTCCGTCTACACCTGCGAAAGGGGCGGCATCGCCGCGAGCCAGACGCTGTTCATCCCCCGCGAGGATGGCGATGCGGACCCGGTGGAGATCTTCGACGTGCGCGTGCGCAACGACTCGGACCGCCCGCGGCGCATCGACGTGACCGGCTACGTGGAGTTCTCGTTCCACAACATCGACATCGACAACCAGAACTTCCAGATGAGCCTGTACTGCGCCGGGTCGTTCTTCGAGGACGGCGCGGCGGTGTGCGAGCTGCACTACGAGCCCGACAGCTTCCAGTTCTTCGCGGCGTCGTTCGAGCCGGACGGCTGGGAGGGCACCCGCGACGGCTTCATCGGCCCCTATCGCACCGAGAGAAACCCGATCGGCGTGGAGAAGGGCCTCGCGGGCGGCTGTGAGAACGGCGGCAACCCCGTCGGCGCGCTGATGAAGCGGCTGACGCTTCAGCCCGGCGAGGAGCAGCGGCTGCTGTTCTACCTGGGCACGGGCCGGGGCGAAGCCGCGAAGGCCGCCCGCGCGAAGTACGATTTCGCCGGGACCGACCGGGCGTTCGCCGAACTCGCCGCGTTCTGGGATGAGAAGCTGGGCGCGCTGCGCGTGGACACCCCGCACGCGAACATGAACCGCAGCTTGAACATCTGGAATCTGTACCAGAGCGAGGTGAACGTGCTGTTCTCGCGCTTCGCGTCGTTCATCGAGGTGGGCGGGCGCACCGGGCTGGGCTTCCGCGACACGGCGCAGGACGCCATGTGTATCCCCCACGCCGAGCCCGAGGGCTGCAAGAAGCGCATATTGCAGCTGCTAAACGGCCTGACCCGCGCCGGCTACGGCCTGCACCTGTTCGACCCCGCGTGGTTCGAGGGCAAGGAGAAAGAGGAGGAGTGGTCGCCCACGGTGGTGCCGAAGGCCGCGGACAACAAGCGCGTGCACGGCATCGAGGACGCCTGCGCCGACGACGCGCTGTGGCTGATCCCCGCCATCGTGGAGTACGCGCGCGAGACGGGCGAGATGGCGTTCTTCGAGCAAGACGTGCCCTACGCCGACGGCGAGGCCGAATCGGTGTGGGCGCACATGCGGCGCATCCTCGATTTCTCGTATTCCCAGCTGGGCAGCCACGGCATCACGAAGGGCCTGCGCGCCGACTGGAACGACTGCCTGAACCTGGGCGGCGGCGAGAGCGCCATGGTGGCCTTCCTGCTGGTCTGGGCCACGGAGCACTTTTTGGACGCTGCGCGCTTCCAGGGCCGCGACGGGGACGTCGAGAAGTACGGCGCGAAGCTGGCCGCGCTGAAGGACGCCTGCCAGGCCTGCCTGTGGGACGGCGCGTGGTTCCTGCGCGGCTTCACTGCCGATGGTCGGCCCATCGGCAGCCATGCCGCCAAGGAGGGCAAGGTACACCTGGAGAGCAACGCCTGGGCGGTGGCCTCCGGCGCGGCCACGCGCGAGCAGGGGCTCAAGGCGATGGACGCGGTGGACGAATGGCTCTACACGCCCTACGGCCTGATGCTCAACGCCCCGGCGTTCACCGAGCGCGACGACGGCGTCGGCTTCGTCACGCGCGTGTATCCCGGCATCAAGGAGAACGGCGCGGTGTTCAGCCATCCGAACCCCTGGGCGTGGGTGGCCGAGTGCAGGCTGGGCCGCGGAAGCCGCGCGATGAAGTTCTACGACGCGCTGCTGCCCGAGAACCAGAACGACATCATGGAAATCCGCCAGGCCGAGCCCTACAGCTACTGCCAGTTCATCATGGGCCGCGACCACGCCGCCCACGGGCGCGCGCGGCACCCGTTCATGACCGGCTCGGCGGGCTGGGCCTACTTCGCCGCCACGCGCTACATGCTGGGCGTGCGGCCTCAGTTCGACCGCCTGACGGTGGACCCCTGCGTGCCCGCCGACTGGGATGGCTTCGCCGTCACAAGGCGCTGGCGCGGCGCGACCTATCGCATCCGCGTCGAAAACCCTGACCACGTGGAGAAGGGCGTTCGGGCGATCGAGGTGGACGGCGAGCGCCGCGAAACCATCCCCGCTTTCCCAGGGGGAGAGCACGAGGTCGTCGTGGTAATGGGAGTCAATCAGGAATGATTGCCGGCGATTGGCAGGCATGCGAAGCCCTGCTGGTCCATGCAAGATGGTATTTGAAAGCGCAATGTACAGATCCTTCGCTTCGCTCAGGATGACAACGATGCGAAACGCTGTCATTCTGAGCGAAATGGAGCCGCAGGCGAAATGAAGTCGAAGAATCTGTACGCAAAATGTGGAAGAACATATCAACAGGAGTGATCCGTTATGATCCAATTCGGTACCGGCGGGTGGCGCGCCGTCATCGGCGACGGGTTCACGCGCGAGAACATCCAGAAGGTCGCGGTGGCGCTGGGGCGGCGCATCGTCCGCGAGGGCGTCCGCAGGGAGATCTGCATCGGCTACGACCGGCGCTTCCTTAGCCGCGAGGCCGCCGTATGGTTCTCCGAGGCCATCGCGGGGGAGGGCGTGAAGGTGGACTTCATCAACATCTCCCCGCCCACGCCGCAGATCATGTTCACGGTCAAGAGCTGGGAGCTGCCCTACGGCGCGGCCATCACCGCCAGCCACAACCCGGCGCTGTACAACGGCATCAAGCTGTTCACCTACGGCGGGCGCGACGCGCTGCCGGAGGTGACGGACGAGATCCAGTCCGTGGCCAACGCGCTCACCCCCGCGGACATCCATCCGATCGACTTCGAGGAGGGCAAGCAGTCGGGGGCCATCGCGCTGGTGGACACCCGCGACGCCTACCTCGATTCGATCCTCGAGCGCATCGATACGAAGGCCATCCGCCGCCGCCGCCCGCGCATCGTGCTGGACCCGATGTACGGCGTCAGCCGCACGGGCCTGATGACCATACTGTACAGCTGCCGCTGCGACGTGACCGTCATCCACGACACCCACGACGCCTTCTTCGGCCGCCGCCTGCCCGCGCCCACCGTGGACACGCTGGCGGATCTGCAGCGCCAGGTGATCGACCAGGAGGCCGACCTGGGCATCGCCACCGACGGCGACGCCGACCGCCTGGGCGTGATCGACGAGAAGGGCCGCTACGTCTCCGCCAACGAGATCCTCGTGCTGCTGTACTACTACCTGCTCAGGTACAAGGGCTGGAAGGGAGCCGTGGTGCGCAACATCGCCACCACGCATCTGCTCGACCGCGTGGCCGCGAAGTTCGGCGAGGAATGCGTCGAGGTGCCCGTGGGCTTCAAGAACATCTCCGCCGCGATGCAGGAGCACGACGCGCTGCTGGGCGGCGAGAGCTCCGGTGGCCTCACGGTGCGCGGCCACATCTTCGGCAAGGACGGCCTCTACGCCGCCTCGCTGCTGGTGGAGATGCTGGCCGTGACGAATAAACCGCTTTCGCAGACGGTGCAGGAGATATTCGACGAGTTCGGCGAGTTGCACATGGCGGAGTACGACTGGCTGCTGACCGAGGCGCGCAAGCAGGAGATCTCCTCGCGCGTGTTCGAGCGGCGCGAGCTGCCGACGTTCGACGCGCCGATCACCCGCGTCAGCTGGGAGGACGGCTGCAAGATCTACCTCGGGGACGAGTGGATCATACTGCGCTTCTCCGGCACCGAGCCGCGCGTGCGCCGGCACCGAGCCGCGCGTGCGCGTGTTCGCCGAGGCCGAAACCATGGAGCGCGCCCGCGCGCTGGTGGGCATGATGGCGGATTATTTGAATTTGCCGTTTTAGGGAATAGGGAGTAGGGAGTAGGAATAGCGGCTGCCGCGCGTTCTCTCCGTAGGGGCGGCGTTGCGGCGGAAGGTCCGCCCCCGCGCCCGCCCAAAAGCCTCCCCTGTGTAAGGGGAGGTGGCGCAGCCCGCAGGGCCTAGCGAAGCGTCAGCGCCGGAGGGGTTGTCCAATAATCGGAGGTCTGCCATGCGTGTGTTTCGGAAGATTCGCGTCCAGCTGACGGCGATCGTGCTGATCTGCTACCTGCTGCCCGCGGTGGTGCTGGGCCTGTACATGGGCGGCGCCGTGTTCAAGGACTTCCAGGCCAAGACGGAGTCCGCGCTGCTCGCCGGCATGGACTACTCCATGACGCTCGCGGAGGACAACCTCAGGAAGCTGGTGACGCTCTCCCGCGACGCCACCTACGACGGCGAGCTGACCGACGCCGCGGCCCAGCGCGATTCCGGGGCCATCCAGGGCAGCGAGTTCCTGCGCCGCGCCCGCAGCTACATCGAGCGCAAGTACAGCCGCGAGGCCCTTTTGACCTTCGCGGCCTGCTTCACGCTGGACAACCCGGACCTGTTGCTGGTGAACCGCGGCGGCGCGGACGCCGCGGCGGCCTACCAGGCGAAGGCGCACGAGCAGGTGAAGGCCATGGGCGAGGCGCTGGACACCCGCGGGCGCTTTGTGAGCGTAGACGGCGAGGTGTACCTGGTGCGCAACCTGATGAATTTGCGCATGAAGCCCTACGGCATGCTGGTGCTGGGCATCGACACCGACGCGCTGATCGGGCCGCTGGCGGCGCTGGCGAAGAGCTGGGACGCGCGGCTGGACGTGGCGCTGGACGACGTGGCGCTGGACGACGTGACCGGCACCGGCGCGGGCGGGCCGGAGGGCGCGCGGTGGGACGCGCTGCCCGAGGGCGAGATCGCCGTCGCCGGGGCAGGGCAGTACGCGCTGATGCGCGTGGGCGCGGACCGCGACTACGACCTGCGCGCGGGGCTTTTGCTGGGCCGCGCGCGGCTCTACGGCGAGCTGGACGCGTTCCGGCTGCTGCTGGGCGGGCTGATCCTGCTGCTGGCGCCGATCCTGCTCGTGATCGCCTGGTACGTCTACCGGCGCATCACGCGGCCCATCGCCATCCTCTCCGACGCCGCGAACCGCATCGAGGCCGGGGAGCTGGGCGTGACCGTGCCGATGCAGGGCGACGACGAGCTGGGCACGCTGGGCAAGGCCTTCTCGAACATGAGCCTGCGGCTGCGCGAGCTGATCGACAAGACTTATAAGGAAGAGATCGCCCTGCGGGACGCGCGCATCCAGGCCATGCAGAGCCGCATCAACCCGCACTTCATCAACAACGCGCTGGAGACGATCAACTGGCAGGCGCGCATCGAGGGCTCTGAGTCGATCTCGGCGATGGTGGAATCGCTGAGCGTGCTGCTCAACGCGGGGATGTCGCGCGGCGACAGGCGCACGCTGACGCTGCGCGAGGAGCTGGAGACGGCCAACGCCTACTTCTACTTCGTGGGCCTGCGCTTCGGCGAACGGCTCAAGAGCCGGATCGACGCCGCGCCGCAGGCACTGGAGGACGTGCTGCCCGCGCTGACGCTGCAGCCGCTGATCGAAAACGCCGTGGAGCACGGCATCGCGCCCGAGGGCGGCGGGGAGATACTGCTGCGCTGCGCCCACGAGGACGGCGCGCTGCGCCTGGAGGTCGCCAACAGCGGCCGGATGGCCACCGCCGAGGATCGCCGCCGCATCGAGGCCGCGCTGAACGGCGACAGCCAGGGCGGCTCCCACCTGGGCCTGGCGAACATCTGCACCCGCCTGAAGCTGATCTACGGCGACCGCGCGCGCCTGCGCGTCGTCACCGACGAGCCGGGATGGACGAGGGTGTTTGTCGAGATACCGCAGGAGGAGTGAGGAGTGAGGAATTAGGAGTGAGGAGTTAATAGCCAACCCCTCAGTCACCTACGGTGACAGCTCCCCTTACACAGGGGAGCCAAGGCTAACGCGACTTCTTGCCTCCCCTAAAGGGGAAGACATTTGGATTCGCGTCAGCCGCCATCAACTCCTCACTCCACACTCCTAACTCCTCACTCATAGAAAAGGAGATGCCATGAAGCGAACGATACTATTATTCCTGGCCCTTGCGATATTCGCAAACCTCGGCGCGCTCTCGGAGGGCGTGGCGCTGAAGACGGTGAGCTGCTTCGCCGGGGAGGACGTGGCGGCGATCACCTACGCGGAGCTGCTGCGCGACTACGAGGAGCGCACCGGCAACATCGTGGAGGACGCCTCGGCCACCAGCGACGAGACATGGAAGGCGCGCGTGCTGAGCGATTTCGCCGCGGGCAACGAGCCGGACGTGCTGTTTTTCTTCGCGTGCAGCGGCGATTCCGCGCCGATATTGCGCCGGATGGTGCCCATCGAAGAGATCAACGCCGCCTATCCCCAGCTTTCGCTGCCGGAGAGCGAGGCCCTGCGCGAGGACGACGGCGTGGTGTACGCCATCCCGGCCCGGCCCTACTACGAGGGCCTGTTCGTGAACACCGACCTGTTCGAGCAGTACGGCCTGCCCCTGCCGGACACGTGGGACCACCTGGAGGCGGCGGTGGCGGGCTTCGCCGCGGCGGGCGTCACGCCGATCGCGGTGTCGTTCTCCGACATCCCGCACTACCTGGCGGAGTGCTGCGTGCTGGCCTGCGCCACGCCGGACGAGTATGCCGCGCGGCCCGCGTCGGCGGACCAGGTGCCCGAGAGCTGGCGCGAGGGCATGGCGCTGATCCGGCGGCTGTACGAGCTGGGCGCGTTCCCGGCGGACGCGCTGAACACGTCCGAGACCGTCACCAGCCAGATGTTCCGCGACAAGAAGGCCGCGATGCAGTTCGACGGCAGCTGGTTCGCCAACACGCTGCCCGCTGAGAGCATGGACAGCGTGCAGGTGCTGCCCGTGCCGCGCCGCGAGGGCGCGGGCGGCGCGGTGATCGGCGGCGTGTCGATGGGCTTCTACCTGACCCGCCGCGCCTGGGACGACCCCGAGCGCCGCGACGCCGCGGTGCAGCTGCTGGCCTGGCTCACGTCGCCGGAGCACCTGGCGCTGCTGAACCAGGAGCAGACCTCCGGCGCGATGCAGGAGTCGGCGCTGGCGCTGCTGGACGGGGCGGAGGTGCTGCTCGGCCCGGTGCAGGACGACATGAACAAGGATGCCCGCGAGGCGTGGCTCCTCAACTGTGTGCCCGCCGTGGCCGACGGCCGCATGACGGCGGAGGCGTGTTGGGAGACGGTGATGGCACTGGAGCCGTTCAGCGAGTGAGGAGGTCAATATGTATCGCGTGGTGCTGGTGGACGACGAACACATCATACTGGACGGCCTGTCCAAGGCGGTGCGCTGGGGCGACATGGGCTGCGAGGTGGTCGGCACGGCTTCAAACGGCGAGGAGGGCCTGCGGCTGGTGCGCGAATTGCGCCCGGATATACTGCTCACCGACATCCGCATGCCCAACATGGACGGCCTGAGCATGGTGGCGGCGCTGCGCAGCGAGTTCCCGCGGCTGCAGATCGCGGTGCTCACGGCGTTTCGCGACTTTGAATACGCCCAGACCGCGCTGAATCTGGGCGTGTGCCGGTATCTGCTCAAGCCCAGCAAGCTGGACGAGCTGTACGAGGCCATCCGCACGATGACGGCGCGGCTGGACGCGCTGCCGCCCGTCCCCGCGGGCGCGGAGCCGGAGGACGACCCCGCCGCCGCGGGCAGCGCCGCCGGGAATTTCATCGTGCGCCAGGCGCTGGACTACATGCGCGCCCACTGCGCCGAGCATCTGAGCCTGGGCGACGTGGCCGACCACGTGTACGTCAGCCAGTGGCACCTGTCCAAGCTCATCAACAAGCACACGAACCAGAGCTTCTTCGACCTGCTGGGCCGCATGCGCATCGAGCGCGCGAAGGTGCTGCTGGCGGACGGCAGCCTGCGCATCCACGCCGTGGCTGAGCAGGCGGGCTACGTGGACGTGGCCCACTTCTCCAAGAGCTTCAAGCGCCTGGAGGGCATGACCCCTGGCGAGTATCGCGACAGCCTGGGGAAGGGATGAAAAGTTACATGGGTTACACAAGTTACATGGTGTAAAAAATTCGCAAAGCCATCGACCTATCCATGCAGCTGTATGATCCGCGCCTCGCACAGCAGCGTCCAGAAGTCGATGTCGATGTCCGGCTCCCGGTCGGGGCGCTCCTCCCGGGCCGCGTCCTTCTCGGGCGCGGCGTCTTGCAGGAGGCCGTCCATCAGGCGGCCTCCTGCCATTCGCGCACGAAGTCCAGGTATTCCTCCTGGGTGGGGAAGGCCATGCGGCCACCGCTCGGCAGAAAGCCGGTGTAGCCCTGGCTGGTGTAGTATCCCGCGGGTTTGAACATGTCTTTCACCCCCTCAGTAGATCAGCATGTCGTTCAGCGAAAACGGGCGGTGCCTGAGTCGCTGCCAGTGGCGATCGTCCACGTGCGCCACCCGCACGACCAGCGCGGTGTAGGGCAGGCCGAACGGCCCGCGCTTCTTGATCTTCTGTAGATAACGGATGCTGTGCATATGAAAACCCCCTTTGACAGTCTGCCTTCCGTCTGAAGACAGTCTATCAAAAGGGGTGTCCGAAAAAACGCCCTCGACTTGCGTCGAGGGCATTTTGATGTCCCGTTTTTCACCCTTGAAAGGGCGGGTTTTTGTCACTTTTCCAAGTATTGCTCCGCCAGCGTCTGCACGGTCTCGCGCATCCGCTTCACCACCGGGCCGGGGCCGGTGACGACCACGCCGCCGCCCAGGCCCATCACCCAGCCGAAGAACTGGGGGCTGACGGCCACGTTCACCTTCGCCTCGAAGCGGTCGTCTCCGATGGGCAGAAGCGCGATGTCCTTGCCGAAGCGGTCGATCACCACGCCGGCGAAGCGGCTCTCGCCCTGAAGCGTCACGGCCGTCTCCTCGCCGCCGTACATCCCGAAAAGGCTCTTCGTGTATTTGGCCATGTCGAACGCGCGGAACGTCTCGCGGCCCAGCCGCCGCTCGTCCGTCGTCCTGATGCGCAGCATCTTGTCCACGCGGTAGTGCTTGATCCGATTGTCCGCGGCGTCGAAGGCCACCAGGTAGTAGTTCTCGTCATCCCAGATCAGCGCCCACGGGCTCACCTCGTACCAGGCCCCGCCGCGGCGCAGCTCCATCTCCCGGCGCAGGTTCCACTGGTAGTACTGGAAGCGGATCTGCGAATCGGCGTTGATCGCGCCGTGCAGCTTGTCGATGTTATAGTAGATGCTCTCGTTCATGGTCTTGACGCGGCCCGATATCAGCACCTGCCGATGCAGCTGGCGCGCCTGGTGCACGGACACGAGGCCTTCCAGCTTGCGGATCAACTCGCGCGACTTCTTGTCCGTGATGAACTTCGCCGCCTGCACCGAGTCTACCAGCAGCTTCAGTTCCGGAAGCTCGAAGTCCCGCGCGCCCAGGGAGTAGTAGGTCCTGTGGCCCACCTGCTGGCTGAGGATGTCCAGCCCGTAGCGGCGCAGCTCCTCCAGGTCCATGTACAGCGTCTTGCGGTCGGCGTTCACGCCCTGTGCGGCCAGCTTCTCGATGATCTCGGGCATGGTCAGGCCGTGCTCGTCGTCCGTCTGCTCCATGAACAGCTTCGACAGGTAAAGCATCTTCAGCTTCTGGTTTTCTCCCTTCATGGAACGCCCTCCCCGCGATGATGGTCGATGGGGATAGTATAGCACATTTTTGTGGCTGCCGCCATCCATTCCTCATTCCTCATTCCTAATTCCTCATTTCCGCTCAACGTTGTTCCCCTTGCATCCCGGTTGCCTGCTGTGCTACACTGTTCGGGGAGGGGGGCGTGGCGATGCGGCGCGCGTTGGAAAACAGCGGGCGGAGGGTCGAGGCCGAGTTCCGCGACGCGGACGTCGAGCGCGTGTTCCTGCCGCTTTTGAGGCGGCTGACGGCGCTGCGGCGCGAAAAGGGCCGCCGCGTGGCGGCACTGCTGGCGGCCCCGCCGGGCGCGGGCAAGAGCACGCTGTCGGCGCTATTGGCGGCGCTCTCGCGCGAGACGCCGGGGCTCCTGGCCCTCGACGCGCTGGGCATGGACGGCTTCCACTATCCCCAGGCGTATTTGTCCAGTCACACCGTCGTGCGCGATGGCGAGGCGGTTTCGCTGGCGAGCGTCAAGGGCGCGCCCGAGACCTTCGACGTCGCCGCGCTCACGGACGCCCTCTGCCGCGTGGCGGCGGGCGAGGCCGTCGCCTGGCCCCGCTACGACCGCGCGCTGCACGAGCCGGTGCCGGGCGACGTGCCGACGGGGGAGATCGCGCTCGTCGAGGGCAACTACCTGTTGCTGGACGCTCCCGGCTGGCGCGAGTTGCGCCGGTACGCGGACTACACGATCTTCATCGACGCCGACCCGGCGCTGCTGTACCGGCGGCTCGTGGCGCGGCACGTCGGGGGCGGCAGGAGCCCGGAGGAGGCCGCTGCGTTCGTCCGGCGCAGCGACATGGCCAACGCGCGGCTGTGCCTGGAGCATTCGCTGCCCGCGGACCTGCGCCTGCGCCTGAATAACGACGGCCACTTTCTATGAAATTCGCCCCGGGGAGCCTTGACGCCCGCCGGGGCGCGATGGTAGAATGAATGTCGGCGGATTCCATCAGTATCCGCCGACCCCATCCAACACGACGGCGGGAGGTGAAGGGCGTGCGCTGGTACTGGATCGCGCTGCTCATCTGCCTGGTGATCGGGCCCTTCGACGCGCTGTACGTGTACATCAAGGCCCAAAAGCGGCGCGACGAGCGCAAGCGCCGCGAGCGGGAACAGAGCCAACAGACGCACGGGGAGGGCGACGCGCCATGAAATTTACCGACGGCTACTGGGTGAACAAGCCCGAATACGACTTCAACTTTGCCACGCAGAGCTTCTCGGCGTCCATCGACGGCGACGCGCTGCGGATCGTGTGCGCCTGCGTGCCCGTGAACGGGCGCGGGGCCCTGCTGAACCACGCGACGCTGACCGTCACGTTCACCGCCCCGATGCCGGACGTCATCCGCGTGCGCGTCGAACACTGGCGCGGCGCGCAGGACCGCGGCCCGCACTTTGAGCTCAATGAGAGCCCCGTCAAGCCGGTCATCACCGAGACGGAGGACGCCTACACCTTCCAGTCCGGCCGCGCGAAGGCCGTGATCCGCAAGGCGTTCGGCGGCTGGCGCGTGACCTACGAGGGCGACGGCGAAAAGCTGACCGAGTCCGGCCATCACGCGATGGCGCACGCCTTCAACCGCGAGACCGGCCGCGACTACATGATCGAATCGCTGGATCTGGACGTGGGCGAGCGCGTGTACGGCCTGGGCGAGCGCTTTACCGAGTACGTGAAGAACGGCCAGGTGGTGGACATCTGGAACGGCGACGGCGGCACCGCCAGCGAGATGGCCTACAAGAACGTGCCCTTCTACATGACCAACCGCGGCTATGGCGTGCTGGTGGAGGACAGCGGCGACGTGAGCTTCGAGGTGGCCAGCGAGAAGGTGGAGCGCGTGCAGTTCAGCCTGCCGGGGCAGAAGCTGGTCTACGACGTGATCTACGGCGGGACCCCTAAGGGCATCCTCGAGCGCTACACGGCGCTGGCGGGCCGCCCGGCGCTGCCCCCGGCGTGGAGCTTCGGGCTGTGGCTTTCCACGTCGTTCACCACCAGCTACGACGAAAAGACCGTCACGTCCTTCATCGACGGCATGGCGCAGCGGGACATCCCGCTGTCCGTGTTCCACTTCGACTGCTTCTGGATGAAGGACAACCACCTGACGGACCTGACCTGGGACCCCGACGTGTTCCCGGACCCGGAGGGGCTCCTCAAGAAGCTGAAGGCGCGCGGCCTGCACGTGTGCTGCTGGATCAACTCCTACATTGCGCAGGAGAGCGCGATGTTCGACGAGGGCGTCCGCGAGGGCTACTTCATCCAGAAGGAGAACGGCGACGTCTGGCAGACCGACATGTGGCAGCCGGGCATGGCGATATTGGACGTGACGAACCCGGCGGCGCGGGCGTGGTTCTGCGAAAGGCTGCGCAGGCTGATGGAGATGGGCGTGGACTGCTTCAAGACCGACTTCGGCGAGCGCATCCCGGTGCGGGGCGTGAAGTACTACGACGGCAGCGACCCGCTGCGCATGCACAACTACTACGCCTACCTGTATAATAAGATGGTGTTCGACTGCATCCGCGACTATCGCGGGGAGGGCGACGCGGTGGTGTTCGCCCGCAGCGCCACCGTGGGCGGGCAGCAGTTCCCGGTGCACTGGAACGGCGACAGCTCCGCCAGCTACATGAGCATGGCGGAGACGCTGCGCAGCGGCCTGTCCATCAGCCACAGCGGCTTCGGCTTCTGGAGCCACGACATCGCCGGCTTCGAGCAGACGGCCACGGCGGACGTGTACAAGCGTTGGGCGGCGTTCGGCCTGCTCTCCAGCCACAGCCGCCTGCACGGCTCGACCAGCTATCGCGTGCCGTGGCTGTTCGACGACGAGGCGAACGAGGTCGTGAAGCGCTTTGCGCGGCTGAAAAACCGGCTGATGCCGTACCTGTACGGCGCGGCCGTCGAGGCGCACGAAAAGGGCGTGCCGATGCTCAGGCCGATGATCTTCGAGTTCCCGGAGAGCATCGCCTGCGAGACGTGCGACCGGCAGTACATGCTGGGCGCGAACCTGCTGGTCGCGCCGGTGATGCACGCCGACAACCACGTGGACTACTACCTGCCCGCGGGCGTCTGGACGAATCTCCTCACCGGCGAGAAGGCGACGGGCGACACCTGGCGGCGCGAGACGCACGGCTTTTTGTCGCTGCCCTTGATGGCGCGGCCCAACAGCGTGATCCCGATGGGCGCCTGCGAGGAGCGGCCCGACTACGACTACGCGGACGGCCTGGAGCTGCACGTGTTCGCGCCCGAGGACGGCGAGATCGCCGTGACCGTGCCGGATGTGCACGGGAATCCCGCCGCGCGGTACGTCGTGCGCACAAAGGATGGCGCGACCACCGTCGAGACGGATTGCAAAAAGGCGTATAAGGTGGTTGTGCACAGGTAGACAGTATACAGGACAACCCCTCCGGCCCTAACGGGCCACCTCCCCTTTAAAGGGGAGGCAAGTTATTTCCGCGGCAGCCTTGGCTCCCCTGTGTAAGGGGAGCTGGCGCGCGAAGCGCGTCTGAGGGGTTGTTTCCACTCTCCACTCTCCACTCTTCACTCTCTCAACTCCAAACTCCTCACTCACCCAAAGGAGGTCTTTCCATGAAACAGCGCCTCGCCGAAATCGATCGCGTCATCGCCCGGGGCCCCTACAGCGCCGACTGGGCCTCGCTCTCGAACTTCCGGCCTCCCGAGTGGTATCGGGACGCGAAGTTCGGCATCTTCATCCACTGGGGCGTGTACAGCGTGCCCGCTTACGACTGCGAGTGGTATCCGCGCAACATGTACATGCCCGGCTCCAAGGCCTTCGAGCACCACGTCCAGACCTACGGCCCGCACAAGGACTTCGGCTACAAGGACCTCGTGCCCCTGTTCAGGGCGGAGAAGTTCGACCCCGACGCCTGGGCCGCGCTGTTTGAGCGCGCCGGGGCGCGCTACGTGGTGCCGGTGGCGGAGCACCACGACGGCTTCCAGATGTACAAGAGCGACATCTCCCACTGGAACGCCTTTGAGATGGGCCCGCACCGCGACGTGCTGGGCGAGTTGAAGGCCAGCTGCGAGGCCCGCGGCCTGGTGCTGGGCGCGTCCTCCCACCGGGTGGAGCACTGGTTCTTCATGGGCCACGGCAGGGAGTTCGACAGCGATGTGAAGGAGCCGCTGCGCCGCGGCGACCTCTACTGGCCCGCGATGCCGGAGGGCGACTTCCAGGACCTCTACAGCGAGCCCATGCCCTCCGACGAGTTCATGCAGGACTGGCTCTGCCGCACCTGCGAGATCATCGACAACTATCGCCCGCGCATCCTCTACTTCGACTGGTGGATCCAGCACAGCGCCGTGAAGCCATGGCTGAAGAAGCTGGCGGCCTACTACTACAACCGCGCTGCCGAGTGGGGCCAGGAGGGATTGATCACCTACAAGCACGACGCCTTCCTGTTCGGCGCGGCGGTGCCGGACGTGGAGCGCGGCCAGTTCGCGGACGTGAAGCCCTACGTGTGGCAGACCGACACCGCCGTGGCGCTGAACTCCTGGTGCCACACCGAGGGCAACGTCTACCGCGACGCGGCGGACCTCACACGCGATTTGGTGGACATCGTGAGCAAGAACGGCTGCCTGCTCTTGAACGTCGGCCCCCGCGCGGACGGCACGATCCCGGACGAGGACGCGGCGATCCTGGAGAAGATCGGCGCGTGGCTCGCGAAAAACGGCGAGGCGATCTACGGCACGCGCACGTGGCGCAAGTACGGCGAGGGTCCCACGCAGATCGTGGAGGGCCAGTTCGCCGACGGCATCCAAAAGAACTTCACCAGCGCGGACTTCCGCTTCACCACCGCCGGGGGCGCGCTGTACGCCGTCGCGCTGAAGCCGAGCGCAGACGGGCGCTACTGCATCCGCTCGCTGGGCGAGCAGGACGCCTCAAAGCTGGCGAACTTCCACGGCATCGTGCGGCGCGTCACGGCGCTGGACGGCGGCGCGGACGTGCCCTTCACCCGCGACGCGGACGGCCTGCATCTGAATCACGCCACCGTCGGCGACATGCCCGTGGCGTTCAAGATCATTGTGGATTGACGAGGCGATCACCATGAAAATTCACGGCCTGCAAAAGATGACCCTGCTCGACTTCCCGGGCAGGGTGGCCTGCACGGTGTTCCTGGGCGGGTGCGACTTTCGCTGCCCCTTCTGCCACAACTTCGAGCTGGTGGACGGCAGCGCCCCGGCCGTCATGGAGGTGGGGGAGCTCTTCGCGTTCCTCGAAAAGCGGCGGGGGCTCTTGGACGGCGTGGCCATCACTGGCGGCGAGCCCTGCCTGCGGCCCGACCTTATGGACATGATGCGCCGGATCAAGGACATGGGCTACGCCGTGAAGCTGGACACGAACGGCAACCACCCGGACCGCCTGGAGGCGATCCTCGCAGCGGGGCTGGCGGACTACGTGTCCATGGACATCAAGAACAGCCCGGAGAAGTACGCCGCCACGGTCGGCCTGGAGGCGATCGACCTCGCGCCCGTCCGCGCGAGCGCGAAGCTGCTGATGGCGGGCGGGACGGACTACGAGTTCCGCACCACGGTGGTGGACGAGCTGCACGCGGAGGCGGACTTCGAAGCCATCGGCCGGTGGATCGAGGGCGCCGCGCGCTACTTCCTGCAGGCGTTCGAGGACCGCGAGTCCGTGCCCTTTGCCGGCCTGCACGCCCCCTCCGGGGAGAAGCTGCGCCGCTGCGCCGACGCCGCGCGCCCCTACGTGCCGGATACGCGGCTGCGCGGCGTGGAGTGAGTTCCTCCCTTCCCAAAATGCCATAAAATTGTCTCATTTTTCCGCGCGGGGGATTGTCATATTTTTGTAATCCAACGGGCGCAAGCGGGGGCGTCGCAAAGCGCGTCCCGGCGCGCTTTGCGCAGAACCAAACCGAAGTCGGAAAACACAATATATGACGTTTTTGATAAATCTGGGGCACAATATATAGTTTTCACCCCCTTGACTTTCCCCATATTTTGTGGTACGTTTATTCTGCTCCGTTTGGCGGGTGCGCCACTCGGAATGAAGCAGATTACAATCCATCGAGGGGGATTTTTTTATGTACGAGGTATTGAAGCGAGACGGCAAGACGGTGGAATTCTCCATCGGCAAGATCAGCGCGGCCATCACCAAGGCCTTCGAGGCCACCGGCAAGCAGTATCACCCCAGCGTGATCGAGCTGCTGGCGCTGCACGTGACGTCGGACTTTGACAGCAAGATCAAGGACGGCAAGATCGCCGTGGAGGACATCCAGGACAGCGTGGAGAAGGTGCTGTCCGAGTCCGGCTACGCCGATGTCGCCAAGGCCTACATTCTCTACCGCAAGCAGCGCGAGAAGGTGCGCAACGTCAACTCCGCGCTCCTCAACTACAAGGACCTCGTGGACAACTATCTGCAGATCAACGACTGGCGCGTGAAGGAAAACGCCACGGTCTCCTATTCCGTGGGCGGCCTGATCCTGTCCAACAGCGGCGCGATCACCGCGAACTATTGGCTGAGCGAGGTCTACGACGAGGAGATCGCCGAGGCCCACCGCAGCGCCGCCATCCACCTGCACGACCTGTCCATGCTCACCGGCTACTGCGCCGGCTGGAGCCTGAAGCAGCTGATCCAGGAGGGCCTGGGCGGCGTGCCCGGGAAGATCACGTCCTCCCCGGCCAGCCACCTGTCCACGCTGTGCAACCAGATGGTCAACTTCCTGGGCATCATGCAGAACGAGTGGGCCGGCGCGCAGGCATTCTCCTCGTTCGACACCTACCTGGCGCCCTTCGTGAAGGTGGATAACCTGACCCAGAAGGAAGTCAAGCAGTGCGTGCAGAGCTTCATCTACGGCGTGAACACCCCCTCCCGCTGGGGCACCCAGGCGCCCTTCTCGAACGTCACGCTGGACTGGACCGTGCCGGGCGACCTGAAGAACCTGCCGGCCATCGTGGGCGGCAAGGAGATGGACTTCACCTACGGCGACTGCCAGAAGGAAATGGACATGGTGAACAAGGCGTTCATCGAGATCATGATCGAGGGCGACGCCAACGGCCGCGGCTTCCAGTACCCGATCCCCACCTATTCCATCACCCGCGACTTCGACTGGAGCGAGACCGAGAACAACAAGCTGCTGTTTGAGATGACCGCGAAGTACGGCACGCCCTACTTCTCCAACTACATCAACTCCGACATGGAGCCCAGCGACGTGCGCAGCATGTGCTGCCGCCTGCGCCTGGATCTGCGCGAGCTGCGCAAGAAGGCCGGCGGCTTCTTCGGCAGCGGCGAGAGCACCGGCTCCATCGGCGTGGTGACCATCAACATGCCGCGCATCGCCTACCTGGCGGCGGACGAGGCCGACTTCTACAAGCGCCTGGACACGCTGATGGACATCGCCGCCCGCAGCCTGAACACCAAGCGCCGCGTCATCACCCAGCTGCTGGACCAGGGCCTGTATCCCTACACCCGCCGCTACCTGGGCAACTTCAACAACCACTTCTCCACCATCGGCCTGATCGGCATGAACGAGGTGGGCCTGAACGCGAAGTGGCTGCGTGCCGACCTGACCGACGCGCGCACCCAGCGCTTCACCCAGGCCGTGCTGAACCACATGCGCGACCGCCTGTCCGACTACCAGGAGAAGTACGGCGACCTGTTCAACCTGGAGGCGACCCCCGCGGAGAGCACCACCTACCGCTTCGCCAAGCACGACGTGGAGCTCTACCCGGACATCATCACCGCCAACATGAACGGCACGCCCTACTACACCAACAGCAGCCACCTGCCCGTGGGCTTCACCGAGGACGTGTTCTCCGCGCTGGACATCCAGGACGATCTGCAGACGCTGTACACCTCCGGCACCGTGTTCCATGCCTTCCTGGGCGAGAAGCTGCCCGACTGGAAGGCCGCGGCGAACCTCGTGCGCAAGATCGCCGAGAACTACAAGCTGCCCTACTACACGATGAGCCCCACCTACAGCGTGTGCAAGGATCACGGCTACCTGGCTGGCGAGCAGTACACCTGCCCCCACTGCGGCCAGAAGACCGAGGTCTACAGCCGCATCACCGGCTACTATCGCCCGGTGCAGAACTGGAACGACGGCAAGGCCCAGGAGTTCAAGGACCGCAAGGTGTACAACATCGGCCACTCCCACCTGAGCCACAGCGGCCCCAAGACCACGATCACCAACGCCGACGCCGCCCTCGAGGCTTCGATGGAGCGCGGCTGCTGCGAGCCGGCGCAGGTGCTGATGAAGCCCGAAACCGACAGCGAGCGCGCCGCCCGCGCCGAGCAGGCCGCCGAGGCCAAGGTCGCGGCCGAGGCCAAGGTCGCAGCTCAGGTCAAGACGGCGCAGGCCGCCGATCCCGGCAGCGCCGACACGATCCTGTTCAAGTCGCCCACCTGCCCGAACTGCAAGGCCGCCATGGCCTTGCTGGATCGCGCCGGGATCCACTATGAGACCGTGAACGCCGCCGATGCCCGCGAGCTGACCAATCAGTACGGCGTCAAGCAGGCGCCCACCCTCGTGCTCCGCCACGGCGACAGCTTCGAGAAGTACCGCGGCGTCAGCGACATCAAGGGCTGGCTGATGAGCAGGCACTGAGA
>CADAQZ010000025.1 GCA_902790175.1 uncultured Eubacteriales bacterium | reverse complement strand
GTTCGAGGGCGAGGCGGTCGAGGTCAGCTACGTGGAGACGGCCGCGGCAATCAGCTTGCTGCTCGCGGGCGGGGCCATTGACTTCGCCGTGACGGGCTGCTCGTCGGGCCAGGGCATGATGCTGGCGCTGAACAGCCTGCCCGGCGCGCTGTGCGGCTACCTGCCCACGCCGCAGGACGCCTACCTGTTCGGCCGGATCAACGGCGGCAACGCGGCGAGCCTGCCGCTGGGGCTGGGCTTTGGCTGGTGCGGCGAGATCAACCTGCGCGCCACGCTGGAAAAGCTGTTCGACGGCCCTTTTGGCGGGGGCTATCCGCCGGAGGACGCCGCGCGCAAACGCCGCGACGCCGAAGCATTGAAGCGGATCCGGCGCGAGGCCGTGCGCGACTGGGCGGAGCTTTCGGGGCGCCTGGACGCGGACCTGATAAAGCGCGCGCTGGCGCGCGCAAACGTCCGGGAATACCTGATTGAACATGGGAAGGACGAGGGGATCGTCCGACTGGCGAGGGAAATTTGAGAATAAATGATAAAGGGGACGGCTCCTTCATGGAGGAACCGTCCCCTCAATATTGAGCTATTGCGCTCCCTCCGGGATCGGCGCGATCACGTTGCGGTACAGCCGCCGGAACAGGATCAGCGTGGTGATCAGCGAGGCGATCTCGGCGATGGGGAAGGAGAGCCACACGAGCCAGTCGATGCCGACGTCCAGGCCCACGCGCGCGAGTACGTACGCCGAGGGCAGCAGCGCCACCAGCTGGCGCGCGAACGACACGATCATCGAATACGTGCCGTAGCCCAGCGCCTGGAACACCGAGCCCATCGCGATGCAGACGCCCGCGAACAGGAACGTGGAACCGATGATGCGGATGGCGGGGATGCCCACGCGCAGCATCTCCGGCGAGGCGTTGAATATGCTCAGCAGCTTGCCGGGCATCAGCGTGAAGGCCAGCAGGCCCAACATGATGTAGCCGGCGGCGAACAGGATCGCCATCTTCACGGCCTCCATCATCCGCCGGCGGTTGCGCGCGCCGTAGTTGTAGGCGATGATGGGGATGATGCCGTTGTTCAGGCCGAACACCGGCATGAACACGAATCTGTTGAGCTTGAAGTAGACGCCGAACACGGTGGCCGAGAGCTCGCGCGCGGCGGTGTAGGTGATCAGGATGATGTTCATCGCGAACGTCATGATCGAGCCGATCGCGATCATCAGGATCGACGGCACGCCGATGGCGTAGATGCGCCCGATCAGCTTCAGGTTTGGCCTAAAGCGCTTGAGGTCCAGCTTCACGTCGTCGTTCTTCAGCTTGTTTAGGATCACCGCGAGGATGAACGCGACGATCTGACCGATCACCGTGGCGATGGCCGCGCCCTTTGCGCCGAGATGGAACGTGAAGATGAAGATGGGGTCGAGTATGAGGTTGATGATCGCGCCCAGGCCCTGCGTGAACATCGTGTAGATCGTGCGGCCCGTGGACTGCATCAGCCGCTCAAACATGATCTGCCCGAAGATGCCGAAGCTGAAGCAGCAGACGACCGTCAGGTAGTCCACGCCGTAGTTCACGATCTTCTGCACGTCCGTCTGCGCGGCGAAGAACGCGCGCACGCCGAACAGCCCGAACACCAGGAAGATCACGTAGCACACCAGCGCCAGGAACACGCCGTTTTCGGCGATGCGGTTGGCCAGGTCCGGTTTCTTCTCGCCCAGCGCGCGGGAGAGCAGCGCGTTCACGCCCACGGCCGTGCCGGTGGCGAAGCCAATCATCAGGTTCTGCGCCGGGAACGCCAGCGAGACCGCCGTCAGCGCGTCCTGCTCGAAGCGGGCCACGAAGTAGCTGTCCACCACGTTGTACAGCGCCTGCACCAGCATCGACAGGATCATCGGCAGCGACATGTTGATGATCAGCTTGGGGATGGGCATCAAGCCCATTTTGTTTTCAGCGGGAGCCTGCATGGTTTTCTCCTTAATTGAACTTGTACTTCTTCCGTATCAGCCTGTAGCAGAACAGCAGGAACTTCCTGCCCAGCCTACCGCGGATCAGGAACACCGCGTTGGAGCTGTTGAAGCGCATGTGCCGCCAGGTCTTGCGGTGGTTTTGCTTCAGCCACGCCCAGAGCTCGTCCTTCTTGCGCATATGCTCGTCCGTGCCGGAGAGCAACAGGTAGATCGTGCAGATCATCAGCATGATGGACAGGTAGTGGGTCATGTAGCGCGCCAGGCGCTTGTTTTCCTTCGCCAGCGCGTCCAGGTCGTGCGAATCCGCCAGCAGCTTCGTCACCAGGATCTGCTGGTCGATGCGCTTGATCAGGTTTTCTTCCGTTATGGACTGGTCCGCCCGGCCGATGAAGTAGCGGTACAGGTCGGCGTTCAGGTAGTAGAGCGTCTTGATCGAGGGCAGCGGCTGGTAGACGTACACGTTGTCCACGTAGAACGTGTGCTTCGGCAGTTCGATGCCTGAATCGCGCAGCACCTGCGTGCGGTAGATGGTCGCGTGCATCGTCACGAACTGCGTGGCTGACAGGCGGCCGACCTCTTCCCAGCCGAACGCCCGGCCCTCCGGCAGCACGTTCGCGTAGCGCATGAAGCGCTGCGTGTTGTCCTCCACGTGCTCGTACACGTAGTTGCAGATGATCAGGTCGATGGGCCTGTCCAGCGTGTTCATGTGGCGCAGCAGCGTCATCAGATGGTCCAGCGCCTCGCCGTCCAGCCAGTCGTCGCTGTCCACCACCATAAAGTAGAGCCCCTCGGCGTGGCGGATGCCCTGGTTCACGCCCTCGCCGTGGCCGCCGTTTTCCTGATGGATCACCTTGATGATCCCCGGGTGCTTGGCGGCGAAATCGTCGGCGATGGCGGGGGTTTCGTCGGTGGAGCCGTCGTCCACCAGTATGATCTCCGCGTCCTCGCCCGCCCGCAGCAGCGAGTGGACGCACTTCTCCATGTAGGCGGCGGAATTGTAGCAGGGCACGGTAAATGTAATCAGCTTCAACGGAGTTCTCTCCTCTATGGCGTGCGGCTTCGCCGCTTCGGAACGATATTTGCGTACAGTCAACCTTTATTCTATCATAGTGGAAGCGCCGCGAAAAGCACGGGAATGTCAATTCTGGAATAAGAGTGTTGTTTTCGGTGCGGGAAACGCAATTCGCGCCGCGTCTGCCCTTTACACTTAACATTGATCGGTTATAATAGGTTCCATTAACCGATATCGGCCGGAAACGGGGGAGAACCATGGCGGAGTATTTGATCAAGGACCTGTATACGAAAAAGCCCGAGAAGGATATTCAGGGCGTGAAGGTCAGCGGCTGGGTGCGAACGATCCGCGAGAGCAAGGCGTTCGCGTTCGTGGAGCTGAACGACGGCACCTACTTCAAGAACCTGCAGATCATCTTGGAAGCGGACAGGCTCGCGGACTACGCGGAGCTGGTCAAGCGCATCACCACCGGCGCGGCCATCGAGGCCGAGGGCACGCTTGCGCTGACGCCCGAGATGAAGCAGCCCTTTGAGTTGAAGGCGGAGAAGATCGCCGTCGTGGGCGAGAGCCCCTCGGACTATCCGCTGCAGAAGAAGCGCCACACGCTGGAATACCTGCGCACGATCCAGCACCTGCGGCCCCGTGCCAACCTGTTCCAGTGCGCCTACCGCGTGCGCTCCATCGCCGCGCAGGCCATCCACCGCTTCTTCCACGACAAGGGCTACCTGTACGTGCACACGCCGCTGATCACCGGCAGCGACTGCGAGGGCGCGGGCGAGATGTTCCGCGTCACCACACTGGACCCGGACGCCCTGCCGCTGGACGAGCACGGCAAGGTGGACTACAGCAAGGACTTCTTCGGCAAGCCCGTGTCGCTGACGGTGTCGGGCCAGCTGAACGCCGAGATCTTCGCGATGGCGTTCAGGAACGTGTACACGTTCGGGCCGACCTTCCGCGCCGAGGAATCCTACACGCCGCGCCACGCCGCGGAGTTCTGGATGATCGAGCCGGAGATCGCGTTCGCGGACCTGTCGATCGACATGGACCTGCAGGAGGAGATGGTGAAGTACATCATCGCCGCGGTGCTGGACGAGTGCCCGGAGGAGATGGCCTTCCTCAACAGCTTCGTGGACAAGGGCCTGATCGACCGCCTGGCGTTCGTGCGCGACAGCGAGTTCGTGCGCTGCACCTACACCGAGGCCATCGACATCCTGCAAAAGTCCGGCGAGAAGTTCGAGTACCCGATCAGCTGGGGCAGCGACCTGCAGACCGAGCACGAGCGCTACCTGACCGAAAAGCACTTCGGCAAGCCCGTGTTCGTCACCGACTGGCCCAAGGAGATCAAGGCGTTCTACATGCGCATGAACGACGACGGCAAGACCGTGGCCGCGGCCGACCTGCTGGTGCCCGCCGTGGGCGAGCTGTGCGGCGGCAGCCAGCGCGAGGAGCGCTACGACGTGCTGAAGGCGCGCATCGAGGAGCTGGGCATGAACCCCGAGGACTACTGGTGGTACCTGGAGCTGCGCAAGTACGGCACCGCGAAGCACGCGGGCTTCGGCATGGGCTTCGAGCGCATGATCATGTACCTGACCGGCGTCGCCAACATCCGCGACGTGCTGCCCTTCCCGAGGACGACCGGGAACGCGGATTTCTAAACAATAAAACAGGCGCCGCGCCCGGCATTTGCCGGGCGCGGCGCCTGTTGATTACGCCTTTCCCCCCCACCCAAACAGCTCGATCTTCTCCCGGACCACGGCCTTCATGGCGTCGATCTCGTAGGGGATCAGCTGCATCAGCGTGTTCGCGCCCGCGGCGAGGCCCTTTTCAACGCCCGCGCGGCCGGCCTTGTCCAGGTCGGTGAAGATGTTGATCTTCGACACGCCGCGCTTCACGGCCTCGCGGAAGTCATTGTCGGACAGGCCGCTGCCGCCATGCAGCACCAGCGGGACGCCGGTGGCCTTCTCGATCTCGGTGATGCGCTCGAAGTCCAGCTTCGGGGGGAACTTGTAGTCGCCGTGGGCGTTGCCGACGGCCACCGCCAGCGCGTCCACGCCGGTGCGCGCGACGAAGTCCGCGGCCACGGCGGGGTTGGTGTAGTAGTCCGAGGGGTTGGCCAGCCTGCCCGCGCCCTCGTTGTCGCCCACGTGGCCCAGTTCGCCCTCCACCGTCGCGCCCATGCCGTGGCAGATCTTCACCATCTGCGCGACGGCGGCGAGGTTCTCCTCGTAGGGAGCGGTGGAGCAGTCGTACATCACGGACGTGAAGCCCAGCCGCAGCGCCTGCATGCAGGCGTCGAAGGTCAGCCCGTGGTCGTAGTGCACCGCCACGGGCACGCGCGCCTTCTGCGCCATCGGGATCAGGTATTCCGCCACGCGCTCCATCGGCATGTAGGGCAGAAGGATCTCGGCCGTTCCGATGATCACCGGCGCGTTCAACTCCTCCGCCGTGCCGATGACGGCCCGCGCCATCTCCACGTTCACCGCGTTGAAAAAGCCCACGCCGTAGCCGCCCGCGCGCGCGCCCTCGAGCATCGCCTTCATGTTGACCAGCATATTCCCATCCTCCGTTTCGATACAGTATTGTCTGCCTCCATTGTAGCGCAACCGCGCCGCCGCTTCCCGCGCGGCCGTGTAAAATCGCGGGGCGGCGGGGGCGCGGGAATGCCCGCGCGCAATGTTTCGCGAAATTCGCAACACATGCGTGAAAAAGCGATAGATGGGTATTGACGCGCGTGCGATTTCTTGATAAAATTATAGAGTAAGGGTTACGTAGGAGTTAAAGAAAACCCACTATTTATTCCAAGGAGGAGATACCTATGAACAACATCCCGCAGGTCAAAATGGGCATCCTCGCGGTCAGCCGCGACTGCTTCCCGATCACCCTCTCCGAAAAGCGCCGCAAGGCCATCGTGGCCAAGCTGAAGGAGAAGAACTTTGACATCTATGAGTGCCAGACCATCATCGAGGGCGGCATCGACGCGAATGTCAACGAGGCCTATGAGGAGATCGTGAAGTCCGGCATCAACGCGCTGGTCGTGTTCCTCGGCAACTTCGGCCCCGAGGGCCCTGAGACCCTGATCGCCAAGAAGTTCGGCGGCCCCGTCATGTACATCGCGGCGGCCGAGGAGAACGTGGGCGTGCTGTCCAGCGACCGCGGCGACGCCTATTGCGGCATGCTGAACGCCAGCTACAACCTCAAGCTCTCCGGCATCAAGGCTTACATCCCCGAGTATCCGGTGGGCGACGCCGAATACTGCGCCAACGAGATCATCAACTTCCTGCCCATCGCCCGCACGCTGCTGGGCCTGCAGGATCTGAAGATCATCACCTTCGGCCCCCGTCCGTTCGACTTCCTGGCCTGCAACGCGCCCATCGCGCCGCTGTTCAAGCTGGGCGTCAACGTGCAGGAGAACTCCGAGCTGGACCTGCTGAAGGCCTACAAGGAGCACGCGAACGATCCCCGCATCCCCGCCAAGATCAAGGAGATGGAGGACGAGTTGGGCGAGGGCAACAAGATGCCCGGCATCCTGCCGCGCCTGGCGCAGTATGAGCTGACCCTGCTCGACTGGATCGAGGCCAATAAGGGCACCTGCAAGTATGTGGTCATGGCCAACAAGTGCTGGCCGGCGTTCCAGACTGAGTTCGGCTTCGTGCCCTGCTACGTGAACAGCCGCCTGACCGCCATGGGCATCTGCACCGCCTGCGAGGTGGACATCTACGGCGCGCTGTCCGAGTACATCGGCACCTGCGTGACCGGCGAACCCGTCACCCTGCTGGACATCAACAACAGCGTGCCCGCCGACATGTATGAGCAGAGCATCAAGGGCAAGTTCGACTATCGCCACAACGAGACCTTCATGGGCTTCCACTGCGGCAACACCCCGATGTGCAGGCTCACCAAGGGCACCATGAAGTATCAGCTGATCATGAACCGCGGCCTTGAGGGCGGCGGCGAGCCCGACATCACCCGCGGCACCCTCGAAGGCGACATCGCCCCCGGCGCGATCACCTTCTATCGCCTCCAGGGCAACAAGGACAGCCAGCTGCAGGCCTACATTGCCCAGGGCGAGGTGCTGCCCGTGGCCACCCAGTCCTTCGGCGGCATCGGCGTGTTCGCGATTCCCGAGATGAATCGCTTCTATCGCCACGTGCTGATCGAAGACGGCTATCCGCATCACGGCGCCGTGGCCTTCGGCCATGCCGGCAAGGCCATCTTTGAGGTGCTCAAGTATCTGGGCATCGAGAAGATCAGCTTCAACCAGCCCAAGGGCGTCTACTACAAGAGCGAAAATCCCTTCGCTTGATCGATCAACGACCGCGCCGCCGCGGGCTCAGTGCCTGCGGCGACGTTTTTTAGAAATCCGAGTAGGGGAGGAGAGTGCAAATGAAGAGGACTTTGGCGATCCTGCTGGCGCTGATGCTCGTGGGCTGCGCGGCGCTGGCGGAGGCCGCGGCGCAGGACGAGGGCTTCGTGTTCCGCAACGGCATCACCTGGGGCATGACGCCGGAAGAGGTGACGGCGACGGAGAACATCGAGGAAGCCGACGCATATGACTACGGCGAGACGCTGACCTTCATGGAGTTCGAGGACGTCGAAGCGCTCGCGAACGCCGAGGGCGACGCGAATTTCATCTTCCTGAACGGCGCGCTCGTGGTGTGCGGCTACGAGTTTGACGTGGAGGACACCGACCTGCAGACGGTGCTCGACGCCGTCAAGGCCGAATACGGCGAGCCGACGGACGACGATCCCGCCGCGCTGAACGCGCTGCTGGACGCGCTGATGGGGCCTTCCGAGATGGAGGACGGCGCGTTCTTCGCCGGCTGGACGCTGCCCGACGGCACCTATGTCGGCATTACCGACAGCTTCGACGACATCGAGCTGGCGTACTTCGACGCCCCGGCCATCGGCGCGCAGGCCGAATGACGCACCGGGCGGGATGATACCCCCACAACGCCGCGGACGGCAGCGCCCTCTGCGGCGTTGCGCCGGATAGTCCGCCCCTGCGCCCGTCAAGACCCTCGTAGGGGCGGCGTTGCGGCGCCCGTTTGAAAAAACAAAACTGGAGCATAACGCCATGAAGAAACGCCTGATGCTGTGCGCCGCGCTCATCCTCGCGGCGCTCGTCCTCTGCGCCTGCCGCTTCGTTGTGGTGGAGGCGGGCAGCGTCGTCATCGAAGCGCCCACGCCCACGCCCGAAGCGTCGCCGGTTCCGGAGGACGAAGCGCCATAGTTGACAAAGATTTAAACGATTCGCCTTGTTATTGGCGCGGGATGGCGCTATAATATTGCCGTTATAGTAAGAATATAGCGGCATTTTGGCCGATTGAGGAGCGATACATAGTATGCGACGCGCGATGTGTCTTTTTATTTTGACGGCCCTGCTGGCCCTGTCCGCCGCCCCCGCCGCCCTGGCCATCACCGGCAAGGAGGCGCTCTTTGGCGGCGGCGTGCCCGAGGGCGGGTCCGAGACCCCGCCGACGACGGCCCCCGAGGCGACCGAGCCCGCGAGCGACGGCGCTTCTTCCTCCGCGGCGCAGTATCCCACGCTGAAGCTGGGCGACCGCGACGGCGACGACAGCACCGCCTACATCGTGTTTTTGCAGAACCGGCTGATCGAGCTGGGCTACCTGCGCGACGCGGCGGACGGCGTGTACGGCGAGAACACCGAGACCGCCGTCAAGGCCTTCCAGCGCTACAACAACCTGGAGGAGACCGGCGTGGCCGATTCGCTGACGCAGAACAAGCTGTATTCCGACCTGTCCACGCTGACGCCCATGTCCGAGGACAGCAACATGTTCGGCGGCGAGCTGACCCGCGTGCAGAGCATGCTGGGCCAGTGGGGATTCTACGGCGGCCAGGTGGACGGCGTGAACGGCTCCGGCACCGACGGCGCCATCCAGACCTTCAAGGCCTACATGAAGAAGGTGAACCCCACCTTCGGCGTGACGCCCACGCCCGCGCCCACCGCCACGCCCAACCCCGAGGGCCAGTTCAACGACATGCCCGTCGTGATGGATATGCCGCTGGCAACGCCGAACACCGACTACGAGTGGGACGGCACCATCACCGACGCGGTGATGGAGTACGTGGACGGCGACAAGGACTTCGTCGTGTTCCGCCAGGCCGTGCAGGAGGGCTCCAACGGCGCCGAGGCGCTGCGCGTGCAGACGCGCCTGCACCAGCTGAAGTACCTCTGGGCCACCGACGGCGAGTTCGGCGCGCTGTCCGTGCGCGCGCTCAAGTACTTCCAGCGCAAGAACGGCCTGCAGGAGACGGGCGTCGCCGACGCCGAGACCCAGCAGGTGCTGTTCTCCGCTAAGGCCATGCCGGGCGAGGAGTACGTGTTCCCCTACAAGCTGATCGTGGACGTCTCCGACCAGAAGGTGTACGTGTACCAGTGGACCGGCGAGCGGTACGAGGGCCCCATCTACACCTACACCTGCGCCACCGGCAAGAAGGACACCCCCACGCCGCTGGGCACCTACCAGGCCGGCGGCAAGGCCGCGGGCGAGTGGTACTACTTCAAGGACTTCAACTGCTACGCCAAGTGGGCCTACCAGATCGTGGGCGGCATACTGTTCCACTCCAACACCATGGACAAGCCCAAGGGCAAGCCCAGCAACGGCGGCCTCGGCCATCGCGCCAGCCACGGCTGCGTGCGCATGCGCGTGGAGGACGTCAAGTGGATCTACGACAACTGCCCGTCGGGAACGACCGTCGTGATCCAGCAGTAAACCGAAGCGGGCGACGGCCGCCGGAGCGCATGCGCTCCGGCGGCCATCGTTTTACCCATCCTTCATTGACATTTTGTGCCCGTTCGTGTATATTGGAGGTACACACATGACGCAGGAGGAGAACGCCATGAAGCTGCCTGGCTATCACGAGGATTTGCACACGCTGCACGTGAACACGCTGCCCAACCGGGCCTACTACATCCCGTATTCCGACGGGGAGGCCGCCCGCAGGGACGTGCGCGCGGAGTCGGACCGGTTCCAGTCGCTCAGCGGCGAGTGGAAGTTCCGCTTCTTTGCCAGCACCGCCGATCTGCCGGAGGACTTCCTCTCCGAGTTCCAGCCGATGGACGTGATCCGGGTGCCCTCGGTTTGGCAGATGCACGGCTATGACCGGCACCAGTACACCAATGTACGCTATCCGATCCCGTTCGACCCGCCCTTTGTGCCCGCAAAGAACCCCTGCGGCCTGTACATGCGCCACTTCAAGCTGGACGACCAGGAGGGCGTTCGCACGCTGGTGTTCGAGGGCGTGGACTCCTGCTTCTACCTGTGGCTCAACGGCGAGTTCGTGGGCTACAGCCAGATTTCCCACTCCACCAGCGAGTTTGACGTGACCAGGTTCGTGCATCCCGGCGACAACGCGATCGCCGTGCTGGTGCTGAAGTGGTGCGACGGCACGTATCTGGAGGATCAGGACAAGCTGCGCATGTCCGGCATCTTCCGCGACGTGTACCTGCTGCGCCGCGACGCACGCCACATCTGGGACTACTTCGTACACACGAACCTGGCGCCGGACCTGCGTTCCTGCGATCTGCGCCTGGACTTCCAGCTGCGCGGCGAATCGCCGGAGAACCACTCCGTGCACTACTACCTCTACGATCCCCAGGGCGATCCCGTCGTGAACGGGCGTACCTATGACAACCGCATCGACATCCACCTGGATGATATAGAGCTGTGGAACGCGGAGAACCCGTGCCTGTACACGCTGGTGCTGCGCTACGCGGGCGAGCGGATCGTGGAGTTCGTGGGCCTCAGGGAGATCCACATTTCCGACCGCGTCGTGTACATCAACGGCCAGAAGGTGAAGTTCCGCGGCGTGAACCGCCACGACAGCGACCCGGTGGTCGGCCCCGCCGTGGACGAGAACCACATGCTGCGCGACCTGGTGCTGATGAAGCAGCACAACATCAACGCCATCCGCACCAGCCACTATCCCAACTCCCCGCTGTTCAGCCGCATGTGCGACCGCTACGGCTTCTACCTGATCGGCGAGGCCGACCTGGAGTGCCACGGCGTGGTGTTCTACGACGGCGACTACAGCGAGGCCAACTACAACCGCATCGCCCAGGACCCGGATTTCTGCGAGGCGATCCTCGACCGCGTGCAGCACAGCGTCATTCGCGACAAGAACCGCCCCAGCATCGTGATCTGGTCGATGGGCAACGAGTCCGGCATGGGCGCGAACCTGCACGAGGCGCTGCGCTGGACCAAGGAATACGATCCCTCCCGCCTGACGCACTACGAGCGCGCGTCGTTCCCCCCGCCGGGCGAGGAGATCAACCACGACAACCTGGACCTGTACAGCCGCATGTACCCCTCCATCGAGGAGATCGACCGCTACTTCGAGGAGGGTCGCATCGACAAGCCCTATGTGCTTTGCGAGTATTCGCACGCGATGGGCAACGGCCCCGGCGACCTGGAAAACTACTTCCGCTGCTTCGACCGCCACGACGGCCACTGCGGCGGCTTCGTGTGGGAGTGGTGCGATCACGCGGTGGACATGGGCCGCAACCCCGACGGCCGCAGGCGCTACTGCTACGGCGGCGACTTCGGCGAGTTCCCGCACGACTCCAACTTCTGCATGGACGGCCTGGTGTACCCGGACCGCCGCCCGCACACGGGCCTCAAGGAGTTCTGGAACGTGAACCGCCCCGCGCGCATCCGCGAGGTGAACCTGGAGGCCGGCCAGTTCGACATCCGCAACATGCTGGACTTCACCAGACTCGGCGAGCACATCCGGCTGACCTACGCCGTGCGCCAGGGCGGGCGGGAGATCGCCCGCGGCGAGGTGGGGGAGGAGTGGCTGAACGTGCCGCCCCACGCCATCCAGCCGTTTGAGATTCCGCTGCCGGACACGAAGCGCGTGCCCTTCGCGGTGTACTTTGAGATGCGCCAGCGCTACGACCGGCCCCTGGTGCCCGCGGGACACCTGCTGGGCGTGGAGCAGATCGGGCGGCAGCGCCTGGAGCTGCCCCAGAAGCCCGAGGGCGTGCTGGCAGTGGAGGCGCTGGAGGATGATGGCAGGGTGAGCCTGTGCGGCGAGAACTTCCGCTACGTGTTCGACAAGCAGACCGCCTGCTTCTGCGTGCTGAACTACGAGCAGCTGCACTTCCTGGAGGCGCCGCTGGCCTTCAACATCTGGCGCGCGCCCACCGACAACGACATGTACATCAAGGAGCAGTGGCGGCGCTTCGGCTACGACCGGGCCATCCCGCGCGTGTACAACGTGCGCGTCGAGGCGGGGGACGACGCGGTGATCACCGCCGACTTCAGCCTCGGGGCCATCAGCCTGCCCAACATCGCCGCGGGGACCGTCGTCTGGCGCGTGCGCATGAACGGCAGGATCGAGGCCAGCATCCATCTGAAGCGCCGCGAGGGCGCGCCCGCGCTGCCGCGCTTCGGGCTTCGGTTCATGCTGCCGGGGGAGATCGGCCACGTGCGCTACTTCGGCTACGGCCCCTACGAGAGCTACAAGGACAAGCACCGCGCCAGCATGAAGCACCTGTTCGAGAACACCGTCGAGGGCATGTACGAGGACTACATCCGACCGCAGGAGAACGGCAGCCGCTGGAACTGCGACTACGTGCGGCTGTGGGGCCCGCTGGGCGGCCTGGAGGTGACGGGCGAGGAGTTCAGCTTCAACGCCTCGCGCTTCACGCAGGAGGAGCTGACCGAAAAGGCCCACAACTTCGAGCTCGTGCCCAGCGGCGACACCGTGTTCTGCCTCGACTACTGCCAGAACGGCATCGGCTCGAACAGCTGCGGCCCGAAGCTGAACCCCAGCTACGCCATGCCGGACGAGTTCACGTTTGAATTCGCCCTCCAGCCGTATTCGAGGGACGAGGCGTAAGGGGGAATGATCGTCGGCGTCTTCCTTCGGAAGCCGCCGACCCGGAAAACGTTCTGTTTTCCTAATCATGCACAAGCCAAGAAAATCATGGCCACCGGCAAAGCCGGTGGCCATGATTTTCTTATTATTCTATCTCACCGTTATCTCCCGCTTCATGCCGTGCACGTAGTACTGCACGCGAATGGTGCGCGCGGCGTCGGCGGGCGCGGTGGTGATCAGCTTCAGGTCCACCGACGCGCTGTCGCGGGCGGGCACGTCGCTGCCCTCGCCGGTGAGCGCGTACACGGCGATGTCGCCCGGCTCGGCCTCGGCGCGGATGTCCAGCCACTCCGCCGGGAACAGCCCGCGGTTCGTCAGCGTCAGGTTGACGTCCACCAGCGTGTAGGCCGAGGGATCCTCCGGCAGATTGGGGTCTGCGAAGCTCTGCGGCGCGGAACCGCTCGCCAGCAGGCTCCTGATGGCCCCGTAGGCCTCCGGGTAGTCCGCGGCCTTCGCGGTCTGGATGTACACCTGCGCGCGCAGCGTGCCGCCCAGGACAAACCAGGCGGCGAACCCCGCGATCAGCACGAGCAGGACGACCAGCACGGCGGTGAGCTTGCGCATAGTCCAAACCTCCACAATTCGATAGAATTATTATAACAGCCTATCGTTAAGAGTATACCGTGAATTGAAATGAACTCACAAAAGCCTTCCCCATAGGGGAAGGCTTTTGGACGTGCATTTGTATTTTTCCCCGACCTGTGATATAATATAATAGTTAAGTTTTATCCTGCCGGAATATGGGTGTTTCCGGCGGGGCGGGGGAGTGTCTGAATGGCCGAAAAGATCGTCATACTGGATGGCTACAGCCTGATGTACCGGGCGTTTCACGCGCTGCAGACGCCGATGACCGCGCCGGACGGCACGCCCACCAACGCGGTGCACGGCTTCGTGATGATGATGCTGAAGGTGATCGAGGACGAGCGGCCGGACAGCCTCGCCGTGGCCTTCGACCTCCACGCGCCCACGTTCCGCCACAAGATGTTCGACGGCTACAAGGCCACGCGCAAGCCCATGCCCGACGAGCTGCGCGCGCAGGACCCGGTGATCCGCGAGCTCATCGGCCTGATGGGCGTGCCGATCCTCGAAAAGGAGGGCTACGAGGCCGACGACATCCTCGGCGCCGTGGGGAAGTACTGCGAGGAGACGGGCGGCGAGGCGGTGCTGGTGACCGGCGATCGCGACTCGTTCCAGCTCTCCGGTGCGCATACCACGATCCTCTACACGAAGAAGGGCATCACCGAGACCGTGCGCGTGACCCCCGACTATGTCCGCCAGACCTACGGCGTCGAGCCCCGTCAGCTGATCGACGTGAAGAGCCTGATGGGCGACGCCTCCGACAACATCCCCGGCATCCCTGGCATCGGTGAAAAGACGGCGCTGAAGCTGATCCAGCAGTACGGCAGCCTCGCCGATACGCTGAACAAGGGCGCCGCCGAGCAGAAGGGGAAATTGCGCGAGCGCCTGGAAGGCGGCCGGGAATCGGCTGAGATGAGCTACGCGCTGGCGAAGATCGACCGGGACGCGCCCATCGACGTGGACCCCGTGGCCTGGCGTCTGGGCAACATCGCGGCAGCGCTGCCGCGGCTTAGAGAGCTGCGCATGAACGCGGCGGCACGGCGGCTCATGGACGTGGCGAAGGAGGTCGTGCCCGAGGCGGAACTCGCGGCGCACGCGCCCACCGCTGCGCAAGCGGATTTGCCCCCCATCGAGCGCTTCGCGGAACGCGGCGCGCTGGCGAAGCGTATTCTGGAGCTGGCGGGGAGCGCGAAGTGGATGAGCCTGCACATCGGGCAGGATTTCACGATCGCCACCGACTCCGCGCGGCTGTCCATGCCCATGGGCGGCGACCTGCTCTCCCCGGGCCTGACGGACGCGGAGGCGCTGGAGGCGGCCATGCAGCTGATCGAGGCGAACTGCCCGAAGGCGCTTTGCGATTTGAAGTCGCTGCCGATCGACCTCGGGCGCGTGAAGGGTGAGATCACAGACGTGATGCTGGCGGCCTACGCGCTGAACCCGCAGCGCCCCGGCTTCGACGCCGCCTCGCTGTGCCAGCAGGAGGGCGTCGAGGGCTTCGACGCGCACCCGGCCTCGGCCATCCGCGCGCTGGCGATCATGCAGCGCGAGCAGATGGCGCAGAACGCGCTGACGGATATCTACGAAAAGATCGAGCTGCCGCTGGCCTACGTGCTGCGCGGCATGGAGCGCGAGGGCTTCCTCGTGGACGCGGACGCGCTGCGCGCGCTGGGCGTCGATTTCAAGGCGCAGATCGCGCGGCTGACGGACGAGATCGCCGAAATGGCGGGCGGGGAGCGCATCAACCTGAACTCCCCCAAACAGCTGGGCGAATTGCTGTTCGGGAAGCTGGGCATCCCCTCGCCGAAGAAGAAGCAGTCCACGAACGCCGAGGTGCTGGAGCAGCTGGCGGGCGATTGGCCCATCTGCGGCAAGGTGCTGGAGTATCGCAAGTACCAGAAGCTGGAGTCCACCTACATCGACGCGCTGATCCCGATGCGCGATGAAAACGGCCGCATCCACACGCGCTTTGACCCGGTGGGCACGGCCACGGGCCGCATCTCCTCCGCCGAGCCGAATTTGCAGAACATCCCCGTGCGCACGGAGCTGGGCAAGGCCATCCGCGGCGCGTTCGTCGCGCGGCCGGGCTGGCTGCTGGTGGACGCGGACTACAGCCAGATCGAGTTGCGCGTGCTGGCGCACATGTCCGGCGACGAGACGATGATCCACGCCTTCCGCATGGGTCAGGACATCCACGCCCGCACGGCCTCGGAGGTCTACGGCGTGCCGCTGGAGAAGGTGACGAGCCAGATGCGCTCCGCCTGCAAGGCCGTGAACTTCGGCATCGTCTACGGCATCTCCGAGTTCACGCTGGCCAAGAACATCGGCGTCAGCCGCTACGAGGCCAGGAACTTCATCGACCGCTATTTCGAACGCTATCCCGGCGTGAAGGCCTATATGGACGGGGCCGTGAAAAAGGGCCACGAGCAGGGCTATGTCACGACGCTGATGGGACGGCGGCGCTACCTGCCGGAACTGATGAGCAGCAACTACGCGGTGCGCTCCTTCGGCGAGCGCTGCGCGATGAACAGCCCCATCCAGGGCACCGCCGCGGACATCATCAAGCTGGCGATGATCGCCGTGGACCGGGCGCTGAGGGACGGCGGCTTCGAGGCGAAGCTGATACTGCAGGTGCACGACGAGCTGATCGTGGAGGCCCCCGAGGCCGAAGCCGAGGCCGTGCGCGACCTGCTGCGCCGCTGCATGGAGGACGTGATGCGCCTGTCCGTGCCGCTGCGCACCGATATTTCCATTGGAGGGGATTGGCGTGCTTGCAAATAAGCCCTATGTCGTCGGCCTGACGGGCGGCATCGGCTGCGGAAAGTCCGAAGCCGCGCAGTATCTGAAGACGCTGGGCGCGGCCCACCTGGACGCCGACGATATCTCCCGGCAGCTGACGCAGCCGGGCGGCGAGGCCCTGCCGGAGATCAGGCGGGTGTTCGGCGAGGCGGCCTTCAACGAGGATGGCAGCCTCGACCGGTGCAGTCTGGGCAAGCTGGTGTTCGGCAACGAACCGGCGCGCCGCGCGCTGGAGGGCATCATCCACCCGCTGGTGCAGCGCGAGATGCTCGCGCGGATGGACGAGGCCGGGGAGGCCGGCGCGTCGGTGGTGATCCTGGACGTGCCGCTGCTGTTTGAGACCGGCATGGACGCGCTCTGCGACGAGACCTGGGCGCTGTACCTGGACCGGGACAAGCAGATCGACCGCGTGGTGGTCCGCGACGGACTGTCGCGCGAGCAGGCCGAGGCCCGGGTGGACAGCCAGATGCCCACCGAGCAGCGCAACGCCCGCGCCACCCATACCGTCAATACCGACCAGCCCATCGAAAAGACCCGCGCCGTGCTGGAGGGCCTCTATCGCGCCGCGGTCAAGCGCGCGGAGCAAACATGACAAAAGACCAGAAGAAACCGAACCCGCCCCCCCTCTCCAACCGAAGGCGAAGGGTACATAAGGCGCGCGCCGCCAGGAGGGCGCTGCTCGTCGGCATGTGCATCGCGCTGGCGCTGGGGCTGGCGGGGCTGGGCATCTGGCTGCTGCTGGGGCCGAGGCCGGACGCCACCGTGCAGGTCTACCCGATGACCTACGAGGCGCGGATCCGCCTCTACGCGCGGGAGAACGGACTGGACCCGGCCTGGCCCGCGGCGGTGATCCTCGCCGAATCCAGCTACCAACCGGACGCCGTCTCCTCCGCGAACGCGCAGGGGCTGATGCAGCTGATGCCCGCCACGGCCGAGTGGATCGCGGGCAAGTTCTCCGAGACCTATGCCGAGGGCTGCCTGTTCGACCCCGACACGAACGTCAAGTACGGCTGCTGGTATCTGGGCTACCTGATCAAGCGCTTCGACGGCAGCCTGGCCTGCGCCACCGCGGCCTATCACGCGGGGCAGGGGCAGGTGGACGAATGGCTTAAAAACCCCGCGTACAGCGACGACGGCAAGACGCTTAAGCTGATCCCGTCGGAAAAGACGGACACCTATGTCAAGAGGGTACTGAAATACTATGAAAAGTACTGCGAACTCTACGCGCCTGAGGCGGCTTAGCGCCCTGCTGCTGGCCGTCGCGCTGGCCGTCGCACTGGTGTGTGCGCCCACCGCGCTGGCCGACGACCTGGCCTCCGACCTCGGCGGCGGTTTCCAGGGCACGATCCCGGAGGAAGAGGTCCAGGCCATGCAGGCGGACATGGAGAACGCCGACGTGACCATCGGCTACATCGACCCCGGCTACCTGAGCCTGAGCCCCGTCGCCTGCGACGTGTGGGACCTGGTGAGCGTGAACCAGCTGGTGTACGAGAGCGTGGTGGACTTCGACGAGAACATGAAGCCCGTGCCCATGCTGGCCGACAACTGGACGCACGAGGGCAAGACCTGGACCTTCAACCTCAGAAGCGGCATACAGTTTCACAACGGCTACGAGCTGACGGCCTACGACGTGGTGCGCAGCTGGCAGTCGCTCGTGATGGCGGGCTCCGCGAACCCCTACTACGCCCGCCTGCAGATGATCGCCGGCATGGAGGCCACCGACATCTACGTGCTGACCGTGGACGCCAAGTCCACCAGCATGATGACGCTCTACGCCATGAACTTCCCGGTGATGCAGTACGAGACGCTGTCGGACGAGATGCCCCGCGGCACCGGCCCCTACTGGTACATCCAGTCCGACGAAGCGGGCACCGTGCGCCTGGAGGCGAACCCGCTGTGGTGGAAGCAGCAGCCGCAGGTTGAGAGCATACTGCTCAAGAAGTACGACGTGGCCGGAGACGCCATCGAGGCCATCCGAACGAAACAGATCGACATGCTCTCCACCACCAGCCCGAAGGCCTCGCTGAGCCGCAAGCTGTCGGGCCTGACCAGCATGGACTACGCCACGCTGACCTACGAGATGCTGGTGCCGAACCTGGACGAGAATTCCTCGATCATGGCCGACGTGAACGTGCGCCAGGCCGTGATGTACGCGCTGGACAGGTCCATCATCGCCTCCAACGGCTATCTGGACATGGCGATACAGTGCGAGGTGCCCGTGGTGCCCACGTCCTGGCTGTACGAGAGCCAGAGCGCCATCTACTACTACAGCCCCGAGCGCGCGCTGCAGCTGATGCACGACGCCGGATGGGTGGACATGACCGGCAACGGCAAGCTGAACAAGCGCAGCGGCATCATGCTCCGGGAGCCGAACATCCGCCTGGTGACCTACAACGAAAAGACCAACAGCATCCGAGAAAACGCCGCGAACCTCGTCAAGGAGTACCTGGAGGCCGTGGGCTTCAACGTGCGCGTGTCGGTGATGGACCAGGAGGACGTGCGCGAAGCGGTCCGCCACCACAACTACGACCTGGCGCTGATCGGCGTGAACCTGAGCGAGGTGCCGGACATCTCCGCGATATTGGAGACCGGCGGCGATTTGAACTTCAACCACTACGGCAGTGAGGACATGGACCAGCTGATCGCGCGCGCCCGCACCACTTACGACGAGGCGACGATGCAGAAGGTGTACAGCGACATGCAGATGACCGTCGTGCAGCGCCTGCCGATCCTGGGTCTGCTGTTCAGGACCGGCACGGTGCTGTCCACGCGCTCCATCGGCGGCCTGACCGCCCTGCGCGCGTACGACAACTTCAACGGGTTTGAATTCTTAAAGAAATAAGAAGTGACAAAGGGCGGGGCGCGAAAGCGCCCCGCCCTTGTCGTGTCTGTTTAATCCTTGAACAGCATCGGCAAAAAGTCGTGGATGCAGCGGCGCCAGACGGTCCAGTCGTGGGTGCCGGGGTAGGTCTTGCGCAGCATCTCAACCGGCTTGCTCTTCAAGAGCTCGTCGTCGTCGAGGAAGCTCTGGAAGAACTGGTCCTCGGTGCCCATCGCGCGGAAGAACACCTTGAAGCTCTCGCGGAACTTCTCGCCGTCGTCCAGCAGCGCCAGGTGCGCCTGGGACACGTTGGGCCACGGGGAGCGCAGGAACCCGCTGAACAGGCCCACCCAGCCGAACAGCTCGGGGTGGGTGAGCGTCACGAGGCTCGTCTGGAAGCTGCCCATGCTCAGCCCGGCCATCGCGCGGTGCCACTTGTCGGTCAGCACCGGGTAGCGCGCCTCGATGAACGGGATCAGGTCCTCCAGCAGGATGCGTGGGAACAGCTCCGCGGCGTACACCATCGGCTCGCCGTCGCCGTCCTGGCGCTGGGCCATGCCGTTGCCCATCACGATCAGCATCTCGGCCATCTTGCCCTCGGCGATCAGCCGGTCCGCGATGCGGGAGAGGTGGCCCTGGTACACCCAGCCGATCTCGTTTTCGCCGTAGCCGTGCTGCAGGTACAGCACGGGATATTTTTTGTTTGGATCGTAGGCCGGTGGGGCGTACACGAGGCAGACCTCCGTCTTGCCGGACACGGACGAGGGATAGAGGTGGCGCGTCACCGAGCCGTGCGCGACGCCCTCCAGCGCGTCCCACTCCGCCTCGCCGGGCACGGGGATGTCCACGTAGTTCATCGGGCGGCACGCGCCGTAGCCGATGGGCAGGTAGGGGCAGAGCACGTCCGCGCCGTCGATCATCACGAAGATGTACTTGAAGCCGCGGCCCAGGTCCACGATGCCCTCCCACATGTCGCCGTCGGCGCGCTCGAGCGGCGCGGTGAAGCCGAAGAACATGTCGATGGAGACCGCCTTGGCGTTCGGGGCCTTGATGCGGAACTTCACCCGACCGTCGTCCAGTATCTCCCAGCCCTGGTCGCCGTCGCGCGAGGGCTCGCCGAAGTAGGAGTCAAAGGAGATGGCGGTATCCAGTGGCCATTGTCTGTTCATCCCAATACCCTCCTTATTATCTGATAACTTTTATATCATTTTAGCAGAATATGGCATGCTTTGACAACACGAAACGCGAAATTCGCAAGCGCTGATAAGTATAGAATGGGAAATGGGAAAAAGAAGCGGCTCGATGGGCCGCTCTATTGCGCCGGGGCGACGTTGAACGTGAAGAAGCCGCGGGCGACGGGCTGCGGTGTCGTGAGCGTCACACGCCAGAGTTGACCGGCGGCGGGGTCGCCGACGGGGAAGGCGGCGTCCATCTGCGCGATGTCGCAGGACAGTTCGCCCTCCCAGGAGAGATCCACCGGCCCGAGCCGCAGCCCGTTCATCAGCCGCTGGGGTTTCTGGGGCGTGAAAAACCGGAAGGCGATGGGCGCGGGGGCCTCCAGGTCGAAGGCGTCCACCAGCCGAAGGACCCTCTCCCCGCGCCGCACCATCGCGGTGCGCTGCACGGAGCGCGCGCCGGCCCGCGCGGGATAGGCGTGCGTCAAATCGACGCTCATCAGTTCGCCGTCCTGCTGGATCTCGAAATCCGCCGGGCACACGTCGCCGCCGAAGGCCGCCTCCGGGGAGGCCTCAGCGGGCGAATCCAGCTGGGCGAACGGGCCGATCAGCGGCGTGTCCGCGCAGCCGGGAATTTCCACGAGGATCGGGCGCTCGCCGTCGAACAGCAACAGGCTCCCGGCGTTCTGGCGCGCCCCGCCGGTGTGCATGGCGCAGGTCAGCGCGCCGAAGCGGGACAGCATCAGCCGGTTGCCCGCGGTGGCGGCGTGCTTGATGCGCGGCGGCTTGCCGTCCTCCGCGGCCAGCATCGCGGCACAGGACAGATCCAGCAGCCGCCCCGTCACCGTGGCCGAGGGCCGCTTGCCCTCGCGGTGCAGCTTCGCGCCCAGGGCCGTCAGCGCCTCGTCGCCCGCCGCGAGCCCCACGCGGAACAGCTCCTGCCCCGACAGGCGCGGGCGCATGTCGCCGGTGGCGGGGTCGGCGAAGAAGTCCGCCGCCAGCCACGCGAACAGCAGCCCGTCCAGCCAGTCCGGGGTGGGGTAGTCCGCCGTCAGGTCCATCTCGCCGCGCGTCAGCTTGCGCAGCAGCAGCGTCAGGTCCGTGACCGCGGCGGTCTCCGCCAATTCGTCTGAAAGCGGCAGCGGCCGCGCCTGGCGGGTCTGTACCGCCTGGTCCATGAGCCGAAGCGCCTGCTTCATCACCGCGGCCCGCCGCGCGCCGTCCGATTCGAGCAGTATGGCCGAGAGCAGGATGTCCGAAAGCGTGCACAGCGGCCTCGGACCGCCCGCGTTCTTTGTGCCGGAGAAGCGCATGAAAGGGTAGTCGGCGTGGGCGAGGAACGGCGAGAACACGCGCCGCCGCGCCTCGTACAGGAGCTTGCCCGACACCCGCGAGCCCAGCCGCTCGCCCAGCGCGCGGTGCGTCCAGGCCAGCAGCATCAGCGTCTCGGCGCATTGGAAGTCGATCTCCGGGTGCTGCTCGTCGTCAAAGGGCATGCCCTTGGGGTTCTGCGACCACGCGGATTCCTCGCAGATCATGCAGAGTATGTCCACGACGCGCGACAGCGCCACCGCGTCCGGCTCGGCCAGGATCAGCGCCTCCAGCGCCTGCCGCCGTGCACGCTGCGCGCGCAGCCAGGCCGCCGGGTCCGCGAGGCGCTGGGACAGGGGCATGGACGGCAGGTCCCGCCCCATGGCCAGGCGCGCCGCCGACTGCGCCTCCTCCTTCGCCGCGCCCGTCGCCGCCGGGGAGGGCAGCCCCTCCGGTCGCGCCAGGGACGCGAGGATGCTGTAGTTGCGCAGGAACATGAGAACACCTCCAGGGGAGTGAGGAGTGAGGAGTTAGGAGTTAGGAGTTAGGAGTGACAACCCCTCAGTCAGCTGCGCTGACAGAGACGGGGGCCTGCCGGCCCGTTCTCGCTGGAAAATGTCCACTGGACATCTTCCAGAGCGCTCGAACCCCCTTACACAGGGGAGCCAAGCCTGCCGCTCCAATCTATTCATGCCTCCCCTGTGAGGGAGGTGGCCCGCAGATAAATCTTCTTGCCTCCCCTTTCAAGGGGAGGTGTCGGCGAAGCCGACGGAGGGGTTCAGTGATTCATGAACGTGTACGCCCCGATCGACACCGCTACGGCGAGGTTGAGGCTGTCGATCTCGTCGCTCTGGGGAATCAGCACGCTCTGGCCGTACCCGGCGAATTCGGGCGGCAGGCCGGTCTGCTCGTTGCCGAACACCAGCGTGAACGGCGGCTTCGCCTCGCGCGCCACGGCGTTCAGGGGCCGCGCGCCGTCCAGCATGAACGGGTAGAGGGCGCGGCCGGGGAAGTCGGCGCGGTAGGCATCGAAGTCGTCGTAGACCTTCACGCGCAGCTTGAAGAACGCGCCCATCGACGCGCGCAGCACGTGCGGGTCGAACATGTCCACGCACGGGCGCACTATGGCCACGTCGCGGATGCCGAAGCCCAGCAGCGAGCGCATGGCGGTCCCGGCGTTGCCGGCGTCGGAGATCTGGCAGAGCACGACGTGGCTGGCATCGGGGTCGAGCGCGCAGTCGTACTTTTTGAACACCAGGCCCGCAAAGCAGTTGTCCTTCTTCGACTCCCGGCGCAGCACGCGCTCCGCCAGCTCCTCGCGCACGCCCAGCGCCGCGCACTTCTCCCGCAGCTTCTTCACGCCCTCGTTCTCCAGCCCCTGGGGATGCAGCAGCAGCCGCTGGGCGCAGTCCGGCCGCGCCTCCAGCAGCATCAGCGCCGGGAAAACCCCCAATTGATAACTGTAATCCAGTTTGCGGGAATAGGGCTCTAACTTCGGCATGATCGTTGTCCTCACTCATTCATTGTACCTCAGCCACCCGCGCAAATAAAAGTGGCCGGCGGAGGAGAGGCGGTGTACCTCGGCGTCGGGCAGCAGCGTGCGAACCTGCGCCAGGCGCGCGTCGTCCAGCAGCGGGTCGCGCCCGCCCAGCAGCGCCATCGTGGGGCAAAAGCCCATGCCGACCTTCGGCGGGGCCACGCTCTGCTTCAGCATGCGCTCGAGCGTGATCTCGGCGCCGGGCCGAAGCAGCGGCGTGCGCATGCGGTCCACGATGTAGTCGTCCATCGGAAAGCCCGCGAAGCGCTCGATCATCCGGCAAAAGCGCGGGCGGCTGCACACGTTCTCGCGATACCACCGGTCCATGTCGGCGGCGCGCTTCACGGGCGGGGCCACGCTGAACAGCGGCGCGATGTGGATCTGGGACTTGATGCTGTCGGGGTACTGCGCCGCCATTTGCAGGATCGTCGCGCAGGCGCTGCCGTGGGCCGCGAGGTGCCACATCGACATCGGCGCGCCGAAGCTGCGGTCCACGTCGTCCAGCACGCCCCACAGCAGGTTCGCGCGCGTCTCGACGCTCTGCGGCGCAGGGCAGTCGCTGCGGCCAAACCCGGGCAGGTCCGCCAGCACCGCCAGGCAGCCCAGCCCCGCCAGCTCCGGCAGCAGCTTGCGCCAGTGGAACGTGCTGGTCAGCGGCGAAGCGAGCAGCAGCATATGGCTGTGGATGGGCGTGTCGGGCCGCGCCACGCAAAAGTGGATGCGCATGCCCGAAAAGGACAGGTATCGGCTCTCCTCCGTCAAGCGCATCCACCCCGCTTCGCATTTGTACAAATATCCATTGCATATTGTAGCATATATATAAAGCGTTTGACAATGGGAAGTTTTTTAGGGAGTAGGGAGTAGGGAATAGGGAGTAGGGAGTAGGGGAGGAAGGTTAATTCCAGACGCCAAAATCGGTAAACAGGCTTGACAAAGGTTCCGTTCCGGTAATAACCTCGTAAACTGGCTTGCCTGAAATCGCGATATCATGTATAATAGAGGGTACGATGGAAATTGTGGGGTTTTCCGCCCCGGAGGACGACCATGCCGATCTACGACTACAAGTGCGCGCGGTGCGGCCATCGCTTTGACCTGCTGCGCTCCGTTTCCGCCCGGGACGACGTGAAGTGTCCCAAGTGCGGCGGCGACGTGGTCCGGGTGTACGAGGGCAAGTGGTCGTCGCTGGGAAAGGCGTCCGCCTCCGGCGGGTGCACCTGCGGGGGCAACTGCCAGGGCTGCTCCGGCTGCGGGCGGTAGCGGGCCGCCCCTTTACGCCTGCCGGATGTCGGCGGGCGCGATGAAGCGAATCGAGTGTGTCGGCAAGTTTGCCGTTTGAGACGGGCCGCGAGGCCGAATGGAGACAAGATGAAGGAAAAACTGCGCATTCACGGCGGGGCCCGGCTGGAGGGCGAGGTCATGGTCAGCGGCGGCAAGAACGCCGCGGTGGCCATTCTTCCGGCTGCGCTGCTGGGGGATTCCCCGTCGGTGATCGAGAACGTTCCCGACATCAACGACGTACATATCATCATCGACATCATGCGCTACCTGGGGGCGCAGGTCGAGTTCAAGGACAATGTGGTCACGATCGACCCCCGCACGGCCGAGCGCTATGACCCGCCTTACGACCTGGCCTGCCAGATGCGCGCTTCCTATTATTTCGCGCCGGTTCTGCTGGGCGTGTTCAAGCGGGCGGAGGTCCCGCTGCCCGGCGGGTGCGACCTGGGCCTCAGGCCCATCGACCAGACGCTGAAGGGCATGCGCGCGCTGGGCGCGGACGTGGACACTCCCGGCGGCGTGATCATGGCCAGCGCGGACGAGCTGATCGGCGGCGACATCTTCCTCGACATGCCCAGCGTGGGCGCAACCGTGAACAGCATGCTCACCGCCGTGTCCGCCGGCGGCACCACCTGCATCCACAACGCGGCCAAGGAGCCGCACATCGTCGACCTGGCAAACTTCCTGTCGTCGATGGGCGCGGTGGTGAAGGGCGCGGGCACCGACGTGATCCGCATCCGCGGTGGGCGACACCTGCACGGCACCAACTACACCGTCGTGCCGGACCAGATCGAGACCGGCACGCTGATGATCGCGGCGGCCGCCACCGGCGGCGACGTGGTGATCACCGGCGCGATCCCCACCCACATGGAGGCGCTGTCGGCAAAGCTCTTGGAGATGGGCGTGCACGTGTCCAGCGAGGATGACATCATCCACGTGCGCAGCAATCGCAACTATCGCGCCGTGAACATCAAGACGCAGGGCTATCCCGGCTTCCCCACGGACCTGCAGCAGCCGCTGTCGGCGCTTCTGACCGTTGCCAACGGCACCAGCATCGTCACCGAGACGATCTTTGAAAACCGCTTCCGCTTCCTGGACGAGCTGCGGAAGATGGGCGCGAACTCCCGCGTGATCGAGACCACCGCCATCATCACCGGCGTGGACCACCTCTCCGGGGCGCGCGTGAACGCCACCGACCTGCGCGCCGGGGCCTCGCTGGTCATCGCGGCGCTGATGGCCGACGGCGTGACGGAGATCTCCGGCGTGGAGTACATCATGCGCGGCTACGAGCGCTTCGCGGACAAATTGCGCGACCTGGGGGCCCACATCGAGCACCTTCGGGACGGCGAAGTGGTGTCCCCGAAAGAATTTCTGCCGAATATATAACAAAGATTGCGTTTTTTCAGGCAAAATCAGGTTGTATTATTCGCGGAAACGTGGTATAATGGCAGGGTGTACGATGGTTACACGCGATGCTGCACTGAACAACCGCCGATCTTCGGCGGTGTGTTTTTGAAGCAGAGGGATCGGCTCAAGAGGAGTGATAGCGATTGCCGGGTAAATCGATGCCGGTCAGGGAAGCCAGGGAAATTGCACAGAGGATCGCGTCCGAGATGGACGTCGAGCTCGTCGACGTGGAGCTGGTCAAGGAGCCGACCGGCCATTTTCTGCGCTTTTATATCGAAAAGCCGGACGGCGTTGCCCTGAACGACCTGGAGGCTTTCCACCGCCGGATCATGCCGCTGGTGGAGCGCGTGGACTACGACTATATGGAGGTCTCGTCCCCCGGCGCGGACCGTCCCCTCAAGACCGACGCGGACTTTGAGCGCGCGAAGGGCATGACGGTCGAACTGAAGACCTACAGGCCCGTGAACGGCGCCAAGCGCTTCACTGGCGAGCTGGCGGGGCTTGTGGACGGCGAGATCGCGATCAACGCCCCGGATGGCGGCGAGCTGCGCTTCGCCCGCAAGGACGTGGCGCTGGTGCGGCCCCTGATCGAATTTGACGAGGAGGACCTGCGGGACGACGCGCCCGCGAAGTGAACTCCGAAACGGCATAGAAGGTCCGCGGACGCGGACGAATAAACAGGAGGATGGAAGCCATGGCAAACGGCGGTATCGATTCCCAGGAATTTTTCAGCGCCCTGGACGCCCTGAGCAAGGAGCGGCGCATCAACAAGGAGATTTTGTTCAACGCGATCGAGGCCGCGCTGATTTCCGCATACAAAAAGAACTTCGGCAAGAACGCCAACGTGCGCGCCACCATCGACCCGGACAAGGGCGAGGTGGAAGTGCTCTCCCGCAAGACGGTCGTGGAGACGGTGGAGGATCCCCAGTGCGAGATGTCGCTGGAGGAGGCCCGCACCATCCGCCCGCAGTATGAGCTCGGCGACCTGGTCGAGGTGCAGGTGACGCCCAAGAACTTCGGCCGCATCGCGGCGCAGACCGCCAAGCAGGTGGTCGTGCAGCACCTGCGCGAGGCCGAGCGCGGCGTGATCTACGACGAGTACAGCCAGAAGGAGAACGAGATCCTCACCGCCATCGTGCAGCGCGTGGAGAACAAGCAGGTGTTCGTGGAGCTGGGCCGCACCGAGGGCCTGCTCGAGCCCAACCAGCAGATGCCCACGGAGGAATTGCAGCCCAACGACCGCATCAAGGTGTACGTGCTGGAGGTCTCCCGCCTGGGCCGCGGCCCGCAGGTGTTCGTCAGCCGGACGCACCCGGGCCTGGTGAAGCGCCTGTTCGAGCTGGAGGTGCCGGAGATCGTCACGGGCGTCGTGCAGATCAAGTCCATCGCCCGCGAGGCCGGCTTCCGCACGAAGATGGCCGTGGTGTCCACCGACCCGCTGATCGACGCCGTGGGCTCCTGCGTGGGGCCGCGCGGCATGCGCGTGGAGAACGTGGTCAACGAGCTGAAGACCGAGAAGATCGACATCGTCAAGTGGTCGCAGGACCCGGCGGAATACATCGCCAACGCCCTGAACCCCGCCCGCGTGCTGAGCGTGTTCGTCTCCGAAGCGGAGAAGGCCGCCGCCGTGGTGGTGCCGGACAACCAGCTGTCGCTGGCCATCGGCAAGGAGGGCCAGAACGCCCGCCTCGCCGCCAAGCTGACCGGCTGGCGCATCGACATCAAGAGCCAGAGCCAGGTGGAGGCCGAAGCCGAGCAGATGGGCGTCGGCGCGACGGAGGAATACTGATGCCAGCCAAGCCGCGCAAGATACCGATGCGCATGTGCGTCGGATGCCGCGAGATGAAGCCGAAGGTCGAGCTGCTTCGGGTCGTCAAGCCCCAGGAGGGCGACGCCCACATCGACCGCACCGGCAAGGCCCAGGGCCGCGGCGCCTATGTGTGCGGGCAGATCGAATGCCTGCGCAAGGCGAAGAAGAGCCGCGCGCTCGAGCGCGCCCTCGAGGCGCAGATCGACGAGGCGGTGTTCGCCCAGCTCGAGGTGCAGATCGAGGCGCTGGGAGCCGAAGCGGGTCAAACGCCGTGAACCGGCTTTTGAACATGCTGGGGCTGTGCGCCCGCGCGGGCAAGCTGATCACCGGCGAAAAGGCCTGCGTGCAGGCGGCGCGCACCGGAAGCGTATACGCGATGCTGCTGGACGGCGCGGCCTCCGACAACGCGGTCAAGGCCGTGTCGCAGGCGTGCATAAGCCACGGCGTGCCGCTTCTGCGCACGGGCGCATTTGAACTGGGCGACGCCATTGGCAAGCCCGGTCGCATGGCCGCGGGCGTCACGGACGCCGGGATGGCCGCGCGGATCATCGAGTTGGACCACGCCGGGGGACCGGCAGACGATAACAGGCCCGAAGGGCCGCAATGAGAGAGTGTACGGGGGTGCATTGAGGGAATGACCAAAGTCAGGGTTCAGGACGCGACCAAGGAACTGAGCGCGAATACCGGCAGGATGCTGGAGAACGTGACGCGGATGCGCAAGCAGTCTCAGGACATGCTCAGCGCGCTGCGGCGCATTTCCGACGGCTTCATCCGCGAGGAGCGGGAGCGCCAGGAGCGGGAAGCCAAGGAGGAGCTGCGCAAGCAGTACGAGGCCAGCGCCCAGTTTATGACCGCCTATTCCAGCGAGCAGGTGCCGGATATTCCGCAGGCGCCCGCGGTGCAGCCCCAGAGCGCGCCCGCGCAGGACGAGGCCAAGCCCGCCGCGCCCGCGCCCGCGCCGAAGCCGGAGGCCGAGCGGCCCGCGGCAAAGCCCGCGCCCGCCGCGCCCGCG
>CADAQZ010000024.1 GCA_902790175.1 uncultured Eubacteriales bacterium | reverse complement strand
ATGGGCGTCTGGCCCACGGCCTCGAGGATGTTGTTGCAAATCAATGTCGTGTCCCCCAATGTCTGTCGAAATCGCGCTCAGCGCATTGCTGTCATTATAACACCATCCTCTGCGGGGCGCAAGATATATTGTGGGAACGGACAACCCCTCCGCCTGCTGCGCAGGCACCTCCCCTTACACAGGGGAGGCAAGGGTGGGCGGTGACAAAGAAGCCTTCCCCTTTGGGGAAGGTGGCCGAACGAAGTGAGGTCGGAAGAGGTCCCCCTTGCGCCTCGTCTCGCGCCTTCGCTCCGATAAAGGCGCTGAACTGATCGAAAAGGACCTCTTCCGCCCCCTGACGGGGGCACCTTCCCCAGAGGGGAAGGCTTTGGGTTGGAAACACTCTCCAACTCCTCACTCCTCCCTCCCCACTATAAGCGATCGTTATGAATAAATAACATGATATGCGTTGTATAGGGCGTGCGGTTACGATAACATATGATTGTAGGTATAAAATAAAATATTATGCATATAGAAAGAGTGGTATCGACAGCATGAACGTGTTCAACATCATCACTCTGTTCGGCGGCCTGGCCATGTTCCTCTACGGCATGCGGCTGATGGGCGACGGCCTGAAGGAATCGAGCTCCGGCGCACTGAAGGGCGTCATGGAGCGCGTGACGGGCACGCCCTTCAAGGCGTTTCTGCTGGGCCTGATCATGACGGCGGTCATCCAGTCGTCCACCGCCACCATCGTGATCACCTCCGGCCTGGTGGGCGCGGGCATTATCTCGCTGCACCAGTCGCTGGGCATCATCATCGGCGCGAACGTGGGCACAACCGTCACCGGCCAGATCATCCGCCTGCTGGATCTGAACGCCTCGGGCACGTCGTTCTTGCAGTTCTTCAAGCCCTCCACGCTAGCCCCGCTGGCGCTGATCATCGGCGTGGTGATCTTGATGACGGGCAAGATGAAGAACTCGAACAAGGTCGGCCAGATCGTGATCGGCTTCGGCATACTGTTCTCGGGCCTCATGGGCATGACAGACGCCGTGGGCTCGCTGTCCGAGAGCGGCATCATCGAAAAGCTGTTCTCGCGGCTGGGCGAAAACCCGCTGATCGGCTACCTGATCGGCGCGGGCGTGGCCTTCGTGCTGCAGAGCTCGTCGGCCTCCATCGGCATACTGCAGGCGTTCTCCATGTCGGGCGTGTTGACGTTCAACGCCATCTACGCCGTGCTGATGGGCATCTACCTGGGCGACTGCGTGACCACCGCCATCGTGTGCAACATCGGCGCGAAGGCGGACTCCCGGCGCGTGGGCACGGCCAACATACTGTTCAACCTGGGAAAGACGCTGCTGATCCTGATCGGCGTTACGCTGGCGCACCGGTTCGGCCTGCTGGACGGCCTGTGGAGCAGCACCGTCTACTCCGGCACCATCGCCAACACCAACACCGTGTTCAACCTGGCCAGCGCGCTGCTGCTTTTGCCGGTGATGGGCCTGTTTGAGAAGGTGAGCCTGAAGATCGTCAAGGACGACCCGTCCCGCGAGCGCCTCGACCCGAAGCACGCGGACCTGGAGGTGCTGGACACGCTGAGCCCGGTGCTGCTGACGACGCCCGCGCTGGCGCTGAACAGCTGCTACAAGGTGCTGATGCACATGTTCCAGCTGTCCCGCAAGAACGTGGGCCGCGCGTTCGACGTCGTGAAGCAGTACGACGCGGACCTGCTGGCGAACATCCGCGTCACCGAGGAGAACATCGACCATTTGGCCGACCGCGTCAGCAACTATCTGGTGCAGGTCTCCGCCCACGTCACCGCCCAGAACCACGTGGAGATGATGGACCACTTCTACTCCGCGATCAACGAATTTGAGCGCCTGGGCGACCACGCGATGAACATCGCCGACTGCGCCGACGAGCTGCACGCGGAGAACACCGTGTTCTCGGCCTACGCGCTGCGGGAGCTGGAGGTGCTGCGCGCGCTGATCGGCGCCGTGATGAACTACGCCGGAAAGGCCTTCGAGAACTGCGACGAGAAGGCCGCCAAGCACGTCGAGCCGCTGGAAGAGGTGGTGGACGACATCGTCAACGCCATGAAGCAGAACCACCTGGACCGCCTGCGCGAGCGCAAGTGCTCGGTGCTGGCCGGCACGGAGTTTTTGAACCTGCTCTCCGACATCGAGCGTATCTCCGACATCTGCTCCAACGTGGGCGTGGCCACCATCGCGCGCGTCAGGCCGGAGCTGAAGCACGAGATCCACGACTACGTGTCCCGCCTGCACGAGGGCAAGGACGAGAGCTTCAACCGCGAGTACCACGCCGCGCACGACCACTACTTCACGCTGCTGCGTGAAGAGGAATAGCATGAACATCCAGATCTTCGGAACGAAAAAGAGCAGCGACGCGCGCAAGGCCGAGCGCTGGTTCAAGGAGCGCCGCGTGAAGGCGCAGTTCATCGACTTGATGGACAAGGGCATCAGCCGCGGCGAATTGCGCAACGCGGCGGCGGCCTGCGGCGGGCTGGACGCGCTGATCGATGCCGACTGCAAGGACCGCGACGCGCTGGCCTTCGTGCGCTGCATCGCGCCCCAGCAGCGCGAGGACGCCGTACTCGATCGCCCACAGGTGCTGCGCCAGCCCATCGTGCGCAACGGCAAGAGGGCTGCGGTCGGGTATCAGCCGGAGGTCTATAAGATGTGGTTGGAGGAAGAACAGGCATGAAAAAAGCGGCTTAGAGCCGCTTTTTTCATGCCCTTCCCCTACATCTCCATATTCGTCTCCATCACGCGCCGGACCTCCTCGGCGGCGTGCATGAACGCGCCCGCCACGTTCGGGTCGAAGTGGCTGCCGGAGCCCTCCTCGATGATGGCCATGGCCTTTTCAAAGGGGAAGCCGTCCTTGTAGCTGCGCCGGGACACCAGCGCGTCGAACACGTCGGCCACGGCCATGATGCGCGCCGACAGCGGGATCTCCTCGCCCTTCAGGCCGCAGGGATAGCCCCGCCCGTTCCACTTCTCGTGGTGGTAGTGGGCCAGGTTCATGGCCTCCTTCAGGTAGCCGGAGTTGTCCTCGGCCACCATGTGCATCGCGTGCTCGATCACCTCCGCGCCCGCGGTGGTGTGGGTCTTCATGATCTCGAACTCCTCGTCCGTCAGCTTGCCGGGCTTGTTGAGGATCGCGTCGGACACCTGGATCTTGCCGATGTCGTGCAGCGGCGCGGAGTTCACCACGTCGTACATGAATTCGTCGGTCAGCTGGTCGGTGTAGACGCCCTCCTTCTTCAGCTGGTTCATGATGATCTCGGTGTAGGCGGCGGTCTTGCGCACGTGGTCGCCGGTGCACTTGTCGCGGCTCTCCACCATGTCCGCCAGCACCAGGATCAGGCCGTTTTGCAGCCTGCTGATGACCTGGTTCTGCTTTTCCACGTTTTTGAAGGTCTCGACCATGTCCTCCGTGGTCTTGGCGACGGAGTGGTACAGGTTTTCGATCTCGTCGCCGGTGCGGATGTCCAGCTGGCGAACGCACTCCACGGCGTCGGCGCGGGCGCTCTCGCTGTCGTAGGCGAACAGCCCGGTGGCGATGGCCATGGTGTTGATCGGCAGGATGATGTTGTATTCCGCCAGCCAGATCGCGGCGGTGAGCAGCAGCACGAAGAAGCCGAAGAACAGGCTCATCACGCGCGCCAGGAACTGGTAGCCGTCGCGGGCGATGTGGTTCATGTTGATGTCCACCGCGGCGTAGCACTGGCAGACGCCCTGGCTGTCGTACACCGGCTTGTAGATCGTCAAAAGCCACCCGTAGGTCTCGTTCGACTGCACCGGCTCGATCTCCTCGCCCGCCAGCAGCGCGGGCAGGTAGTCCCGGAATGCCTCGTCAAAGCCGATCACGGTGCCGGGGGCCTCTCCGGGCGTGTCCGCCGTGTCCGGGTCGAACACCACGTGGCAGCCGTCCTCCATGATCTTGTAGACGTACACGTACTCGATGTTCTCCGAGCTCTCCATCAGATTTTGAAGCCGGGTCTTGATCTCCAGGTATCCCTCCGCGGCCTCGCCCTTCTCCAGGAACTCGTCCACGCGGTCGCCGTCGATGTTCCGCACGGCCACGTCCGCCACGCTGCTCGCCAGGCTCAGCTGCTGGTCGATGGAGGCGTTGCGGAAGTGGATGAAGCTGATGCCCGTCACGACCGCGGCGATGATGATCATGGCCAGCGCCACCAGCAATATGATCTTGGAGCGCAGCGAAATGCCCTTGCCGTTCATGCGGCCGGCCTCGCGCTGGTCGTCCACGGAGAGCGGGGCCTGCTGCCAGCCGGAGAAGTAGAACGCCTCCTTGATGTGCGCGGGCAGCAGCCGGAGCGCCAGCGTCACCAGCAGCACCGTGATCGTCTTGTCCAGCACGTCGATGGCCATGTCCGCCGCGAACTGCGACCAGAACACGCTCAGCCGCCCCGCCTCGTAGATGCGGTGGGCCAGCGGCGCGGACACGCCCTCGCCGAAGCCCAAGCCGTACAGCGCCCACGTCAGCACCGAGCCCAGCCCGCCGCCGATCACCGCGAACGTGGCGATGATCGCCAGCAGCCGCCAGGGCTTCTTGAACGTGTAGAAGTCCCGCGCGGCATACCACGCGGAGGCCACGGCGATGAGCACCGTCAGCGAGCCGTAGTAGGCGGTGGTGAGATCACCGATGCCGTTGACGATATTGGTCAGGAAGCCCACGAGGATGCCGGGGATGTAGCCGCCCAGCGCCGCCACCAGCGCGCTGCCCACGTTGTCCAGATACAGCGGCAGCCGCAGCGCGCGCACCAGGTGCACCCCCAGGAAGTTGATCGCCAGCCCGATGGCGCACAGCAGCAGCAGGTATTTTCGCTGGGAAGCGCGATAGGCGCGCGCCTCGTTCCTGTCGTTGTCCATAATCCGTCCTCCACGCCCGGGCGGCGCGTGCGCCGCCCGGGGCGAAATAGATGTATTTAAAGCCAGTTACCCGTCTATATTATCGCAGATAAGACAGCATTTGTAAAGCAAAAAAAGAGGCCCCTTCGCGCGGAAGGGACCTCGATCTGAAAAACCGTTATTCGCTCACATACGGCATCAGCGCGATGGTACGGGCGCGCTTGATGGCCGTGGAGAGCTGGCGCTGGTGCTTGGCGCAGGTGCCGGTCATGCGGCGGGGCAGGATCTTGCCGCGCTCGCTGGTGAACCGGCGCAGACGGGCGACATCCTTGTAATCGATGTGCTGAATCTTGTCTACGCAGAAAGCACAGACCTTCCGGCGCGGCTTGCGGCCGCGGGGACGGCGAATGCGATCGCCTCTCTCTTCAGACATGGCTTTGTTCCTCCTTTTCGGATATCAGGGCGCGCATCGAGGCGCTCCCAAAGAAGAATGGCCCTGGGACTGGCTTATGCCAGGTGGGTTGGCCCGGTTAGCGCATCGCCGAAGGCGATTCGCGAGTCGGCGGCCCGCTTCAGCGCGGACACCGACAACCGGATCATTTGGGCCCGGTTAGCGCATCGCCGTAGGCGATTCGCGAGTCGGCAGCCCGCTTCAGCGCGGACACCGACAACCGGATCATTTGGGCCCGGTTAGCGCATCGCCGAAGGCGATTCGCGGGTCGGCGGCCCGCTTTAGCGCGGACGCCGACAACCGGATCATTTGGGCCCGGTTAGCGCATCGCCGAAGGCGATTCGCGGGTCGGCCGGCCCGCTTTAGCGCGGACGCCGACAACCGGACTAGAAGGGCAGCTCGTCGTCGTCCACCTCGGTAAAGTCGTTCGACGAGGGGGCGGCGGGAGCGGCGGGCGGCGGGGTCGGGCCGTTGTCACGGGGACGGGCGGCGCCGCCTTCTTCACGGCCGCCGAGCGCTTCCACGCTATCGGCGATGATCTCGGTCACATAGCGCTTCGATCCGTCCTGCGCATCATAGGAACGGGTCTGAATGCTGCCTTCGACCGCAACCTTGCGTCCCTTGGTGAGGTAGCGGTTGCAGAAGTCGGCGTTTTGACGCCAGGCGACCACGGTCAGGAAATCGGCCTCGCGCACGCCCTGCGCGTTGGCAAAGCGGCGCTGCACGGCAATGCGGAACGTCGAACGCGACACGCCGGACTGCGTGGTAAAGGCCTCGGGATCATTGGCGAGGTTGCCGATCAGGATGACTTTGTTCATGCTTCACACCATCCTTCGTAGACGCCGGGATTATTCGGCTTCCGACTCGGGCTTCTCGTCGTCGACGGGCGCTTCGACCGCAGGCTCGGCCTCGACGACCGGCTCGGCCTCAGCGACGGGCGCGGCCTCAGCAGCGGGCTGAGCCTCAGCAGGCGCTTCGACGGGGGCGGCGTCCTCGGCGGGCGCGGCCTCGCGGGGAGCGTAGGGCTTCAGCGGCTCGCGCTTGGCGGGCAGCTCGCCCTCGTAGCGCACGGTCAGATAGCGGAGCACGCTGTCCGAGATCTGCATGTTGCGCTCGAGCTCGCGGGGCAGCTCGGCGGGGGCCTTGATGTACATCAGCACATAGTAGCCCTCGGTCTTGTACTGGATGGCGTAGGCCAGGCGGCGCTTGCCCCACTCGTCGACGCGATCCACTTCACCGCCGTTCTTCTTCACCAGGTCGGAAAAACGGTTGATCAGTTCCGTCCGGGCACTGTCCTCCAGCGCCGGATCAATAACGTACATGACTTCATACTGGTTCATGTTCTTTTTCACCTCCTTATGGACTTCGGCCACGGCCGGTTGAACCGTGGCAAGGATGCGCCAACGATTATTATACAACAAAACCCCGGGCAAAACAAGCCCGGGATTGTGATAAATTTTGGTGAACAACCCCTCAGTCGCCTGCGGCGACAGCTCCCCTTACACAGGGGAGCCAAGAGGCGGCATCCACGCTTAACTCCTCACTCTTCACTCTCCACTCTTCACTCTCCACTACCCACTCTCCTCAAAAACCGCATTCCTTCGTCCTCGCCGCGCAGCATGCGGTTGAGGTCGACGATGAAATCGCCGAGGGCGTCGGTGGCCTGGTAGAGGGAGCGGTCGGTAGTGTACACGTCGCCCATCTTCACCGCCTTGAAGTCGGCAAACAGCGGGCTCTTCTTCAGTAGGTCGGCCACGCTTCCGAGCGGCGCGTCGATGGAGCCGTTGTAAATCAGGCAGTCGGCGTTTACGGCGACGGCGTAGAAGTCCTCCATGCTGACGGACACCGACGCGCGCGCGCCCTGCCCCGCCAGCGCCCGGTCGAAGGCGTAGCGGCCCCCGGCCAGCGCGATCATGCCGGCCACGTAGTCTTCCGGGCCGCGCACCACCACGCCGCCATCCGTGGCCACGTAGAAGAACGCCACGGTCTTTTCGGCGTCCGGGAAGTCCTCCAGCGCGTCGACGGCGGCGGCCTGCGCGTCGAAGAACGCCTCGGCCTCGGCCTCGCGGTTCAGCAGCGCGCCGTAGAGCTTCACCCACTCGGTGCGCCCCAGCGGGTGCGCCTCGTAGCTGGAGCGCTCCACCAGCACCGGGACGCCCAGCGTCTCCAGCATCTCGCGTACCTTCGGCGCGTGCAGAATCATCGTGGATTCGAGCGCCAGGTCGCAGTCGCCGTCCAGCAGCAGCTCATAGTCCGGCTCGCTGTACTTGCCCGCGTAGAGGATGTCGCCCCGGCGCATCGCGGCGGCGGCGCTCTCCACGGTCCAGCCGTCCGCGCGGGTGCCGGAAAAGCGCACCGCGTCCAGCGCGTCCAGCGCGTCGAACAGCGCCATCGCCGCCGTGGCCGCGAGGTACACCCGATCCAGCGGCTGAAAAAGCACGCGCACGTCGCCGTCCAGCCCGTCCGGAGCCGCGCCGCCTTCCGGCACGACGAGATAGCGCGCGCCGTCCGCGAGGGTCAGCAGCTTGTAGCCGCCATCATAGTAGTCGACGGCGAACTGGCGGGCGTAGCGCAGCGGCAACTCCCGCTGCCAGGCGAGCCCGGGGATGTCCCGCGCGCGCGCACCGAGGTCGACGGTCTCCCCCGCGTCCGCCGGAGCCACTTCCGGCTCCGTCTGCGGGGCGTCCTCGCCCAGGTAGATGTGCAGCGCGTACGCGATGTCGTGCGGCGCGGACATGGCCGTGGTGGTCGCGACGACGGTGAAGTCCGCATTGACGGGCGCGGGCACCTCGAACGCGGTCGCGTCGCCATCGTGCGCCGGGGCGTACTCCGCGCCGTCCAGCACCAGTCTGGAATAGTTCGGGCTGGAGAACACCAGCGTGGCGTATACGGTCCCGTCCCGGACGGCGAGCTTCGGGCAGGAGATGGTCACGCGGCCGCTGCCGCCGGAGAACGCGAAGCCGTCCGGCGCGTATTCGCCGTCCGGCAGGCCGCCTTCCGCCAGCGCCACCGCGCCGACGACCAGCGCCAGCGCCACCAGCAGGGCCAGTATCCGACTGCGCATGCGCCTCACTCCCCTCCCATCTTTTCTTCTATTATACATGACATGCCCGGAATGTCAAAGGAAAAGGGCGGCGCAACGCCGCCCCTCCGGCTGTGCCGGCTCCAATTGCTGCCGCGCGGAATTGCCCGATGCGGCGACTGGATTCAGGCGGGCGCCGCAACGCCGCCCCTACAACCCCTCCGCCTGCTCTGCAGGCACCTCCCCTTACACAGGGGAGGCAAGAGAAGTCGCGGCAGCCACTATTCCTAATCCCTAATCCCTATTCCCTCGTTCTCCTGCTCCCTACTCCCTACTCCCTAATAATGATCAAACGTCGCCTTGTCCGCGACGCGGTCGAGGATCTTGTCGCGCAGCTTTTCCACCAGCGGGAGCGCCTGGTACTCCTTCACCTGCGCCTCGCTGTCCAGCTCAAAGCTGGCCATCAGGTCGAAGCTGGACTCGGTGCCCTCGCAGCAGCGGCAGATGTTCGGCTTGTTCAGCCAGTCCAGCTCGTCGTCCAGCTTGCGAAAGGTCTTCCAGATCCGCTCCTGGATCTCCACCGGGTCCGTGCCCGGCTTCAGCTTGATGAGCATGATGTGTTTCATGGGATTTCCTCCTTTTTCATATCCTGCACTCCGCCGGGCCGAGGTCCATGCCCTCGTTGAACTTCCGGGCGTTTTCGAGGGTCTCGGCGGCGATGGCCTGCAGCGCCTCGCGGGTGAAGAACGCCTGGTGGGAGGTCATCACCACGTTGGGGAACATCTGCAGCCGCGCCGTGACGTCGTTGTTCAAGAACTCGGTGGAGCGATCGGTGTACACGTTGTCGTCCTCGCCCTCGTACACGTCCAGCCCCACGGCGTGGAACTTGCCGTTTTTGAGGGCCTCGATCAGCGCCTCGGTGTCGATCAGGCCGCCGCGCGCGGTGTTCACCAGCATGGCGGTGTCCTTCATCCGGGCGATGGCCGCCGCGTCGATCAGGTGCCAGGTGCCGCCCGGGCCCGTGATCAGCGGCGCGTGCAGCGAGATCAGGTCCGCGCGCTCCAGGAGCTCGTCCCTGTCCACGTAGGTGAGCAGCCCCTCCTCCTCCAGCGCCGGGTTCGGGAAGGCGTCCCACGCGATCACCGTCATGCCGAAGCCCTGGCAGATGCGGGCCATGCACTGGCCGATCTTGCCCGTGCCCAGGATGCCGGCCACCTTGTTGTGCAGGTCCACGCCCAGCAGGCCCGACAGCGCGAAGTTGTTGTCACGCACCTTGTTCACGGCCTTGTGCAGGCGGCGGTTGGCGGTCATGATCAGGCTCATGGCGTGCTCGGCCACGGCGTAGGGCGAGTAGGCCGGCACGCGCGCCACCTTGATGCCGCACTCCTTCGCGGCCTGCAGGTCCACGTTGTTGAAGCCCGCGCAGCGCAGCAGGATCAGCTTCACGCCGCAGTCCTTCAGCGTCTCCACGGCCTCGCGGGGCAGCTCGTCGTTCACGAACACGCACACCGCGTCGAAGCCCCGCGCCAGGTTCGCCGTCTCCGGCGTCAGGCGGCAGCTGTAGTACTTGATGTCGCAGTTGTAGGTGCCCTCGCCGCGGTCCTTCGCCAGCTCGCTGAAGAACAGGCGGTCGTAGTCCTTGGTGCCGAAGAAGGCGATGCGCATCATGTCCGTCCGGCGCTTGTCCCGCAGCTTTTCGCACAGCACGCGGCGCACCTCGTTCAGCGCGGCCTGCTCGTCGCCGCCCTCGGCGACGATCTCCAGCACCGAGCCCTTCATGGCGTGCAGCGCCAAAATCTCCAGTACGTTGGACCCGCTGGCGGATTTGCCGTTGCACTTGACGGTGATCTGCGAGGACAGGTTCACGCAGGCCTGGGCCAGGAAGGCCGCGGGCCGCGCGTGCATCCCCAGCGCGTTTTGGACCTCAAAAGTCATCGTGGTCATGGGTTGGTCTCCTTATACAATAATACAAAGAGGGATTAGGGACGAGGGATCAGGGATCAGAAATAGCGGCTGCCGCGTCCATCCATTGTCGTATATTGTTGACGCGAGAGCAATGCCGTTATACACCGCCAGCTTCCGCATGCGGCTTTTCCTAATCCCTACTCCCTAATCCCTAATCCCTGGATCGATCAGATCGTGTTTTCATCTCCCAGCAGGTCCGCCAGCACCTTCTCCTTCACGTCGGACAGCGTGACCTCGCGGATCTTCTGCCGCAGGGGCAGCACGCTGCGCGGGGAGACGGACAGCTCGTCGATGCCGATGGAGAGGAAGGTCTCCGTCAGCTCGAGGTCCGCGCCCAGCTCGCCGCAGATGCCGACCCAAACGCCGTTCTTGTGCGCGTTGTCGCACACCATCTTCAGAAGCCGCAGCACAGCCGGGTGGTGCGGGTTGAAGAAGCGGCCCAGGTCGTTGTTCTGGCGGTCGCAGGCCAGCGTGTACTGGGTCAGGTCGTTCGTGCCGCAGGAGAAGAAGTCCACCAGCTTGGCCAGGCGGTCGCTCATCACCGCCGCGGCGGGCGTCTCGATCATGATGCCGATCTCCACGTCGTCGGCGTAGGGCTTGCCCTCGGCGTCCAGCTCCTTCTTCACGACTTCGCACATCTTGCGGGCTTCCTTGACCTCCCACACGCTCGTGACCATCGGGAACATGATGCCCAGGTGGCCGTAGGCGGAGGCGCGGTAGAGCGCGCGCAGCTGGGTCTTGAAGATCTCGGGCCGGTTCAGGCAGATGCGCAGCGCGCGGTTGCCCAGCGCCGGGTTCTCCTCCTTGGGCATCTGGAAGTAGTCGATCTGCTTGTCCGCGCCGATGTCCAGCGTGCGGATGACGACCTCCTTGTCGCCCATGTCGGAAAGCACCTGCTTGTAGGCCTCGAACTGATACTCCTCGGTCGGATAGTCGTCGCAGTTCAGGTAGAGGAACTCGGAGCGGAACAGGCCCACGCCGCCGCCGTCGTTCGCCAGCACCATCGCCACGTCCTCGGGATTGCCGATGTTGCAGAACACCTTGATCTTGTGGCCGTCCTTGGTGATGTTCTCCTCGCCCTTCAGCTGCTCCAGCAGCTTCTGGCGCTTGAGCTGCTCCTCGCGCTTGGCCATCATCACGGCGCGGGTGGCCTCGTCGGCGTCCACCACGATGCTGCCGGTGCCGCCGTCCACGATCACCTCGCGGCCCTCGAACTCGGCCTTCAGCTGGTTGCCCACGCCGATGATGGCGGGGATGCCCATCGTGCGGGCCAGGATCGCGGTGTGGCTGGAGCCGCTGCCGCCCTCGGTGATGAAGCCGAGGATCTTGCTCTTGTCCAGCTGCACGGTCTCCGACGGGGCCAGGTCGTCCGCCGCCAGCACCACCGGCACATCGCTGTCGATGCCGCCCTGCACGACGCCCGTGAGGATGCCCACGATGCGCCCGGACACGTCCTTCACGTCCGCGGCGCGCGCCTGCATGTAGGTGTCGTCCATCTGGGCGAACATGTCGGCGAACTGGGCCGCGGTGTCGGTGACGGCCGCCTCGGCGTTCAGCTTTTCTTCCTTAATAAGGCCCTCGATGGCCTCCACATAGTCGTCGTCCTCGGCCATCATCTGGTGGGTTTCAAACAGGAACGCGGCCTCCGCGCCGGCCTCGGCCTCGGCCTTCTGGGCCAGCTCGCCCAGCTGCTCGATGGCCTTCGCCTGCGCCGCCTTGAAGCGCTCCCACTCGGCGTTCACGTCCTCCACCTGATAGCGGCGGATGGTGCTCTTGGCCCGCTGATAGAAATAGAGCGGCCCCATGGCCACGCCGTTGGATACGCCCTTGCCCTGGATTGAGATCATATACGCATCCTCCATTTCTTTTTTCGGTTTGGTCCAGTCCATTGACAGAGAGGGATTAGGGAGAAGGGATTAGGGATTAGGAAATGCTTTTGCCGTCAGTCCTGGAAACAATCGTATTGTTGACTGCGCGGCAGCCACTATTCCTAATCCCTATTCCCTAATCCCTATTTCCTGTATTTATTTCGCCCCAAACTCCACGCCGTCGAGGTCGTCGGAGTTGGTCAGCAGCACGGCCACGGTGTCGCTGTAGCCGGCGGCCTTGATCTTCTCGCGGCTGAAGCGGATCAGCGGCTGGCCCGCCTTCACCTGGTCGCCCTCGGCCACGAGGCACTCGAAGCCGTCGCCGTTCATGGCCACGGTGTCCACGCCCACGTGGATCAGCAGCTCCATGTCGTTGGCGGAGAGGCCCACCGCGTGCTTGCTGTCGGCCACGGAGCTGATCTCGCCGTCAAACGGCGCGACCACCACTTCATTGGTCGGCTCAATGCCCACGCCCTGGCCCAGCACGCCGGAAGCGAACGTATCGTCCGGGATCTGGTTGTAGGGGATCACGTTGCCCTCGACCGGCTGCAGCACCGTGCCGTTGGCGCAGCGGATGACCGACACCGTGGGCGGCGCGACCTGCGCCGGCGCGGGCGCCGCCGCCACGGGCTTGGGTGCGTCTTCCTTCCAGATCACCGTCGTCACGGCAAAGGCGACGCCCGCCGCGATGATCAGCTCGATGCAGTAGATCGGGATGTTGTTGATGGCCAGCAGGCCGGGGATGCCGGTGACGCCGTAGGTGGTGGCGCCCAGGTGGGTCAGGGACCCGAACAGCGCGCCGACCGCGCCGCCGATGACGCCCGCGATGAAGGGCTTCATGAAGCGGAAGTTCACGCCGAAGATGGCGGGCTCAGTGATGCCCAGCGACGCGGACAGCGAGGAGGGCAGCGCCACGGACTTCAGCTTCTTGTTGCGGCACTTCAGGGCCACCGCCAAGCAGGCGCCGAACTGCGCGAAGTTCGCGGCCGAGGCGATGGGCATCCAGATGTTCAGGCCCAGCGCGCCCGAGAGCATGCCGGCCTCGATGACGTTGTACATGTGGTGCAGGCCCATGACGACCGTCCAGGGATAGATCGCGCCCATGATCAGCGCGCCGATGCCGCCCGTGGATGTCACCAGCCACTCGGCGCCGGTCAGCACCCAGTTCTCAAGCACCGAGAAGATGGGGCCGATGACCACGAACGTGGCGAAGGCCGTGACCAGAACCGTCACCAGCGGGGTGACGAACAGGTCGATCATCTCGGGAACCTTCTTATGCAGCCACTTCTCTACCGTGGACATCAAGAGCACCGCCAGTATGACCGGTATGACGTGGCCCTGATAGCCCACCTGCGAGATCTTGAAGATGCCCAGGTCCCACACGGCGGGCTGGTTGGTGGGCGTGACGGTCCAGGCGTTCATCAGGCCGGGATGCACCATCATCATGCCGATGACGCCGCCGAGGAACAGGTTGCCGCCGAACACGCGGGCCGCCGAGACGGCCACCAGGATGGGCAGCAGGGCGAAGGCCGTGTTGGCCACGAGGTCGAGGAAGCCGAACCAGCCGCTCTCCGCGAAGGAGGGAATGGCCTTGGCCAGCGCCTCCACCAGGCCCATCATCAGGCCGGAGGCCACGATGGCGGGCAGGATGGGCACGAACACGTCGCCCGGGGTCTTCAGGATCTTCTTCCACAGGGGCATCTTGCTGGCCGCGGCGGCCTTGACATCGGCCTTCGTGGCGGCGGACGCGCCCGTGACGGACAGGAACTCGTCGTAGACCTTGTTGACGGTGCCGGTGCCGATGATCAGCTGCAGCTGGCCGTTCGATTCGAACATGCCCTTGACGCCGTCGATGTTCTCCAGCACTTCCTTGTTGACCTTGCTGTTGTCGGCAATGACCAGTCTGAGTCGGGTTGCGCAGTGGGCCGCGCTGATGACGTTCGAGCCGCCGCCGATGTTGGCTGCGATCTGTTCAGCACACTTGCGATAGTCCAGTGCCATATCTCTTTTCCCCCTTACTTTGGTTCGCCGGCGGTCCGAGCTTCATTTTGCAATGTATTCGTCAAAACCACCATTGATTGATTCCTATTTTACTATATACCGGCCGAATTGTAAAGCGATAAGGCACTTTTGTCTTGTTTTCGTTAAAGAATGCATACCAATGGTAACGTTTTCCGCGCCAAAACGGGCCTTCGGCGCTTTACATACTTTACAGAATTGCACTCTACTGTTATAATGCAGTCAGAGGGTCGGCCCTCGCGTCCGATCAGATCCATCAAATTAAGGGGGAAAGACCATGAAGAAACTGCTTTCCATCATCCTCGCCGTCATACTGGCGCTGGCGCTCGGCGCGCTGGCCGAGGACGGCAAGATCACCTCGACCGGCGTCGGCCAGGGCATCGACGGAGACGTGAAGGTGCAGGTCGTCGCCGACGCGACCACGATCTATTCCGTGGAAGTACTCGAACAGAACGAGACGCCCGGCATCGGCTCCGTGGCCGTCGAACAGCTGCCCGGCCAGATCGTCGAGGCCAACAGCATCCTCGTGGACAGCATCTCCGGCGCGACCGTGACCAGCGAAGCCATCAAGACGGCGGTGCGCCAGGCGCTGGAGGACGGCGGGCTGGACGTGTCCGTGTTCGAGGTGGAGCAAGCGGCCGCCGAGGTCGCCGAGAAGACGCCCGAGACCCTCGACTGCGACGTGGTGATCGTCGGCGCGGGCGGCGCGGGCCTGACCGCGGCGGTGCGCGCCAACCAGGCGGGCGCGAAGGTGCTCGTGCTGGAGAAGATGTCGTTCGTCGGCGGCAACAGCCTGAAGGCCTCCGGCGGCATGAACGCCGCGGGCACGAAGTTCCAGGCGGCGCTGGACATCACCGACAGCGGCGTGCGGGAGTTCGTCGAGGACACGATGAACGGCGGCCACATGGTCAACGACCTGGCCCTCGTGGTGACCATGTCGGAAAACAGCTCCGACGCCGTGGACTGGCTCGAATCCATCGGCGCGCCGCTGCCGAAGGTGGCGGCCACCGGCGGCACCGTGCACAAGTACCTGCACTCCCCGGAGGACGGCAGCCCCGTCGGCGCATACCTGGTGGCCAAGCTCAACGAGGAAGTCGAGAAGCAGGGAATCCAGGTCATGCTGAACACGAAGGCCACCGAGATCCTGATGGACGGCGGCTGCGCGGTGGGCGTGAAGGCCGAGGACGCCGAGCACGAATACACCATCAACGCCAAGGCGGTCATACTCGCCACCGGCGGCTTCGGCTCGAACTTTGAGCTGATGACCAGCTTTAACCCCAGCCTGGCCAACGCCGTGACCACCAACCATCCCGGCGCCACCGGCGACGGCATCCTGATGGCCGAGGCCGTCGGCGCGGCCACCGTGGACATGGACCGCATCCAGCTGCATCCCACCGTGTACCAGGAGACCAGCACACTGGTCTCGGAGAAGATGCGCTCGCTGGGCTCGATCCTGGTCAACCAGGAGGGCAAGCGCTTCTGCAACGACCTGTCCACCCGCGACGCGGTCTCCGCGGCGGAGCTGGAGCAGACCGGCGGCTACGCCTACATCATCTTCGACCAGAACCTGGTGGACCAGAACAAGTCCGCCAAGGAGTACATCAGCAAGGGCATGACCTCCACCGGCGAGACCTACGCGGAGCTGGCGAAGAACATGGGCCTCGAGGGCGACGCCGTGGCGGCCTTTGAGGAGACCATGGCCACCTGGAACGAGGCCGTGGCTTCCGGCGAGGACAAGGAGTTCGGCCGCAACAACGGCATGGACGCCGACCTGTCCACCGCGCCCTACTACGCCATCAAGATCGCTCCCGGCATCCACCACACGATGGGCGGCATCAAGATCGACACTGCCACGCAGGTGCTCGACACCGACGGCAACGTGATCCCCGGCCTGTACGCGGCCGGCGAGACCACCGGCGGCGTGCACGGCGGCAACCGCATCGGCGGCAACGCCGTGTGCGACTTCGTGGTGTTCGGCCGCATCGCCGGCGCGAACGCCGCAGCGTACGCGGAGGCCTTCGCGCTGCAACCCGCGGCATAAAAAACAGTCATGACCCCCGCCCGGGCGATCCGCGCACGCGGATCGCCCGGTTATCATTTTCCTGTTAATTGTCGTTTACAAACCGCGATTTATATGTTAAAATAATCGTGATACACTGTGTGTCGTCTATGCGCGGCGGCACGCGAACATAAAAACATATGTGGAGGGGAGTCGAGAATGGTGAAGCACACCTTTCGCGGCGGCGTTCATCCCGACGGGCACAAGGAGCTGAGCCGGGAAGTGCCTCTGCGCGAATTCCTGCCGGCGGGAGAAATGGTGTTCCCGCTGTCCCAGCACATCGGCAAGCCCGCCAAGCCCATCGTGAAGAAGGGCGACGCGGTGCTGGTCGGCCAGCGGATCGCGGAAGCGGACGGCTATGTGTCCGCGCACATCGCGTCCTCTTGCTCCGGCGTGGTCAAGGCCGTCGAGAAGCGCCTGACGCTCACGGGCGCGATGGCGGACTGCATCGTAGTGGAGAACGACGGCCAGTTTACCTGCGCCGAGGGCTTCGGCGAGCGCGAGGAGCAGGCGAGCCTGTCCAACGACGAGATCCTTCGCCGCATACAGGACGCCGGCGTGGTGGGCCTGGGCGGCGCGGGCTTCCCGACCCACGTGAAGCTCAAGCCGAAGGACCCCGCGGCCATCCGCTACGTCATCGCCAACGGCGCGGAGTGCGAGCCCTACCTGACCTGCAACGACCAGCTGATGCGCGTCAAGGCGAACGAGATCGTGGAGGGGCTGGAGCTGGTGCTGCAGCTGTTCCCGAACGCCGAGGGCGTGATCGGCATCGAAGACAACAAGCCGGTGGCCATCGCCGCGATGAAGCAGGCCGCCCACGGCAAGCCCCGCCTGCGCGTGATGGAGCTGCAGACGAAGTATCCGCAGGGCGGCGAGCGCAGCCTGATCCAGGTGATCGCCGGGGTGGACTTCCCCATCTCGATGCTCCCGGCGGACGTGGGCTGCATCGTGGACAACGTGGGCACGCTCTACGCCATCCAGCGCGCCGTGCTCTATCGCGAGCCGCTGTTTTCCCAGTGCTTTACGCTGACCGGCGAGGCCGCGAAGAACCCCGGCAACTTCATCGTCCGCGACGGCACATCGTTTGCGGAGCTGTTGGAGTTCGCGGGCGGCCTGAAGGACGGCATTGCGCTCAAGAAGGCGCTGGTGGGCGGCCCGATGATGGGCATCGCGCTGGGCAGCCTGGACGTGCCGATCCAGAAGCAGAACAACGGCCTGACGCTGATGATCGAGGACCCTGTGGAGCTGGCCGAGGCCCAGATGACGGCCTGCCTGCGCTGCGGACGCTGCGCGAAGGTCTGTCCGGTGGGGCTGCTGCCCGAGCCGATGGCCGACGCCGCGATCAACAAGGATTACGAGCGCTATGAAAAGAAGCTCTACGGCCTGGAGTGCATCCAGTGCGGCAGCTGCACCTACAACTGCCCGGCCAAGCGCCCCCTGATGCAGATCTTCAAGGAGGCCAAATCTGAAATACAGGCGCGCAAGCGCGCAGAGGCGGGAGGCACAAAATGAACAACGCGCTGAATATCTCCTCCAGCCCCCATGTAAGGGACAAGCGCACGACCGCGTACATGATGCGCGTCGTGCTGCTGGCGCTGATGCCCGCGACGGTCGTGGGCGTGTGCAACTACGGCCTGCACGCGCTGCTGGTGGTGCTGGTGAGTGTCGCCGCGGCGGTGCTGAGCGAATTCGCGTTTGACAAGCTCTGCCACAAGCCGGACACCTGGAAGGACGGCAGCGCGGCGGTCACAGGCCTTCTGCTGGCGCTGTGCCTGTCGCCGCGGGTGCCGCTGACGATGCCGCTGCTGGGCAGCATGTTCGCGATCCTGATCGCCAAGTGCTGCTTCGGCGGCCTGGGCAAGAACTTCATCAACCCCGCCCTGGCCGGTCGATGCTTTTTGCTGATCTCGTTCGGCAACATGATGTCCTCCTACCGGGTGGTGGACGGCGTGACCGCGGCCACCCCGGTGGCGGACCTGCTGGTCGGGAACCCGGTCAACGTCACGCGGATGTTCCTGGGCACCACGTCCGGCGTTATCGGCAGCTCCGCGCTGGCGCTGCTGGCGGGCGGCCTGGCGCTGTGGGCCCTGCAGATCATCCACGGCGAGATCTGCTTCTCGGTGCTGGGCACGTTCATACTGACGATCGGGCTGTTCGGCGGCCAGGGCTTTGACCCCCGCTTTATCCTCGCCCACATCTCCGGCGGCGGCGTGCTGATGGCCGCGTTCTTCATGGCCACCGACTACGTCACCTCCCCCGCCACCCCGCTGGGCCAGCTGGTGTACGGCCTGCTGATCGGCTCCCTCGGCGGCATCTTCCGCCTGTTCAGCGGCACCGCCGACTCCTTCAGCTACTGCGTGATCACCGGCAACCTGTTCGTGCCGCTGATCGACACCTATATCGTCTCCAAGCCCTACGCCTACCGGAAGGTGTCGCTGCTCAAGCAGCTGCGGGCCTCCGGCGAGCCCTGGTACAAGCGCGTGCCGCGCCCGGTGATCGTGCTGACGGCCATCGCCGCCATCGCGGGCCTGGCGCTCTCCGGCGTCTACTTCATGACCAAGGACACCATCGACAACCAGAAGCGCGCCGCGCAGGCCGCCTCCTACAAGGCGGTGTGCCCGCTGGCGGATCACTTTGAGGCCAACGAAACCATCGACAAGGCCGTCGCCGACCTGAACGGCGCCGTGTACGGCACCGACTTCGGGCGCGCCCACATCAACGAGGGCTTCGCGGCCCTGGACGAAGGCGGCAACAACGTCGGCTACGCGCTCAGCGTCACCAGCGCCGACGGCTTCGACGGCAACGTCACGCTGGCCGTGGGCGTGGACAATGAAGGCGCGGTGACCGGTATCTCCTTCACCGAGCTGAACGAGACCCCCGGCATGGGCATGCGCGTGGACGAGGCCGAGTTCAAGGACCAGTTCGTCGGCAAGGCCGTGTCGAAGTTCACGCTGAACAAGGCAGGCGGCTCCACCGCGGACGATGAGATCGACAGCGTCTCCGGCGCGTCCACCACGTCCGGCGCGGTGGTCAACGCCGTCAACGCCGCCCTCGACTTCTACAACAACACGGTGAAGGGGGGAGCCTGAGATGAACAAGTACGTTGAACGCCTGTACAACGGCGTGGTGAAGGAGAACCCCACGCTGATCCTGATGCTGGGCATGTGCCCCACGCTGGCGGTGTCCACCCGGGCCATGAACGGCATCGGCATGGGCCTGTCCACGATGGCGGTGCTGATCCTGTCCAACCTGGTGATCAGCCTGCTGCGCAAGGTGATCCCGGACGAGGTGCGCCTGCCGGCCTACATCGTGGTGGTGGCCTCGCTGGTGACGGTGACAGAGCTTCTGATCGAGGCGTACCTGCCCTCGCTGTACGAGGCGCTGGGCATCTACATCCCGCTAATCGTCGTCAACTGCATCATCCTGGGCCGCGCCGAGGCCTACGCCAACAAGCACACGCCGCTCTTGTCCGTGATGGACGGCATCGGCATGGGCATCGGCTTCACGCTGGCGCTGACGCTGGCTGGCCTGATCCGCGAGCTGCTGGGCAACGGCACCGCCTTCGGCGCGCAGGTCCTGCCCAGCGGCATCGACCCCATCGGCATCTTCGTACAGCCTCCGGGAGCCTTCCTGGTGCTGGCGCTGATCATCGCCGTGATGAACGCCATCGGCATCAAGTCCCGCCAGCGCGACCTGGTGGACGTGGGCTGCGACGGCGTGTGCGCGCGCTGCACCGCCGAGTGTAAAAAGTCCGGGGAGGTGAACGCCAAGTGAAGAGCCTGATACTGATCATCATCACCGGCGCTCTGATCAACAACGTGGTGCTCAATCAGTTCCTGGGCATCTGTTCGTTCCTGGGCGTCTCCAAGCAGATGAAGGCCTCGGCCTCGCTGGGCGGCGCGGTGATCTTCGTCATCACGATCGCCTCCGCGGTCGCGAGCCTCCTGTACGACTACGTGCTCGCGCCCCTGGGCATGGACTTCATGAAGACCATCGTGTTCATCCTGGTCATCGCGGCGCTGGTGCAAATCGTGGAGATGTTCCTGAAGAAGACGTCCCCCGGCGTGTACAAGGCGCTGGGCATCTACCTGCCGCTGATCACCACGAACTGCGCCGTGCTGGGCGTGGCGCTGACCAACGTGCAGGACGGCTACAACTTCATCGAAAGCGTGTTTTCCGGCTTCGGCACGGCCGTGGGCTTCACCCTCGCCATCGTGCTGCTGGCCAGCATCCGCACCCGCATCCGCGAGGAGGACATCCCCGCTCCGCTGCGCGGCGCGCCGATCGTGCTGATCTCCGCGGCGCTGATGTCCATCGCCTTCATGGGCTTCTCCGGCCTGTCGTTCTGATGGAGGGATCATCATGCAGATCATTATCATTACAACGCTGGTGATCGCCGTCATCGGCATCGTGGTCGGCGCCGGGCTGGTGTTTACCGGCAAGAAATTCCACGTGGACGTGGATGAACGGGAGAGCGCCGTGCGGGAATGCCTGCCCGGCAACAACTGCGGCGCGTGCGGCTTCGCGGGCTGCGACGCGCTGGCGGCGGCCATCGCCGCCGGGAACGCCTCGGTAAACGCCTGCCCGGTGGGCGGCGCGCCCGTGGCCCAGAAGATCGGCAAGATCATGGGCCAAACCGCCGAGGCCGTGGAGGGCAAGGTCGCCTTCGTGCGCTGCAAGGGCAGCTGCGACGTGACCCACAACCAGGGCAACTACGTGGGCATTAAGGACTGCCGCAGCGCGGTGCTCTCGGGCCTGAACGTCACCGACTGCGCCTATGGCTGCCTGGGCTTCGGCTCCTGCGCGGCGGTCTGCCCGCAGGACGCCATCCGCGTGGTGGACGGCGTGGCCATGGTCGTGCGCAAGAAGTGCGTCGGCTGCGGGCTGTGCGTCAAGGCCTGCCCGCGGGGCCTGATCGAGCTGGTGCCCGCGTCGAAGCGCGTGATCGTGCAGTGCTCCAACAAGGACCGGGGCCCGCAGGTCAAGAAGGTCTGCTCCGCCGGCTGCATCGGCTGCATGCTGTGCACCCGCCAGTGCGAATCCGACGCCATCCACGTGACCAACAACCTCGCGAGCATCCAGTACGAGAATTGCACCCAGTGCGGCAAGTGCGCCGAGAAGTGCCCCGTCAAAGTCATCACCCCGCCGCCGGGCGCTTGATCGGCTGATAAAGCGTTCGGCAAATATCCGCGTCCGGGGCGAAAACCCGCCCGGGCCGACATGAAGAAGGGATGATATCATCATGGATAAGAAGACCATTGTCAGGCTGGTCGTCGTGGGACTGGCCCTGATCCTGACGACCGTCTTTGCCTGCGGCCTCACGAAGGGCGGCCCGGTGACCTATCAGATCCCCGGCCCCTACACCGCTGAGAGCACCAACAACTTCAGCACCGTCCAGGTGGAGATGACCATCCAGGACGAGAAGATCACTGATTGCGCGATCACCTCGTCCGGCGACAGCGACCTGCTGAACGACAGCATCCGCGCCGAGTGGGCCCAGTCCATCGTGGACAACCAGACCGCCGAGAACGACGTGATCTCCGGCGCGACCCTCGTCTACTCCGCCGCCTCCGTGCAAGAGGCCGCAAACGACATCCTCGTCCAGGCGGGCCTGCGCGAGCCGACCGCCGAGGCGGAGCCTGCCGAAACGGACACCGAGGGCGGAGAGGCCGAGGGCGCCGACGCCGAGACCGGCGAGGCCGACATCGGCGAGGCCGCGCCGCCGACCGAGGCCGCGCCGCCGACCGAGGCCGCGGCGCTGAACGACGGCACCTACACCGTCCAGAAGACCACCGATTTCAGCACCATCGACGTGGAGATCACCGTCGAAAACGGCGCGATCACGAAGGCCGCCGTCGCCTCCGAGGGCGCGAACGACCTGCTCACCGACGACCACCGCAACGCCTGGGCCGACCAGATCGTTGAAAAACAGGCCGTCGACGCCGTCTCCGGCGTGACCATCTCCTCGAACGCCGTGCAGGAAGCGGTGGCCGAGCTGCTGGCCCAGGCCTCCGGCGAGGCTCCGGCCGAGGAAGCGAGCGCGGACGCGGGCGAAAAGGAAGCCGATCCGCGCCTGGCGAGCATATTGCCCGCGATCGTGACCACGATGGGCGACAACCGCGACAACAGCTACGTGACCGACTACCTGGAGCAGGACCCGTACCTCGTGAACATCTACGAGGGCTACGGCTTCGCCAAGGACTACGGCAGCGCCCGCGGCCACGAGTACACGCTGGAGGACGTCGCCAAGACCCAGCGCCCGCACGCGAAGGCCAACTGCCTGACCTGCAAGACGCCCGACCTGCACAAGATGATCGAGGAGCAGGGCGTGGCCGTTTACAGCATGCCCTTTGACGAGGTCATGCCCCAGATGACGCAGAACGTGGGCTGCTACACCTGCCACGGGGCCGACGACGGCAACGACGGCGAGATCGTGATCACTCACCGCTACGTGACCGAGGCGCTCGCGGGCAACGCCGAGACCATCAAGCCCGCGACGCTGTCCTGCGGCCAGTGCCACATCGAATACTACTTCACCCCCCAGGACAGCGAGGCCATGATGCCCTACCACAGCGTGGAGCAGATGACCCCCGAGGCGATCCTGGCCTACTACGACAACTTCAACTTCGCCGACTGGACCCAGGAGAGCACCGGCACCCGCCTGCTGAAGGCCCAGCACCCCGAGATGGAGACCGTGCTGCAGGGCAAGCACGCGGCGTTCCTCAGCTGCGCGGACTGCCACATGCCCACCGAAAAGACCGAGGACGGCACCGAGTACCTGAGCCACAAGCTGGTCAGCCCGCTGGAAAATGAGGCGCTGCTCGAAAGCTGCGCGAAGTGCCACGGCGACACCGACATGACCGCGTTCGTCAAGGGCATCCAGGAGCGCGTGACCGCCCGCGAGAGGGAGGTCGGCAACCGCCTGAGCGCGATGAAGGACAAGCTGGCCGAGGCCGTGGCCTCCGGCACCTGGAGCGAGGACGATTTGAACGCCGTGCGCAAGCTGCACCGCGAGGCCCAGTGGTTCTTCGACTGAACAGCGAGGGCGCGCACAACACCGAGCTGGCGTACCGCTGCCTGGACACCGCCGACCAGAAGATCGACGAGGCCCTGGCGCTGCTGGGCGAGAGCGTGGAAAGCGCCGCGCCCGCCGCCGAGCCCGCGAAGTCCGGCAGTCTCACCGACGGCATCTACACCGCCGAGGCCACCAACGACTTCAGCACCGTCGACGTCTACGCCGCCGTTCGCAACGGCCTGATCGACGACTGCGTCATCTCCTCCTCCGGCGACAACGACCTGCTGACCGACGAGCTGCGCTCCGAATGGGGCAAGGCCATCGTCGAGGCACAGTCCGCCGACACAGACGCCATCACCGGCGCGTCGCTGACCTTCTCCGCCGCCTCCGTCAAGGAGGCCGTGGACGACATCCTCGCCCGCGCGGCGGGGTCTGAGGCCGAGGCCGAGGAGAAGTCCGGCAGCCTCACCGACGGCATCTACACCTACGAGGCCACCAACGACTTCAGCACCGTCGACGTCTACGCCGCCGTTCGCAACGGCCTGATCGACGACTGTGTGATCTCCTCCTCCGGCGACAACGACCTGCTGACCGACGAGCTGCGCTCTGAGTGGGGCAAGGCCATCGTCGAGAGCCAGTCCGCCGACACAGACGCCATCACCGGCGCGTCGCTCACCTTCTCCGCCGCCTCCGTCAAGGAGGCCGTGGACGACATCCTCGCCCGCGCCGCCGGAAATCCGTAGCACACCTTGTCGACGACGCGATGAGGGGAGGCGTCGCCTCCCCTCATCGCTTCAAGCGCATCTACAAATTCATAGGCTCCATGCGCTTCGCCATCATCCTTCTGGTGGCGCTGGCGCTCGCCTGCTCCATCGGCAGCCTGGTCACGCAGGGCCAGACCTACGACTGGTACGCCCAGCGCTACTCCGAGCGCGCGGCGGCACTGATCGTGGCGCTGCGGCTGGACGACGCCTTCCACAGCGCGTGGTTCATCATCATCACGGCCTTCCTGTGCCTGAACCTGACGCTGTGCAACCTGACGCGCCTGCCCCGGCTGATTGGCCGCACGCGGGCGGAGGGCCGGCCCGAGGGCGCGCTCGAATCCGCGGGCGACGTGTCCCGCGAGGGCGTCGCTGACCCGAAGGCCGCGTTCACGCGCCTGCGCATGCCGGGACCCGTCGCCTGCAAGACAGCGGACGGCCGCGAGGCGCTGTTCGCATCGAAGCACCGCGCGGGGCTCTGGGGCGCGTGGGTGTGCCACCTGGGGATCCTCCTGCTGATCCTGGGCTTCGGCCTGGGGCAGATGACGCAGGCACAGTACACGGTCTACGGCGTGCCCGGCGACGAAAAGCCGATCGGCGACACCGGCTACACGCTCAAAATCGAAGATTTCGCCGTGGAGCGCCGCGACGACGACTCCGTCGCGCAGTACACCGCCCAAATCAGCGTTTCGGGCGACGACGCCCGCCGGGACGCCGAGATCAGCGTGAACAACCCCGCCCGGCTGTTCGGCATGAAGTTCTACCAGAACTCCGTCGGCTGGGCGACGCGCGTGAACGTGCTGGAGAACGGCAAGCCCCTGCAAAGCGCCGTGATCTGCGCCGGGGAGTTTTTGCCCGTCGAGGACAAGCCGGAGCTGGTGGTCTACCTGAACGCCTTTTACCCGGACTACGCGATGGTCCCGGGCGTGGGGCCCTCCAGCGCCTCCGAGAAGCTCAACAACCCGGCGTGGCTCTACTCGGTATACTACCAGGGCCAGCTGCTGGGCATGAACGCGCTGATGGCGGGCGAGGAACTGACCATTGACGCATACACCGTCACGTTCACCGACCCGCAGAACTACACGCTGATCCAGATCAAGCGCGACCGCTTCACGTGGCTGGCGCTGGCGGGCGGCTTAATCACGATGCTGGGCCTCCTGCTGGCCTTCTACATCCAGCCCGCGAAGATCTGGGCCATCCGCGAGCCGGACGGCCGCTGGACGCTGCGCGGCGCGTGCAAGAAGGGCGGAGCGATCTTCAAGGAACAATTTGACAGGGCCTGCGGCCTTGGCAATGAGGAATGAGGTTAAACATGCTTCAAGTCGAAAACACCCTCTTCACCCTCGTCATGCTGCTGTATTTCGCGGCGATGGCGCTGTACTTCGCGTTCATCGCCGTCAAGAAGGACGGCGTGGCCCGGGTTGCGGTGGGCCTGCAAGCCGCGGGCCTTCTGCTGCACACGGCGGCGCTCGTGTGCCGGGGCGTCGGCGCGGGGCGGCTGCCGCTGACGAACCAGTACGAATTCGCCACCTCGTTCGCCTGGGGGCTGTGCCTGGTGAGCCTGGCGTTCGTGATCCGCTTTCGCTTTCCGGTGCTGGGCGCGTTCGCCTCGCCGGTCACGTTCCTGATCATCGGCTACGCCGCCATGCAGAGCAAGGAGGTCAAGAACCTGATGCCCGCGCTGCGCAGCAACTGGCTGGGCTTTCACGTGTCCACGGCCATCATCGCCTACGGCGCGTTCGGCGTGTCGTTCGTGCTGGGCGTGATCTTCCTGCTGCGCGACAGGATGCGCGCCCGCGGCTTCATGGACCAGCACATCCCGGGCCGCGAGAAGCTGGACGTGATCGCCTACCGGAGCGTGTCGCTGGGGCTGCTGTTTCTGACGTTTACGATCATCACCGGGGCCATCTGGGCCGAGCGCGCCTGGGGCAGCTACTGGTCGTGGGACCCGAAGGAGACCTGGTCGCTGGTCACGTGGATCATCTATTCCGCCTACCTGCACCTGCGCATCCGCCGTGGCTGGCAGGGTCGCGCCGCCGCGATCTTCGCCGTGATCGGCTTCGTCTGCGTGGTGTTCACCTACATTGGCGTGAACACGCTCCTGCCGGGCGTGCACAGCTACGCATAATTGGTGGCGGGGGACCGGCTTCCCCCGCCACTGCCACCCCTTTGACAGATTTTGCTTGAACCCATAAGGGTTCTGGCCGCAAAATCTGCAAGGAAAGGATTTTATCTCCGGATAAATGAGATTTTCCTCCGATAAAATCCAACGGCCCTGACGCACATGTCGCCAGGGCCGATTTTTCGTCAGAGGGGTTTACACCCCTCCGACACCTCCCGTAAGCTGGTTTACCTGATTCCGACCTCCGCGTCGTCGTCACTGACGTCGCTGTGGGCCTTGATGTAGTCCACGAGCATGTCGATCTCGGTGAAGGCGAGGGCGAGGTAGGTGTCCGCCGCGCCGTAGTAGATGGCGATGCGGCCGGTGTCGGGGTCCTGCAGCGTGGCGCAGGGGAAGCAGACGCTGGGCACAAAGCCCTTCTCCTCGTACCACTCCTCCGGCGTGATCAGGAAGTTTGCGCAGCGGTACTTCACGCGGCTGGGCTCGTCGATGTCCAAAATCGCCGCGCCGAACGAGTACACGAAGCCCGAGCAGGTGCTGGACGCGCCGTGGTAGAACAGCAGCCAGCCCTCGCTGGTCTCGATAGGAGCCGCGCCGGAGCCGATCTTCACCGACTCCCACCACTTGCCGCCCGGGGACATCACGTGGCGGTGCATGCCCCAGAACTTCATGTCCGGGCTCTGGCTCAGCCAGATGTCGCCGAAAGGCGTGTGGCCGCTGTCGGAGGGCCGGGAGAGCAGCTGGTAGCGCCCGTTCACGCGCCGCGGGAACAGCACGGCGTTGCGGTTGAAGGGGATAAACGGGTTCTCCAGGCGCGTGAAGGTCTTGAAGTCGGTGGTTCTGGCCATGCCGATGGCCGCGCCGTAGTTGTCCTGACACCACATCGCGTACCAGGCGTCCTCCACCTTCACCAGCCGCGGGTCGTAGGCGTAGCGGGGCATCAGCGGCGCGCCGGTCTCGTCGGTGAAGGGCACGGGCTTGGGGTCAATGTCCCAGCGGATGCCGTCGGCGCTGCGGCCCAGGAAGATCATCGGGATGCCGTTCGTGCGCTCGCCGCGAAACAGCGCGATGAACCCGCCCTCATATGGCGCGGCGGCGCTGTTGAACACCCGCGCCACGCCGGGGATGGGGTTGCGATTGATGATCGGGTTGCCGCTGTAGCGCCAGACGGGCGCGTCGTGCGCGTCGTTCGCGGGCCGCTCCTGCCAGGGAATGTTCGGCAGGGACGGACAATTCAAAATACGAACCTTGGACACAATATATCATCCTTTCTGGATTCAGAGTTCAGAGTTGAGAGTTTAGAGTTTAGATGAGATAGCCGGAGAACGGTTCCCCCGGCTATCTCAACTCCACACTCCTCACTCCAAAAGGACTTGTCTCTACAGAGACAAGTCCGAATTGATGTATCGGCACGCGGCCAGCGCGGCGGTCGCGCCGTCGGCCACGGCGGTGGTCAGCTGGCGCACGCCCTTGCTGCGGCAGTCGCCCGCCACGAACACGCCGGGGGTTTGGGTCAGGCAGTCCTCGCCGGAGGCGAAGTAGCCCCAGTCGTTAAGCGCCGCCAGGTCTGCAAACGGGCCGTTCTCGGGGATCAGGCCGATGGCCACGAACAGACCGTCGCAGGCGATCTCCTGCCTCTCGCCGGTGGTGCGGTCGGAAATGGCCACGCCCGTGAGCGCGCCGTCCTCGGTCAGCAGGGCGTCGATCTTAGTACCCGTGATCGCGCGCACGTTGTCCCGTGCCGCCAGCACATCCTGCAGCTTCTTTTCGCCGGTCAGCATGGGCAGGTCCTGCAAGATGATCACCTCGCGGCACTTCTCCGAGAGCAATATCGCCTCCTGCAGCGCCGAGTTGCCGCCGCCCGCCACGCACACCGTCTGCCCGGCGTAAAAGTCGCCGTCGCAGACCGCGCAGAAGGAGATGCCCTCCCCCACCAGCTCGTCCTCGCCCGGCAGGCCCAGCATGCGGTGCTTCACGCCCGTAGCGATCACCACGGCGCGGCCCTCGTAGCGGCCGCCCTCCTCGGTGAGGACGACCTTGCTGTCGCCCATGTCCTCGATGCCCACGGCCTTCTCCAGCTCGATCTGCGCGCCCTGCGCCAGGATCTGGTCCAGCATTTTGTCCGCGAACTCGTTGCCGCTCATCTGCAGCGTGCCCGGGTAGTTCTCCACCTTCGGGGAGTGCGTGATCTGCCCGCCGAAGCCCTGCTTTTCGATGACCAGCGCGCTCTTGCCGTTGCGCAGCGCGTACAGCGCCGCCGTCATGCCCGCCGCGCCCCCGCCGATGATGATGATGTCGATCAT
>CADAQZ010000023.1 GCA_902790175.1 uncultured Eubacteriales bacterium | reverse complement strand
TGTTCCCATCCCGAACACAGAAGTTAAGCCTCAGCACGCTGATAGTACTTGGCTGGAAACGGCCCGGTAGGGTAGGTCGTCGCCGGATCTCATCGAGAGTCATTCGTAAGAATGGCTCTCTTTTTGTATGTTTAGGCAATAGGGAATAGGAATAGTAAGTAGGCAGTAGGCAGTAGGGAGTAGGGAGTAGGAATAGTGGCGGGCGCAGGGGCGGACCTTCCGCCGCATCGCCGCCCCTACAGAAAGCGTTTATGCCAAAACGAAGATTTCCCGGCCTTGGATCAGTGGGCCGGGAAATCGTGTTTGTGTACCTATTATAATGATGCATACAAACACCGGCCCCTTGCGCTTGAATCAGTGGCGCAAGGGGCCGGGCTTTACCGCGCGGTAGCAACCGCGATTAAACGCGCTGCGTTTAGACGACGCCCTGTGCGAACATGGCGTTGGCGACCTTCAGGAAGCCCGCGATGTTCGCGCCGGCCTCGAAGTTGCCCTCGCAGCCGTACTCCTTGGCGGCGGATTCCACGTTGTGGTAGATGTTCACCATGATGCCCTTCAGCTTGGCGTCGACCTCCTCGGCGGTCCAGCTCAGGCGCTCGGAGTTCTGGCTCATCTCCAGCGCGGAGGTGGCCACGCCGCCGGCGTTCGCGGCCTTCGCGGGCCCAAAGAGCACGCCGTTCGCCTGCAGGTACTCGATGCCCTCGATGACGGTGGGCATGTTCGCGCCCTCGGAGACGCAGTAGCAGCCGTTCGCGACCAGCGCCTTGCAGCTGTCGAGGCTGATCTCGTTCTGGGTGGCGCAGGGCAGCGCGATGTCGCACTTGACGGTCCAGATGCCGGAGCAGCCCTCGTGGTACTCGGCGTTGGGATGCGTGTCGATGTACTCCTTGATGCGGCCGCGGCGGACCTCCTTGATCTGCTTGACGCAGTCGAGGTCGATGCCGTCCTTGTCGTAGACATAGCCGTTGGAATCGCTCATCGCGACGACCTTCGCGCCCAGCTGGGTGGCCTTTTCGTTGGCGTAGATGGCCACGTTGCCGGAGCCGGAGACGACGACCGTCTGGCCCTTGAAGCTCTTGCCGGCGGCGTTGAGCATCTCCTCCGTGAAGTAGCACAGGCCGTAGCCGGTGGCCTGCGTGCGCACCAGGCTGCCGCCGTAGGAGAGGCCCTTGCCGGTCAGCACGCCCTCATATTTGCCGGTGATGCGCTTGTACTGGCCGTAGAGGTAGCCGATCTCGCGCGCGCCCACGCCGATGTCGCCGGCGGGCACGTCCACGTCTGCGCCGATGTACTTGTACAGCTCGGTCATGAAGCTCTGGCAGAAGCGCATCACTTCAAAGTCGCTCTTGCCCTTGGGGTCGAAGTCGCTGCCGCCCTTGCCGCCGCCGATGGGCAGGCCGGTGAGGCTGTTCTTCAGCGTCTGCTCGAAGGCCAGGAACTTCACGGTGTCCTCCGTCACGGACGGATGCAGCCGCAGGCCGCCCTTGTAGGGGCCGATGGCGCTGTTGCCCTGCACGCGGTAGCCGCGGTTCACGCGCACATTGCCCGCGTCGTCGATCCACGGCACGCGGAACTTCACCACGCGCTCCTGCTCCACGAACAGCTCCAGCACGCCCGCCTTCACGTACTCCGGATGCTTCTCCACCACGGGCTCGATGCTCTCCAGCACGCTGCGCACGGTGATCAGGAACTGCTTGTCGTTCGGGTTGCGCGCCTCGACGCGGCCCATCAGGTCGATCAGGTATGCATTCTTCAACGCCATTGTGTCGTCCCCCTTAACGAAAGATATGAAGTTGTCCCCGGCCGGGACAGCGCCCGAGCGGAAATCATGGACCTATTATAATGGTAAATTGCTAAATTTGCAAGATGATTCTCTGTTAAATTGCACGTTTAAATGGGACAATCCTGCGTCATTGCAGGATAAAAACGCAAAAAAGCCGGATAAATGAATTTTTCCAATTCACAAAAATTCAACTTGCCATCCGCGGGCGGGTGGGGTATACTTTATTCTATCATTATCATATATCGACGGGAGGCGCCCACATGAACCGCGTAACGATCCCGGACGGCTACCGGCCGCCGCTGAACACCTTTGACACCCAGCTGGCCATCGAGTTCATCAAGCACAATTTCCAGGTGGAGCTGACGCACGCGCTGAACCTGCGCCGCGTGTCCGCGCCGCTGTTCGTGCGCCGCGAATCCGGCCTGAACGACAACCTCAACGGCGTGGAGCGCCCCGTGCGCTTCGACGTGCCCGCCGTGGGGGCGGAGGGCGAGGTGGTGCATTCGCTGGCGAAGTGGAAGCGTCTGGCGCTGAAGCGCTACGACTTCCACGTGGGCCGCGGCCTCTACACCGACATGAACGCCATCCGCCGCGACGAGGAGCTGGACAACCTGCACTCCATCTACGTGGACCAGTGGGACTGGGAGAAGATCATCACCCGCGAGGACCGCAACCTCGATTACCTCAAGCGCACCGCGCAGGAGATCGTGCACTGCGTGGTGGACGTGTCCGAGCGCCTGCGCCGCGAGTTCCCCAGCATCCACGTGAAGCTGAACCGCGGCATGTCCTGCATCACGGCGCAGGAGCTGGAGGACAAGTACCCGGGTCTCACGCCCCGCGAGCGCGAGGACGCCTACCTGAAGGAGAAGGGCACCGCGCTGATCATGCAGATCGGCGGCAAGCTGAAGTCCGGCCAGCCGCACGACGGCCGCGCGCCCGACTACGACGACTGGGCCCTCAACGGCGACATCCTGTTCTGGAACGACGTGCTGGGCCGCGCGTTCGAGATCTCCAGCATGGGCATCCGCGTGGACGCCGAATCGCTGGACAGGCAGCTGACCCTCGCCGGGTGCGATGACCGCCGCGACCTGCCCTTCCACAAGATGCTCCTCAACGACGAGCTGCCCCTCACCATCGGCGGCGGCATCGGCCAGAGCCGCCTGTGCATGCTGATGATGGGCAACGCCCACATCGGCGAGGTCCAGAGCAGCATCTGGGACGAGGAAACGAAGCATGTCTGCGCCGAGAAGGGAATACTCTTACTGTAGCCCCCAATAGTCATCGCCCCTGTCCCCAAAATATCTAAATTATGTAAGAATAAACGCTTGACAATCGCAATATATTAAGTTATAATGTTGTCTGTGAATGAGAGTTGTTGGCAATTGACCGGCGAAAAACGCCCTATGGGGCGGATTTAACCCTCAATGTATGACGACGGGGCCATGAATTTCGTAACTTTGTCGTCATAAATTGCGAAACATCAAGGGCCGCAGCTTTTGATTCTGCATAGCGCAGAGCTTTCTGTGTGAGGTCATCTCGGCAGGGGCGCAACGGACGCTATGCGTTTGCTGTTCCGAGAACTCAATTCAGAAAGGGAGGAAGATCCATGAAGAGGAACAACAAGAAGGGCTTTACCCTCGCCGAACTGCTGATCGTCGTCGCGATCATCGCCGTGCTGGTGGCCGTCGCCATCCCGGTGTTCACCGCCCAGCTGGAGAAGAGCCGTGACGCAACGACTGTTGCCAATCTGCGTTCTGCTTATGCAGAAGCGAGTGCGCTTGTTCTTTCAGAACCTGAAAGCACAAATGCTGTAGCCGGAAAAGCCAAGAAGACAGCGGCAAATGTTGTAGAAGTGAGCGGTGTTGATGTGGAAAGCTCTGATGCTACATATTGGACCACAACGGATAGTCCGCTTGGCTTTAGTTTGTCCGGTATGGGCGCCAAGAAAAGTGGCGGATATACGGCTCAGTTTACTTTCAACACTGATGGCACTGTAGCATGCGTGCTGAGCTAATCATCCTAGACACGGGAACGAATCTTCTGTCTTGAATGACAACAACCTCGCGGGGGCGTCGAAAGACGCCTCCGTTTTTGTGTGCGTTCCGGCTGTATTGCCGCCAGTTCGGGGGACGACCTCTCCTGCCCGCTGCGCGGGCACCCTCCCCTAAAGGGGAAGGCTTTGGAGTGTGGGGACACGGGCCATGAACGTGCTCCCAAAAGGCTTCCCCTTGAGGGGGCGTAGCCTAGTGTCAGCGTCAGCTGGCTGCGTAAGCAGACTGGCGTTAGCCTAGCGAAGCGTCTGAGGTGTCCTCATTGCGGTTCGATCGTTTGACATAATAGACGAACGAAGCCACCGGGGACACCTCATTCGTCAGCCCTGCGGGCTGCCACCTTCCCCTAAAGGGGAAGGCTTTTGGCTCACTCCACTCTTCACTCTCCACTCTAAACTCTCCCCCCGGTGCTAGCCGCCGCGCGTCCGACATACATAATTGCACGCGGAAGGGAGGCTGCATGCGATGCTGAGACGGATGGAGAGCAGGGCCGCGCTGGGGCGCGGCATGGATTGGGACCGGGCGTCGGCACTGGCACGGCGGGCGCTGGGCTGGGCGGCGCTCATGGGGGTGACGTTTTTGCTGTGCCGCGCCCGGGCGGGGCGGTCGGCCCCGTTCGCGATGGCGTTTCTGGCGGCGGCGCTGCCGCTGGGACGGAGCGCGGCGGCGCTGATCGCGGGGTGCCTGGCGGGGGCGATGCGCGGCACGATCCGGGACTTCGACCTGGCCCTGCCCATCGGGGCGGCCGTCGCGCTGGGCGGCAGCATCGCGTGGGACTTCGCGCGGCCCGCGCTGCGGCGGATGGCGGCGCGGGACGACCGGGCGGGACGGCTTTTGCGACGGGCGCGGGATGTGCTGATGGGGCGGCGAACGGGCGCGTTCGAGGGCCCCGCGCCAAACCGACTGGCGCGCTCGCCGAACGACGCCGGGGCGATGCTGTGCGCGGCGCTGGCCGGGGCCGCGGTGCTGATCCCGGGGCTGGCGCTGCTGGGGGACGGGCTGAGCGTCCCGGCGGCGGCGCAGGTGACCGCGGCGGCGGTGGCGGCGGTGGCCGCGGCCCCATTCTATAAGGAAGCGATCGAGGGCGGCCTGTCGCCCCGGCGATGGACCGCGGCGCGGCGAGCGGGGCTGTGGCTGCTGATGGGCGCGGCCTGCGCGGGGCTGGCGCGGGTGTCCGCGCCGTTGGGGCTGTGCGCGGGCGCGGCGCTGGCGCTGCTGATGTACCCCGCCGGGGCGCTGGCGGGCGCGGCGTTCGGCGCGGCGGTGGCCGTCTGGGCGGGGGACGGGCGGCTGCTGGCACTGCTGGCGGTGGGCGGCGCGACGGCCCAGATATGTGAAAGGCACGGCCCCATCGCCCGCGCGGCGCTGACGGCCGGGGCGATGCTCGTCGCGGGGCTTCTATTAAATATGAAGCCCGTTCTGCTGGCGGGCGGACCGGTCGCCGCGCTGGGCGCGATGCCGGTCCCCGAGGCGTGGGCGCGGTTCTTCTTCATGCTGGCCAAGCCGGAGCTCCCCGGCGACCCCGTGCGGCTGGCGGCGCTGGAGCGGCGGCGCGCGGCGGCGAAGCTGAACGCGCTGGCGGCGGCGTTCGGCGAATTGGCCGAGGGCTACATGTGGCCGGTGACGCTCCCGGACGAGCAGGCGCTGACGCGGCGCCTGCGCGGGCGGCTGTGCGCGGGCTGCGGCGATTACGGCGCGTGCTGGGCGGGGGAGCGCAATCGCGGCGCGCGCTTTTTGTGCGACCTGATCGCCCGGGCGGCCGCCTGCGGCGAGGACGCGCCGGTGTTCGACGGGGAGGTGACGCCGGAGCTGCTGCGGCGGTGCAGGCGCGCGCGGCTGTTGCCGGAGCGCACCGAGGATCTGCTGGAGGACTTTGCCCGCTCCCGGCGCGCGGAGCTGCGGCGCAGCGCGGAGAACCGGCTGGTGTCGGCGCAGTTTTTGCAGGCGCGGCAGCTGCTGGAGGCGCTGGCGGGCCGCGTGGCCCAGCCCCCGCCGCGTCGAAGAGGGCCGAGGCTGCGGGTGGAGCGCGGCGCGGCGTGCGCGTCGGGCCGGGCGGGGGAGGAGAGCGGCGACAGCCACCTGATTTGCATGATCGACGAGACGCGGCTGTTGGCGGTGATCTGCGACGGCATGGGCAGCGGCCCGGAAGCCGCCGAGGAGAGTCGGCTCGCGGTGCGCCTGCTGGGGCGCTTTTTGCGGGCCGGAGCCCCGTGCGCGCTGGCCGTGGAGACCGTGAACGCGCTGCTCTTGAACCGCGGCGGAGAGGACATGTTCGCCACGGCGGACCTGCTGATTTTGGACCTCATGACCGGCGAGGCGGAGTTTATGAAACTGGCGGCCTGCCCTACGATGATCGCCCGCGGCGGGGAGGCGCTGCGGGTGGAGGGCGGCCGCCTGCCGCTGGGGATCCTGGAGCAGGTGCGGCCCGAGCACACCCGGGCGCGGCTGATGCCCGGGGACGCGGTTTTGATGGTCAGCGACGGCGTGGCGGACGCCGCCGGGATCGAGGCGCTGGAGGAAATGCTCGTCGCGGGCGCGGGGGAGGACGCCGCCCGCCTGTCCCAGCGCGCGCTCGACCTCGCCGGGGCCGCCTGCGACGGCGGCAGGCGCGACGACATGACGGCGGTGGTACTGAAAATTAATTCCTTCTTTACATTACAGTGCTGATGTGCTATAATGGTCGCGGTACCAATTCAAAACAGGAGGAATCACCCATGAAAAAGATCGCTGCTCTGATTTTGGTCATGCTGCTGGCGCTGGGCTGCGTCGCGTTCGCCGAGGGTGACGAGATCACGCTGGACGTCATCATCTGCCAGTACGGCCCCAACACGCAGGACTGGTTCCTGGGCACCGGCATGGACGGCACGAACTTCGTCGATAAGTTCGAGGCCGAGAACCCGGGCATCAAGCTGAACCTGGAGGTCGTTTCCTGGAACGACGTGTACACCGAGGTGTCCACCCGCATCCAGAACAACAACGCCCCCGACATCCTGAACATCGACGTGTTCGCGAACTACGCTGCGGACGGCCTGCTGCTGCCCGTGAAGGACTACTGCCCGGACGAGCTGTTCGAGGACTTCTTCCCCTCCTTCATCGCCCAGTCCGTGATCGACGACACCGTGTGGGCCGTGCCGGATCTGGCCTCCGCCCGCGCGCTGTATGTGAACCGGGACATCCTCGACGAGGTCGGCATTGACATCCCCACCACCTGGGCCGAGCTCGAGGACGCCTGCCAGGCCATCGTTGACTTCTACGGCGGCGATGTGTATCCCTGGGGCATCGACATGACCACCGACGAAGGCCAGGCCGCGTTCAGCTACTATGTGTGGAACAACGACGGCGGCTTCGTGGACGCGGACGGCAACGTGGCCCTGAACAGCGACAAGAACGTCGAGGCCATCGAGTTCGCCATCGGCCTGGTCAACAAGGGCTTCACCAACCCCAACCCCGCCACCCAGACCCGCTACGACCTGCAGGATATGTTCGGCGCCGGCAAGCTGGCGATGGTCATCGCTCCGAACCAGCTGCCCAGCTACCTGGCCGACAAGGGCTATGAGGTGAACTGGGAGACCGCCGCGCTGCCCGTGAACGAGGGCGCCACCCCCGGCGCGACCGGCGTCATGGACCGCGTGATGGCCTTCAAGGACGACGAGTATCCGGATCAGGCCGCCCGCAACGAGGCGATCGGCAAGTTCCTCACCTTCTTCTATGCCCCCGAGAACTACGTCGGCTGGGTGTCCATGGAGGGCTTCCTGCCCGCCGTCAACAGCTCCGTCGCGGCGCTGGTCGAGGCCGACCCGTCCTTCGAAGCCTGGCTGGCCGTGCTGGATTCCTGCCAGTTCTATCCCACCGCGCTGGACAACTGGGACGCCATCAAGCAGGGCGTCATCGACGTGGAGCAGCAGGCTCTGACCGGCGGCGACGTGAAGGCGCTGCTGGACGACCTGCAGGCGAAGATCGCCGGCTGAGCTCCCTGATTTAGACCCGAGCCCTTTCCGCTCCCGACCCCATGGGGCCGGGAGCGGATTTGAATGTCGCTGCATAAGCCCGCTGTTTGTTGTGGGGATCATGCCCGTGATGTACAGATTCTTCGACTTCGCATCGCCTGCGGCGACGCTTCGCTCAGAATGACAGCGCGCCGCATCGTTTGTCATCCTGAGCGGAGCGCAAGCGGAGTCGAAGGATCTGTTCATGGCGTCACGTAATGCATTGTAAAAGAAAAATTGCTCCGGCCTGATCGCTATACTCTTTCCACAAAGGAGACGATACCGTGAACACCATCCCGATCCGCCACAAGTGGGAGCCCTATTTGTGGCTGCTGCCCAGCCTGCTGCTGATGAGCATATTCGTCGTGTTTCCCATCGGCATCGTGTTCAAGCTGTCGGTGAGCGAGATATCGAAGTCCGGCGTCGTGCGGGGCTTCATCGGGCTGAAGAACTTTCGCGACGCCTTCCGCGACCCGGCGTTCGGCACCGTGATGCTGAACACCGCCGTGTGGGTGGTGTCGGTGGTGGGGCTGTCCACGCTGCTGGGCTTCATTACCGCCATGGCGCTGAACGCCAAGTTCTTTGGCCGGAAGGTGGCGCGCTCGATCGTGGTGTTCCCCTGGGCCACGTCGCTGGTGATCCAGGCCTCCGTGTGGAACTACATCATCAAGGGCGAATACGGCAGCCTGAACAACATATTGCTGAACCTCGGCGTCATCAAGAGCGCCGTGAACTGGCGCGCCACCTACCAGATCGAGTTCGCCTGGGAATGCGGCGTGGGCATATTCGTCACGATCCCGTTCGTGGCGTTCACGGTGCTGGCGGGCCTGCAGTCGATCGACGACGCCTACTACGAGGCCGCCACCGTGGACGGCGCGGGCTTTTGGAAGAAGCTGCGGCACGTGACGATCCCGCTGGTGAAGCCGTCGCTGACGGTGTGCACCGTGCTGAACATCATCTACGTGTTCAACTCGTTCCCCATCATCTACACGATCACCAAGGGCGCGCCCGCCAACAAGACCGACACGATGGTGACGCTTCTGTACATGCGGGCCTTCTACGACAACCAGAAGGGCCCGGCCACGGCCATGAGCGTGATCGGCTTCGCGATCCTCTGCGTCTGCGCCGGGGCGTACATGATGACCACGATGCGGAAGGAGGAGGCGTAAATGAGACCGAGCACGCCTGAAACGGTGCGCCGCGCGAACCTGCGCGCGCTGGCCGTTGCGCTGCTGGCGGCGGCGCTGGCGCTGGCGATGCTGTGCCTGCCCCTCTACCGCTTCTCCGCCACCGTGTTCGCCAAGAAGAGCGGCAACACGTTCGTGGGCGACGAGAAGTATCAGGCGGTCCGCGCCGAGGTGGAGGCCGAGGCCGCCCGCCGCGCCGAGGTCACCGACCGCATGCCCGAGATCGTCGAAAACGTCACCGAGCGCACGAACTCCAAGGGCGAAAAGACCAGCATGGTGGCCTTCGAGGTCCGCGAGGTGATGCGCCGCACGGGCTGGCAGTTCATCGCCTCCGGGCTGGGCTGCGGGAAGGTGCTGCTGGCGGCGCTCATCTGCTTCGTCGCGGCGCTGGCGTTGCTGGGCGCGGGCCTGCCGGGCGCCATGGCCACGGACTGGCCCACGCTGCCCGCCTCGAAGCGCGCGCCCCGGCGGATCGCCGCGGCGCTGGGCCTCGCGGCGCTGCTGCTGATCCCGGTGTTCATGATGGGCTGCAACCTGGCCTTCTCCCGCCAGATCAAGCTGGCGTCGGACGGCTTTGCCAAGCCCGGGCTGGAGGCGCTGCTGGAGAAGCTCGATCGCTTCCTCTACGACGGCGCGGCGGGGGAGGACACGCTCAACCTGATGGGCGGCGTGGCCTACGGCCCCACCTGGGCGCTGCGCGCGCTCATCGCGCTGCTGGCGGCGTTCACGCTGGGCGCGCTGATGCTCTCCGAGGGCCATCCCGCCGAGGCGCTCAGGCGCGCGCTGCTCTACGCGTTCATCATCGCGCTGTGCGCGCTGATCCTCTACCCGTACTACGTGATGGTCATCACGGGCTTCCGCAGCAACGCCGAGACCACCGACATGTACTTCCAGCACCTGCTGCCCACAAAGTGGGTGTGGAGCAATTTGCGCGACATCATCAACCGCGGCGTGCCACGCTTCCTGCTGAACTCGCTGATGCTGTCCGTGGGCGCGACGGTCATCGCGCTGCTGTGCGGCATCCCGGCGGCCTACGCGATGGCGCGCATGCGCTTCGCGGGCAAGAAGGCGTTCCTGGGCTTCGTGATCATGAGCCAGATGTTCTCGCCGGTGGTGCTGCTGGTGGGCATCTCGCGGCTGATGAACGCCATCCACCTGAACGACTCGGTGTGGGGCCTGATGTTCATCAACGCCGCCTTCAACCAGGCGTTCGCGATCTGGCTGCTGCGCGGCACGTTCGTGTCCATCTCGTCTGAGATGGAGCAGGCGGCCTGCATCGACGGCTGCAACACCGTCAGCGCCATGCTGCGGGTGCTTCTGCCGATGGCCGCGCCCGGCATCGTCACCACGCTGATCTTCGTGTTCATCAACGCCTGGAACGAGTACACGATCTCCACCGTGCTGATCTCCACCGCCGCCAACAAGCCCATCACCGTGGGCATCACCCAGTTCTCCTCGTTCAACATGATCGAATGGCAGTACCTGTTCGCCGCCGCCCTCGTGGCCACCATCCCGGTCGTGATCCTGTTCATGTGCATCGAAAAGCACCTCGCCGCGGGCCTGACCGCAGGCGGCGTGAAGGGGTAAAGGAAGGACGAGAAAATGCTGTCGCAATGCGACAGCATTTTCTCGTCCGCGCCTGCTTTTCGCTTGACTTTGTAACAGCAACACCGTATAATAATACTGATGGTTTATGTCTTAACTCAACAGAAAATCTAAAAGGAGGTAAATTCCGTTGAGCATCAAACTTACCGTTGACGGCAACACCGCCGTCAGCCATGTCGCGTATGCGTTCAGCGACGTGGCCGCCATTTACCCGATCACCCCGTCTTCCCCCATGGCCGAGGTGGCCGACGAGTGGGCCGCCCATGGGCGTCTGAACCTGTTTGGCCAGACGGTCCGCGTGGCCGAGATGCAGTCCGAGGCGGGCGCCGCCGGCGCCGTGCACGGCTCCCTGGCCGCGGGCGCGATGACCACCACGTTCACCGCTTCCCAGGGCCTGCTGCTGATGATCCCGAACATGTACAAGATCTCCGGCGAGCTGATGCCGGGCGTGTTCCACGTCTCCGCGCGCGCGCTGGCGTATCACGCGCTGAACATCTTCGGCGACCACAGCGACGTCATGGCCTGCCGCCAGACCGGCTTTGCGATGCTGGCCTCCAACTCCGTGCAGGAGGCGACCGACATGGCGCTGGTGGCGCACCTGTCCGCCATCGAGGCTTCCGTGCCGTTCCTGCACTTCTTCGACGGCTTCCGCACCAGCCATGAGATCCAGAAGATCGACGCCATCGATCCCAAGGACGGCTATGCCGAGATCAAGAAGCTGGTCAACTGGGACAAGGTCAAGGCCTTCCGCGAGGGCGGCCTGAACCCCGAGCATCCGCATCAGCGCGGCACCGCCCAGAACCCGGATATCTACTTCCAGGGCCGTGAGGCTGCCAACAAGTACTATGACGCCACCCCCGCCATCGTCGAGAAGGTGATGAAGAAGGTCGCCAAGCTGACCGGGCGCAAGTACAACCTGTTCGACTACGTGGGCGCGCCCGACGCGGACCGCGTGATCATCTGCATGGGCTCCGGCTGCGACGCCATCGAGGAGACCGTGAACTACCTGAACAAGCATCGCCAGAAGGTCGGCCTGATCAAGGTGCATCTGTACAGGCCCTTCTCCATCAAGCACTTCCTGAAGGCCATCCCCGACACCTGCAAGAAGATCGCCGTGCTGGACCGCACCAAGGAATCCGGCTCCCTGGGCGAGCCGCTGTACCTGGACGTCTGTTCCGCGCTGCTCGAGGCGGGCAAGGGCGACATCAAGGTCGTGGGCGGCCGCTATGGCCTGGGCTCCAAGGAGTTCAACCCCACGATGGTGAAGGCCGTGTACGACAACCTGAAGAAGGCCAACCCGAAGAACCACTTCACCGTGGGCATCGTGGACGACGTGACGAACACCTCCCTGCCGCTGGGCGACACGCTGGACGTGGCCCCCAAGGGCACCGTGTCCTGCATGTTCTACGGCCTGGGCTCCGACGGCACCGTCGGCGCGAACAAGAACTCCATCAAGATCATCGGCGACCACACCGACAAGTATGCGCAGGCCTACTTCGCCTACGACTCCAAGAAGTCCGGCGGCATCACCATCAGCCACCTGCGCTTCGGCGACAACCCGATCCAGTCCACCTACCTGATCGACAGCGCCGACTTCATCGCCTGCCACAACCCGGCCTATGTCACCAAGTATGACATGGTGTCCGCGCTGAAGGACGGCGGCACCTTCCTGCTCAACAGCCCCTGGACGGCCAAGGAGATGGAGAAGGAGCTGCCCGCCACCATGAAGCAGCTGCTGGCGAAGAAGCACGCCAAGTTCTACACCATCGACGCCATCAAGCTGGCCAAGGAAGTCGGCATGGGTGGCCGCATCAACACCATCATGCAGGCCGCGTTCTTCAAGCTGGCCGACATCATCCCCTACGACAAGGCGGATGAGTACATGAAGGCCTACGCCAAGAAGACCTACGGCAAGAAGGGCGACGAGGTCGTCAAGAAGAACTGGGACGCCATCGACATCGCCATCTCCGGCCTGGTGGAGATCCCCGTGCCCGAGAAGTGGGCGACCGCGACCAAGGGCGCCGTGGCCATCCAGACCACCGACGATCCCTACTTCAAGACCTTCATCGAGCCCATCCTGGCCCAGGAAGGCGACAAGCTGCCCGTCTCCAAGCTGGATCCGGCCGGCCGCGTGCCCACCGGCACCACCAAGTATGAGAAGCGCGGCATCGCCGTGATGGTCCCCGAGTGGAACATCGACAGCTGCATCCAGTGCGGCAACTGCGCCATGGTCTGCCCGCACGCCTGCATCCGTCCCTACCTGATCGACGAGAAGTCCGCCAAGAAGGCGCCCAAGAGCTTCGAGATGAAGCCCGCCGTGGGCAAGGCCTTCGAGGGCTACCAGTACCGCATGCAGGTCTCCGTGCTGGATTGCACCGGCTGCGAGAACTGCACCAAGGTCTGCCCCGTCAACAAGGGCGGCAAGAAGGAGCCCGCTCTGGTCATGAAGCCCCTGCACACCCAGGACGCGCAGGAGGCCAACTGGGAGTTCGCGCAGAAGCTGCCCGAGTTCAAGGGCGCTCTGAACGTGAAGACCGTGAAGGACAGCCAGTTCAAGAAGCCGCTGTTTGAGTTCTCCGGCGCTTGCGCGGGCTGCGGCGAGACCCCGTACGTCAAGCTGGTCACCCAGCTGTTCGGCGATCGGATGATCGTTGCCAACGCCACGGGCTGCTCCTCCATCTACGGCGGCTCCGCCCCCACCTGCCCCTACACCGTGAACGAAGACGGCCACGGCCCCGCCTGGGCCAACAGCCTGTTCGAGGACAACGCGGAGTTCGGCTACGGCATGCAGATCGGCGTGAAGCAGCGCCGCGCGAAGCTGGCCGAGAACATCGCCGCGCTGGCCGAGAAGTGCCCCGACTGGGCCGAGTTCCAGGAGGCCGCCAAGGAGTGGCTGAAGAACAAGGACGACGCCGAGGGCTCCAAGGCCGCTGGCAAGAAGGTCCTGGCCTGCGTCGAGGGCTGCAAGGATTGCGGCTGCGACGCCGATCCGCTGAGCAAGGCCATCTACGACGACCGCGACCTGCTGACCAAGAAGTCCTTCTGGATCTTCGGCGGCGACGGCTGGGCCTATGACATCGGCTACGGCGGACTGGACCACGTGCTGGCCCAGAACGAGGACGTCAACGTGCTCGTCCTCGACACCGAGGTTTACTCCAACACCGGCGGACAGGCCTCCAAGTCCTCCCCGCACGCCGCCGTCGCGAAGTTCGCGGCCGCCGGCAAGCGCACCAAGAAGAAGGACCTGGGCATGATGGCCATCTCCTACGGCTACGTCTATGTGGCGCAGGTCGCCATGAGCGATCCCGCCCAGGTGCTCAAGGCCATGACCGAGGCCGAGGCCTATCACGGCCCGTCCCTGATCATCGCCTACGCGCCCTGCATCAACCACGGCATCCGCATGAACCAGGCGCAGGAGGAGATTGCCCGCGCGGTCGAGGCCGGTTACTGGCAGACCTACCGCTTCAATCCCACCGCCGAAAAGAAGTTCACGCTGGATTCCAAGCCCCCGAAGGCCTCCTATCAGGACTTCATCAAGGGCGAGAACCGCTACGCTTCCCTGCTCAGGCAGTTCCCGGACGTCGCGCCGGAGCTGTTCGCCGAGGCCCAGAAGGACGCCGAGGATCGCCTCGCTTCCTACGAGCGCCTGGCCCAGGAATAAGCGCTTAGCTGAACCCAATCGAGTTTGGGCAATCGCGTGATTGCCCGCAAAAGGCCCCCTGCCAATCGGCAGGGGGCCGGTGTTTTCCGTCCGTTTCTGAGGAAATTCGGTGTATCTTGCCTCGCCCCCGTGAGGGGGAGAGGTGTCTGCGAAGCAGACGGAGAGGGGGCACCCGTGCGTATATCGCTTCACACCCAGTAGACCGAATACTCCGTTTCGATCTCAAAGCCGAATTTCTCCGCCAGATGCCGGGAAACATCGTTCTGCGCGTCCCAGTGGACGGTGATGCCGCGCTTTTCGCAATCCCGCAGCATCCGGGCGACGCAGGCGGTGGCCAGCTTCTTCCCCCGGTGGGATTCCTCCGTGGACACGTCCATCTCGACCTCGCCGTTCAGGCTCAGGAAGGAGGACGCCGCCGCCACGATCTCGCCGCCATGATAGACGACAGCCCCGGAGCCCTCCGCCTGAAAATCGGCCCAGCTGGCATAGTTCTTCCCATGGGAAAACGGATGCCGTTCAAACGCGGCCGCATCCATGCCGGCCAACCGGTAACCTTCCGGGAGCTCCATGCTCTCCGGCAGGATGAAGCGGCGCGCCGGTTTCATCATCGTTCGCCGGTAGATGGCCGCGTCGGGATACTGCGCCCTGATCCGCGCTTCCCATTCTTCGGTCAGGCACACCAGCGGCCTGCCCCTGAAATGGGAATCCACCCGGGCGATGGATGCCGGCTCCGGCTCCCCGTCCAGATAGACAAACAGCGCGTCTGTGATGCCGCTTCGGCGATACTCTTCCCGTCTGCCGAAAACGCCCTGCAGCGCCGCCCGGTACAAAAGAGGCTTATTCATGTTGCTTTACCAAACCCCGCGTAGGGGATGTCGTGGATCAGGCATTCCGCCGCGCCTACAATATCTTCCGAGTCCAGCGCTTCTCCTTCCAGGGCACAGCATTCCAGTTCATCCACGATGTTTTCTATCAGCACCATGTCGATGAACAGCGGCAGCTTTTCCAGCATCTCTTCCGGAAGATCCGTTTCGGTCCTGTAGCCCTGCAATTGAAGGTCGAAGCACTGCCGCATCCGCGCAAAGCGCTTGCCCGGGTCGGCTTCCTGTCGCGTCCAGCCCTCGTTGTGGATCCAGAGGTTGGCAAGATCGAACATATATTCATATCCGTCCGGAATCCTGATATAACCCCGGATGTGCCCGTCTTTCGGACGCTCGATGATCCCTGAAATATAATTCAGATTTCCTTCCGCGGCGATGGTCGTGTTTGGGGTGCTTTCTGCTTCCTTTTGACTGCATCCATTTCCGCGATGAGCTCCTCCAGCGGGCGATATTCGCCGCCCCACCATTCAAACACGCGCATGCCTTCCTCTTCGAGCACAGACTCCGTGAGCGTCATCTGGATGCCCAGCTGCCTGAGCAGCCCTTCGCGGTCCACCGCCTGATAGTCAAAGGGCAGCAGTTTGCAGAACGCCCTGTAGGACACGCCGCACACGACCTGATGCACCCCAAGCGACGCGATGGCCGCCAGGCACCGTTCGCAGGGCGCGCAGCTGGTATAGACGATGGCGCGCGCCAGGATTTCATCCGAATACTTGTTGGCGCACTTGTGAACGAGGTTGAACTCCGCGTGCCCGAAGATCCCGCGGGCATAGTCCGCCGTGTTTTCGGCCTCTTCCAGGATTTTCCCGTCGTGCACCAGGATGGCGCCGAAGGTATCATGGCCCTTTTTCCCGGCGCCGATCGCCAGCTCGTAGCATCGCTTCATATATCCCGCGCGCTTGTCGTCCACAGGCATTCCTCCCAGGTCGATCTGTTTTGAGAGCCTGAACAGCGGATCGCCGTGCCCTTGCTTCCATCATAGCCCACGCCGCCCACAAATGCAAGCGGCCCAGACAAAAATCCGGATAAAAATAACCTTGCGACGCCCCCGAAAACGCTTGACATCCCGCCCCATCTTTGCTATAATATCTCCTGTCGACTGAACAGACGACAGGCCTTAGTAGCTCAATGGCAGAGCATTCGGCTGTTAACCGAAGGGTTGTAGGTTCGAGTCCTACCTGAGGCGCCACGCGAAATCCGTGCATTTTGTACAGAAATGCACGGATTTCTTTGTGGTTTTGGCCCAAAACAAGCGTTAAGGGCATGTGTTTTGGCGCTCCTCAAAACTGCCTCAGGCAGGCTTTTTGTGCCGGGATGCCACAAATTGCCACAAACGGCCGGAAGTCGGTCGATGGACTGCTTCCTTTTTGTGGCAAAATCGAAGGGTCGTTTTGCATATTCTGCATGAATCCGCGAAACGACGGCGTTTTGCGGGGATTTCCCGCATAATTATGGGCTTTTGGCTCATAAAAGCGCCGGCAACCTTCGTTTTTTACTTGCCCAGTAGCTCGCCGATCTTGACTCCAGCCTCCTGAATCTCCTCCTCACGGGTGTGGGTGTACCTGGTCGAGTGCGCCAGGAGCGATCACCGTTGGGCCTGTGGCATTGGACTGTATGATGATGACAGACGAGATATTGATCGGTGGAAAGGGAAGAATATCTTGGGCTTTGCGCTGATGGAAGTACGGGAGAGCCTGAAGGCAAGGGGATAGGTATGAGGACAAATCGTTCATGAAGAATCAATACTTCGGGGACATCGGGGATTACGGGAAATACGGCCTGTTGCGCTGTCTTGCGGGGCAAGGTCTGTCCATCGCTGTGAACTGGTATCTGACGCCGGATGATGCCTCCAACGATGGGAGTATTCGCGGTTATCTCTCGAAGGAGGAAGATCACCGCTATGATCCTGAGCTGTATGACACACTGCAAGCGATGTGCGCTCGTGAGGAAAAGGACGTGCGTCTCTTTGCAAAGCGAGGGATGATCCCCGGCGCGATCTATCATGACGCCATCGTGGAGCCAGGGCCCGGTCCAGGTGGCCGATGATATACTGCTGCTTTTCGGCCACAGCCAGCATGGCGTTGTCGTAGTACTTGTAGGAGGACTTGTAGGTGGTGTGGATGGCGTCGCAGGCGATCTTCGCCAGGTCGCAGGCGGTGCTGATGTCCACGTTCCGGGGATCGTCCAGGTAGATGCCCGCCAGGATGGACAGGCTTTCCTCGCCGTACTGCGCCTGCCAGTCCTCAAACAACCTGTTCAGCTTGTCCTCCAGCCCCGCCTCCTCGGCGATCACGGCGAAGTGGTCCTGGCCGAAGCGGCTGCAGTTCTCCTCGCCGAAGGCGCCGGTGAGCAGCCGGGCCAGCGATTGGAGCAGCTTGTCGCCCCCGGAAAAGCCGTGGTTCTTGTTGTAGAACTTCATGCCGCTGAGGTTCAGGTACAGGCAGGCGAGGCGGCTGCCGCGCTTCACGGCGAGGGCCTTGTGTTTTTCGGACAGCCTGAAGAAATAGGACATGCCCGGCAGACCGGTGAGCAGGTCGTAGTAGTTGCCGTTGAGGATGCTCTCCTGGAGCTGGGTCTCCAGCTGGTCCCGATAATCCTCCTTCTCGTTTTCCAGCACGAAGGTGTGCAGCAGGCAGGTGCCCAGCATGCAGCCGATGGCGTACAGCGGCAGCAGCGGGTAGAGGGCCTGGGCGGTGATGAAGCCCGTCATGAACAGGCTGAACAGGGCGATGGTGCGGTGGCGCAGCCGCATGGTGCCGTCGCTGCGTATCGCCATGGCCAGGGCATAGGCCGTCGTCATCAGGAACATGACGATCTGGATCGCCAGGGTGATGTAGCGGGCCGCCCCCGCCCGGTAGACGCCGCCCTCAAAGGAGTAGAGTACCGGCAGGAAGAAGTTGGCGACGATGACGACGATCTCAAAGGCGAACGGCAGCCGCCCCACGGTGAGCAGCAATCGCCCGAACAGGTTTTCGTCCTTCAGGTATTCCACCACATAGCGGGTCTACAGCAGTATGGAGAGGGCCATGGAGGCAAAGTAGAGGGCGGTGTCCGCGCTGGTGAGGGCGATCAGCCCGCGCTCATAGAAGAATCCCCAGAGGATGTCTGTGACGTAATAGACGGTGACGGAGAACAAAAAGGCACGATAGGAGCGATGGGCCGGGACAGGCTCCTTGCTGAAGCTCTTCCGGAGCACATCGTAATTGATGATCAGATGGATGAGCAGCGCCAGAACCCCCGCGCTGGAATAGATCATGGTTCTCCCTCGTTTTGAAGCCTTTTCCTTATTTTAGCACGACTTTACCAAATCGTAAAGATGAAATTTTACAAATCACGTCCAAAAACCTCCCACTGCCTGAGGGCCGGGAAGGCGGAGGGATCGTCGCTCTTGACGAGGCGGATGAGCCTCAGCCACCGGGCGGTGTGGCCGGAGAGGTCGATAGACTGGCGCTCGCCGGTCTTTTCCAGCGGAAATTCGATCACTGCGCCGTCGGACAGCTCCACCTCGCCCCGCACCCAGTAGGCGTCGTGGGGGAAGTCCGCCCGCAGGGTCAGCGCCATGCCCTCCAGCGCCGCCTCCCGGCCCAGGTCAAGCCGGCACCAAGCGTCGGTGCGCGCGCCGATGCCCCAGCTCCCGAAGGGCCACTCGCCGTGGAAGGTGTTGTGGCGCAGGCCGTCGATCACGTTCCGGGCGGCGAATACGCTCTCATTCCGGGTCTCGACGTTGGCGGTGCAGTGGGGGAAGAAGTCCGTGTCGCCCCGCAGGTCCGCGGGGTTGCGGCTCAGGCAGCGGGTCGCGGCGATTTCCTCCGCGGTCATGGCCCGGGCGGTGACGATGTGCCGGAGCTCGGCGAACGCGCCGGGGCGGTAGGCCAGCCGGTGCTCCCCGTGGGGCACGCGCCAGGTCATGCGGCCGCCCGGCAGATAGACCTCGCCGGGAAGCACGGAGATGTCCGGCTGCACCCACAGGTGCCTGGCGTCGGAGGTGATTTCGATGGCGTCTCCCTCGGCGTAGTCCCGGTCAAAGCAGAGCAGCGCCTCGGTCGCGTGGCGGGACTGGGCGAGGATCGCGCCGGAAGCGTCCCTTGCGGCAATGGTGATCATAATGCGGATGCCTCCCTGGAATACCAAAGCTTTGCGTCGCGGCCCGACAGCTTGAGCAGGGCCTCGATGAGGAAGAAATCGCCGTAGACGATGTTGATATGCACGCCCGCCGCGTCGTCGTGGTAGCTGGCGGTGCAGTGGGTGAGGAGGCCGCAGGAAGCCGCGTCCAAATCGCAGCAGCGGTCGATCAGCCCGTCCACCAGCCGTTCCGCCGCCTCCCGGTAGCGGTTTTCCCCGGTGAGCCGGTGCAGCTCCAGCAGGCCGCTGGCTCCGCAGGCCCCGGCGATGTTGTCCAGGCGCCGGGACTCCTTGGGCTGGAGGAAGTCGCAGTCCGTCAGGCCGTCCGGGCGGATGTGGGCGATGAAGAAATCTGCGATGGCCTTCGCCGCGTCCAGGTAGCGTTTATCTCCGGTGTTGGCATAGGCCATGGCGAAGCCGTACAGGCCCCAGGCCTGCCCCCGGGACCAGGCGGAGCCCAGGGCATAGCCCTGGCCCGCGTGCTCCCGCACCTTCGCGCCGGTTTCCGGGTCAAACTCCACGATGTGGGCCACGGAGCCGTCCGGGCGCAGGAAGTCCCGCAGGGTGGTGTCGGCGTGGACCTTCGCCACGTGGGCAAAGCGGGGGTCGCCGGTCTCGGCGGTGGCCCAGAACAGCAGCGACAGGTTCATCATGCAGTCGATGATGGCGTAGCCCACCCGCTCCGGCTCATTCCAGGCGCGGATGAAGCCCGCCGGATTGAAGCGGCCCATGAGCAGGCTGGCGGCGTGGAGGCAGTCCGTGCGGGCCTGGGCGCTGCCGGTGAGCCGGTAGTTCGCGCCGCAGGAGAGCAGGTACATGAAGCCCACGTCGTGGTTGAGCCTGTTGAAGGCGCGGAACTCGGCGGTGAGCAGGTCCTCCCCGCGCAGGGCCTCGGCCCTGAAGGCCTCGTCGCCGGTGACCGTGTACAGCAGCCACAGCGCCCCCGGCCAGAAGCCGCCGGTCCACCAGCTGTTGCCGTCGAAGGGCGCGGGCCGCCAGGTTTTCCCATCTCCGCTGTAGGGGAGGGTCGGGCACCGGGCCGCCAGCGGGGCTGTGGCGCGGGCCTTCCGGGCAATCTTTTCGAGGATACTATTCACATTGTTGCGCAATTTCAAGGACCTCCTCCGGGATGGATTCGGGGGCTTCGTCGCCGACCGAGGCATAGACGGCGCAGGCCAGCCGCGTCTCGCCGGGGCCGATGGCCGCGTGGAGCGTGGGGATCAGCGTGCGGGGCCACATCAGGTTGGTGTTGGGCTCCGGCCGCACCACCTCGCCGCGCTGGTAGCCTTCGATGGCGTAGACGCCGGTGCTGCCCAGGGGCCCGTGGGCCAGGGCGCGGTCGCTGGATTCCGCCCGGGCGGTGGGAACGGCGTCGCAGGGCCGCGCCCCCGGCGCCTCCGAGGGCACCGCGAAGGCCCCTTCCGCCGCCTCCAGCGGAAAGTCGGCGCGGATGAGATGCTTTCTCACGTGCCACTTGCCGCAGGGGATAACGCGGGTCTCGACGGTGACGCCCGCCATGGGCGACCAGGCGCACAGGGTTTCTTTCTCAGTCAGCTCAAAGGATTCAAAGCCGCTGCGGGTGTGCCACAGCTCGCCGGGCCGCCGCAGGGCCAGCATGCTGTCGAACGCGCCCTTTTTCAGCGTGCCGCACTCCTTGACCACCGAGAAGGTAAAGGCCGTGGAGTAGGCGAACTTCTCGTATTTCTCGTCCTCGTGGGCGTGCTCGTAGGCGTGGTTCCCGGCGGTGTAGGCGATCACCATGCCGCCCGCCCGGGTGACCAGCTGGCGGGCCTCCTCGTCCAGCAGGGTCGCGGGCGCTTCATAGGGCGCTTCCTCCGCCTGCCAGAAGGGATGCTCCTCCGGCAGGGCCAGCACCGCGAACACCTTCATGGCCCAGTAGGGGGAGCCGGGGGCGTTGTAGCCCTCCGCGCAGATCAGGTTCGGGTAGCCGTAGCCGATGGTGAGGATGCCGTCCCGGTCGAAGATGGGCCGGGCCATCCAGTCCCGAAGGTTCCGGAGCAGCAGCCCCTTCAGTTGCCCCCAGGACACATCCGGCAGCGTGCCGTCGCCGCCCGTGACCCCGGCCAGGGCGCAGGCGCTGAAGAACGCGCCCTGGGCGAAGCGGTAGGTGAGGCTGCGGCCATAGGGAAGGCCCCGGCCCCGTTCGTCGAACCAGGCGGCAAAGCGGGGCAGAATCAGCCGCGCCCGCTCCAGGAAGCGCGCGCTGCGCGCCGGGTCTCTGTCCGCCATGTATTTGGCGTAGACCATGCCGTAGTAGTGGAAGGCCCAGAGGGTGTAGTAGTCCCGCTGCAGGGGCTTGTCATAGTACCAGCCGCCTGAGCAGTAGTGGGTCTCCAGGTTGTTAAGGTCGTCCTCAAGCCGCGCTTCGTCCACCGGCAGGCCCACGCGCATGAAGCCGATGTTCACCAGCACCCGGAAGAACAGCCAGTTGTTCTGGGGCATGTCGTGGAAATTGATCTGGTTCAGCCAGCGGTAGAGGTTCCGGCGGGCAGACTCCGGGAGGTCAAAGTAAAACCGGTCCGGGATCATGCACAGGGCCATGCCCATCACGGCCATCTCCACCATGCGCTGGTCGAAGGGGCCGATGTCGCCCCAGTATTCCTCGTGGCCCGGGTCGGTGCCGTTCAGGATGCCCTCCCGCCACAGGGGCCAGAGCTCCTCCGCTTCCGGGCAGTTCTCGGCCAGCATGGGCACCAGCGCCCACAGCACCCGGGAGAAGCCCTCCATGCCGGCGATGGCGCTGTCGTACACCGCGCCGGTGTCGCCCAGATGCAGCCGCGCCCTGCCCTCGGACAGGCAGGGGATCAGGGGCGTGATCAGGTCCGCGGCGAGCCTGGCCACATCCGAGCGGGTCTTGAGGGGATTGATGCTGTACTTGTTCATGGGATACCTCGCTGAATCTGAGAGTGGAGCGTTCAGAGCTTTATTCGACATCCGGAATTGTGTCGATCCTGAATCCGATCCGGTGCTGCTGCGCGGCGGGAGCGGTGAAGGCCGCCCGCCACAGGCTGCCGGGGAAGTTTTTGGCCATGCGGGGGTCGGTGACGGGGATTTCTTCGATTTCGACCTCCATCGGCCCATCGGGGACGATGCGCACCGGGCCTGAGACGAGGGCGTCGCCCCGGCGCGCCGGCTCGCAGCGCAGCAGGAGGGTTTCGGTGACGGCCCGGGGGACGCTGAGTTCGATCTCGTCCCGCAGGGTCAGCGCGCCGTTTGCGGCCAGCGAAAAGTCGCGCCGCAGGGAAATCACCCCCGCCTCGGCGGGATAGGCCCCGGCGATGTCCAGCCGCAGGCCGTCCCCGGTGGGAACGACTTCCCGCGCCCGGAATTCCGGGCCCGCGGCCTGCTCAAAATCGCCGATCAGCGGCACGTTGTGGTACTTCGAGCGGATGTTCCACAGGCTGTAGCGCTCCTCGGAGAAGGTCTTGCGGGAGTAGGTCATGTTCCCGGCGTCCACGATCCGGGGCTCGCCGCCCGCGAAGTAGATGAAGCCGCCGCAGTCGTTGTGGTTGTGGCTGCCCTCGTTGACGCCGCCCTTGGCCACGAGGGTCGCGCCGCTCCGGCGCAGCCTGCGGATCTCAAGGTCCGGAAGCCACGCCTCCGCCGGGGGTTCGATTTCGCCCGCGTCCGCCGGCGGATTGGCCAGGTTGTTCAGAAGCCGCGACAGCTGGGGGGTGTCCAGGATCGGGTCCACTGGGTCGCCCCGGAACCGCGCCCCGAGGGCGGTCAGCTCCGGCATCTCAAGCCGCCGGCCGGCGTATTGCAGGCGCTCGCCGGGCACCTCCGGGCGCGCGTCGCAGTCGCCGAAGTTGGCGAACCAGTCCCCGCCCAGCCACATGTCCAGGGGATACCGGGCCATGCTTCTGAGCTTTTCGATGCGCTCAAAACGGGCGTTGGGCCGCGTCTCCAGCAGCTGCAAAAAGTCCAGCACCGCGCCGGTGGCCAGGTTCCAGTAGCCCACGCCCTCGTCGCAGCCCCCGTCCTCGGGAATGCCGTCCATATAGCGGCCCACCATGACGGAGGCCCGCTCCAGCAGCTTCTCCAGCCGCGCTTCGTCGTCCACCCAAACGCAGGCCGCCAGGGCCACGTTGGACACGATCCAGGGCGTCCAGTTGCACAGGTCCCTGCGGATGACGCCCATCCACCAGAAGTCGTCCCGCGTCTCGAAGGGGGTCAGTATCCGGCGCTCAATCTCATTGCGCACACGGCGGCGGAGCAGCGGAGTCACGCCGTCCAGCCGTTCGGACAGCAGCCGGCAGGCGAGGGAGAGGATCATGGCCGTCTGGGCGGCGAACAGGTCCACATAGGGCTTTTCGGGATCCGGCAGCGGGACGGGCTCGCGCTTCTCCACGCCGTCGTGCTCGCCGCCGTTGTGGGCGCTGACGACCCAGCTGGTCTCCTCGCAGATCAGCCAGAGGCCGTCCACGACGGCGTCCAGGTTCTGCTCCGGCTCGACCCCGGCGCACACGCCCATCATCGCCGCGATCAGCTTTCTCCGGCGCTGGAAATAGGGGGCCTCCATGGCCCCGCGCTCGCCGGTGCGGGCGAAGGCCATGTACTGGCGGGCGGTGAGCTGGGCATAGGGCTCGCCCTGATATCGCTCGGCCAGCCGAACGAGGGCCGCCCGGTCCGACGGGGAGAGGGACAGGATCATTTCTGACAGGAAGCGTTCATCGAACATAATCAATCCTCTTGTTGCCGGGGAAAGGCCTGTGGTTGAATCGTAGGCGGCGGCATGTGCGCCGCGGGCGGTGGCAGTGACGGGGGAGCTTGCTCCCCCGCCCACAAGGCTTTATCCTTTGAGTCCGGTCGTGGCGATGCCCTGGATGAAGTACTTTTGCAGGCTGAGGAACACGATGGATACGGGCAGCAGGCTGCACACGGACACGGCCATGATCAGGTGGTAGTCGCTGGAATTCTCCTGGATGAAGCGCCTGAGGCCCACCTGCACGGTCTTGTTCACATCCCTCGTCAGGTAGATCATGGGGCCCATATAGTCGTTCCAGGTGCCCACGAAGGTGAAGATCACCAGCGTGGCGATGGCGGCCTTGGACAGGGGCAGCATGATCCGCGCCCAGATGCCGTATTCGCTGAGGCCGTCGATGCGGGCGGCTTCGCAGAGCTCCGTGGGGATGCCCTGGTAGAACTGGCGCATCAGGAACACGCCGAAGGCGCTGAAGGACTGGAGCACCACGATGGCCCACAGGGTGTCGTACAGGCCCATGGAGCGCATCAGTATGAACTGGGGCAGCATGTAGGTCTGCCACGGTACGGCGATGGTGGCCACGTAGCAGATGAACAGCACGTTCCGGCCCCGGAAGCGCAGCTTGGCGAAGGCGTAGGCCGCGAAGGAGGAGGTGAGTGTCTGAATGAAGGTGACCACGATGGCGATGAAGGCTGTGTTCTTGAAGTAGGTCAAAAGCGGCACCTTCGACCAGATCAGGCTGTAGTTCTCCCAGTGGAACACCTCCGGCACCCAGTGGATCGGGTAGCTGAACACCTCGCGGTCCAGCTTCAGGGAGGCGGAGATCATCCACACGAAGGGGATCAGCGTCACCAGCGCGATGGCGATGAGCACGATGTAGAGCAGCGTCTTGCCGACGATGGCCAGCGCGGGATGGCTGGGGCGAACGCCGTTTGCGGCATTTGCGGTGATTTGCGTCATGGTTTGGCTCCTCCCTTCTCAGTCGTTGGCGTACCTGTCTTCCATGCTGAACTGGATCAGCGTGAAGATCAGCACGATCACCAGCAGCACCATGGCGATGGCGCTGGCGATGCCGTAGTTGAAGTTGGCGAACGCCTCGTCGTAGATGTAGGTGACCAGCATCTTCGTGGAGCGCCCGGGGCCGCCTTCGGTCATGATGGCCACCACGTCGTAGATCTTGAAGCAGGAGATGATCAGCATGGTGGAGGCGAAGAAGGTGGTGGGCCGCAGCTGAGGCAGGGTCACGTGGGCAAACTGCTGCCACTTGTTCGCGCCGTCCATCGTGGCGGCCTCGTAGAGGTCCGTGGGCACGCCCTGCAGCGCCGCCAGGTAGATGACCATGTAATAGCCCATGTTGCGCCAGACGCTGACCAGTATGATGGACCATATGGCCATGCCGCTGTCGGCGGTCCAGCTCTTGTTGAAGTTGATGCCCAGAGCCATGATGAACTGGTTGATGGGGCCGTCCTTCATCATCATGAAGCGCCAGCACACGCAGATGGCCACCATGGAGGCCACATAGGGGAAGAAGAAGATCGTGCGGAAGCCCACCGCGCCCTTCACCGCCTTGTTCAGGGCCAGGGCCAGCGCCACCGAGCAGACCAGCGTCATCGGCACCGTGACCAGCGTGTAGAACAGGGTGTTCTTCAGGGCGATGCCCAGATCCACCTTGGTGAACAGATAGCCGATGCCCTTCTCGGCCACCTTGGCCGTCTTGAAGATCTCGGCATAGTTGCCCAGGCCCACCCACTGCATGGTGCTGAAATCGCCGCCCTTCCACTTCACAAAGGACAGGAAGATGGAGAACAGCACCGGCAGCAGCGTGAACACCGCGAAGCCGATGAAGTTCGGCGCGAGGAAGGAGTAGGCGATCAACTCCTTTTTTCGCTCGTAGCGGGTCATGTGGCGCTTGTAGAGGGGCTTTCTGTCTTTAGTTTGGGCCATGGTGGCAACGCTCCTTTCGATTTGTGTGGGATGAGGAATTAGGAATGAGGAATGGCGGTGCAAATCCTGGCGGATTTGATTGGATCATGAGTATCCGGCGACGATATGTCATCCGGGATTCCTCATTCCTCATTCCTAATTCCTCATAGAATAAAAGCGGGGAAGGCGAGTTGTTCGCCTTCCCCGCCGCTGCGTCAGGTCAATTCAAGCCTTGATCCGGTGATCAGCCCAGGATCTCTGCCACGCGCTCGTTCATCGCTTCGATGCCCTCTTCGATGGTGTTCTCGCGGGTCATGATGAGGGTGTGCTCCTCGTTCAGGATCGTGGAGATCTCGGAGGAGTGTTCGGAAGCGGGAATCTCGATACCCACGTAGGTGGGCACCAGCGCCGCCTTGCTGGCGTCGTCGGTGGGGAAGCCTTCAGCGGAGGCCATGGCATTGGCCACGCCCTCAGACACCCAGGCGGGGCGGGTGCCGGTGGAAGCGGTGGCCAGGGCGCCCTGCTCGCCGGCCAGCCAGGAGATGTACTCCCAGGCCAGATCCTTGTGCTCGGACTTGGCGTTGATCATCGCGCCGGTCAGGTTGCCGAAGGAGGAGCCGGCGGCCACGTCTTCCTTGTGGGGAACGGACACGATGCCCCAGTTGAAGCTGCAGGTGCCGTCCTTGATGGCGCCGATCATGGTGGATACGAACCAGTAGCCCATGGGCAGCATGGCCACGTTGCCGTTCTCGAAGGCGGCGGAGTAGTGCAGGCCGGCGGCCTTCACCTCGTCATAGGGCATGCAGGCGCCCGCGTCCTCCAGGTCCTGGTACAGCTGATAGAAGTAGGCCAGGTCGGAGTAGTCGCCGTCGATCAGCGTGTTCACGCCGTCGCAGACGTCCCAGTTCACAACCGCGGACAGCCAGGTGTGATAGTGGGTGCCGTACACGCCGTCGGAGGTCATCTTCTTGGCCAGCTCGGCGTACTGCTCCCAGGTCATGTCGTTGGTGGGATACTCAACGCCCGCGGCGTCGAACAGATCCTTGTTGTAGAACAGCACCCAGAAATCGGAACGGAAGGGCAGCGCGTACTGCTCGCCGTCCACGGCGTAGTTCGCCTCCATGCCCAGGAAGCCGCTCTTGTCGTAGCCGGAGGCTTCGATGTAGCTGTTCAGGGGCTCTGCAAAGCCCGCCGCCTGCCAGTCCAGCAGGTGGGGCAGCTCCTTGACCATGTACACGTCGCTGGCGTCGCCGCCGGACAGCATCGTGGAGGACTTGACGGGATAGTCCTGAGAGGCGACGTCGATGTACTCGATGGTCACGCCGGGATGGGAGGCCTCAAAGGCTTCCTTCTGGGCGGCGAGGTAGGGGGTGGTCTCGGCGTCCCAGGCCACGATGGTCAGGGTCTGAGCGTCTTCGGCGAGGGCGAAGCTGGCCACGGACAGCAGCATCAGCACAGCCAGGATCAGAGCAAGGGCTTTTTTCATGGATGGTATCCTCCTTTTTTCTCAACGGGACGCGCCCGCAGGATTCGGTTTTGGAAACGTTTTCAGCTTCCGAGGATTATTATAGCCACATAGGCGGGGATTGTCAACAGTTTCCGTAAAGTATTTCAATATTTTCCGGGAGAAATTGAAAATATGTGAAAATAGGATTGAAAACAGCATTGAAAATTACAGCGGGGTGTGCTATAATAGGATGTAGAAAAAGAGGAGGGTGCGGCCATGGAGCAGAAGCCGGTTACGATCAACGATGTGGCGCGGGTGGCGGAGGTCTCCGTGGCGACGGTCTCCCGGGTGCTCTCCGGGGGCAGCGCCAGTGCGGCGGCCCGGGAACGGGTGGAGGCCGCGGCCCGGCAGCTGGGCTATCGCAGGCTTACCGCCGAGCGCCGGCCCGAGAACGCCTCGGCCCACGCCCTGGCCCTGGTGATCTCCGATCTGACGAATCCCTACTATTCTATGTTGTGCGCCGGGGCGGAGCAGGCGGCCCGCCAGGCGGGGTGGCCGCTGGTGGTGTACCAGCCGGAGGTGTCCCGCCGGGGCGAGGACGCCATGGCCGGGGACATCCTGGAGCTGCCGGTGTGCGGGGCGGTGTTGGTGGGCGTGCCGGTGGAATCCGGCAGCGCCGACGAGGTGCGCCGCCGTCTGCTCAGCATCGCCCAGCGGATGCCCATCGTCACCATCGGGCCGAAGGTGGAGGGGGTCAGCTGCGTGAACATCACCTCGGACCTCTCTGTCAGCGTGCGCAAGTCCATCGCCCACCTGGTGGCCCTGGGCCATCGGCGCATCGCCTTCATCGGCGGTCTGGGCGGCATGCGCTCCTCCAGCGCCCGGCGACGGGCCTACTTCGCGGAGATGGAGCGCCTGGGCCTGCCCACGGACCCGCTGGTCAGCACCGAGGCGGCCCACACGCCCCAGGGCGGCGAGCTGAGCGTGAACCGGCTGTTCAGCGAGGACAACCACGGCGACCGGCCCACCGCCATCATCGCCATCAACGACCTGGTGGCCCTGGGCGCGCTCCGGCAGCTGCAGCGCATGGGGTTGAAGGTGCCGGAGGACGTGGCCCTGATCGGCTGCGACAACCAGTTTTTCACACCCTACCTGAACCCGCCGCTGACCACCGTGGACCTGCATCCCTTCGACCACGGCGTGTCCGCCATCGAAGAGCTGATCGGCAGCCTCAACGGCGGCAGCCAAAGCGCCTATTCCCAGATCCGGGAGTGCAGCCTGATCGTCCGGGAGAGCTGCGGCGCGCTGCTGGGCGTGCGGAGCTTCTGAAAGTGAGGACATTGTGATCGACATTTCAAGGCTCAGCCGCCGGTACGCCGTGCGGTGGATGGGGGAGAAGGACGCGGGCACCATCCTCGCCTTCTGCCGGGAAAACGACCAGTTCTTATCGCTATTGCAGCGCGGAGCCGACCCTGGCGCGGGTGCTGGAGGACCTGACCCTGACCCCGCCGGGGGTCGGGCTGCCGGACAAGCACTACGTGGGGTTCTTCGACGGCGAGACCCCGGTGGCAATCCTGGATCTGATCGACGGCTATCCCGATGAAGCGACCGCCTACATCGGCTTTTTCATGATGAACAAAGCCCTCCAGGGCAGGGGCATCGGCACGGAGATCATCCGGGAGGTCTGCGATGATCTGAAGAAAACCGGAAAGACCGCCGTCCGCCTGGCCATCGCCGAGGACAATCCCCAGGCCAACCGCTTCTGGCGGAAGAACGGCTTCCGCATCGTTCGAAAGGTGCCCATGGACGGCTGGACGGCGCTGGTCGCGGAACGGGAGGTATAGATGATACGGTGAAAATGCAGCTCCCTGTTTCCTGTTTCCTGAATCAAACGAATAAACGCCTGCCGATCAAAGCGCATCGGAAGGCGTTTATGCTTGCCGCGCCGGCTGCGGCGGGCAAATGCGGTCAGGCGAGGCTTGCCGCCGGTCAGTTGCGCGTCTCCTCCACGAACACGCAGTGGTCGTTCTCCGCGCAGCTCGCCTCAGCCGCGCCGCCGGAGGGGGCGAACACGAAGACCGTGTCGCAGCCGTCGAAGGCCGTCTGATCGATCACGCATTCTCCTGACAGGCGGATCTGCGTAAGGGCCTCGCAATCCACACCTCGCAAAGGACCCTATGATGTGAGATCGGATATCACCATCCGACATGGTGAGAGCATCATCACATTGCCTGCCGGGAGCAGCACGGAGACCGTGGCAGACCTGGTGAAAGCGCTGAACCGCTATGCTTGACTTCAGCCGGGTGCAGAACTACTTCATCGCTTGCGGCTACACGGATATGCGCAAGCAGATCGACGGGCTGGTGGCCGTGGTAGAACTGCAGTTCAAACAGAAGCTGGATGAGACATTCCTGGCTGGCCCTGCTCT
>CADAQZ010000022.1 GCA_902790175.1 uncultured Eubacteriales bacterium | reverse complement strand
CAAGGTGGTGGACGACGTGTCCATCAACGTGCGCAAGGGCGAGGTCGTGGGCATCTACGGCCTGATGGGCGCGGGCCGCACGGAGCTGGCCATGTCCATCTTCGGCCAGAGCTACGGCGTGAACTTCTCGGGCGAGCTGAAGATCGACGGCAAGCACGTCAAGCTCAAGAAGAGCGAGGCCGACGCCATCAAGCACAGGATCGCCTACGTCACCGAGGACCGCAAGGGCAACGGTCTGGTGCTCAGCCAGTCCATCCGCGTGAACACGTCGCTGGCGAACCTGGACAGCCTGGCGAAGAACACCGTCATCGACCAGGACAAGGAATACGCCGTGGCCGAGGAATACCGGGACAAGCTGAACATCAAGACGCCTTCTGTGGAACAGCTCGTGGGCAACCTCTCCGGCGGCAACCAGCAGAAGGTGCTGCTGGCGAAGTGGATGTTCGCCGAGCCGGACATCATGATCCTGGACGAGCCCACGCGCGGCATCGACGTCGGCGCCAAGTATGAGATCTACTGCATCATCAACGACCTGGCGGCGCAGGGCAAGTGCGTCATCATGATCTCCTCCGAGCTTCCGGAGGTGCTGGGCATGAGCGACAGGATTTACATTATGAACGAGGGCAAAATGGTGGGCGAAATGAAGGCCAGCGAGGCGACGCAGGAGAGCATCATGGCCGCCATCCTCAGATCGGGAAGGGGTGCGTGACGATGAAGACAGGCAAGGTCAGTTCTTTCTTCCAGAAATACACCATGGTGCTTGCGCTCGTGGTGGTGACGGCCTTCTTCGCCTGGCAGAGCGGCGGCAAGTCGCTGCTGCCCGCGAACATCAACAGCCTGATCTCCCAGAACGGCTATGTGTTCGTGCTGGCGTCGGGCATGCTGCTGTGCATCCTCACCGGCGGCAACATCGACCTGTCCGTCGGCTCGGTGATCTGCTTCACGGCGGCCGTCGGCTGCGTGATGATGAAAAACGGCGCCAACATGTGGCTGGCCGTGCTGGCCATGCTGGCCATCGGCCTGGCGGTGGGCGCGTTCCAGGGCTTCTGGATCGCCAAGCTGCACGTGCCCGCGTTCATCGCCACGCTGTCGGGCATGTACGCCTTCCGCGGCTTCTCCAACATCGTGCTGCAGGGCTATCAGGTGTCCATCAACAATGAGAAGTTCCTGGACCTGTTCGGCGGCGGCGCGAACTGCTACGTGCCGGACTTCGTCCGCAACTGGGTCGGCGGGGAGGGGACCCTCAACCTCACCTGCATGGCGGTGGGCATCGTGGCGGCCCTCATATTCGCGGGGCTGACCGTGCGCAAGATCCTGATCCAGAAGAAGCTGGGCATCCACCAGTCCGTTCCCGCCCAGCTGGTCACCACGGGCATCATCTGCGCGGTGGTGGTGTGGCTGACCTGGAAGCTGGCCAGCTTCAAGGGCATCCCCACGGTGCTGATCTGGATCGCGCTGGTGCTGCTGATCTACAACTACGTGACCACCAAGACCGCCATCGGCCGCCATCTGTACGCCGTCGGCGGCAACGAGAAGGCCACGGCCCTCTCCGGCGTCAACACCCGCAACGTGTTCTGGTTCGCCTACGCCAACATCGGCATGCTGGCCGGCTTGGCGGGCGTGCTGGTCGCGGCCCGCGCCAAGGGCATCGACCCCACCTACGCCGAGGGCTATGAGATGGACGCCATCGCGGCCTGCTTCATCGGCGGCGCTTCCGCCTACGGCGGCATCGGCAAGGTGTCCGGCATGATCATCGGCGCCACGCTGATGGGCGTCATCAACCAGGGCATGCGTACCCTGCACGTGGACGCCAACTACCAGAGGGTGGTCAAGGGCATCGTGCTGCTGGTCGCCGTCATGTTCGACGTGCTGTCCAAGCGGCAAAAGCGCTAGTGAAAGGAGGATGACAACGATGGATAAGAAAGCAATCATCGCTACGTTGAAAAAGAATGCCATGCTCGTCGTCCTGATCCTGGTTTATGCGTTCTTCTGGATCATGACGAAGGGCAGCATCTTCAAGCCCTCCACTTTCCGGGCGCTGTTCAATGAGAACGCCTACGTGTACATCCTCGGCTGCGGCATGATGATGTGCATGCTCACCGGCGGCAACATCGACCTGTCCTGCGGCGCGTTCGTGTGCCTGCTGGGTGCCATCGGCAGCGTGCTGATGGTCATCAACGGTGTGCCCGTCGGCCTGGCCATCGCCATCATGCTGGGGATCGCTATCGCCTACGGCTGCGGCCTGGGCTTCCTGGTGGCCTATGTGAACGTGCCGCCGTGGATCGCTACCCTGGCGGGCTACCTGGCCTTCCGCGGCCTGGGCACCTCGATCCTCACCAAGAACTCCTCCACCGGCTCCATTTCCGTCGGCACGAAGGAGTCGTTCCTGAACATCTTTTCCAGGACGCTGTTTGAGACCCCCGAGGGCAAGCTGAACGCGATCTGCCTGATCGTGGGCATCGTGGCCGCGGCGCTGGTCGTGTTCCTGGTGTTCAACACCCGCGCCTCCCGGCTCCGCAAGGGCTACGAGGCGGATTCCATCGGCGCGGCCGCGGTCAAGAGCGGCCTCGGCGCGGCGGCGATCCTGCTGGTCATGTGGAAGCTGGCCTACGCCGGCGGCATCCCCACGGTGCTCGTGTGGGTCGCGGCGGTGGTGCTGATCTACGGCTTCATCACCAGCAAGACCACCATCGGCCGCCACTTCTACGTGGTCGGCGGCAACATCGAGGCGGCGCGCCTGTCCGGCGTGAACACCCGCCGGATCATGTTCATCGCCTACCTGAACATGGCGATCCTCACGTCGATCTCGGCGATGATCATGCTGGCCCGCTTCACCGCGGCCAACGCCGACGCCGGCAAGAACTTCGAGATGGACGCCATCTCCGCGTGCGTCGTGGGCGGCGTGTCCGCCAGCGGCGGCGCGGGCTCCATCCTGGGCATGGTCATCGGCGCGACGCTGATCGGCGTCATCAACAAGGGCATGACCCTGATCAGCCTCGACGCCAACTGGCAGCGCGTGGTCAAGGGCTTCGTGCTGCTGGCCGCCGTCGTGTTCGACATCCTCTCCAAGAAGCGCGAGTCCTGATTTTCAGGCGCTCGCCTCCCCGCCCCGCCGCCCCTGCGCGGCGGGGCATTTTGCGCCCGAAAAAACGCCGCGCGGCGGCGTTTTTTCGTCTTGACAAAAGCCGCCCGCGACGATATACTTTCCACAATACGAACCCACTGAACCATGCAAGGAGAATATCAAGATGAGAAAACTGATTGCAACATGCCTGTGCCTTTGCCTGTGCCTTGCTGCTTTCGGCGGAGCCGCTTTTGCCGAAAACGCTTCGGCGGAAACCCCTGCGGCGCAGATGACCGCGGAGGAGCTTTACCAGGCCGGGAAGGCGGCTTTCGACGCGGAAGACTACGGGAAAGCGATGGATTACTTTCAGCTGGCGGCGGACGCCGGCAATGTCGAGGGTTGGAGAGGTCTCGGTAATCTGTACGCAAATGGCGCCGGTGTGGAAACAGATTATAACAGGGCGATTGAGTATTATCAGCGGGCTGCTGAATTGGGCGACGCAAAAGCATTTTATAACATAGGCGTGTTCTATCAGTACGGAATGGGTGTAAAACCGGACATTGGCCAGGCGGTTGAATACTATGAGAAGGCCGCTATGCTTGACGACAGTGTTGCCTGCGTTTTATTGGGATCCCTGTATCAGTACGGAGAATGGGTGGAGCAGGACATCGGCAAAGCCGCGGAATACTATCAGAAGGCGGTGGACCTGGGCGATACATCCGTGTGCTATACCCTGGGAGCTATGTATTACAGCGGCGAAGGGTTGGAACAGGACTATGGCAAGGCCGCGGAATACTATCAGAAGGCAGCGGAGGTTGGGGTGGTCCAGGCGCTTTGCGATCTGGGAATGATGTACTACACCGGCGAAGGCGTGGAGCAGGACTACGGCAGGGCCGCGGATTGTTTCGCGCAGGCGGCGGAACAGGAAGTACCGGCGGCGATGTTCGCGCTGGGGGAATGCCTGTGGCTGGGGCGGGGCCTGGAAAAAGACCCCGGCAAAGCGGCGGAATGGTACCGGAAAGCCCTGGAGGCGGGATATGATCCGGATGAGGAAGAACGGGTGACGCTGAAGGCCGCGCTGGGAGACGACTATTACGCATTTTACCCGGAGCCGGAGGAGGGAAAGGATTATTTCGTGCGGACGGCCGGGGTCCTGACCGGAGAGGAACAAACCGGCAGCATGGACCTGCGGTTTTATCTCTCGGCGCCCCATGTGCCGTACTACGGCCTGAAAGACTATGTCAACTTCATGTATCAGACGGGGCTGACGGCGACGCCCTTGGAGGGCGGGATCTGGGAAGTCGACAATCCCAACGGGACGAAGATCCTGGTCGATCCTTCCGCCGGGACGATCGAAGCCGCGGACTGGGCGAAGTTCCAGATCCCGCCGCTGCCCTATACGACGGCAGTCGGCGTCAAGGATTCAGCCAGCCGCTGGACGTATTATTCCGAAGTCTCGTTTGACGATCCGCCCGCCCCCGTAACCTTCGATTTTGCGAAGTACGGCATCCCGGTTTACGCGGACGGGGAGGACGTGTACCTGCCCCTGGAGCTGCTGTCCACGATGTTTACGGATGTGGCCTGCAACTTTGTGCTGTGGAACGGGGAATCGGTTTTGAGGCCGGTAGTGGATAACAATACGCTCGTCATGATGCCCCTCGAATGGTGTGAGAGCAAGTATATGAGCGGCCTGCTGGCCGGGAACAGGAAGCGGGAGGAAGACGTGATCCGGGAGGACTACGCGGAGCTCTGCTTCACCCTGGATTATTTCTTCGGCCATCCCGGCGTGGCCCTGCTGGACAGGGGTATCCGCGAAAAAGGCTTCGATGCCGCGCTGGACGATGCGCCGGAGCTGGCATCCATCAAAGACCGGCTGATGGATCCTGACATGACCGAATACATGCTGGCGTTATACGATCTGTTCAATATCGGCCTGGACGACGGCCACTGCATGTACTCCGGAATCGATACCTTGGCGCTTCCGGGTTTTCCCTACCCGGAGGTTGTGGAAAGGATCAAGACCCGCTTACAGTCGATGTTCCAGCTTAAGAACTTTGCCAGGCAGGGAATCAAAGGGGAGGTCGAGAAAGCGCGGAAAGCCGCCTGGGGGGACGATGTCTACCGGGAATGCGGCAACACCGCCATCCTCCGGATCGACGGATTCAATGAGGACAGGGCGGGCTGGGAAGCTTATTACGCCGGAAAGGGAGAGATCCCCATGGACGCTGTCGGGATTACCTGGACCGGCCTGAAGCGGGCCTCAGAAAACCCCGCGATCAGGAACATACTGTTCGACCTGTCCGTGAACGGCGGCGGCAGCAGCGATATGCTGATGTACATGATGGACCTGATGTTCGGGGAAAAGTTTTTGCGGGGCTACAACGTCCTGACCGGACAGCGCGAACACGTGATTGTGCATTCGGACAAGAACCTGGACGGCGTGTTCGACGAGAAGGATGACGAGGTGAAGTATGACTTCAATTATGCCGTGCTGACCACGCGGGCTGCCTTCTCCTGCGGCAACCTGATGCCTTTCCTGATGCAGGAGCATGGCGCGGTGCTTCTCGGCGAGCCCACGGGCGGCGGCTCCTGCTCCATACAGATGGGTACGCTGACAAACGGCGGGCAATACATGATGTCCAGCTGGCTCTGGGCCCTGCGGGACGAGAACGGGGAATCCGTGGAAGGCGGCTGCAAAACCGACCTGCCCATTGCGCGGATCGAGCCGGAGACGCCGACCCATGAGGATCCACGGCTTTCAGGCGGCGACTACACGCCGTACTTTGACGACGTGATGCTGGACAAAATGATCAACGAATGGTTTGAGGAGCAGGCGCTGGCCCCTGCCGCGTAAGACGCCGGAGGCGATTTGGTTCCAACAAGGCACAGAAAAACCGGGTACGCCCGCGAAGCGAAAGGAGATTTTCCGTGGAGAATACGATTTCTGAAAAGGTCAATCGAAGCTCGTATCCGAGCCAGCTGCGCATCACCGACATCCGGTTTACCGACGTGGTGGGCGCGCCGATGCACTGCACGCTGATGAAGATCTACACCAACCAGGGCATCGTGGGCCTGGGCGAAGTGCGCGACGGCGGCAACCGCGTGTATGCCCAGATGCTCAAGAGCCGCCTGCTGGGCGAGAACCCCTGCAACGTGGAGAAGCTGTTTCGGCGCGTGAAGCAGTTCGGCGGCCCCGCGCGCCAGGGCGGCGGCGTCTGCGGCGTGGAAGTGGCGCTCTGGGACCTCGCGGGCAAGGCCTACGGCGTGCCCGTGTACCAGATGCTGGGCGGCAAGTACCGCGACAGGATCCGCATCTACTGCGACACCGACGTGAACGGCAAGCACACCGGCGCGGACATGGGCCGGGCGCTGAAGGCCCGCATGGACATGGGCTTCACGTTCCTCAAGATGGACCTGGGCCTGAGCCTTCTGAAGGGCGAGCCCGGCACGGTTTGCGCGCCGCTGGGCCTGATGGAGGAGATGGACGTGGCCGAGCCGTTGTCCTGGGGCGGGGCCGGCGTCGTGCCAGAGGATCGGCGCGCCCTGCGCAACCGCGCCTACGACATGTTCAACGTGCCGCACCCGTTCACCGGCATCCACGTGACGGAGAAGGGCCTGGACGTGCTGGAGCAGTACGTGAAGGACGTGCGCGGCGTGATCGGCTATGAGATCCCGCTGGCCATCGACCACTTCGGCCACATCTGCGTGGAGGACTGCATCCGCCTGTGCCGCCGCATCGAGAAGTACAACATCGCCTGGGCCGAGGACATGATCCCCTGGCAGTACACGCAGCAGTACAAGCGCCTCAGCGAGGCGACCACCGTGCCGATTTGCACCGGCGAGGACATCTTCCTGGCCGAGGGCTTCGAGCCGCTTCTGACCCAGCGCGCCGTGAGCGTCATCCACCCGGATATCCTCACGTCCGGCGGCATCCTCGAGAACAAGAAAATCGGCGACCTGGCGCAGCGCCATGGCGTGGCGATGGCTGTGCACATGGCGGAGAGCCCGGTGTCGGCCTACGCCTGCGTGCACAGCGTGGCGGCCACGGAGAACTTCTACGTGCTGGAGAACCACTCGGTGGACGTGCCCTGGTGGGACGACATGGTGATCGGCGCGCCGAAGAAGATCGTCGAAAACGGCTTCATCGCCGTGCCCGACAAGCCCGGCCTGGGGGTGGACGACTACAACGACGAGGTGCTCCGGGAGCATCTGCACCCCGACTATCCCGAGCTGTGGGCCGAGACCAGCCGCTGGGACGACGTGTACTCCCACGACCGGCTGTGGAGCTGACGGAGGCAGAGGCGTGAAGCATACGGTTGTTTTGACGAGCGATGCCATGGCCGAGGCCCGCGACGCGCGGGAGTACCTCGTATCGCAGGGCTATCGCGTCGAGACGGTGCCGGAGAATATTCGGCTGTGGGACGAGGCGGCGCTGGCGGCCTTCGCCGAGCCCCTCGCGGGCGAGCTGCTGGGTGTGATCCATCCCGCGCCTCAGCGCATCCTGGGCGGCGTCGAGGCCGTCTCCGAGGCCGACTGGAGCCGCGCCGCCGACGAGGGGCCGATGGCCGCCTGGTGCGTCACCAAGGTGTTCTGCGGCCTGATGGCGAAAAATGGCGGCGGCAGCATGATCTACCTGAACAGCATCCACGCCGAGAAGCCGGTGGGCAACGGCGCGCTGTTCAGCATGGGCTGCGGCGCGGTGCAGATGCTGTCGCGGGAGGCTGCGCAGGACTACGGCGAGTTCGGCGTGCGCACGTACTTCGTCCAGAAGGGCATCGCGCCCACCGACCCGGACAGCACAAGCCCCGTCTCGGGCGTCTACTGCGGCGCGGACCTGCGCTACAACGAGCGGAAATTCCCCGAGGCCGGGCACCTGAACGCGCTGCTGGCGTTTTTGCTGACGCCCGGCGCGGCGGCGCTGTCCGGCAGCGACCTGCGCGCGGACGGCGGCATGACGCTCTACTACATCCATCGCCGCAAGGTGGAAGGGAGGCCCTACTATGAGCGGCCTTGAGGAGCGCCGGGTCGCGCTGGTGACGGGCGGCGGCAAGGGTGTCGGCGCGGGCGTCGTGCGGGTGCTGGCGGCGCGGGGCGTGCGCTGCTGCATCAACTGCAACTCGAACCCCGCCATGGCCGAGGACACGCTGCGCGCCGTCGAGGCCGCCGGGGGCGAGGCGTTCGTATATCGGGCGGACGTTTCGGACCTGAATCAATTGCAGGGGATGGTGGACGCGGTCGTCGAGAGATGGGGTCGCCTGGACATCCTCGTGAACAACGCCGCGATGCAGCCGAATTTGTACATCGACGAATACGACTACGACAAGCTGCGCCGCCTGTGGGAAATCAACATCGGCGGCTACTTCCACGCCGCGCGGGCGTGCCTGCAGCATTTAAGGGCGAGCGGGTGCGGGCGCATCGTGAACATCTCCAGCATCCACGGCAAGCGGCCCACCGGCTTCGACGCGGGCTACGCCATGACCAAGGGCGCGATAAGGATGTTCACGCGCGAGCTGGCGCTGGAGCTGTATAGCGACGGCATCACCGTGAACGCCATCGACCTGGGCGGCTGCGAGATCGAGTTCAAGACGGGACGCGCGCCGTTTCGCGGCCACAGCCCGATAGAGTGCCACAACCCGGCGATGCGGGGCTTTCGGATGGTGAAGCCCGAGGACGTGGGCGAGCTGGTGTGGTTCCTGTGCTCCGGGGGCGCGTCCTCGATCACCGGCGATGGCATCCGGCTGGACAAGGGCGTCGTACTGATCTGACCGACCGCACGAGAAAGGGAGAAACACATGTTTTTCAACGATCCTGAAACCATCGTTCGCCTGACGCCGGAATGGACGGGCGAGCGCCTGCCCGACGGGCGGCCGAAGGTCTCCGACGACGTGCTGCGCCGCATGCGCAAGATCACGTTCGAGGAGGCGTGGGGCACGCTCTGGCAGCTGGGCTATCGCAACAACTGGGAGTGCGACTTCAAGATGACCCACGGCGACAACATCCTCGTGGGCCGCGCCGTGACCGCCGTGATGATGCCCTTCCGCCCGGACCTGGACAAGGCGCTGCGGGACATCGGCGGGCAGGAGGGCCACGTGGGCTTCTACAACCAGTGGGTGATCGATTCGCTGGTGGAGGACGACGTGGTGGTCGTGGACCTGTACGACAAGATCTTCGAGGGCACCTACGTGGGCGGCAACCTGTCCACCGCCATCCGCACGCGCACCAAGCGCGGCGGCGCGGTGATCTGGGGCGGCGTGCGTGACCTGCAGCAGATCGTGAAGATCGACGGCCTGCAGATCTACTACCGCGGCACGGACCCCACCGGCATCGGCAACTGCGTGATGACGGGCTACAACCTGCCCTGCCGCATCGGCCAGGCGGCCTGCATGCCCGGCGACGTGGTGCTGGGCACGCTCAGCGGCGTGATCTTCATCCCCGCGCAGCACGCGGAGCAGGTGGTGGAGAACGCGGAGAAGTCCCACGTGCGGGACATCTTCGGCTTCGACCGCCTGCAGAGCAAGACCTACACCACCGCGCAGATCGACACGCGCTGGACACTTGCGATGATGGAGGATTTCCTGAACTGGTTTGAGACGGACCCCCGCGCCGAGGAATACCGCCACCTGAAATGGGACAAGGAGATGGACGAGGCGCGCCAGGCGGAACAGGAGAAGCCATGAACGGAGGTACGACCATGCGGATACTCAACTTCGGCTCGCTGAACCTGGACTACGTGTACCAGGTGGATCACTTTGTCATGCCGGGCGAGACGCTCAGCGCGGGCGCGCGCGCCGTCAAGCTGGGCGGCAAGGGCCTGAACCAGTCCGTCGCGCTGGCGCGGGCGGGCGCGGACGTCTGCCACGCGGGCTGCATCGGCGCGGGCGGCGAACCCCTGCGCGAGAAGCTGGAGCAAGAGGGCGCGGACGCCTCGAAGCTCGTGCAAGTGGACGAGATGCAGGGCCACACCGTCATCCAGGTGAACCCAGATGGCGAGAACTGCATCCTGCTCTACGGCGGCTCGAACCAGTGCGTCAGCGCCGCGCAGATCGCGGACACGCTCTCCGGCTTTGCCGAGGGGGACTGGCTGATGCTGCAAAACGAGATCAACCGCCTGCCCGAGATCGTGGACGCGGCCCATGAGAAGGGCATGGTGATCGCGCTCAATCCCTCGCCCTGCGACGCGAAGCTGGACGCCGTGGACTTCGGCAAGCTGTCCTGGCTGCTGGTGAACGAGGTGGAGGCCGGGCAGATTGCCGGCAGCGACGACCCCGAGGCCGCCTGGAGCCGGTTGCACAGCCGCTACCCGAAGCTCAGCGTGCTCATCACGCTGGGGTCCGCGGGCAGCGTGGCCTGGCGCGTGGACGGCGGCGCGGTGGAGACGGCGCGACAGGAGGCGTTTCAGGTCAGGGCCGTGGACACCACCGCCGCGGGCGACACCTACACCGGCTACTTCATCGCCGGGCTGATGGCGGGCATGCCGCTGAAGGACTGTATGCGCCGCGCCAGCCGCGCCGCGTCCATCAGCGTCACCCGCCCCGGCGCCGCGGACTCCATCCCGCGGCTCGCGGAGGTGGAAGGGGAATAGCATAGGAAAAGATCCTTCGACTGCGCTGACGCTCCGCTCAGGATGACAGGTTTGCAGAAACCGCAACGTTGTCATCCTGAGCGGAGATTTTTACGTCAGTGTCCCGCTCGAAAACGATGCGAAACGCTGTCATCCTGAGCGGAGCCGCGTCAGCGGCGAAGTCGAAGGATCTTTTTCTTTTACCTTACTCCGCGTTCAGCGCATTGAGGATCTTCTCCACCTGCGCGACCACGGACTTGTCGGGGGCGAAGCTGGCCAGCGAGCGCAGCGGCATGTACTGCATCATGGCCATCGCCATGTCGGAGGAGATGGCCTCCCGCGCGGCCTCGCTCTCCTCGCCGGAGGGCTGCAGCGCGCCCATGACGCCGTCCATGAACGGCTTGAAGGCGGCCGCCGCCCGCGGGTCCTTCATGATGTCCATGACGATGGAGTCCATGTCGAACTTCGCGGGGATGACCTGCGTGCTGTTCACGCGTACCGGCGCGGACAGCTTCAGGTCGCGGGAATGCGCGCCCACCTCGACGGCGTAGTCGCCGGTGGGGACGTGCCAGTCGTGGATCACATCGTTCCAGCAGGCGAAGCTGCGCTTGTCGAGCGCGAACGTCACGTCCTTCGACTCGCCCGGCTGCAAGGCCACCTTCTTAAAGCCCTTGAGCTCGCGGATGGGCCGGATCACGTCGCCCTCGGCGTTGCGCACGTACAGCTGCGCCACGGCCTTGCCCGCGCGGCTGCCGGTGTTTTTGACGGTCACGGTGGCCGTCAGGCCGTCGGTGTCCGCGATCTCGCTGGCGCTCAGGCGCAGGTTGGAAAACTCGAACGTGGTGTAGGACAGGCCGTAGCCGAACGGGAACAGCACGTCCATCTCCTTCTTGTCGTAGTAGCGGTAGCCCACGAAGATGCCCTCGCGGTACTCCGTGCCGCGCGGCTCGCCGCCGTAGAACAGGTAGCTGGGGTTGTCTGACAGCTTCTTCGGGAACGACTCCGGCAGGCGTCCGGAGGGGTTCACGTCGCCGTAGAGCACCTTCACGGTGGCGAGGCCCACGGCCTGGCCGCCCAGGTACACCTCCAGCACGCCCTTCACCTTGTCGATCCACGGCAGCTCCACCGGGGAGCCGTTGTGCAGCACCACGACGGTGTTCGCGTTGGCGGCGGCCACGGCCTCGATCAGCGCGTTCTGGGCGTCGGGCAGGCGCATGTGCGTGCGGTCGTAGCCCTCGGACTCGTAGGCGTCCGGCAGGCCCGCGAACACCACGGCCACCTTCGCCTTCTTCGCGGCGGCCACGGCCTCGGCGATCATGGCGTCGTCGGTGCGGTCGGCCAGCGCGTCGTAGCCGCGGGCGTAGATCACGTCCAGGCCCTCGGCGGCCTGCAGCGCGCTGGTGGTCTTGAAGCAGTTGATGTGGCTGGAGCCGCCGCCCTGGAAGCGGGGCTTCTCGGCGAACTCGCCGATGAACGCGACCTTGTCGGCCCTGTCCAGCGGCAGCACGCCGCCCTCGTTCTTGAGCAGCACCATGCACTGCGCGGCGATCTCGGCCGACAGCGCGTGCTGGGCTTCCTTGTCCCACGGGGTGTCGGGCTTGGCGCTTTGCAGGTAGCGGTCCGCGATCGTCAATATGCGCTCGCAGGCGAGGTCCACGACGGCCTCGTCCAGCCGGCCCTCGCGCACGGCGGCCACGATCTTGGCGTCGTTGATGCCGCCGGAGCCCGGCATCTCCAAATCGAGGCCCGCGGCCACGCCGGCCACGCGGTCGGACACCGCGCCCCAGTCGCTCATCACGTAGCCGTCGAAGCCCCACTCGCCCCGCAGCACGTCCGTCAAAAGCCACTTGTTCTCCGAGGCGAAGGTGCCGTTCAGGCGGTTGTAGGAGCACATCACCGTCCAGGGCTTGGCCTCCTTCACCGGGATCTCAAAGCCGGGGAAGTAGATCTCGCGCAGCGTGCGCTCGTCCACGTCGGAGGAGGAGCTCATGCGGCGGTGCTCCTGGTTGTTGGCGGCGAAGTGTTTGATGGACACGCCCACGTCCTGGCTCTGCACGCCTTTTGTGTAGGCGGCGGCCATCCGGCCGGTGAGGTACGGGTCCTCACTGAAGTACTCGAAGTTGCGGCCGCATAGCGGGCTGCGCTTGATGTTCACGGCGGGGCCGAGCACCACGGACAGGCGCTCGTGCTGGCAGGACTGGCCGATGGCTTCGCCCATATTGCGGATCATGTCCTCGTCAAAGGAGGCGGCGGTGGCGCAGGCGGCGGGGAAGCAGACGGCCTTGATGCTGTCGTTCATGCCCAGGTGGTCCACGGCGTCGTCCTGCTTGCGCAGGCCGTGCGGACCGTCGGAGACCATCGTGGCCGGGATGCCCAGCCGCTCCACGGGCTTGGTGTGCCAGAAGTCCAGGCCCGAGCACAGGCCCGCCTTTTCCTCCAGCGTCATCTGGGAAATCAGGTGCTTGATGTCCATGGGGGGATGTACCTCCTTGATGTGTTATCGTGTAAGGGAGTAGGCAGTAGGGAGTAGGGAGTAGGAATGGCCGAAAACATGGTGACAACTCCTACTCCCTACTCCCTTGTCCCTACTCCCTAAATCAGTTCGCCTTCAGATCGACGGTACTCAAATCCCACTCCTCGTGGATCTTGGGCACGTCGGAGATCAGGCGCTTGGTGTAGGCGGCCTGGGGGTTGATGATGACCTCGTCCGCCTTGCCGAACTCCACGAACTTGCCGTGCTCCATGATGTACACGGTGTCGGAGATGTAGTAGGCCAGGCCGATGTCGTGCGTGATGAATATGATGGTCATGCCGGTCTCATCGCGCAGGTCCAGCAGCATGTCCAAAATCGTGGCGCGGGAGCAGGCGTCCACCATACTGGTGGGCTCGTCGGCCAGCAGGATCTTCGGCTTGAGCAGGAAGATGCGCGCGATCATCAGGCGCTGCATCTGGCCGCCGGAGAGCTCGAAGGGATACTTGTTGGTCAGCTCTGCGAACTTCAGGTTCACGAACGAGCAGGCCTCCGTCATCATCTCGATCTTCTTCTCCTTCGGCAGGTTCCTGCCGCCGCGCATGTTGATGCAGTCCAGCAGCACGCTGTCGATCTTGTGGAACACGTTGAACGAGGAGAACGGGTCCTGGAAGATGGCCTGGATGCCCTTCCAGTACTCGCGCTTCTTCGCGCCGGTGGAGATGTCGCGGGGCTTGCCCATGAACTGGATCTCGCCCTCGCTGGCGTTCAGAAGGCCCAGCAGCATCTTGGAAAGCGTGGTCTTGCCGGAGCCGGACTCGCCCACGATGGACACGAATTCGCCCACGTGGAAGTCAAAGTCGACGTGGTCCACGGCCACGGTCTTCTTGTCGCCCAGGCCGAACACCTTGGTGACGCCGCGGCCGGACAGGCACATGGGGGCGTTGGTAAAGTCCTTCGCGGGCCTCGCCTTGATCTCACTCATGGCTGTACACCTCCTTCAGTTCGTCCACGCCCATCAGGCAGCGGTACATGCGGCTGTCGTTCTCGCCGAAGAAGCGCTCGGGGATGCCGGTGTAGCGGCACTCGGGCCTGGCGTACTTGCACCGCTCCGCGAACCGGCAGCCCTGCGGCGGCTTTTTCAGGTTCGGCGGCGTGCCGGGGATGGCCGTGAGCTTCGCGCCGCGCGTGCCCTCCTCGGGCACCAGGATCGAGCCCATCAGGCCGTGGGAATACGGGTGTGTCGGGTCGAACACCATTTCCTTGGCGGTGCCCTTCTCCACGATCTGGCCCGCGTACATGACCATGATGTCGTCGGTCACGTTGTACAGCAGCGGCAGCTCGTGGGTGATGAACAGCATGGACTTGATGTAGCCCTTCTCCATCAGTTCGCGCATCATCTTGATGACCATCTTCTGGCTGGTGACGTCCAGCGCCGAGGACGGCTCGTCGGCGATCAGCACCTTCGGGGACAGGATCGTCGATATGGCGATGACGGTGCGCTGCTTCATGCCGCCGGAGAGCTCCACGGCGTGCTTGTCCAGCACGCTGGCCGGCAGGCCCAGCTCGGCAAAGCGCTGGGTGGCGCGCTCGCGGATGTCCTTCTTGCTCGCGCCGGGCTCGTGCACGCGGATGACGTCCTCCACGAAGCGGATGATGCGCTGCGTGGGGTTCAGGGCGTTCATGGCCGCCTGCGGGATGTAGGCGATCTCGGTGCCGAGGATGTTCTTTCGCACGGCGTCGGGGTCCATGCCGGAGATGTTCTTGCCGTCGATGATGATGTCCCCGCTGATGTAGTGCAGCGGCGGGAAGTAGTAGCCCATCATGCTCAGCGCCAGCGTGGACTTGCCACAGCCGGACTCGCCGGCCACACCCAGGCTTTTGCCCTCTTCGATGTCAAAGGAGACGCCGTCCACCGCGAACACGTCCTCGTGGAAGCGGGTGATATACTTGGTTTTGAGGTTTCTGACCTCCAGTATCTTCTTTCCCATGGCTGCCTCCTTAATCCCTCAGTGTGGGGTTGAACACCTGGTCCAGGCCCGTGTTCATCAGGTTCAGCGAGAACGAGATGAGCGTGATCGTGAGTATGACCGGGAAGTAGGCCCACCAGGAACCGTTGGTGTGGGCGGAATAGAGCATCGCCCAGTTCATCATCAGGCCCAGCGTGGGCACCTCGGTGGTCCTCGGCCCCAGGCCCAGCAGCGACAGCTGCGCCTCGGCCAGTATGCCGGAGGAGACCTGCAGGATGAACGCCATCACCACGTAGGAGGCGATGTAGGGGAGGATGTCCGTCACGATGATGCGCACCAGGTTGTGGCCCGAGAGCTTGGAGAGGTTCACGTGGTCGCGGTTTCTGAGCGATATGACCTGCGAGCGCACGGAACGCGTGGTCCACGTCCAGCTCGTCAGGCCTATGACCAGGGCGACGACGGTCGCGCCGCGCTGCTCCTGGCCGATGGAGTAGCTGATCAGGATCAGCAGCACGAAGCCGGGGATGACGGTGAAGATGTTGGTGATGAACATGATGATGTCGTCCACCACGCCGCCCACGTAGCCCGAGAGCAGGCCCAGCGTCAGGCCCACCAGCGTGGCCACCGCGCCGGCCAGCAGGCCGATCAAGAGCGACGTCCCGGCGGCGGAGATCAGCTCCTTCAATACGTCGCGGCCGAAGTTGTCGGTGCCCAGCGGCAGCGTCTTCACGTTCGCCACGGCGCTCGTGTTCACGTAGTCGGTCTTGGTGATCTTGCCCTGCTCCTCCAGCTCGCCCGTCTCCTCGTTCTTCTCGGTGATGATCAGCGTCTCGGCGGCGCCGATCTCGGCGATGGAGTTGTTCAGGCGCTTGTAGAAGTTGCGCTTGGCCTGCGTCATGCCCTTGGGCTTGGCGGCGGGGTCGTAGTTGGCCTTCCACATGTCCAGCAGCGCGTCGGTGTCGGAGATGTCCAGCCCCTCCACGCTGATGCCCATCGCGTCAAACCACTCGACCATCGCCACGCGGTCGGCGTCCGTCAGCAGCTTCACCAGGCGCTTTTCGTCGGCGTCGGGCAGGCGGAAGGTCTCGGTGTTGGTCTTGGTGGCGTCGTACAGCGACACGTAGGTGCCGGGCTTGGCGAAGGTGCCCACGCCGATCATCTGCAGGGGGTTGCCGGGGTTCACCAGCGGGTAGATGAACATCGTCAGCAGGATCGCCACGAAGATCACGAAGCCCACCACGAACTTTGAGGAGTGGAAAACCTGTCTGAGTGTATTCTTCATTTTCTGCTCCTCCTTCCCTTATGCGTCGAACTGGGCGGCCTTGACGCGCGGATCGATGAAGCCGTAGATGATGTCCAGCAGGAACGTCACCACCAGCACCATGAACGTGATGATCAGCGTCGTGGCGGAGATCAGCGGGTAGTCCGCCGCGGTGACGGCGGAGTACATCGTGCTGCCCAGGCCGGGGTAGCTGAAGATGATCTCAGCCACCAGCGCGCCGCCGATCATCGTGCCGATGGACAGCGCCAGGCCGGTGACCTGGGGCAGCATCGCGTTGCGGAACACGTAGCCGACGATCTTGCGGTCCTTGATGCCCAGGAAGCGGGCGTACTTCACGTAGTCGGCGTTCAATTCATAGATCGACATCGAGCGCATGCCCACCGCCTGGCCGCCGATGGACACCAGCACGATGGACCAGAACGGCAGCTGGTAGTGCGAGATCACGGACTTGATGAACCGCCACGAGAAATTGGGGATCATGTCGAAGGCGTAGCCGCCTCCGATCGGCGCGATCTTCCAGTTCACCGCAAACAGCACCAGCAGCGTCACCGCCATGCCGAACGCCGGCACGTTGCTCAAAAACAGCGACACCGGCAAGAGCACCTTGTCGAACCCCTTTCGGATGTACGCCGCCAGTGCGCCCAGCAGGTTGCCCAGCAGCCAGCCCACCAGGATCGCCGGCAGCTGCAGCGCGATGGTCCAGCCGATGGCGCTGGAGATGATGTCGGAAACCTTGCGCGGGTATTGGCTGAACGAGGTGCCCAGGTCGCCCTTGAACAGGTTTTTCACGAAGATCAAAAACTGCGTGACCATGGGCTTGTTCGTGCCGAACTCCGCCTCATAGCGCTTGTAGATCTCCTGCACGGCGCTGGCGTCGGTCATGCCCTGGGCCATCTTGCCCGTGATGGCCGACACCGGGTCCGCCGGCATCAGCCGCGGCAGCACGAAGTTCAGTATCACGGCGGCGACCAGCGTGATCAGGAACCACGCGATCTTCTTGCCAAAGTACTTCCTGTATCCTTTCATACGGGTCTTTCACTCCCTTGCTCAGATATGGGTAGCGCGGCCTCGCGGCCGCGAGCCTTTGTAGGGGCGGCGTTGCGCCGCCCGCCCGGAACAAATCCCTCCGTTGAGTGAGAAGGCAGTGAAACGCCGCCCCTACAATGGTCTTCCCGAAAGGTTGAGAACGGCCATGCTCCGAGAAGGTCGAAGCATGGCCGTTTCCGTCATGCCTTAATCGGTGTCAGGTCTTTGAAAGACCTCATCCGATCATCAGCCGACGAGTTCCAGCTCGTACAGAGCGGCGATGCCGTAGCCGTCGGTGCAGTCAGCCGGCGGGATGTTGCGGCCGTCGTCGCCAGAGGGGAAGTTGGTCCAGACGGACTCGTTCACGGCGTGGAACAGGGAAGGACGATACATCAGCGAGAAGCTGGGAACGTCGGTCAGGTAGATCTTGGTCAGCTCGGTGTAGAGGCTCTTCAGCTCCTCAGCATCGGTGGTGACGGGGATCTTCTTGATCAGGGCGTCCGCTTCCTCGTTCACGTACTGGCCCCAGTTGCCGCTCCAGTTGTTCTCGACGCCCACGAACTCGCTGCCCATGAACTGGTTGACGCGCTGCCAGGGGTTGGACGGCGCGGCCGCGTCGGGAGACCACATGTAGATGGCGTACTCGGTCTGGCTCGGGTTGGTGAACACGGTCTGGTAGATGTCCCACTCGGGATACAGGGTGGTGATCTCAATGCCGATGTTCTTGCCGGCAGCCGCGACCACTTCCATGGAGGCCTGCCAGTCGGTCCAGCCGTTGGGGCACACGGCGTTCAGGGAGATCTTCTCGCCGTTGTACTCGCGGATGCCGTCGCCGTCGGTATCGACCAGGCCAGCCTCGTCCAGCAGGGCGTTGGCGCCGTCGATGTCGTTGCCGGCCCACTGCAGGTCGGCCACGGCGTCATGATCGTACAGGGCCTGCTCGCCTTCGGTCGGGTTCATCAGGGAACGCGGCACGTCGGAGAAGGAGGGGCTCTGGTTGGTCATGGCGTTGGCGATGATGGTGTCATAGTCAACGGCCATGGCGATGGCCTTGCGCAGCGCCGGGTTCTCGGCCAGCACGGGCAGGTTGAAGTTGTACCACGCGGTGGGCATGGTCAGGCAGACGCCGTAGGGCGCCTCTTCATAGTAGGTGCTGATGGGCAGCTCGTCCTCGAGCCACAGGTTCTGCACGTTGCCGATGAACTGCTGGCAGACATCGACCTCGCCGGCCTTCAGGGCGTTCTCGCCCGCGGGGTTGTCGGCGTAGATCGCGTGCGCGATGTACTTCGGCACGGGCAGCTTGCCCCACATGGACTCGTCCTGGCCCCAGTAGTTGTCGTCGCGGATGAGGACAACCTTCTGGTCGTCGGCGTAGTACTTGGTGTAGGGGCCGCTCCAGACGACGTCCTCACCGGCGTCGTTCAGGATGGACACGGCGTCGCCGTTGTTGCGCTCGACCACGGTGTCGATCCACGCGGCCTGGGCGATGGGGGTGCCGGTCAGGAAGTCCAGGACCTTCAGCGGGTTGACGGGCTTGCCCTCGTCGTTCAGCTTGGCGTTGATGGTCACGTTCTTGCCATCGGCCTCGATGCTGTCGATGTAGCCCTTCAGGCCGGTGCCGGTGCCGTTGCCGATCTCGACGCCGATGTCGAAGGTGCGCTTCACGTCGTCGGCGGTGACGGGGGTGCCGTCAGACCACTTGGCCGCGTCCTTGATGGACAGGGTCAGCTGGGTCATATCGTCGTTCCAGGCGTAGTCGTCATTGGCCAGCAGGCCCTTGATCTCGCCGTTCATGAAGTTGTACATGTACAGCGTCTCGAACATCAGCGTGCGATAGCCGCCGGCGTTGCCCGCGATCGCCATGGAGTTGTTCTGGTTGGTGCCGATGATGTTCCAGCTGTTCACGGTGCCCCACTGCTGGCCCGCGAAGTACAGCGTCTCGGTACGGGGCAGGTCCACGTCCTCCGCGAACGCCGCGACCGTGCCGCAGATCATGAGCGCCGCGATCAACAGCGCCAGGATCTTCTTCAGGTTCTTCATACTGTGTTCCTCCTTTTTATCTTCGTTCAGGCCGGTTGGCCAAAACTGCAAAATTATCGGCGATTCTCTCAACGCCAGGCTACAAAATGTTGTAGGATTTGCGAAAATTACGAAAACCGCGTATGCCGATTACTCTACTAATTATAATCGTGTTAAGGGGCGTTGTCAATGTGTTTTTTTGGCCTTCCATTGAAATTTCTTGCGCTTCTCTTCACATCGCCGAACGTCGAAGCGCAAGAATTGAGAAGTGACAACGTTGTAGTTCTCATGCCGTGCGCTGGGCGGGGAAAACACGGCGTGGCCTTTTGCGCGGGGGTGTGCTATAATGAGGGCAGAGGAACCGAGCGCGACGGGAGGAGATGCCATGAGGATCGTTTTTGTGCGGCACGGGGAGCCGGATTACGCCCGCGACTGCCTGACCGTGGAGGGTCGCAAACAGGCCGCCGCCGCGGCCGAGCGCCTGGCGGGGGAGGGCATTTCCAAGATCTACGCCTCGCCGTGCGGCCGCGCGGCGCAGACCGCCGCCTGCACCGCGCGGAAGCTCGGCCTGCCGGTGGTGACGCTGGAGTTCATGCGCGAGATCACCTGGGGCGGGCCGGGCATCCCCGTCCAGGGCCACCCCTGGACGCTGAGCGACTGGCTGATCGAGCGGGAGGGCTTCGACTTCCACGGCGACAGCTGGCGCGAGCACCCGTACTTTCGCGAAAACGCCGCCACGCGCTGCTACGACGAGGTCTGCGCGAAGTTCGACGCGCTGCTGGCGCATCACGGCTACGCGCGCGACGGCGGGCGCTACCTGTGCCAGGCCGACGGGGACGAGACCATCGGCCTGTTCAGCCACGGCGGCAGCGGCGGCTGCGCGCTGGCGCGGCTGCTGGGGCTGCCGCTGCCCTACGTGCTGTCGGTGATGCCCTACGACTTCACCTCCATTATCATCGTGGAGCTGCCCGTCCGCCCGGGCGAATACGTGCGGCCCCGGCTGGAGCTGTTCAACGACTGCCGCCACATCCGATCCGCTGCCGCCGCCCCGCAGATCCAGGAAAAGCCGGATTGAGGGAATGAGGAATGAATACCGCGCGGCAGCCGCCATCAACTCCTCACTCCTAACTCCTCACTTTCCTGCAAATTTGCATATGGCATTGTTACCCAATCTATGCTATAATGAAACAAACGACCGGCGACGCCGATGGGAGGACCCCGCGATGTACACGTTTCCCGAGGATTTGAGAAAGGCCTATGAGAGCCAGCCCGTGCCCTTCGTCTACTATCGGTACATCGACCAAAAGATCGTGCCGGTGCTGCTCTCCGACGGCTTCTGCGAGCAGATGGGCATGGATCGGGAAATGGCGACGCGCCGCCTGACCTCCGGCCTGTTCGAGACGATGCATCCCGACGACGCGGGGCGCATCAAGCGCATCACGGAGGGCTTCGCCCGCAAGGAGTGCGACTACGACGTGGTCTTCCGCAGCCGCCGCGGCGACGGCTATCACTACATCCACGCCTTCGGCAAGTGGCAGACGATGCCCGATGGCACCGAGCTTGCGGTGCTGACGTACTCGGACGTGTCGAAGTCGCGCGACGAGATCATGAAGATGGCCGAGAAGTACATGCAGTTCCAGCAGGACCACTTCTACACCGACGCGGTGACGGGCCTGCCGAACCTCAACTACCTGATCCAGTTCGCCGACGAGCGCGTGAACGCCCTGCGGCTGGACGGCCAGCGGCCGATGCTGCTGTATTCCGACGTGGACTCGATGCAGTTCTACAACACGCAGTACGGCGTGGCCCAGGGCGACGAGCTGCTGCTGCTGATCGCGCGCGAGCTGGAGGCGGCGTTCCCCGGCGCGCTGATCACCCGCGGCACGGACGACCACTTCATCGTGATCGACGCCTACCGCGAGGAGGCGGACGTGGAGCGGCGGATCAGCGCCGTGAACGCCCAGGTGAAGACCAAGGCCTACGGCAACACCACCGGCAACAAGGTGGGCATCTGCGTGTACGCCGACGACATGAAGACCACCGAGGCGCTGGACCACGCCAAGAACGCCCTCAAGCAGATCGGCAGCGACCTGAACGCCGCCTGCCGCTTCTACTCGCCCAACGCCGACGACGAATACTGGAGCCAGCGCTACATCATCGAAAACTTCGACCAGGCGCTGGAGAACGGCTGGATCAAGGTGTTTTACCAGGGCATCGCCCGCATCCAGACCCGCAAGACCGCCTGCTTCGAGGCGCTGGCCCGCTGGGTGGACCCCATCCAGGGCACCATCTCGCCCGGCGAGTTCATCCCGGTGCTGGAGAAGTACCACCTGCTGTACAAGCTGGACATGTGCATGGCGGAGCAGGTGTTCAAGGAGATTCCGATCCGCGTGGAGTCAGGGCTGCCGCTGCTGCCGACGAGCGTGAATTTCTCCGCCCAGGACTTCGACTACATCGACGTGCCCGCGCATATCGACGCGCTGTATGAAAAGTACGGCATCGAGAAGTACTGCGGCAGGGAATACTTCATCGTCGAGATCACCGAGCAGGACATGGCCACCGCCACCGACCGCTTCTACGAGCAGCTGAAGGAGCTGCGCCGCCGGGGCTTTAAGCTGTGGCTGGACGACTTCGGCAGCGGCTATTCGTCGCTCAACGTGTTCAGCCGCTTCGACGTGGACCTGATCAAGTTCGACCTGGATTTCCTGCGCAACCTGGACGCGCGCAGCGGCGTGAACCGGCGCATCATGCGCGCCATGGTGGACATCGCCCGAAGCATGGGCATCCACACGCTGGCCGAGGGCCTGGAGACCGAGGCGCAGGGCGCGTTTTTGCAGGAGATCGGCTGCGAGCTGGCGCAGGGCTTCCTGTTCCGCCGACCCGAGCCGCTGGAGTCCATCCTGTACCGCGTCCGCAGCCACAACTTCCGCCTGAACTGCGAGACCACCGCCGAGCGCGAGGAGCACATGCGGGAGTGGTTCGGGGAGAACAGGGAGTAGGGAGTAGGAATAGTGGGGGGCGGCGCGAATGCGCCGCCCCCTTGTTCATTACAATTCGTAGTGCAGGAAGTGCTTCGCGCACTTCTTTTCCATGTACTTTTTGAACTCCTCCGGCGTGCCGCCCTCGACGCTGGCCTTGGGCAGGATGTAGTAGGCCTTGCCCTTGATGACGAAGTAGTAGCACCTGTCGGTGTCGTACAGGCCGTAGATCTCCTTGAACTTGCTGCGGGCGTAGTTCTTCTGGCCCTCGATCTTAAGCTCCACGCCCGCGTCGTCGATCCTGACGGCCGCGCCCTTGCCCAGGTAGTACTTGCGGTACTTCTGCACGGAGTCGTCCGGGCGCTTGCCGGGCCGGTGCAGGGCCACGACCAGCATGATCGAGCAGATCAGCAGGTAGCCCACGTAGGTGAAGTGGAAGCCCCCGGCGTACAGCGACCAGCCGAAGTAGCCCGCGCCGACGAGCCCCAGCGCGCCCAGCGCGATGCGCATGGCGGGCGAGATCTCCTTCTTCTTCAGGTACAGGGCTTCAAAGTCTGAGAGCACGTCCTCCGTGTAGGTGAAGTCGGCGTGGTAAAAGCCCTTCGACGCCTCGCCCATATCAGTGCTTGCCCTGGCCGTAGTAGGCGTTGGGGCCGTGCTTGCGCATGTAGTGCTTGTCCTGGATGCGCTGCGGCGCGGGCTCGGCGTCGCCCTTCACCTGGCGGGTGAACAGCGCCATCTTCGCCACTTCCTCCAGCACCACCGCGTGGTACACGGCCTGGTTGGCGTCCTTGCCCCAGGTAAAGGGGCCGTGGCTGTGGCAGATCACGGCGGGCACGGCGACGGGATCGATGCCGCGCTCCTTGAAGCACTCCACGATCGTGTGGCCGGTGTTCAGCTCATATCCGGCGTCCAGCTCCTCCTGGGTCAGGTGGCGGGCGCAGGGGATCGGGCCGTAGAAGTAGTCGGCGTGGGTGGTGCCGTAGCAGGGGATGTCCAGCCCGGCCTGGGCCCAGCCCACGGCGTAGGGGCTGTGGGTGTGCACGATGCCGCCCACGGACGGGAACGCGTTGTAGAGCACCATGTGGGTCAGCGTGTCGGACGAGGGGTTCAGATCGCCCTCCACCTTGTTGCCCTTCAAGTCCATGACCACCATGTCCTCGGGCTTCAGCGCGTCGTAGTCCACGCCGGAGGGCTTGATGACGAACAGGCCCTTCTCCCGGTCGATGCCGGAGACGTTGCCCCACGTGTAGGTGACCAGCCCGCGCCGGGGCAGCTCCATGTTGGCTTCGTAGACGATTTTCTTTAAGGATTCGAGCATGATGACGTTGCCTCCTTATTATTTCGTAATTGTATACATTGCCACTTCGTCGATCTCGCGGTTGGTGCCCACGAGCACGTCCTGTCCGGCGGCGTTGACGAAGTGCATCAGGTTGGCGCAGCCGGTGGCCTTGTCGATGAACTCGGTCCTGTAGGCGCCGTCCTCATAGGTGATGGCGATGGTGCAGCGGGTGCCCTTGCGCCAGCCGACGCACCACGCGGGCCTGCCCAGCAGGTCGCCTGCCCAGGTGGCGTGGAGCATCTCGGTGTCCTTCTCCGGCGCGTCGTACTTCCAGCAGGGCACGTAGTTGCCGAACTCGTCCAGGTGGTAGATGGTGAGGCTGTTGCCGTGGAAGGGGCTGATCGTGCCCAGCTCCAGCTTGCCGTCGCCGTCGAAGTCGATCAGCACGGAGTCGCTCGAGGGCACGGCGCACAGCAGGTCGATCTCCCAGTCCTTGCCGGGGGCGACGGGCGGGCGGAACAGGAAGGTGCCCTCCTCGCAGCCCACCACCGCGGCCTCGTAGCCGTCGATCTGCACCTTGCTGTAGCCGTGGTTGCGCAGCATGTCGGACATGATCGGCTCCAGCGTCAGCGGGTGCTCCTCGTTGAACACGCTCAAATCAGAAGGCAGCACCGAGGCGTAGCACGCGCCGGGGAAGCGCCAGTCATTCTTGTACTCGTGGTCGCTCTTCAGGCAGCAGACGATCAGGTAGTTCACGCCGTTCCGGTTGAGGATGCCGAAGCGGTGCACGAACGGGGCCTCGCACAGCGTGCGGATCTCCCAGCCGCCGTCCTTCGCGGTGGCGATCACGATCTTCGCGTCGGCGGAGTCGTTGGGGGAGTAGAACTTGTGCGTGGCCAGGAACTGGCCGTCCGCGCCCGGCACGGGCACCATCGTCATCACGCCGCCCGGCTCGGTCCAAACGGTGTCCAGCTGCTCGCCGTCCTCGGAGAACACGTAGCAGGGGTCGCGCTTCTCCGCGGCGACCAGGAAGCAGTGCTTGCCCTGCCACGTCAACTCCGACATGGCGTAGCACTTGTTCAGGTTGGAGATGACCTTCTTTGTGATCTTCATAAGCTGTCCTCTCTGCCGCGATGCGGCGGTCGAATGGAAGGGGAGGGATTAGGGAATAGGGAATAGGGATTAGGGAATGCTGCTGCCACGCGGACTTCTGGATCATGGTATTAGAAATGGCGGCAGCCACTATTTCTAATCCCTAATCCCTCTTCTCTATTTCTGTTTATCGAGTATCTTCGACATCTCCCGGCAGGCAAACCGTATGTCGTCCGCCCAGGTGTCGTCGTTGCCGGTGTACCACATCTCGGTCACGTAGCGGCGGATACCCAGGCTCCAGGCGCGCTCGATCACGGCGGGGAAGTCCACGTGGCCGGTCAGGAAGGGTACCTCGCGGAACACGCCGGGCACCGTCTCCTTCAGGTGCAGCGCCACGATGTGCCCGCGCCCGGAGTACAGGTCGTCCAGCACGCTGCCGCCGGAGGACAGCGCCGCGTTGGTCAGGTTGCCGGAGTCGGGGTACACGCCCAGGTAGGGGCTGCCCACGGCGTCCACGTAGTACATGGACTTCCAGACCGTGTTCATGAAGTCGGTCTCCATGGTCTCAAAGCCCATCAGGATGCCGCGCACGGCGGCCATCTCCGTCGCCTTCTTGAGGTTCTCCAGGAACATGGCCTTCGTCTGTGCGGTGCTCTCCTCGTAGTACACGTCGTAGCCCGCCAGCTGGATGATGCGCACGCCCAGGTCGTCCGCCAGCCGGATGGCCTTCTCCATGATCTCCATGCCGCGCGCGCGCACGGCGTCGTCGCTCGCGCCCAGCGGGTACTTGCGGTGCCCGGACAAGCACATGCTGCGGATGGGCAGGCCCACCTCCTTCATGGTCCTCACCAGCTCCAGCCGCTCGTCCCTGGTCCAGTCCAGCCGGGCCAGCTTCGCGTCCTTCTCGTCGATGCTGATCTCCACGAAGTCATAGCCGGCCTCCTTGGCGAAGGCGAGCTTCTCCCGCCAGCTGAGGCTGTCCGGCATGGCCTTTTCGTAGAGACCGATGGCGTACCGCTTCATAAACATCATCCTCACTTGTTCGTTTTTGGCAAAGGGGGAAACATATGAGGCGCATATCATCTTTGTTTGATTATATACGATTGCTGTGCCTTTTGCAAGAGCAATCCCCATATTAAGAAGAAAAAAACCTTAATATTTCCGCCGGGATGAGTATTTCGCGCCGACGCGGCTTCCGCGCGGTTTGACAAAATGATGAAAATATGAAGACAACAAAAGGTTAATGTTTGATGAATCGCGTTTGTGGGGCCAAAAACGCATAAAACGAACATAAAAACACAAATCGATCATAAACAAGGGCTTGAAAAAAAGCGAGAACTATCTTATAATAGGAGCGAGCAAAGGTTGGAAACGAACAATCGGAACGAAAAACAGAAAGGGGAGGTAATTTTGAGCAAGGTATCCGAGATGACCCGCGAGAAGTGGATCATGTCCACGTTCCCCGAGTGGGGCACCTGGCTGGTGGAGGACATCGAGAACGAGGTCGTTCAGCCCGGCAACGTGGCGATGTGGTGGCTCGGCTGCACCGGCATCTGGTTCAAGACGCCCGGCGGCGCGAACATCACCATCGACCTGTGGTGCGGCAACGGCAAGCGCACCCACGGCGACGGCAAGATGAAGGTGGGCCACCAGATGGCCAACATGTGCGGCGGGCGCAAGATGCAGCCCAACCTGCGCAACGTGCCCTTCGTGATCGATCCCTTCGCCTTCAAGCAGGTGGACGCCGTGCTGGCGACCCACTACCACCAGGACCACATGTCCGCCGAGTGGGCGGCCCATGTGATCAACAGCGGCATGACCACCACCGACGAGAACGGCAAGGAAATCCCCGTGCCCTTCATCGGCCCCCTCAAGAGCGTGGAGACCTGGGTGAAGTGGGGCGTGCCCGAGGACCGCTGCCGCATCGTCAAGCCCGGCGACACGATCAAGATCAAGGATCTGGAGATCGTGTGCCTGGACAGCTTTGACCGCACCTGCATCGTCACCACCGACTCCACCGGCCCCGACCGCGAGGAGCTGACCGGCGTGTGCCCGACCGACATGGACGACAAGGCCGTGAACTACCTGGTCAAGACGCCCGGCGGCAACATCTACCACAGCACTTCTCCATCTACTTCGCCAAGCACGGCAAGGACCACGACATCGACGTGGCCTTCGGCTCCTTCGGCGAGAACCCCATCGGCATGCAGGACAAGATGACCAGCACGGACGTGCTGCGCATGGCCGAGAACCTGCGCTGCAAGGTGGTCGTGCCGATCCACTGGGACGTGTGGACCAACTTCCAGGCCGACTGCGAGGAGATCAAGCTGCTCTACGACTTCAAGAAGGACCGCAACGAGTACAAGTTCCATCCCTTCTTCTGGCAGGTGGGCGGCAAGTACGTCTATCCGCAGGACAAGGACAAGATCTACTACCACCACCAGCGCGGCTTCGAGGATTGCTTCGAGGCGCCGCAGAACATCCCGTACCGGTCCTGCCTGTAAGGAGGTTTGAGCATGGCTGAAACCATTTTGCAGAAGATCGTGGAGCGCGGCCACTACAAGTTCGTGGATCGCGTGGATTCCTGGCAGGACGCCGTGCGGCTGAGCTGCGAGAGCCTGGCCGAGACCGGCTTCGTCAGCCCCGACTACTACAAGCAGATCGTGGACTGCATCGAGAAGTACGGCCCCTACGTGGTGTTCGACCACTACGTGGCGATGCCCCACAGCCAGGAGGGCGCGGAGGGCGCCAACCAGACCGCCGTGGGCTTCATGCGCGTCAAGGAGGACGTGGACTTCGGCGTGGACGAGGACGGCGAGCAGAAGATCGCCCGGCTGTTCTTCACGCTGGCGGCCAAGGACCCCAACGAGCACCTGGACAACATGCAGCAGCTGATGTCGATCTTCACGAACGAGCCGCTGCTGGACGCCCTGATGGAGGCCGACACGCCCGAGGACATCCTCGCGGCCGAGGCCAAGTATCCTCCGGAAGAGGACTTTTGAGCCTTGATAGGGAATCCCCCTCTCCGCCCCTGACGGGGCGGAGAGGGGGACCCCCGAAAGCGCAGGGGAGATCACAGTGTTTCTAGTCAAGATATGGGAGTTCTTCAGTACCAACATCCTGCGCAACGCGCCGTTCATGATCGGCTTCATCACGATGATCGGCTACATCCTGATGAAGAAAAAGTGGTACGACGTGCTGGGCGGCACCCTGAAGGCCATCATCGGCATGCTGATTTTGAACGTCGGCTCCGGCGGACTGGTTTCCACCTTCCGCCCCATCCTGGCCGGCCTGAAGGACCGCTTCAACCTGACCGCTACCGTCATTGACCCGTACTTCGGCCAGAACGCCGTCACCGCGGGCGTCGAGGAGCAGTTCGGCGCCGGCTTCTCGCAGGTCATGATCCTGCTGCTGATCGCGTTCATTGTGAACATCCTGCTGGTGCGCTTCAACAAGATCACGAAGTGCCGCTCGCTGTTCACCACCGGCCACGTGCAGGTGCAGCAGGCGTCCACCGCCTACTGGCTGATCCTGTTCGCGCTGCCCGCGCTGTGGCAGGGCGGCGTGAAGACCGTTCCGATGCTCATCATCATGTCCGTCATCCTGGGCGCCTACTGGGCCGTCGGCTCGAACCTCACCGTCAAGCCCATGCAGGAGCTGACCGACGGCGCTGGCTTCGCCATCGCCCACCAGCAGATGTTCGGCATCCGCCTGGGCTACATCCTGGCCGACAAGCTGTTCGGCACCAACGGCGGCAAGCGCAAGAAGGAGATCAAGAAGGTGGGCGACCTGGAGCTGCCGGGCTTCTTCTCCATCTTCAACGAGAACATGGTGTGTACCGCCATCCTGATGACCGTGTTCTTCGGCATCATCATGATCATCATCGGCAAGCCCTTCTTCGTGGCGCAGGGCAGCCTGGGTGAGAGCGCCAGCTTCGTGATGTACATCCTGACCACCTGCCTGAATTTCGCCGTGTATCTGGCGATCCTGCAGCTGGGCGTTCGTACCTTCGTCACCGAG
>CADAQZ010000021.1 GCA_902790175.1 uncultured Eubacteriales bacterium | reverse complement strand
GGTTCGCACCTTGAAAACCGTTCAAATACCGTTCAAAATGATTCCTTGCCTGAAATATCAGAGAGGAGCTTTGATATTATGGCAAAGGAACATCGAATCAGAGTTGTCGTTGGGCATGATGAGGAAGGCAACGAGATCATCAAGAGGCTGAGCGCCACCGACGAATTGAAACTGGCTGACAAGGTGATTGAAGCCGTGGTGAAATCCGGTCGGATAAAGGATTTCATCAATCAGGAGATCGAATACGGTCCCCATGAGAAGCAGGCACAGGAGGAAGCGGCACAGCCGCCCGTGGTGAAAACGAAGTTCTCCGATTACATCGTTCAATGGCGACGGATTTTCAAGACAGGTAAGGCGGCCACCTATGAAGTGTTCATGGATGCCAAGCAGAGCGTATTGCTCAAATGGTTCGGGGACAAGTACATCGAGGACATCACTCCGACAGATGTGCAGGATTTCCTGAGCCATCGGGCAAAGACGTACAAGAAAGCAACCGTGAAAGCGGATTGGGCGATGCTGAAGGAGGTGCTTGATTCCGCAGTTTCCGACGATCTGATCGTCAAGAACCCGGCGAAGGACAAGCGCGTCCACAATCCTGCGAAGGCGGGGGAGGGCACGGCACCGCTGACCAGGGAACAGATCACCTCCATTCAGAAGGCCATCCCGGAACTGGAAGACCCCAGGGAGCGCTGCCTGATCGCGCTGCTGGCCTACACCAGCATGCGGCGCGAGGAGGTATTGGGGCTGATGTGGGAAAATGCAGGAAGCAGAGGGGCTACGTGATTTCCAAGGAGGACGGCTCGCCGGTCTCCCAGGTGACGTATCGCAGGCTGTGGGATTCCCTGAAGTCTCATATCGAGCTGTACGGGATGACGGCCATCAATTTCCGGACAACCTTCGCAACCATGATGGTGGCATCGGGGGTGGACATCAAGACCACGCAGGCGCTGATGGGACACTCCACGCCGGAGATGACGCTGAAGGTCTACGCGAAAAAAGAGGAAAGCCGACTGCCGGACGCCGTTCGGAAAATGGAGACTTTCCTGACTGGGAACGCCGCGTTTTGACAGCCAGTTTGGACGTAAATCGAAAGATTCTGTTAACTGCCTTTGTTAAACGCCAAAATGAAGGATGTGAGAGCAGCCCGAAATCACGCCAAATTCACCGAAATAGGGCTGTTTTTAGGGCTATTTGCACAAAGAAAAGGGTTGCACTTTGTGCAACCCTTTGGTGCGGGAAACAGGACTTGAACCTGCACGAATCATAATGATCACTAGAACCTGAATCTAGCGCGTCTGCCAATTCCGCCATTCCCGCAGATGGTGGGCAGGGGTGGATTCGAACCACCGAAGCGTTCCGCGGCAGATTTACAGTCTGCTCCCTTTGGCCACTCGGGAACCTACCCACATTCCCTGTTGCCTTCCATTCGATGAATGGAGCTGGCGATGGGACTTGAACCCGCAACCTGCTGATTACAAATCAGCTGCTCTGCCAATTGAGCTACGCCAGCCTATCCTTCGATCGACGGCGACACCTTTCAGCATCCGGCTTCAAGTGCCTCATTGCGTCGGCAACGATATATATTATACACGATTTGGCGGGGATGTCAATAGTTTTTTTCGTTATTTTTGGTTTTCGGGGGGGAGCGCGGGCGTTTCGCGGGGCAAAGAGAAGGGCGTTTTCTGCGCTTGAAATGCGCGTGAAAATATGTTAAAATGGACTTACGAAAGGGAAAGGAGCAGGCGGTTGCCCGCGTGGAGCGGCCGCCGGGGCAGTGTCATGAGAATACACAAATCCGCGGAGGACTACCTGGAGATGATCCTCCGGCTCAACGAGGAGAAGGGCTACGCGCGCTCGGTGGACATCGCCCAGGGGCTGTCCGTGAGCAAGCCGTCGGTCAGCGTGGCGATGAAGCAGCTGCGCGAGGGCGGCTACATCGTCATGGACAAGGACAACTACATCTCCCTGACCGAGGCGGGCCTGGAGATCGCGCACCGCATCTATGAGCGCCACAAGGTGCTTACGCGCGTTCTGACGCTGATCGGCGTGGACGCGCCGACGGCTCAGGAGGACGCCTGCAAGGTGGAGCACGACATCTCGCCCCAGACGTTCGACGCCATCCGCGCGCTGCTTCAGCGGCTGGAGGCGGAGCAGGGGAAATAGAAAAGGACGTATGCGACAAGGCAGGGGACGCGACGGCGTCCCCTGCCTGTTTCTACCTATTTAATATAGTGTTGTGTTAGAGCGCCTGCACCTTCGCCAGCTGGCGGTTCTTGTAGGCTGGGTCGCCGGTGACCTCGCGGATCACCTTGATTTCCGGCGGCAGGGCGGCGTCCGTGCTGCCGGAATAGATGAACAGCACGGCGCGGTCCTGGCTGAAGGGATATACGTCCAGCTCGAACCGGCAGCCCTCGTAGATGAAGCGGTACTTGCGCTTGCGGACGCTGTGCAGCCCGCTGTCGCCTTCCATCAGGTAGCGGATGTAGGCCTTTTCGGAGATCGGCTTCTCGGTGTCCCACTTCGCTCCGTCGGCCATGAAGTGCTTTTCGGTGTAGAAGTAGAGGTAGTCGCTGCCGTTCTCCTGCTGGCGGATGCGGCGCTCTACGCTGGGGTTGATCATGCGCAGGTAGGTCTGCATCATGTCCAGCGCCACGGCGTTATAGCGCTTCGACAGCGCCTCCACGTCCGGCATCTCCACCAGGAACTTGCGCTTTTCGATCATCGGCTCCGGCTCGCCCAGGATGCGGTAGATCTCGCGGATGGCGCGGTTCATCTTGTCCTCGAAGTTGACGGAGTTGTCGATGATGCGCAGGTTCGGGTGGCCGCTCCAGGCGCGTAGCGTGCGGTCGTCCATCTCGCGGGCGTATTCCAGCGTCTCCGTGCGCGCGGTGTTGCCCAGGTTGTAGGCGAATTCCGCACCCTTTGCGCAGGTGACCAGGTGGAGCACCGCATCGTAGTTCGCCAGCACGGAGGCCTCGGTGCGCGCGTCGAAGCGGGCGATGACCTGCGCGAACTCCTCGTCGGTGATGTAGGCCTTGTCGTCCATCAGCGCGCGGTCGTAGATGATGAGGATGTTGTCCTCCGGCACGACCTGCGCGGCGTCCAGGGCCAGCTTCTCCTTGTGGATCTGGTCGGCGATCACGAAGTCCTGGAAGGACAGCATGCTCATGCAGCCGCCGAAGGGTCGTATGCCAAAACCGGAGATCAGCTCGGTGGCGGTCTCCGGGATCGTGATGACGCGCCAGCCGTCCTCCTGCTTGAACTCGTGCAGTATGCGGCTGATCAGCGTCGTCTTGCCCGCCGCGGGGCCGCCGGTCAGCACGATTTTGGTGATTTTCTTGGGCACGGCCCTCCACCTCCAGACTTCAGTCGAAAAACCATTCTCCAAAACCGACTACGGTCTTGAAATACCATTCGCAGCGCTCGCGCATGAAGCGCTCGATCTCCGGGATGTCGTTCGCCCATCCCGCCGCGGCGAAGGGGACCCCCGCCGCCAGGGCCATATCGTAGCCCGGCTTGAGGTCGTCCAGCAGCAGCAGCTGATCCGACCGAAGTCGGTATTTTTCCATGATCTGTGTCAGCGCCCAGGGGTTCGGCTTGCGCAATTCGGGCGGGCATTCCCAGCCGTAAACCGCGTCCGGCTCCGGCAGGCCGTTCTCCCGGTAGTCGCGCAGGATGTTGTCGCGGTAGGAGTGCGACACCACGCACAGCAGCCCGCCGCGCTTTTTCTGCTCCCACAGGATTTCCCGCATGCCGGGATAGACCTGCGGCACGTGGTTTTGCACGTAGGCGTTCCAGTAGACCTGCTCGGCCTTCATCTGCTCGGCCGTCATGCCCACCTCGTCGCGGAAAAAGGCCACCACGCCTGGATCGAAGTTCTTGATAAAGTACTCCTCCAGCGTGCAGCTGTAGTGGGGGAAGTATTGGCGCGTGTACTCCACAAAGCAGGGATAATGCACGGTGGCGGTGCTGTTGACGACGGTATCGTCGTGGTCGACGACCAGGCACGGGTATTTCATGGGGCGCTCCTATGTATCTGCGGATTGCTATGAAACAATTTGACAAACGCCCGCCAAATTCCTGCATGTGGTGAAAAAGTTTGTCCAAGAGGGTTAATTTTCTGGAAATTTGTGCCCAAATGTCTCGGATTAATTAATTTCCGTAAGAAAAAATACAAATATTATCTCTGAGGACTTGACGAATTACCTATAACATGGTATAAAAGAATAGAAATGTAACCCAATTTTTCAGGATTTTGCCAAAAAGGTGATAATCCTGAATATTGGCGTATATGTGTTTTTGGATACCGAAATGGCGAAAACGTTTTAGAAAGTTTCAGGCGAGCAGGACCGACCGGCATCCCATTCAGTCAAGTAACCATATTTTATATGAACAAGGAGAGTTGGGTAATGAAGGGCAGAAAGTTTTTAGCAATCCTGTGCACGATCACGCTGTTGGTTATGAACTTCAGCAGCTGCGTGCCCGGCATCGCCGATGTGATCGAGCCCCCGATGGAGGCCGTCACCGGTGAGGAGGCCGCCCAGACCGTCGAGGGCGCCGCTGATCCTGCGGTCCCCGAGACTGTAGACGAGGCGCCATCAGCGCCCGAAGTCACGGAGGAAAAACCCGAGGAACCCTCCGATCCTCCCGCCCAGGAAGGGCAGGGGGACGCTGTCGCGCCTGAAAACGCCCCCGCACAGCCGGAGCCCGCGCCGGAAGCCGATCCCAAGGCGGAGGAACCCGCCGCGGAGCCGGAGCAGCAGGGCGACGCGCCCGCCGAGGGGAAGACCGACAAGGCCGACACAGATCAGACCGAAGTCGGTGAGGACAAGAAAGAAGAGACCGAAGTCGGGAATGAAACCGGCTCGGAGACCTCCGACGAGCAGAAGTCCGAGGGCGATAACGCCGAGGGCGATAACGCCAAGGACGAGAATGCCGAGGGCGAGAAGTCTGAGGGCGAGAAGTCTGAGGGCGAGAACGCCGAGGGTGAGAACGCCGAGGGCGAAAAGACTGAGGGCGAGAACGCCGAGGGTGAGAACGCCGAGGGCGAAAAGTCTGAGGGCGAGAACACCGAGGGTGAGAACGCCGAGGGCGAGAAGTCTGAGGGCGAGAACACCGAGGGTGAGAACGCTGAGGGCGAGAACGCCGAGGGCGAGAAGTCTGAGGGCGAGAACGCCGAGGGTGAGAACGCCGAGGGTGAGAACACCGAGGGCGAGAACGCCGAGGGCGAGAACACCGAGGAGGAGAACGCCGAGGAGGAGAACGCCGAGGAGGAGACGCTCGAGGAGTTGACCCTCACGGACTTCGCCACCGACGCCAACGTCGACGCGCTGTTCCCCGGCGACAACATCCACTTCACCTTTGCGACCACCGGCGCGGAGCGGGTGGCTTTCGCCATATATAATGTAGACGGCGCGGTCGTGGCCGAGGGCGAGCCCGTTGAGGGCGCGTTCGACTGGACCGCGGGCGAGCCCGGCGCGTACACCGCGATCGTGACCGCCTTCCAGGGCGAGGAGCTGGCGCTCACCGCCGAACTCCCCCTGACCGTCCGCCCGGATTACTCCGGCGTGAACGTCATCGTGGAGGCCCGGTACTACAACGATCTGGGCGAACTGACGGTGATGCCCGAGTACGACGATATCGTCCTTAGCCGTGAGGTCGCCTATGACCTGACGCAGGCGCCCATCGCCGTGGACCCCAAGGCTTTCACCTATGTCGAAACCCTGATGAACGGCGCCCATCTGGCCGGCATCGCCTACAGCGAGGCAGATCGCGCCTGGTATGCCGACGACGGCGAAACGTCCCAGCCGCTCACTGAGGACGTCAGGCTGACGGCTGCGTTCAACATCATCAACGACGAAAGAGATTATGAATACGAAGACGACGCCATCAAGGCTCATGTGAAGCTGGCCCGCGGCAACGCCGTGCCGGACGCCGCGAACCTGGTCGTCACCCCCATCACCAGCGGCCCCGCGTATGACGCCTATATGAAGGCCCTGAACGACCACACCGACGAGGAGCATACCGACGACAACACCCTGTTGTACGACTTTGCCTTCATCATGGACGTGCTCAACTCCGAGACCGGAGAGCCCACCGGCGAAACTTATGAGGTCGAGCCCGCGAAAAACACCATGACGGTGAAGGTCACCTTCAAGAAAAACCAGATTACCAACGCCAGCGCCGAGGATGTCGCCGACGTCGACATCATCCATCTGCCCCTGAAGGACAACGTGCTGGAGAACCAGGAAGCCACCACCACCGTTGACGCGAGCTTCTCCGCCAACGATGTCGTGGTCGATACCAACACCGTCAAGGTGGACAACGTCGATCTCGACGGCCACACCGACGACATCACCTTCAAGACCAACAGCTTCTGCGCCTTTGCCTTCTACACGGTGGACTTCACCATCGAAGAGAAGACCATCAGCTACAGCGGCGAGGGCGAGTATACCATCGCGCAGATCATGGCCGACCTGGGCATCGAGGGCGAGCTGAGCGCGGACCCCGAGCTGAAGCTGGTCGTCGGCGACGAAACCGACAAGGACCTCAAGCTGGCCCTGATTAAGACCGAGGGCGGCGAGTGGGCCCTGAAGAGCGAGATCCCCTTCGCCGACACCTTCGAGTTGACGCTGACCGTGGGGCAGGAGAAGTATGTCATCACGGTGACGGACGCGCAGACCTATACCATCAAGTCTCAGATCGAAGGCTCCGAAGCGACGCCTGAGATTTCGGATGCCGGCGACTATTATCTGGTTGCTGCGACCCAAATCAACGGAAACAAGTATTATATTGACGATTACGTTCCTTCCACGACGTATTCTATCGATACTTTCTTTGTAGGAGTTGGCGAACCGGGCAAAGGCTGGAATGGAGTAGAGTATGATGGCTCTCCCGTCGATGTATACCTCGTCAAAAAAGCGGATACCAGTAACTATATAGGCAACGCTGCCACTGTTGGCGTTGATAAGAGGGTTACCTCCGGCAGCATGGAGGATGGCAAGTATACGTTGACGATGGATCATTCCACCGCCAATACCACCATTCTTTCCTACAAAGAGAACCTTTCCCACAACGTGATCATCAACGTGTTTGACTATGACGGGACGACGCCTTACACGAGCAGTGCCACGGACTATGTGCCGATTGCCACGAACAACGGCAACAAGATGCTGCGCGTTACGGCGAAGCAGACCGTCGACGGCGTTGAAAAGACTTATATTGCGCTGAAGCCCTTCAGCTTTAGCGAGAATTCCACCATCACGGTGCCGGTGCTGAACTTCCAGGAGCCCGGTGAAGCGGATACGGCGGTGAGCATTCCCACCTCCGGAATCGCCTTCAACAGCGATATGACGGTAACTGACGTTCGTATCATCGAGGCGGACAGCAGCTATACGTGGGGCCAGATCACTGACAACAATCAGGTCAACGACAGCCTGGTGGGCTTTGCGATCAAGGGAAGCCCCGTCGACAACGAATCCAATACCACGACCATTAAGATCGACCGCTCCTATGAGCAGGCCTATCAGGTGCGCCTCCAGTTTGACCCGGAGATCACCGAAGGCGCCTTTGAGGATGCGGACAATGTGTACCTGCTGGTGACGGTCGAGCATGCCACGCAGGGCGCGGATGACAATCACAGCTACTTCTTCAAGAAGGTCAAGGTCAGCGATTACGAGGTCAAGACCAACGATAACGGGAAACCGTACATCGATATTCCCGTGCCCAACTGGCAGGATGGCGATGGCCACGACGTGGCTGACAAGTTCTCGGGCAACGAGGTCAGCGTGACTGCGCGCCTGATCAAAGGCCGCGATGACACCAACGCCAATGGCGCTATCGCCAAAACCAATTGCCAGGAGATAGCGGAAGGCGATATTCTGGCGACCTATTCGGTGCACTATGGCATGAGGGAAACGGCGTCGGACGACGAGGCCCACAAGGACTATACCACGGATGTCATCGAGTTGACCAAGAACTACGCAAGCAAGGATTATACCATCGGTTCCATCCTGGGCGGCGGAATCAACTATGGCATCACGGCGGATCGCCTACAGCAGGGCGGAAGTGATTTCCAGTCCAACTTCGCCGTTAATAACTATCAGGACAACACCAAGGGCGTCAATCCTAATCTGTCTGGCGAAAACGCTGGCGGTATCGCCATTGGCAACTATGTGGTTTATAATGATGGTGGCTCAGACGGTTATGGCTTGGATATGACGACTATTCCTCTGGACGAGATATACACAGGCGAGGTCGACAGTAATGGCCAGAAGCTCGTTCGTCAAGACAATAAAGGCACGGTGGAAATCGGCAACACGCATAACAACGAGAATAAGACGATTGTGCTCTATACGGATTCTGCCGACAGACAGAAAGCCAAGAGAGATTGGGTTCATACCGTCGAAATGTCTGCCAGCGAGGTTGCGGGCAGCATTGTGGAGCCAATCATCCGCCACATGAAGTCTGTCTCCGGAAGTCTGATGAATCATTCGGCGAATGTTTCGCCGACCAAGTACGACGACAAGGTGACCATCGACGCGACTGCGTATGACGATGATGTAACCATTTATGTTGACGGCGATGCGCTGAAGGCACAGTATCCCGGCACGCAAATTCGAATCCGCAAGCGCGAGAACCAGATCATTGTATTCAACTTTGCGACCGCTGGCGATGTAACACTGAGTGAATACATTGTTGAAGTTGTGAATCCGACCAACCCAGTATATAATGGTAATTCTGCCACGAGCACAGCCAACTCGCTGGAAGAAGAATCTCACACGAATACGCGCTCAGACTACCTTGCACAGCATATCGTTTGGAATATGCCCAATGCAAAGAATGTGGTTCTTGACACGGTCAGCGGCACGTTCCTGGTCGGCAATCCTGAATCACGTACCTACATTGACAAGACAAGCGCCGGTTGGCTGATTTCTGATGGCTTTGTATACAACGAAGGTGAGTGGCACAATGTCTATGCCGACTTGGAGGATGTAGATAAGTCATTCATCAATGCAAGCAAAACCGTAGACGGCAAGCCCGCGGCGAAAGGCCAGGTGTTTGAGTTCAGCATCGCGCGCTACATGGGTAATAATGTTTGGTCTACCCCCTGCAAGATCTACAACGATGGTTCTGCCATCTCCTATAAAGCAACGGCTGAAGGGGAAGGCGATCTTAAACTGCAGAACGGCCTGAATGTCTTTAGCATCAGTGAGTCGAATAAGGTGAGCAGCACCGTTGGCTCCTATACAATTGACAATCGGGTGTACTATGCGGTGATCGACTATGTCGGAGTTGGCGGTCACGTTGTCGCAAGTGCTCCGCGTTATTACAAATCCTTCGATTGGTCAACTTTTGACAGCGCAGAAAACAAGACGACAGCTTTCGCGGAGCCTGTTGGTCCCAATGAGAGCGTGACGTTTACAAACGCTACAGAAAAGGGCAACCTGTCTCTGAAAAAGCAGATCAAGGGAAACCCCGAAGACGCTCAGCAATACGCTACCTTTACATTCGAGATTCAGTTGAATCAGCCTGCCCCGACGGAAGATGAGCCGACAAGGACTGTCCCTGTCTCCGGCACCTTTGATGCTACGCGCACAGATAAGGATGGTGTCGAGACGACAACAACAGTGACTTTCTCACATGGCTATGCGCGCGTTTCGCTGTATGCTGGCGAGACCATCCAAATCGACGGCCTTCCCAGTGGCGCCAATTACAGCATTATTGAGACGCATGTCAATGGCAAGAACTTCGGCAATGAGGAGATTGATCACTGGCGGAAGAATGGCAGTACGGGTAGCACCGGAACAATTGTTAAGGATGAAACTCAGTCTGCGGTCTATAATAATAAGTATATTACAGAGAAAACTGAATTGATTGTTGAAAAGCAGTGGCAAGACGCCGACGGCAAGACGGCTGAGTGGCCTGAGGGAAAGAGTGTCGAAGTCAAGCTGATGCAAAAAGTGGGTGACGGCGATTTTACAGCTGTCAAGGATGCTGAGAACAAAGATGTCAAAGTGACATTGGATTCTGGAACCCAGAGTTACAAGTTTCAAAATCTGCCCACAACGACCGAAGATGGCGAAGATATCGAGTATAAGATTAACGAGGTGACCGAAATAGACGGTTACGCGACCAGCTATACCGTTGGCGAAGGGACGGTCACTATCATCAACAAGAAGATCAAGGAATCGACCTTCGAGAAGAAGATCGCGGACATCAACGACAGCACGGATACGGTTCATGGCCCCTGGCAGGACAGCGCCGACTATGACATCGGCGACCACGTGCCCTATCAGTTGACCGCCACGCTGGCGAACAACGTATCCAGCTACTACAAGTATCATATCACCTTCGAGGACGAGATGGAGAACGGCCTGACCTTCGACGAGGATTCGGTTTCCGTCAAGGTGGGCAATAAGACCTATGCGACTAACGAGTACACGCTGACCCCGGCGAATGACGGACACGGCTTCACCCTGCGCATTGACTGGGGCAAGGAAAAGCCCGAGGACGGGTATACCGATGATGATAAGTTGCCCGAGAGCCTGAACAGCGCGAAGGTTGAGGTTCTGTTCACTGCGACCCTGAACAACAATGCCGTGCTGGGCAACGCGGGCAACATCAACAAGGCCCGGTTGAAGTACAGCAGCAACTGGAAGGTTGAAGACGGCAAGGTAGATCAGGAAAAGGACGAGAAGACCACCAAATACGACTACACCATCGCCTTCACCTACAAGGTGGTTGTGAACAAGGTGAAACTCGCGGCGAACGGTACGGACACTGAGGCCCTGACCGGCGCAGAGTTCAAGCTGGAAAAGGTCAAGACGGACGCTCCCACGACCGTGGTCAACACCTTCACTGCCACCAAGAACGACGAAGGTACGATTTTCACCTTCACCGGCCTCGACGACGGCGATTACATCCTGACCGAGACCAAGGTGCCCAACGGCTGCAAGCGCATCGCCCCGATCACCTTCACGGTGAAAGCGACGCACACTGCCAATAAAGACGACCTGTCCGAGGTTAACCGGACGACCGTCCTGACCGGATTGGAGAACGGCGACACGGCTACGGGTGCGTTTGAACTGACCGCGGACCTTGATGAGGGCTCCCTCACCGGCAACGTGAAGAACGATGAGTCCAAGCCGTCCTTCGAGAAGAAGATTGCGGACATCAACGACAGCACCGACGCGGACTACAGCGACTGGCAGGACAGCGCCGACCACGACATCGGCGACAAAGTGCCCTATCAGTTGAAGGCCACCCTGCCCGACAACGTGTCCGACTACTACAAGTACCACATCACCTTCGAGGACGAGATGGACGCGGGCCTGACGTTCAATACGGCCAATGGCATCACGTCTGTCAAGGTGGACGGCACAGAAGTCAACAATTATGTGTTGAGTAAGGCCGGTAATGGCTTCACCCTGACCCTCACCTGGGAAGGCGAGAAGGACGAGAGCGACGCAACCAAATACACCAAGACCATCGGCGAGACCAGCCTTGGAACCAGCCTGAACAGCAAAGTGGTTGAGGTCCTGTTCAACGCGACCCTGAACAAGGACGCCAACCTCGGCGCGCAGGGCAACGTGAACCGCGCCAGGCTGGAGTACAGCAACAACTGCAACCTGGACAGCCAGGGCCATGCGCAGGACACCAATGACAACGACAAGGGCAAGACCGACTGGGATTACACCATCGCCTTCACCTACAAGGTGGAAGTGAACAAGGTGAAAAACGATGGCACAACGGCCCTGACCGGCGCAGAGTTCAAGCTGGAGAAGATGCTGGCGGACGGCACCACGGAGGAGATCACGGGTGCTGACCGTGTATCCGTCTCAGGAAATGTCTTCACCTTCAAGGGCCTCGACGACGGCAAGTACATCCTGACCGAGACCAAGGTGCCCAACGGCTACAAGCGCATCGATCCGATCGAGTTCACTGTGGCGGCAGCACATCACGACACAGCTGAGAGCGATGCCAAACTCAATTGGGTGCCTGAGAATGGCAGCACGGCGAGCACGGTGGCGGATGTCACCAGGTCGGGCGTCCTGACCGGACTGACCGGCACTGTGACGGATGGCGTTGTCGCGCTGCCCGAGTTTACGGCGGACAATACCTATGCCACCCTCACCGGCAACGTGAAGAACACGGAGGCTACGAAGCCGGAGTTTACAAAGAAGGTCCAGGATATCAACGACAGCACCGACACGGCCTACAGCGAGTGGCAGGACAGCGCCGACCACGACATCGGCGACGACGTGCCCTACAGGCTGACCGCCAAGCTGGCGGACAACGTGTCCGACTACTACAAGTACCACATCACCTTCACCGACGAGATGGACGAGGGCCTGACGTTCAATGCGGCCAATGGCATCACGTCTGTCAAGGTGGGCGATACGGTCATCTCTCCGAAGACCGATGCAAACCCGACGGGCTATATGCTCTCTGATACCAGCGCGCACGGCTTTAGGCTGACCCTCACCTGGGAAGCCGCGAAGGACGACCAGGGCAAGTACACCGGCACACTTTCCGACGACCTGAACGAGGCAGAGGTTGAGGTCCTGTTCACCGCGACCCTGAACGAGAATGCCAACCTGGGCAAGACGGGCAACGTGAACAAGGCCAAGCTGGAGTACAGCAACAACTGCAACCTGAACGACCAGGGCGAGGCACAGGATAGCGGCACCGAGAACACCGAAGAGACCGAGTGGGACTACACCATCGTGTTCACCTACCAGGTGGTTATCAACAAGGTCGACAAGGACACCAAGGCCGACCTGTCCGGCGCGACCTTCACGCTGGAGAAGGTGACTGCGCAGGGCGCTTCGTTTGACCCAGCCAAGACCTACACGGCAACCGTGTCCAGCAACGATAGCTACATCTTCACCTTCACCGGCCTGGACGACGGCACCTATAAGCTGACCGAGACCACCGTGCCCAAGGGCTACAAGGGCCTGGAGAATCCCATCTACTTCACCGTGGAAGCGACGCATACGGATACATGGGATGCCCATAATACCACGGGTGTCATTCCTGCTGACAGGAATGCCATCCTGACCGCCCTCACCGGCAATGAGACGACTGGCACGCTGACGCTGGCACCGGATACCGACCTCACTACTCTGAGCGGCGACGTTATCAACGAGAGTTGGGTTGGAGACCTGGAGATCAGCAAGGCCGTGACCGGCACCGACGACGATACCAAGGGGTTCACCTTTGAGGTGACCCTGACGACGCCGTCCGGCGTGACGCTGGACGAGACTTACAACGCTGTCAAGACGTCTGGCACCACAGAAACCACGACGACTGTGACTGTTGATGCTTCCAACAAGTTCACCGTCACCCTGAGGAAGGGCGAGAAGATCACCGTCAAGGGTCTGCCCGTGGGCACCAAGTGCTCCGTCGTGGAGCAGACGCATCCGGACGGCTACACCAACAGCGACGGCACGAAGGAAGCGACCATCTCCAAGGGCGGCCTCGCCAAGTTGGCTTTCACGAACGCCTACGAGGCCACCGGTAAGGTTTCCTTCAAGGCCAGGAAGGTGTTTACAGACGGCGTCCTGAGCGAGCATGAGTTCCAGATCAAGCTGACGCAGGTGACCGATGGGACGGGCGAAACTGCCATTGCCACCTTCACGCCTGTCACCAAGACCGTGACAGCAGCCGATGGCGTGGTGGACTTCACCGAGGTCATGAGCTTTGTCAAGAACGCCGACCAGAATGACACCGGCGATTACTGGTTCATGCTGGAGGAGGTCCTGCCGGACGGCGTGACCGCCGCGAACCCGACCAAGGACGGCATCACCTATGATACCAATAAGGTCATCATCAAGGTGACGGTTGCCGATGCCAAAGACGGCAATCTGACCGTGACCAAGACGGTTGGCAGTGCCACCATTGGGGAGAATGATCTCGACGCCACCTTCACCAACCAGCAGCTCGGCGGCGTGCAGGTGACCAAGACGTTCACCGGCATCAAGAAGCTGCCGGATAACTTCCAGATCAACGTTGCCTACAGTCCCGCAGTCACTGGCAAGCCGACTGTGCTGAAGGCCAACAACGCGACGAGCGGTTCCGCCACGGCAACCTTGAGCAATGGTGCTTACAGCGGCTCTTTGGTTTGGGAGATCGAAGACCTGCCCATTGGAACGAAAGTGACCTTCACCGAAGCCAACTATGAGAACAGCGACTTCGAAGTCACGACCAAAGCGAGAGGCACTACCAACGCGGTCAGTGTGACCGCGACCGCTGCGAAGAAGGGTGCGAACGGCTATACCGGCTATGCTCTGGGCGCGTTCACCAATACCTATGAGCGCAAGACGGGCGACCTGGTGATTAGGAAGCACGTCGCGGTAGCCTTTGGCGACACCGCAGATGATGTTGACTTCACATTTAAGGTGCAGTTGCTTCCCCCAGAGGACGTAACATTTAATGTGAACGTGGATCTCTTTGCTTATGAGATCTATGATAGCTCTGATGCCAAACAAAGCGAAGGCTCAATCACTCCGAGCGATCTCAATAGTACCGGCATAGCGATCAAGGACGGACAGTATATAGTCGTTAAGGATTTGCCTACGGGAACGACATACACCGTTACCGAGGTTATCAATGACCCCGGATACAGTTTGAGCAACTCGAATATATCCGGCATAATCGACGTAGATGTGTCAAAGAACACAAACTTAGTCACAAACAATTTCAGTGCCAAGTCTACGAGTGTAAAGTTCGGCGGCAAGAAGACCATAGCGGGAACAAGCATCACCGACCAGGTATTCGTGTTTGAGTTATATGATGCTACGGACGCGCAGTATACGCTTGCGAACACGACGCCGAGAGAGACGCGGACGGCGGGCAACATCGCCGAAGGCGAAGCAGGACAGAGCTTCGAGTTCTCTGCGATCGTCTATGAGTACGGTGATTACACTGTCGACAGTACGCACTACTATGTCGTCAAAGAGAAAGCACTGAGCCCAAGCAACGGCTGGACGATCGACCCCAAGGAATACCACTTGAAGGTCGAGATTACGAGAGCTGGCGACCAGTTAAAGAGCTCTGTGACGGTAACGACGGTAGACGGTGATACTTCAACGACCGGGCAGCCATCTGCTGCTGCTGCCAATTCGGTGATTACTGGCTTGAACTTCAACAACCAGTATGAAGCCAAGGGCAGTCTGAGCTTTGAGGTCCAGAAGACGATCAAGAACAAAACCGCTTCTGATTCCCTGGCGGGCTACAGCTTCAAGCTGACCCAGGTGGATGTTGATGACGACGGTAATGTTGTACCGCTGGCGGAGGGCGTTACGCCCAAGGTTGCGACTACGACAAAGAGTACTGATGCAGACGGCAAGGCGACGTTCAGCTTTAGCGATGTGTTCGTGAAGAACAAAGACGGCGACGATACGACCCAGACCTTCTACTTCCAGCTGGAAGAGGATCGGACGGGCGTTGACGCCAACAACGTCAAGGACCACATCAAGTACGACGACAGCACCAGGATCATCAAGGTCACCCTCGAGGACAACGGGGATGGCACTCTGAAGGTCAACAAGGTGAATGCCGCGGACGATACCAACATCAACGCTGGCACCGCCGACGCGAAGTTCATCAACGAGCAGCTGGGCAGCGTGAAGGTGACGAAGGAATTTAACTTCGGCACTGCAACTGTAGACATCCCCGAGCGCTTCAAGATCACCGCGAAGTACACCGTGGATGAAGTCCCGAAGACTAAGGAGTTTACGATTACCGACGGCATGGCCAGCCCCTACACCTGGCAGATCGACGACCTGCCCGTGGGCACGCAGGTCACCTTCACCGAGACCGGCATGACCGTGAACGGCTACAGCGTCGAGACCACCGTCAACGGCTCGGCCGTGGCCAGCGGCAGCGAGAAGGGCACGGTCGCGGCGGCCGCCGGGACTACGGTTCCCACCGCGGCGTTCGTGAATACCTACACGCGCGACACCGGCTCCCTGAAGATCAAGAAGTCTGTCACCGTGAACGGCGCGGGCACCAACACCAAGCTCGTGGACGGTGAGTACGAGTTCACCGTGGCGGGCAAGGCCAACACCGACACCGCTGGCACGGAAAAGACCGTCAAGATCACCATCGAAAACGGCGCGGTGAAGAGCGCGACGGTGAACGATGCTGCCGCGACGCGCGACGGCGACTATGTGGTCGTGTCCGGCCTGCCCACCGGCGACTACACCGTGACCGAGAACACTACGGCATTGACCGCCAAGGGCATTGCGCTGGTCGGCAACAACGGTCTGGAAGTGGAAGTCAAGAAGGACGGAACCGCGACGGTGCCGACTGCCGAGTTCACCAACAACAAGGACGTCGGCGAACTGGCGATCACCAAGACAGTCATCAAGGCCAACGACGCCCTGACGCCCAACGCGGACGCGGAGTTCACCTTCAAAGTGACGCTGGTGAATACCAACGGCGTGACGCTGAACGGCACCTATCCGGCGGAGAACACCGGCAACGCGACCGTGACCAGCGTGACGGTTTCGAACAACATGATCGAGAACATCAAGCTCAAGGCCGGCAAGACCCTGACCATCAAGAACCTGCCCGCGGGCACGGGATATGTGGTCGAGGAGACGAACCTGCCCGGCGGCTTCACGCAAACTGTGCCGGCCAATGATGGCAGCGTGGAAGGCAGCATCCCCACGGGCGACAAGGACGAGGCGGACTTCACCAACTGGTACGCCGTGACCAGCACTGAAGCGACGGTGAAGGCCACCAAGGTATTCACCAACGGCAATGGACACTGGCCGGAGGACGGCTTCGAGTTCACGCTGGCGCGTGGTGACAACAAAGACGGTGTGACGATGCCGACAGGGCCTAATGACCTTGTGAAGTCGGCGACGAAGGATGCCCAGACCGTGACCTTCGGCACCATCACCTTCACGCTGCCCGGGACTTACAAGTTCACCATCACCGAGACGGAACCGGACGGCGTTGATAGCACCCACAAGAAGAACGGCATCACCTACGATGCCACGCCCAAGACCATCACCATTGAAGTGGTGGACAACGGCGACGGTACGCTGAGCGTGACCAACACGGACGATCAGTTGACCGTGACGGCCAACAACACCTACAGCGTGAACGGAACCTCCGCGAAGGTGAAGGTCACCAAGAAGCTGACCGGCCGCGACTGGAAGGATGGCGACAGCTTCGAGTTTACGCTGGATGCTGTCAGCAGCAACCCGGATGGCGCGAGCCTGGCGAGCGCGAAGGTGCAAGGGAGCGCGACCAAGACCAGCAAGTACGTTGAATTTGGCCCGATCCTGTTCGAGGATGACGGCGAATACAAGTTCACCATCACCGAGACTGTGCCGAGCGACACAAAGGGCATTAACTATGCGGCGGTCAAGACGGTCACCATCAATGTGGAAGACCAACAGGGCCAGCTTGTGGTGACCACCAGCGAGGACGATTTGGCGGTTGAAATGGAGAACACCTACACCGCCGCGCCCGTGAAGGAGAAGGTGAGCGTGACCAAGGAGCTGACCGGCCGCGCATGGAAAGATGGCGACAGCTTCGAGTTCACGCTGGCTGCCAAGATCAATCCCGATAACGGCGCGGATCTGCCGGATGTGAAGACGGCGACGATCGGCAAAGACACGACGGACCACAAGGCGACCTTCGGCGACATCACCTTCAACAAGGCGGGCACCTATGTGTTCACCATCACCGAGACGAAGGGCAGCCTGGGCGGCGTCTCCTACGATACCACGGCCAAGGAAATCACCATTAAGGTGGATGACAACGGCACGGGCAATCTGGTGATTGACAGAACCCAGACGACCGACCTGACCGTGGAGGTGGAGAACACCTACGAGGCCACCGGCACTGCGAAGCTGAGCGCCAAGAAGAAGGCGGACGCCACGCTGGGCGACAGGACGTTCGAGTTCGAACTCTACAGGGTCGATAACAACGGCGAGACTCTGATTGAGACCAGCGCGGCTGTGAAGCAGGGCCAGACCGCGAACTTCAAAGCCATCGAGTACAAGCTGGCTAACCTGGACGACGCCGGCAAGACCTTTACCTACAAGATCAAGGAGAAGCTGCCGGAAGGCGTGACCGCTGCGAATCCCACGAAGGACGGCGTGACCTACGACAGGCATGAGCAGACCGTTACGGTGACCGTGACCGACAATAGCGACGGTACGCTCGACGTGAAGTATGACGGCAACGCGAGCTTCACCACGCCTGAGTTTGAGAACACCTACGCCGCCGCCGGCAAGGTGCAGCTGACCGCCAAGAAGGTGCTGGAGGGCCGCGACCTGAAGGTCGACGAGTTCACCTTCACGCTGACCGGCAACGGCGTCAACCAGACCAAGACCAACGACGCGGACGGCACGGTGACGTTTGACGCGATCGATTACACACTGGACGACGTGGCCAACAGCCCGCTCACCTACACCATCAGCGAGGATGTGCCCACGGGCGCGAACAAGGATAAGACTCTGATCTACGATACGGAGCCGCAGACGGTTACTGTGACGCTGGTCGACAACGGCGACGGCACCATCACCGCGACGCCCGTATATGGAGAGAAGAATGGAACGTTTACCAACAAGGTGACCTCCGTGAAGGTCAAGAAGGTGGATGTTGCTGGCGACGCTGAGCTCGCAGGCGCGAAGATCCAGATCAAGGACAGCACGGGCGCCGTGGTCGATGAGTGGACTTCCGACAAGACGGCGCACGAGGTGAAGGGCCTCAAGACCGGCGAGACCTACACGCTGCACGAGGAAGTGGCTCCGGACGGCTACAAGCTGACGAGCGACACCACGTTCTCGATCAAAGAGGACGGCACGGTGGACAAGGGCACGACCAAGACCCGCAAGGAGAACGGCGAGGACGTGCTCCTGGTGCAGGACGCGCTGGCGACCAAGCCCACCTTCGAGAAGAAGGTCAAGGATACCAACGACACGACCGGCGAGATCAGCGACTGGCAGGATGCACGACATCGGCGACGACGTGCCCTTCAAGCTGACGGCGACGCTGGCGGACAACGTCTCCGACTATGTGAAGTATCACATCACCTTCACCGATGAGATGGAGAAGGGCCTGACGTTCAATAAGATCACGAGCGTCAAGGTGAACGGCCAGGATGCGGAATACACGCTGGCGAAGGACGGCGCGCAGAAGTTTACGCTGACGCTGACCTGGGAGGCAAATAAGACCAATGGCAAGTATACCGCCAAGCTGCCGACGAGCCTGAACAGCGCGAAGGTGGAGGTGGAATTCACCGCCACGCTGAACAAGGACGCGGTCCTGGGCAGCCAGGGCAATGTGAACAAGGCCAAGCTGGCCTACAGCAACAGCCCGAAGGTGACGGTGGACAACCAGACCAACGAGGAGAAGCCGAGCGAAGAGACCGAGGAGACCGAATGGGATTCCGTCATCGTGTTCACCTACAAGCTTGAGGTGAACAAGGTCGACGCGAACAACAAGCCCCTGCCCGGCGCCCAGTTCAAGCTGGAGAAGAAGGTCGGCGGCAAGTACGTCGATGTCAAGACGGTCAACACCGTATCCGGCAACGTGTTCACCTTCACGGGCCTGGACGACGGCGACTACAAGCTGACCGAGACCGTTGTGCCGGACGGCTACATCGACGTCGACCCGATCGAGTTTACCGTGAAGGCTGAGCATGAGGCGGACGGACTGGCTGGCGACGCTTCGAACAGGACCGACATGTACGCCGAGCCCGTGTTCAGCAAGGGCCTGACCTTCACCAAGATCGACGGCGGCGCCAAGGCCGACGTGGTGAACACCAAGTACGAGGCCGACGGCAGCCTGACCTTCGAGGGCACCAAGAGAATCGAGGGCCGCAGCCTGACGGCGAGCGACATCTTCGAGTTTGAGGTGGCCCGCGAGGGCGGCGACACCGTGACCGTCAAGAACGACGCGACCGGCAAGATCGCCTACCCGACCATTCAGTTCACGCAGGAGGACATCGGCAAGAAGTACATCTACAATGTGCGCGAGCTGACGTCCAGCACCGCGAAGATGACCAAGGACGAGACCCGCTATCGCGTCGAGGTGGAGATCACCGACGGCGGCGACGGCAAGCTGAACGTGAAGACGAGCGGCTCCAACCCGAAGGCGCTGAACTTCGTCAACAAGCCGAACGTGGGCAACTTGGCCGTCAAGAAGATCGTCAGCCCGGCAGCCGCGGCGAAGAACGCTGAGTTCACCTTCACCGTGACGCTGGACGACAAGACCATCAACGGCACCTATGGCGACATGACCTTCACAAACGGCGTGGCGACCGTGAAGGTGAAGCACAACGAGACCAAGACCGCCACCGGCCTGCCCAACACCGTGGGCTACACCGTCAAGGAGACGGAGATCCCCGCGCACTACAGGCTGCTGCGCGACGTCAACGCCAACGGCACCATCGCCACGAACGACACCAAGACCGCGACCTTCACCAACGAGTACATCTACACCGCGAAGGTCAGCAAGGTGGACGTTACCACCGAGGAAGAGCTTGAGGGCGCGCACATCCAGATCCTTGACAAGGACAAACACATCGTCGAGGAGTGGGATTCCACGAAGGAAGCGCACGAGACCAAGGAGCTCAAGCCCGGCGAGACCTACACCCTGCGCGAGACCGTCGCCCCCGAGGGCTACACCGTAACAACCGACACCAAGTTCACCATCAACGAGGACGGCACCGTGACCACCACGGGCCACACCACCAAGGATGAAAACGGCGACGAGGTGCTGCTGGTGGAGGACGCCAAGACCTCCGTCAAGATCAGCAAGGTGGACGTCGACGGCGGCAAGGAGCTCGAAGGCGCGAAGATCCAGATCAAGGACAGCAAGGGCAACGTGGTGGCCGAGTGGACCTCTGGCAAGGAGGCGCACGAGGTGACCGGCCTGAAGACCGGCGAGACCTACACCCTGCACGAGGAAGTGGCTCCCGAGGGCTACACCATCGCGACCGACACCACCTTCAAGATCGACGAGACCGGCAAGGTGACCACGACCGGCAAGCAGACCGAAGGCGGCGTGCTGCTGATCGAGGACGCCAAGACCTCCATCAAGGTCAGCAAGGTGGACGTGACCACACAGGAAGAGCTCGAAGGCGCGCACATCCAGATCCTTGACAAGGACGGCAAGGTCGTCAAGGAGTGGGATTCCAAGAAGACGCCTGAGGAGATCAAGGGCCTCAAGACCGGCGAGGAGTACACGCTGCGCGAGACCGTCGCTCCCGAGGGCTATGACATCACGACCGACACCAAGTTCTCCATCAACGAGGACGGCACCGTGAAGCGCATCACCGGCAACATCACCAAGGACGGCATCATCCTGGTGGAGGATGCCCGCAAGGCGCCGACGACCACCGTGCCCGCGACGACGGCCACGCCCGCCCCGACGGCCACTCCGGCCCCGACGGCCACTCCGGCCCCGGGCCCGACGACCATCGCCGGCAAGAAGACCTGGGTGGACGCGAACAACTACTACTACGTCCGTCCCGAGAGCATCACGGTGACGCTGCTGGCCAACGGCACGCCCGTGGAGGCCGAGCCGACCTGGACCAAGGACGATTGGAACACCTGGTCCTACAGCTTCGGCAGCCAGCCGTCCGTGACGGAGACCGGCATCGCCATCAACTACACCGTGAAGGAGGAGCCGGTGGAGTTCTACAACACCACCTACGACGGCTTCGACATCACGAACACCCTGATCCGGCAGGAGTCCAAGGAGTTCACCGAGCTCAAGGGCACCAAGACCTGGAACGACAACGACAACGTCGCCGGCAAGCGGCCGACCAGCATCACCGTGCACCTGATCCGCAACGGTGTGGAGGTCGCCAGCAAGACGGTGACCGCCGAGGATGGCTGGACCTACACCTTCGAGAACCAGCCCGTGGATACCGGCTACGGCACGCAGTTTGAGTACGAGATCCGTGAGGACGACGTGCCCGGATACTTCGGCCGCGCGGATGGCCTGAACCTGACCAACACGCTGCTGGATACCGAGAAGCCTGGCCAGCCCGGCGAGGAAGACTACATTGAGGGCCGCAAGTCCGCCACGCGCGCTCCGAAGTTCAAGAAGATGACTGAGGAGGAGCTGGAGGAGCTGCTCGAGCTGCTCGACTACGGCACGCCGCTGTGGGGCATGCTCGGAACCGGCGACGAGACGCCTGCCTACCCGTTCGTGTTCGGCGGCATCGGCGCTCTGGCCGTGGTGGCCTACATCCTGGTGCAGCGCAAGAAGCGCAGGATGTCGGCGTAAGACGAGCGCGGAGTACAACATCACATAACGACCAATGGCGTCAGGCTTTCAGCCTGACGCCATTCCTATGGGTGTGTAAGAAGGACCAGATTGCCACGTCGGTCCCTATGGGACCTCCTCGCAATGACGTTGTTTGGAGCAATGGAGTTGCCCTCCATCGTTATAGAGGGACAACCCCATAGTCTTGTAGAGCGTCATTGCGAGGAGGCCGCAAGGCCGACGTGGCAATCCGGTCCTTTGGCTTTTTTGTCTTACCCGATGATGATCACGTTTTCGCCGCGCTTGCAGTGCTCGAACAGCCACTTGGCGTCCGCCACCTGCAGCCGCACGCAGCCGTGCGAGGCGGGGTTGCCCAGCGCGTAGAGCGAGCCGCTGCGCAGGCTGTGCTCGTTGTCGGAGGAGTAGATGACCGAGTGGAACAGTATGTCGCCCTCGATCTCAAACGAGTACTGCGCCCAGCAGTAGAACTTCTTGAAGTAGTGCCAGCGGTTCAGCGGGTGGCCGTCCAGGAAGATGCCGTGGGGCGTGGAGTCGTGCAGGCCGGTGGAGCAGGTGAAGGTCTGCACCAGGTCGTAGGCCCCCAGCATGTTGCGCTGGTAGACTTCCACCACCTGCCTGTCCAGGCTCACCTCGATGCGGTAGGGGAAGGGCTTGGCCTCGGCGCTCTCGGAGAACAGCAGGGTCTGGGTCGCCTCGTCCGGACTGCCCGTCTCCGGCAGCCCGTTGGCCGCCTGAAACGCCTTCAGCGCCTTGCGGCTCTCCCGGCCAAACATGCCGTCGATGCCGATCTTCGGCAGGTAGTAGAGCGTGTAGAGGCGGTGCTGTACGCGGTGCATCTCCACGCTGTCGTCCGTGTCGTCGGTCACAAAGCCGAAAAGGCCGCTCTCCAGCGCCTTGATCGCCTCGACGGACAGCGCCTTCGGGTCGGAAAACAGCGACGCGCTGGGAGAATTGCGGCTCTCCAGGTACTTGCGGGCGCTGTCGATGGCCGATTCCAGCCCGGCGTCGTACTTGCCGCGGGGGATGCGCGTGGAGATGCCGCTGGCCAGCAGCGCGCTTTCCACATTGCGCACCATCTGGCCGCTGTCGCCGGAGGCGATGTCGTGCGGCGCGCAGTGCTCCGCTGGCGGCGCTTCGATCGAAAACAGCGCGTCGAAGGTCTCGCGGTCGGCCAGCCCGTCCTTCTGCATCATGCACTGGCCCTGAAACAGCTTCATCGCCTCGATGGCGTAGTCGTCCAGCACGTCGTCGGGCGTCATGTCCATGTAGCCCAGCTGGTTAAGCCGCCGCTCGATGCGCTGCGCCTCGCTGTCGCTGACGCCGGGGGTCACGTCCCGCAGGTAGGTGGAGTACTGGTCGCTGTACAGGCAATACTGCGTCAGCGGCGTGGCCACGCCGTCGGCCGCGATGCCGTCGGCATAGCCCTGCTCGATCAGGTGGTTTTGGAACGCGCGCACGGCGCTGACCGTGGCCTGCGCGTACTGTGCGTCGATCTCGCCGTCGTAGAAGGCGTAGAGCGCCAGTCGCCGTTGCAGCCGCTCCACCTCGTCGCCCTTGCTGCCGCTGGACAGCGAGGGGGGCAGGGCCAGCGCGTCGCTTGAAAACAGCGTTTCCAGCGTGGCGCGGTCGGCCTTGCCGTTGACGCTCAGGTTGTTCAGCCGCTGAAACAGCTTCATCGCGTCGGTAGAGCGCGGGCCGATGATGCCGTCCGCATAGCCGTCCAGGTAGCCCAGGTCGATCAGCCGCTGCTGCACGTCCTTGGCGGTGGCGCTGGCGGGATCGACGTGGGTCAGCGCGTCCAGCGTCGCCCGGTCCAGGTGTCCGCTGGCGTCCAGCCCCGCCTGCTGCTGGTAGTCCCTCAGCGCCGCCTCGGTCTGCGGCCCGTACGCGCCGTCGGCGCGGCCGTGCAGGAAGCCGAGGTCGATCAGCCGCTGCTGGGCCTGGCGCAGCGAAGCATAGTCGCCGTCCAGCCAGTCGGACGATTCCTCCGCCCATGCGCATGTGCACAGCGCAAGGGCGAGCAAGAGGGTGAGGGTTTTCAGCGCGCGGCGAGTGAACATAGGACGCCTCCATGATTTTGTGGTAGTATAAATTATAGCATCATATCAGGGGGCGTTGGTGACAGGAAAATGGCTTTAAAGGGAAAACTTGCGTCTACCCCGGCGGCCCGGCGCATAGCCTGATAGCGGGCGCAACCGACGGACGCGGAGGTGTTTTTCGTGCAGATTCCATGGGAGCTGATACTGTCCTTCGCCATAGGGCTCACGCTGCTGTGCCTGATCGGCTACCTGCTGCTGGTGCCCATGCGGTTCATGTGGCGGCTGATGGCGGGCGGCGTGCTGGGCGCGCTGGCGCTGGGGCTGGTGAACCTGCTGGGCGGGCTCATGGGTTTCGCGGTGCAGGTCAACCCGTTCACGGCCATGGCCGTGGGCTTCCTGGGCCTGCCCGGGGCCGCGCTGGTGGTGGCGCTGCAGTTGTTGATGTAAAAAACCAGATTGCCACGTCAGCCCGACGTGGCAATCTGGCTCTTCTTGTATTCAGAGGTTCGTTCGCTACTTCCCGCCCTTTTCCAGCGTCACGGTCGGGATGAGGCTCTCCAGCCCGGCGAGCAGCTGTTCGTCGGTGGGGCAGGCGTCGGCGCTTTCGCCGCTGCCCTCCATGCGCAGCACGATGCAGCTGTCATGCGGGGCGTCGATGTAGGCGCGGACGGCCCGGCGATAGGACGCGGCGCTCTGGGCGGCCTCGTCTGCGGCTTCCCCGGCCTCCTCCGCGGGCGCGGCGGCCTCGGTCGATTCCTCGGCAGGTGCGGCTTCTTCGGCGGTTTCAGCAGCCTCCCCGGACGCCTCCGCGGGGCGTTCGCCGTAGAGGAAGTAGTAGGTGGTCTGCCCGGCAATCTCCTTGCTCTGCACGTCGCCGACCTCGGCGTTCTCGACGCCCGAGAGCGTGGTGGCGGCGTAGCGGCTCATGGCCTCGGCAGCGGCGTGGCTGGTGGATACGACCGCGGTCTTGACCGCCGCGTCCTCGTCCTGCGCGGTGAACACGTATTCGTTCAGGCGCTCGTCGCCCGCGCTGGCCTTGGCCTCGCGGGTGAAGCCCTCCAGCTCGCCGATCTCGCCCAGCTTGTAGTAGCGGAAGCCGCCGCGGGTGTTGCTGCCGTTCACGATCAGCCAGTTGTCGCCGTCCGCGACGATCGCGTCGTCCTTCACCTTCAGCGCGCCGTCGTCATAGCGGAACAGGAAGAACGCGGCGACGGCGACCGCCGCGATCAGCAGGCACAGCAGGACGATGTCCCGCTTGCTCAGGTACGGCTTCTTGGCGTTTTGCTTGCGAAATCCCTTGGATCTTGCGCTTTTCTTGGCCATGGTTGGGTCATCCTTTCAAATAGCGGTTAGGACCATTATAGCACATTCGGGGCGGTTTGTGTCAACCGTACAGAAATAATGTAGGGGCGCCGTTTCGGCGCCCCTACAAATGGACGGTCATTTGCCTCAGTTCCCCGACAGCACCGTGCCGGGCACCAGGTACTCCGCCGCGCCGCAGTCCGGGCAAGCCGCGAGGCCCTGCGCCAGCGCGTCGTCGCGGGGGATCAGCGTGACCTTTCCTGCGAAGGACGCGCACTTGTCGCTGGTGTGGCACACCTTGTTTTCGTCCACCCACATCACCGGCACGCCCAGCAGCTCCGCCGCCGGGGGATTGCAGTTGCCGCACGCATGCTTGCCCAGCGCCACGGCTTCGGCCAGCGTTCCGGCGGGGGCGTTGCTCATGCTCACGCAGTTGGGGGACACGTGGTAGCCCTTGCTGCTCTCGTAGTAGTACACAACCAGCTCCCCGGCGGGCTTGAGCGCGATGGCGGGATCGACCACCTCGGGCTCGGGCGTGGGGGTGGGGGCGGGGAACACGCTCTCCACGTAGGCGATGGCGCCGCAGTCCGGGCAGGCCTCATAGCCCGCCGCCACTGCGTCGGCCAGCGGCATCAGCCGCCAGTCACCGGAGAAGGAGGGGCACTCGTCGGTGGTGTGGATGCGATTTTTGCCGTCCACCCAGGCGACGTGTTCCTCGCTGAGGATGCTCTCCGTGGGCATGTCGCAGGAATTGCAGGTGTGCTTGCCCGCCGCGAAGGCCTCCGCCAGCGTGTGCTGCGGCGCGTTGCGCATGTCGTGGCGGGTGGCGCTGCGGTGGAAGCCCTTGCTGCCCTCGTCGTAGTAGTACACGGTGGCCTCGCCCGCGGGCTTCACGGTGAAGGTGGCTGGCGCTGCCTCGACGGTTTCGGTGGTCTCGTTAGTCTCGGTGGCCTCGGTGGCCACGTTGGCCTCGGGGATCGCCGCCTGGATGGGCGACGCGATGGTCTCGTCTTCCTCGGTGGGAGCCTCGGTGGGTTCCGCAGGCGCCTCAGTGGCTTCCGCAGGTTCCTCGGTGGGTTCTGCGGGGGCTTCGGTGGGTTCCGCGGGGACCTCGGTGGGTTCTGCGGGTGCCTCGGTGGGCTCCGCAGGGGCCTCGGTGGGCTCCGCAGGGGCCTCGGTGGGCTCGGCGGGGGCTTCGGTGGGGGCCTCGGTCTCCTCGGCGGGCGCACCGGCGACGAAGCCTTCCGGCGTCAGTTCGCCTTCGCCCAGCGGCTGGGCGTCCTCCTCGGCGGGAGCCTGCTTGGGCAGGTGAATGTCGAGCCAGCTGGACTTGCCCTCTTCGGTGGCCTCGGGCTGCTCGGTGTCAGCGGGCTGCTCGGTGTCGGCAGGCTGCTCGGTATCTGCGGGAGCCTCGGTATCCGCCGGGGCTTCGGTATCGGCCGGGGTCTCGGTATCGGCCGGGGCCTCGGTATCGGCCGGGGCCTCGGTGTCCGCGGGCGCTTCGGTGGGCTCGGCCTCACCTTCGCCCTCGCCCTTCTTGAACAGGCCCTCGATCCAGCCGCGCGCCGCGCCGGCCCACTCGACGCCCTTGTCGAGCCCGTCGGCGGTGTTGATCAGCGCGTAGTCGCTGCCAGCCTCGGTGAAGTCGGACATGATCTGCCAGGTCTCCGAGCCCTTCTTGTAGGCGGCGTCACCGGCGGCGGCCACGTCCACGGCGGCCTTGTCCAGCCAGTCGTTCGCGCGATCCTGGAAGGCGGTGTATTCCGGGTTGTCCACGGGCACCATCAGCGCGAACACGATCAGGAACACGCTCAGGCACAGCGTCAGCAGCGAGATCAGCAGCTTCGTGCCGGCCTGCAGGCGCACCTTGCGCCGCCAGAGCATCACCATGCCCACGGGCCAGAGGATCAGGCTGATGAGCAGCGTGAAGAATATGTAGATGAAGCCCGCCTTCTTGCGCCTGGGGGGGCGGCGGTTGGAGCCGTTGCCGTAGGAGCCGCCGCGCTTTTCCGAGCGCATCATGTAGCCGCTGCCGCGACGGGTGGCAAAGGCTTGCAATAAGCCGGGGCGCATTGCCTGTTCAAACGTCATTTCCATCGTATATCACCTTTCAGCACAGTTGCCGCGCGGGGGCGCGGTGGGCCCATTGCGTCGGAGAATACATACATACACATATAATTATAGCAGATTGCGCTGAAAACCTCAAACGACAACATTGTGACAGCGATGTGCCTTAAATGTGCGGACGGGAAGCGGGGCAACAGAAAATGGAGAATGCACCGCATTCTCCATTTTCTGCAAAACATTGTATTACCCCTGCAGCCCGCGCGACTGGCGGTCCATGTCCTCGACGACGATGTCGTAGATCTCGCCGAGCGTGGCGCAGTATTCCAGCACCTTCCAGGGCTCGTTGGTGTGGTAGTGGATCTTGATCAGCTCGTCGTCGCCCACGGCCAGCAGGCAGTCGCCCACGAAGGCGGTCTCAAAGTGCTCGCGGATGGCGTCCTCGTCCAGGTCCTCGCCTTCGATCAAAAGCTGGGTATCGTAGCGATATTCGGTGTATTCGCCGCTCATTGGTATCTCCTCCTATGTATCAAGTATCAAGAGAACTCTATGAATCCTTCGCCCATGCGGCTGACGGGGGCCAGCGCCTCCACGCGATAGCCCGCGGCGCGCAGCTTTGCCATGCCGGGCTGGAACGCCTTGGCGATCACCGCGCCCACGCCCGCCACGCGGGCTCCGGCCTGCTCCAGCAGCGCGATGCCGCCGAAGGCCGCCTCGCCGTTGGCCATGAAGTCGTCGATCAGCAGCACGTTGTCGCCGGGCTTGACGAAGTCGGTCTTGAGCGTCAGCAGGTAGGGCGCGTTCTTGGTGAACGAGAACACCTCCCGCTGGATGATGCCGTCCTTGAGGATGCTGGACACGGACTTCTTCATGATCACCATCGGCAGATCCATCGCCAGCGCGGTCATGGCCGCGGGCGCGATGCCCGAGGACTCGATGGTGGCGATCCGCGTGACGCCCGCGTCCGCGAAGCGCCGGGCAAACTCCTCGCCGCACGCCTTCATCAGCTTCACGTCCACCTGGTGGTTTAAAAACGAATCCACCAGCAGCACGTGCTCGCTGAGCGCGCGGCCCTCTTCCAGAATGCGCTTTTTCAACAGTTCCATGGTATCCTCCTTTGAGTTAGGAGTGAGGAGTTAGGAGTGAGGAGTTGAGAATGCGGCTGAGGCTTCACCATTAACTCCTCACTCCTCACTCCTAATTCCTCACTTTGTTTCCTCGCTGTCGTCTGTATTTTCCGCTTCCGAATCGCTCAATACTTCCACAATCGCCCACTCCACGCGGCGGTCGGCGATCTCCTCCACGCGGATGCGCAGGCCGAAGCACTCCACCACGGGGTGCTCACCGTCGGCGGGGATCTCGGTCAGGCGGCTGAAGATCAGCCCGCCCAGCGTGTCGTACTCCTCGTCCTCCGGCAATTCGATGCCCAGCGTCTCGGCCACGTTCTCCAGCTCCGCCGAGCCGGACACGCGCCAGCGCTTCTCAGACAGCTGTGTGATCTGCGGCTCCTCCTGGGCGTCGAACTCGTCGTAGATGTTGCCGACGATCTCCTCCAGCAGGTCCTCCAGCGTGATCAGCCCGCTGGTGCCGCCATACTCGTCCACGACGATGGCCATGTGCTGCTTGCGCGACTGCATCTCCTGGAACAGCACGTCCGTGCGCACCGACTCCGGCACGAAGTGCGCGGGGCGGATCAGCTCCTTCAGAGGCGCGTGGCGGCCCTCCACCTGGCTGATCAGGTAGTCGCGGGTGGTGAGGATGCCCAGCACGTTGTCGATGCTGTCCTCGTACACCGGGAAGCGGGAGAGGCCGCTCTCGCGGATGGTCTCGAGGATCTCCTCATCGGTGGACTCGATGTCGATGGCGGTGATGTCCTTGCGGTGGATCATGCAGTCCGAGGCGTCCATGTTGTTGAACTCGAAGATGTTTTCGATCATCTCCTTCTCGTCCGCCTCGATCGCGCCCTTCTCCTCGCCGATGTCCACCATCTGCAATATGTCCTCCTCGGTCACGGCGTCGCCGGTGTCCGCGGGCTTGATGTTGAAGGGCTTGAGCGCCAGCGCGCCCAGCGTCAGGGAGAGCCGCGTGACGGGGGAGAGGATTGCCAGCGTCCACTCGCTGACGGCGCTGACGCGGTCAAACAGGCCCTCGCGCCAGTGGGCAGCCAGGTGTCCGGGCACGACGCCCGCCAGCACGAACGCGATGAGCGCGAAGGGGATGAGCACGCAGACGGCGGCCAGCAGCGCGCCGAAGGAGATCCCGGCGGCGGCGAAGCGGGCTGCGAGAGCGGGACCGAAGGCGGCGCACGCGGCGACGCCCGCGCAGATGAGCAGCAGCGCGTGGGCCATGCGGAACTCGCCAAACTCGGCGCGCTCCGAGCGCTTGATCAGGCGCAGCGCGCGGCGGGCCTTGGCGTCGCCCTCGTCCGCCCTGCGGTTGATCTCGCCCTCGTCCAGAAAGGGAATGGCGGCGTCGGCGATGCGCACGACGGCGGCCAGGATCAGCAAAACGATCGAAATGATACTCGGACCGAACGGGTCGTCCATGATGGGGGAAACCTCCTTGTATGGGTCGGATGGATTGTCATACATTATAATTATAACACATATTGGGGCGTTTACATCGAATACATGGAAAAATTGTGTAAGGGAATGTGGATTTGCCTATTTCCTTCGCCGATGCTATAATATCCCCGGTGATGCGGATGAACACATACGACCAGGACATGGCGCTGGCGCGCGCAATCGCGCGGCGGGCGGCGGATGTCGGCGGGCGGGCGATGTTCGTGGGCGGCGTCGTGCGCGACGGCCTGCTGGGCATCGAGTGCAAGGACATCGATCTGGAGGTCTACGGCATGCGGCCGCAGGCCCTGAAGGCGCTGCTTTCCGAGCTGGGCGACGTGGTGGAGAAGGGCGCGAGCTTCGGCGTGTACGGCCTGAAGCACTCGAACCTCGACATTGCCATGCCGCGTCGGGAGAGGCGCACCGGCGACAAACACACCGACTTCGACGTGTCCGTGGACCCGGCGCTGTCCTTCAAGGCCGCCAGCATGCGCCGCGACTTCACGATCAACGCCATGATGCGCGACGCGCTGACCGGCGAATTGATCGACCTGTGGGGCGGCCAGGCGGACCTCGCGGCGCGGATCGTGCGCCACGTGAGCGATAAGACCTTTCCCGAGGACGCGCTGCGCGTGTTCCGGGCGGCGCAGTTCGCGGCGCGGCTGGGCGGCGGGATCGCGCCCGAGACCGAGGCGCTCTGCGCGCGGATGGACGTGACGCGCCTGTCGGTGGAGCGCGTGTTCGACGAGCTGGGCAAGGCGCTGTTGAAGGCGGATAAGCCGTCCGCGTTCTTCCGAACGCTGCGGCGCATGGACCATTTGAAGGAGTACTTCCCGGAGGTCGGGGCGTGCGTCGGCGTCCGGCAAAACCCGGTCTACCACCCCGAGGGCGACGTTTTCGAGCATACGATGCTGGTGTTGGACTGCGCAGCGGCGCTGCGCGGGCGGGCGAAGTGGCCGCTGGGCTTCATGCTGGCGGCGCTGACGCACGACCTGGGCAAGCCGCTGGCCACGCAGATCCAGCCGGACGGCAAGATCACCTCCTACGGCCACGAGGTCATCGGCCTGCCCGCGTGCGAGGCGCAGCTGCGGCGGCTGACCAACCAGGCCCGGCTGATCGAGTACGTGAAGAACATGATGTGGCTGCACATGCGGCCCAACGTGATGGCCCGGTGCCGGTCCAAGAGGAAAAAGACGCGGCAGATGTTCGACCTGAGCGTGTGCCCGGAGGATCTGATCCTGCTCTCCCGGGCCGACGCCTCCGGCAAGCTGGACGAGCCCTACGACGAGGCCTTCGAGGCGTTCCTCAACGAGCGCCTGGCGGACTATCGGCAGGTGATGGCGCGCCCGATGGTGACGGGCAAGGACCTGGTGGCAGCGGGGCTCGCGCCCGGGCCGGACTTTGCCCGCTGGCTGGACCGCGCCAAACAGCTCCACTTCTCCGGCCAGGACAAGGCCCACGCATTGCGGCAGGTGCTGAGCGAAGCGAGGAAGGAGAGAGGGAATAGGGAGTAGGGAGTAGGGTGTGCCCCCAAAGCTATTCCTACTGCCTACTCCCTACTGCCTACTCCCTGTCTCTTATGTGCATTTTCCCCAAAAACCTCCGCCCACAACCCCCCCGGGGGCTTGCGGCGGGGGTTTTGTTTCCCCTATAATTCCTGTATAAACCCACAGGAAAGAGGGATGACACATGCACATGGCGGACGCGCTGCTCTCCCCGGCGGTCGCGGCGACGATGTTCGTCGCCTCCGGCGTCGCGGCGGGCTACTCCATCCATCAACTGAAGAAGGACGACAATCCCCAGAAGCTGCCGGCCATGGCGGTGACGGCGGCGCTGGTGTTTGCGGGCCAGATGATCAACTACACCATCCCGGGCACCGGCTCCTCCGGCCACATGTGCGGCGGCATGCTGCTCACGGCGCTGCTGGGGCCGCACGCGGGCTTTTTGTCGATGATCGTGATCCTGGCGATCCAGTGCCTGTTCTTCGCGGACGGCGGGCTGATGGCCCTGGGCGCGAACATATGGAACATGGCGTTTTACGGCTGTTTTGTGGGCTACTACCTGATCTGGCGGCCGCTCGTGGGCGCGGGGAAGGGCGATAAGTCCGCCCAGCGCGCGCGGATCGTGGCGGCCAGCGTCCTGGGCTGCGTGGCGACGCTGCAGCTGGGCGCGTTCTCCGTCGTGCTGGAGACGAGCCTGTCCGGTATCACCGAGCTGCCGTTCGGCGCGTTCGTGGCGCTGATGCAGCCGATCCACCTGGCCATCGGCCTGGTGGAGGGCCTGGTGACGGCGGCGGTGCTGCTGTTCGTGTACGAGTCGCGGCCCGAGTTGCTGCGCGACGTCGACGCGCGTGCGGCGGGCGGCGCAAAGCGCTCACTGAAATCGGTGATCCTCGTGCTGGCCGTCGTGGCGGCGCTGGTGGGCGGCGGGCTGTCGCTGCTGGCGTCCTCGAACCCGGACGGCCTGGAGTGGGCGCTGTTCGGCAACGCCGAGGCCGGTTACGGCGAAAACATGGGCCTCGACGAGGAGGACTACGGCGTGCAGAGCGTGCTGGCTGACGCCGCCGGGAGCGTGCAGGAGACCACGGCGTTTTTGCCGGATTACGCCTTCGCGGGCAGCGACAGCGCCGCGGGCACCAGCGTGTCGGGCCTCGTGGGCTCGGCGATGGTGGCCGGGGTCGCGCTGCTGATCTGCGTCGCGGGCGGGTTCTTCCGCAAGCGCCGGACGAACGCGAAATAGATGATATGAGCAAAATGGACGCGGCGCTGCGGGAGCTGGCGGAGATGGACGACCTCGCCGCGGGGCGATCGTTCATCCACCGCCGCAGCCCGCTGGCGAAGCTGCTGGTGACAATCGCATACATCGCCGCCGTGCTGTCCTTCGGGAAGTACGCGCTCAGCGGCGTCGTCGTGCTGGCGCTGTGGCCCGCGCTGCTGTTCCAGCTCTCCGGCGTGCCTGCGGGCGCGTGCTTTCGCAAGCTGCGCTTCGCGCTGCCGCTGGTGTTGGCGGTGGGGCTGTTCAACCCGCTGTTCGACCGCGCGCCGCGGCTGGTCGTGGCGGGCGTCGCGGTGTCCGGCGGCGTGATCTCGATGCTCACGTTGATGCTGAAGGGGACGCTGTGCCTGACGGCGTCGTTCCTTTTGATGGCCACCACCGGCATCGACCGCCTGTGCGCGGCGCTGCGCAAATTGCACGTGCCGGGGACGCTGGTGACGCTCACACTGTTGACGTATCGCTACGTAGGCGTGATGACGCGCGAGCTGGCCGCGATGACAAACGCCTACCGCCTGCGCGCGCCGGGGCAGCGGGGCATCCACGTGTCCGCCTGGGGCTCGTTCCTGGGCCAGCTGCTGTTGCGCAGCATGGACAAGGCCGACCGCCTCTACGCCGCCATGCGCCTGCGCGGGTTTCGCGGCGAGTTCTACTACGCGGACATGCCGCCGCTGACTTGGGCGGACGGCCTGTACGCGCTGGTCTGCATAGGCGCGTTCGCGCTGTGCCGCTTCGTGGACGTGGCGGCGCTGCTGGGAGGATGGGTGATCCGATGATCGAGTGCAGGGACGTGTCCTTTTCCTACGAGCCGGAGCGCAAAGCGCTGGACGGCGTGACCTTTCGCGTAAAACCGGGCGAGGCCGTGGGGCTGATCGGGGCCAACGGCGCGGGCAAGTCCACGCTGATGATGGCGCTATTGGGGCTGGTCGAGTGCGAGGGCGAGATCCTCGTGGACGGCGTGCGCGTGGAGAAGCGGACGCTTTCCGACATCCGGCGCAAACTGGGCTTCGTGATGCAGGACTCCGACGACCAGATGTTCATGCCCACCGTGTACGAGGACATGCTGTTCGGTCCGATGAACTACGGGCTCTCGCGCGAGGAAGCGCGCGCGAAGACCAACGCGGCGCTCGACGCGCTGGGTCTCCAGGCGCTCAAGCACCGCCACAACCACCGGCTCTCCGGCGGCGAGAAGCGCATGGCGGCCATCGCCACGATCCTGGCCATGGAGCCCGCAGCGCTGTTGATGGACGAGCCGACCTCGGCGCTGGACCCGTACAACCGGCGGCGGGTGATCGAGATCGTGCACGGCCTGCCCCAGACGCGGCTGATCGCCTCGCACGACCTGGATATGATCCTCGACACCTGCGACCGCGTGCTGCTGCTCTCCGACGGGCGCGTCGCCGCCGACGGCCCCGCCGACGCGCTCCTGCGCGATAAGGCGCTGCTGGAGGCGCATAGGTTGGAGTTGCCGCTGAGTTTAGGGAACAGGGGAATGAGTGAGGAGTGAAGAGTTACGAGTGAGGAGTTAGGAGTGAGGAGTTGATAGTGGCTGCCGCTGCCCAACCAAACGATTCTTGCCTCCCCTGTGTAAGGGGAGGTGGCCCGTAAGGGCCGGAGGGGTTGTAAGGGGCGGCGTTGCGGCAGAAGGTCTGCCCCCGCGCCCGCCCTCACAGCCGCCTTTATGCAGGACATCCTGCAAAAACCAGCATAAGTCGCAAGTACAAAATCATATCATGCGAACTTTGCCTCCCATAAGCGGGAGGCATTTTTGCACCCAGATCCTGTTAAATTTTCAGGTAATGTGAGAAAATCCCGGCTTTGAACGGCAAATCATGCCCTCGCGGCGCTTGACAAACAAAAATGATTGTGATATAGTCTTATATTGCGTTAGTATGGACGAAAAGCCGCTTGCGCAGCCAAAACGCCCAAAGCGAGGGCGTTTTCGGGAAATCCGGGTTGGGAATGTGCGCTGAAAATTCACGTTCAAAACGCGATTTAACCGAAAATTAGCAATCGATTTTGACGCGCGAAGGCTGTGCGCCGCGGGCCGGAAAAGGCGCGGCACGACGAAGAAGAATAGGGGTGATTTAGGGAATGGCGCATCCGATGCAGATGGGCAAACGCACACGCATGTGCTTTGCGCGCATTGAAGAGGCACTGGCAGTACCTGATCTGATCGAGGTTCAGAAGAAATCCTACGAGAGCTTTTTGAAGGAAGGCCTTCGCGAGGTGTTGGCGGACGTTTCGCCGATCACCGACTACAGCGAAAGCCTGATCCTGGAGTTCATCGATTACTCGCTGGACGACAAGCCGAAGTACACCGTGGACAAGTGCAAGGAGCGCGACACCACCTACGCCGCGCCTCTGAAGGTCACGGTGCGGCTGACCAACCGGGATACCCATGAGATCAAGGAGTCTGAGGTCTTCATGGGCGATTTCCCGCTGATGACCGAGCACGGCACGTTCATCATCAACGGCGCCGAGCGCGTCATCGTGTCCCAGCTGGTCCGCTCTCCCGGCGTGTACTATTCCAAGGCCATCGACAAGACGGGCGCTGCGCTGTATTCCGCGCAGATGATCCCAAACCGCGGCGCGTGGATCGAGTATGAAACCGATTCCAACGGCGTGGTTTTCGCGCGCATCGACCGCGCTCGCAAGCTGCCCGTGACGGTGCTGCTGCGGGCCATGGGCGTCGAGAGCGACGAGGAGATCACCCGCCTGTTCGGCGACGACGAGCACGTGACCGCCACCATCACCCGCGACGCGCCCAGCGTCAACGACAAGGGCGAGCTGCGCTACAAGTCCCGCAAGGACCAGGCGCTGATCGAGATCTACAACAAGCTGCGCCCGGGCGAGCCGCCGTCGGTGGATTCCGCCACCAACCTGATCAATTCCCTGTTCTTCGATCCCAAGCGCTATGACCTGGCGCACGTCGGCCGCTACAAGTACAACAAGAAGCTGGCCCTGGCCCTGCGCATCTACAACCAGGTGCCCGTGGAGGACGTGGTGCACCCGTTCACCGGCGAAGTGCTGGCGAAGGCGGGCGAGGCCATCTCCCGCGAGGTCGCCGAGGCCATCCAGAATTCCGGCGCGAACATGGTGCGCGTGAAGCTCGGCGAGAGCGACGTGAACATCATCGGCAACAACTTCGCGTTCTTCAAGCCCTTCATGGAGGGCTACGACCCTGAGTTGCTCAAGCAGTACGACGAGAGCGTCGTGCGTTTCTCCGAGCGCGTACACGTGCCCACGCTGATCAAGCTCCTGGAGCGCGTGAAGGGCGACGGCGCGCCGCTGAACCAGGCGCTGAAGGAAGCACAGAAGGACCTGATGCCCAAGCACGTGCTGGTGGACGACATCATCGCCTCCGTCTCCTACCAGTTCGGCCTGTTCTACGGCATCGGCGAGGTGGACGACATCGACCACCTGGGCAACCGCCGCCTGCGCAGCGTGGGCGAGCTGCTGCAAAACCAGATCCGCGTGGGCATGAGCCGCCTGGAGCGCGTGGTCAAGGAGCGCATGGCCATCCAGGACATCGACAAGGTGCGCCCGCAGGATCTGATCAACATTCGCCCCGTGTCCGCCGCGATCAAGGAGTTCTTCGGCTCCTCGCAGCTGTCGCAGTTCATGGACCAGCCCAACCCGCTGGCCGAGCTGACGCACAAGCGCCGCCTGTCGGCCCTGGGCCCCGGCGGCCTGAACCGCGAGCGCGCGAGCTTCGCCGTCCGCGACGTGCACTACAGCCACTACAGCCGCATCTGCCCCATCGAGACGCCTGAAGGTCCGAACATCGGCCTGATCGGCTCGCTGGCCACCTATGCGCGCATCAACGAATACGGCTTCATCGAGGCGCCCTACCGGAAGATCGACAAGGCCACCGGCAAGGTCACCGAGCAGATCGACTACATGACCGCCGATGAGGAGGACAAGTACATCATCGCCCAGGCCAACGAGCCGCTGGACGACGAGGGCCGCTTCGTCAACGAGCGCGTGACCGTGCGCCGCCGGGATGAGATCATCCAGGTGGAGCGCGAGCGCGTGGACTACGTGGACGTGTCTCCCCGCCAGTTGATCTCCGTGGCCACCGGCATGATCCCGTTCCTGGAGAACGACGACGCGAACCGCGCGCTGATGGGCTCGAACATGCAGCGCCAGGCGGTGCCGCTCTTAAAGCCCGAGGCCCCGCTGGTCGCCACCGGCATCGAGTACAAGGCTGCGTGCGACTCCGGCGTCGTGCTGCTGGCCCGCGAGGACGGCGTGGTCACCCGCGTGACCGCCGACGAGATCGTCATCCGCGGCCAGAGCGGCGAGGACGACGTCTACAAGCTGCAGAAGTTCGCTCGCAGCAACCAGGGCACCTGCATCAACCAGCATCCCATCGTGGCGGAGGGCGAGGTCGTGAAGGCCCGCCAGCCCATCGCCGACGGCCCCAGCACCGACCAGGGCGAGATCTCCCTGGGCCGCAACGCGCTGATCGGCTTTATGACGTGGGAGGGCTACAACTACGAGGACGCCGTGCTGCTGTCCGAGCGCCTCGTGAAGGAAGACATGTACACCTCGATCCACATCGAGGAGTATGAATCCGAGGCCCGCGACACCAAGCTGGGCCCGGAGGAGATCACGCGCGACATCCCCGGCGTGGGCGAGGACGCCCTGCGCGATCTGGACGAGCGCGGCATCATCCGCATCGGCGCGGAGGTACGCGCCAACGACATCCTCGTCGGCAAGGTGACGCCCAAGGGCGAGACCGAGCTGACCGCTGAGGAGCGCCTGCTGCGCGCCATCTTCGGCGACAAGGCGCGCGAGGTGCGCGATACCTCGCTGCGCGTGCCCCACGGCGAATTCGGCATCATCGTGGACGTCAAGATCTTCACCCGCGAAAACCGCGACGAGCTCTCTCCCGGCGTCAACCAGATGGTGCGCGTGTACATTGCCCAGAAGCGCAAGATCCAGGTGGGCGACAAGATGGCCGGCCGCCACGGCAACAAGGGCGTCGTGTCCCGCGTGCTGCCCGAGGAGGATATGCCCTTCCTCGCCGACGGCACGCCGCTGGACATCTGCCTGAACCCGCTGGGCGTGCCCTCCCGAATGAACATCGGCCAGGTGCTGGAGGTCCATCTGGGCCTCGCCGCGAAGGCGCTGGGCTGGCACGTCGCCACGCCCGTGTTCGACGGCGCGCGCCAGGAGGACATCGACGAGCTGCTGGACAAGGCCGCGCAGGTCGAGGACGGCCCGCTGTACGACGAGCTGGGCCGGCCCACGATCCAGTTCTCGAAGATCGGCATCAACCGCACCGGCAAGCTGTGGGTGTACGACGGCCGCACCGGCGACCGCTTCGACAACCCCGTCACCGTCGGCTACATGTGATCCACGCCCGCTCCACCGGCCCCTACAGCCTGGTCACCCAGCAGCCTCTGGGCGGCAAGGCCCAGTTCGGCGGCCAGCGCTTCGGCGAGATGGAGGTGTGGGCCCTGGAGGCCTACGGCGCCAGCCACGTGCTGCAGGAGATCCTGACCGTGAAGTCGGACGATACCATCGGCCGCGTCAAGACCTACGAGGCCATCGTGAAGGGCGAAAACATCCCCGATCCGGGCGTGCCGGAGTCCTTCAAGGTGCTCATCAAGGAGCTGCAATCCCTCGCGCTGGACATCAAGGTGCTGTCTGAGGACAAGCAGGAGATCGAGATCCGCGAGCTGGAGGACGACATCTACGCCAACGAGAGCGAGTTCAAGGACGAGCTCGGCCCGGTGATCCCGCCGGAGGCCATGACCGAAGAGGAAGAGGCCGTCGTCGAGGACTTCGACTTCGACGAGCTGGAGCTGGGCGACGACGACTTCGGACTGGACGACGAATTCTAATCGATAGAAGGGAGAGAGCTCCTTGTTTGAATTGACAAATCTGGATTCCATCCAAATCGGTCTGGCTTCGCCGGAGAAGATCCGCAAGTGGTCCCATGGCGAGGTGACGAAGGCAGAAACCATCAACTATCGCACGCTGAAGCCGGAGCGCGACGGCCTGTTCTGCGAGCGCATCTTCGGGCCCACCAAGGACTGGGAGTGCAACTGCGGCAAGTACAAGCGCACCCGCTTCAAGGGCGTCATCTGCGACAAGTGTGGCGTCGAGGTCACCAAGGCCAAGGTGCGCCGCGAGCGCATGGGCCACATCGAGCTGGCCGCGCCCGTCAGCCACATCTGGTACTTCAAGGGCATCCCCAGCCGCATCGGCACGCTGCTGAACATCAGCCCCCGCGCGCTGGAGCAGGTGCTGTACTTCGCGTCCTACATCGTGCTCGATCCCGGCGATCCCGCCATCTCAAAGCTCCAGCAGAACCAGCTGCTGAGCGAGACCGAGTACCAGCAGAAGAAGCAGCAGGCCGCCGAGGTCGGCTTCGAGTTCCGCGTTGGCATCGGCGCGGAGGCCGTGCGCGAAATGCTGCAGAACGTGGACCTGGACGCCCTGAACGACCAGCTGCGCAAGGAACTGCAGGAGCTGTCCGAAAAGGAGACCAAGCGCAACACCGAGGGTCAGAAGCGCCAGCGCATCATCAAGCGCCTGGAGGTCGTGGAAGCCTTCCGCCAGAGCGGCAACAAGCCCGAGTGGATGATCCTGGACGTGGTTCCGGTCATCCCGCCGGAGCTTCGCCCCATGGTGCAGCTGGACGGCGGCCGCTTCGCCACCGCCGACCTGAACGACCTGTACCGCCGCGTCATCAACCGCAACAACCGCCTCAAGCGGATGCTGGAGATGAACGCGCCCGACATCATCGTGCGCAACGAGAAGCGCATGCTGCAGGAGGCCGTCGACGCCCTGATCGACAACGGCCGCCGCGGACGCCCCGTCACCGGCGCGGGCGGACGGCAGCTGAAGTCGCTGTCTGACCTGCTGCGCGGCAAGCAGGGCCGCTTCCGCCAGAACCTGCTGGGCAAGCGCGTGGACTACTCCGGCCGCTCCGTTATCGTGGTCGGCCCGAGCCTGAAGCTGTATCAGTGCGGCCTGCCCAAGGAGATGGCGCTGGAGCTGTTCAAGCCCTTCGTCATCGAGCGCATGGTGAACCAGGGCATGGCCGTGAACGTGAAGACCGCCAAGCGCGCCGTCGAGCGCCTCAAGCCCGAGGTGTGGGACGTGCTGGAGAGCGTCATTCGCGACCATCCCGTCATGCTCAACCGCGCGCCGACGCTGCACCGCCTGGGCATCCAGGCCTTTGAGCCAATCCTGGTCGAGGGCAAGGCGCTGAAGCTGCACCCGCTGTGCTGCACCGCCTTCAACGCCGACTTCGATGGCGACCAGATGGCCGTGCACGTGCCGCTATCGATGGAAGCGCAGGCCGAGGCCCGCTTCCTGATGCTGGCCGCGAACAATATCCTGAAGCCGCAGGACGGCAAGCCCGTCATCTGCCCCACGCAGGACATGGTCCTGGGCTGCTACTACCTGACCATGATCCACGAGGGCCTGAAGGGCACCGGCAAGTACTTCACCGACGTGGACGAGGCCCTGATGGCCTACGCCACCGGCGAGCTGGCGCTGGAAGCCCCCTGCCACATCCGCGTGACCAAGGAGATCGACGGCGTGGAGCACAGCCGCGTGCTGGAGACCACCATCGGCCGCGTGATCTTCAACGAGGCCATCCCGCAGGACATGGGCATGCAGAAGCGCGAAACCGTGGACGACATGTTCAAGTTCGAGATCGACGAGGTCGTGGGCAAGAAGCAGCTGGCGAAGATCGTCGACACCTGCTACCGCACCCACGGCGTGACCGTGACCGCCAAGATGCTGGACGACATCAAGGCGCTGGGCTACAAGTTCTCCACGCGCGCGGCGCTGACCGTCTCCGTGGCGGACATCACCGTGCCCGAGGCCAAGAAGCAGATCCTGGCCGACGCCGAGGCGCAGGTGCAGCAGATCGAGCGCCAGTTCAAGCGCGGCCGCATGTCCGAGAACGAGCGCTACACCTCCGTCATCCGCATCTGGGAGCAGGCGACGAACGACGTCACCAAGCAGGTGCTGGAGAAGATGGAGAAGTTCAACCCCATCAACATGATGGCGGATTCCGGCGCCCGCGGTTCCACCAACCAGATCCGCCAGCTGGCCGGCATGCGCGGCCTGATGGCTTCGCCGACGGGCAAGATCATCGAGCTGCCCATCAAGGCGAACTTCCGCGAGGGCCTGAGCGTGCTGGAGTTCTTCCTGTCCTCCCACGGCTCCCGCAAGTCGCTGGCTGACACGGCCATGAAGACGGCCGACTCCGGCTACATGACCCGCCGCCTGGTCGATGTCTCGCAGGAGAACATCGTCCGCGAGGTGGACTGCTTCGCCGCGCGCGGCGAGCGCGTGCGCGGCCTGAAGGTGCGCGCGATCGGCCAGCCCGGCGACATCATCGAGGAGCTCGAGGACCGCATCCGCGGTCGCGTGGCCGCCGAGGACGTGACCGATCCCGCCACGGGCGAGGTCATTGTGGCCACCGACGAGCTGATCACCTACGACCTGGCCCGCAAGATCGTGGACGCCGGGATCGAGGAGGTCGCCATCCGCAGCGTGCTGACCTGCCAGAGCAACGTGGGCGTGTGCGCGAAGTGCTACGGCGCGAACATGACCAACGGCAAGCTGGTGGACGTCGGCGAGAGCGTGGGCATCATCGCGGCCCAGTCCATCGGCGAGCCCGGCACACAGCTGACCATGCGCACGTTCCACACCGGCGGCGTCGCCACCGGGAGGCCCGCAAGCCCAAGCGCGAAGCCACGCTGGCGGACATCGGCGGCACGGTGCACATCACCACCGACGCCAAGAAGCGCCGCAAGCTGATCATCCAGTCCAACGAGAGCGACGCCGAGACCAAGGAGTATCCGATCAACTACGGCTCCAAACTGAAGGTGGAGGACGGCGACACCGTCAACGCCGGCGACGAGCTGATCGAGGGCTCCATCAACCCGCACGACCTGCTGCGCATCCTGGGCGTCAAGGCGGTGCAGGACTACCTGGTGAAGGAAGTCCAGTCCGTCTACCGCCGCCAGGGCGTTGAGATCGTGGACAAGCACATCGAGGTCATCGTGCGCCAGATGCTGCGCAAGGTCAAGGTGGAGGAGGCCAACGACACCGACCTGCTGCCCGGCGCGCTGGTGGACATCTTCCGCTTCGACCAGGCCAACCGCAAGACGCTGGAGGCCGGCGGGCGTCCCGCCACCGCGAAGCGCACGCTGCTGGGCATCACAAAGGCCGCGCTGGCCACGGAGAGCTTCCTGTCCGCCGCGTCCTTCCAGGAGACCACGCGCGTGCTGACCGAGGCCGCCATCAAGGGCAAGACCGACCCGCTGCTCGGCCTGAAGGAGAACGTCATCATCGGCAAGCAGATTCCCGCCGGCACCGGCCTCAAGCGCTACGCGAACATCGAGATCCACGAAGCGTACTAGTCGGCAGGGCCGACAGCCAATTGCTGCCGCGCACACAAACACGATTCCCCGCGCCACTGATTCAAGCGCGGGGAATCTTCGTATGGTGTATAAAAATGGGCGTTTCATGATTGCGAGGAAACCAGATTACCACGTCGCATCCTCGCGGATGCTCTTCGCAATGACGTACAGCGAAGTAGAGTCGAACAGCGTCATTGCGTTGCCGCAGGCCTAGCGAAGCGACGTGGCAATCTGGTCTCCTGCTATGATCGGTCAACTGACACAAAAAGATCCTTCGCTCTGCTCAGGATGACAGGTTGGACAGATTCCCGTCGGTGTCATCCTGAGCGAAGCGAAGGATCTTCTCTATTGCACAATACTGAGGCGTTCTCAGATCACCACCTGGTCCCTTCCGCTGTTCTTGCCCATGTAGAGCTTGCGGTCGGCCTCCTCCAGGATGCGCTCCATCGGGGAGTGGAAGTCGTTTTCCGCGACGCCGATGGTGATGGTGATGGAGAAGTCGTTGCCCTCGAACGAGAGCGGCATCAGCTTCACCGCGGTGCACACGTCGTGCATCACCGCGCCGGCGTCGTCCAGGTTCAGCCCGGGCATGAAGAAGCAGAACTCCTCGCCGCCCCAGCGGCACACCTTGTACTTGTCGCTCGCCATCTCGCGGAACTTGTCGGACAGCGTGCGCAGCGTGTAGTCGCCGCAGTTGTGGCCGTAGGTGTCGTTCACGCTCTTAAAGAAGTCGATGTCGGCGATGGCCACGCCGAAGGGCTCGTCGCCGTGGCGCTTGAGGGAGTTGGTGATCACGTCCATCATCGCGCGGCGGTTCGGCAGCTGGGTCAGCGGGTCGGTGCCGGCCTCCTTGTGCAGCTCCTGGTTGTCGATGCGCAGCTGGCGCTCGGTGGCCTGCAGGTTCGTGCTGAACAGGATGCACTGGGCGGACAGGATCACGTACAGGAACACGCTGTTGCAGCACTGCACCGCGATGCGGGAGGCCTGGTCCATCTCGATGATCGGCGGATGCTTCAGCGCGTGGGCGTAGAGGAGCATCCTGAACGCGATCAGCACCACGCAGTAGGCCAGCTTCAGCCAGGGCGCCTCGTAGACGTTGAAGAAGCTGATGATCAAAAGCGGGATCAGGAAGTGCTGTACGCCTGTGGACCAGCCGAACACGTGCACGAACCACAGGCACCAGGCCATCATGATCGTGGTGTAGAGCGTCAGGTTGATGTGCGAGCCGATGCGGTCGATGCCGGCCAGGCAGAACAGCACGGCGGCCACCGCCAACAGCGGCTCGCTCTTCCATACCTGCGTGACGAGTCCCAGCATCAGGAAGCACGCGAAGAAATAGAAGGCCAACACGACTGCGCTCGCGGTCAGTGCCTTGCGATAGTATGCGGGCATCTCCTTGCCCGATTTAGGCGCTTTCTGCTTTAGAAAGTCCCGAATAAATCCCATGGCTACCCTTGCCCCCTGTGAAAAAACAATGTGCAAAGATATACATATATATTATGCCGAAAAAGGCAGAAAATTGCAACCCCTAAATCGAAAAATTTTCAACTTTTGGGCTGATTTTTTATACCGGGGCGTATTTTTGCCGCCAAATGAGCCCCTCTTGGGGGGCGAGAAAGGCGCGCAGGGGCTCAGATCCTGCCCCTGTCCAGAGGCACGCGCATGGTGACGACCGTACCGCCCCCGGTGCGCGGGGCGATCGTCAGCGCGCCGCCGCACATCATCTCCAGGCGCTCGCGGATGTTCGCCAGCGCGATGTGCGGCTCGTCGTCGTCGGTGGGGTTGAAGCCGGGGCCGCTGTCCTCCACGACGATCTCGACGCCCTCCTTCGTGCGGCGCGTCGATACGGACAGGAAAAGCGGCTCCAGTTCCGGGCTGATGCCATGCTTCACGGCGTTCTCCACGATCGGCTGCAGCGTCAGCGGCGGCAGGCGAAACGCGGTGAAGGGCGTGTCGTATGCAATGAACAGGTCATCCTCGTAGCGGGCCTTCTCCACGGCCAGGTAGGCGCGCGCGTGCTCCATCTCCTCGGAGAACGGGATCGTGTCCTCGCGGCCGACGGCGGTGAAGTTCTGGCGCAGGTAGCTGGTGAAGTCCAGGATCACCGACTGCGCCTTCTTCGCGTCCTGCCCGCAGAGGTAGTAGATGCTGGTCATGGCGTTGTAGATGAAGTGCGGCCGCATCTGCAGCACCATGATGCTGGCGCGCTGGCGGGCGTTTTCCTCGCGCTGGGCGTTATAGCGGTCCTGCTGATCGCGGAGTATGAACAGAAACATGCAGAACGCGGCGACACAGCTTCCAATGACGATCATCAAAAGGCCGTAGGCAAGCATCTGCACGATCATGCAGCCCATCGGGATCAGCAGATACAGCGCAAACGCCAGCGTCTGCCGCCGGGTGAACTTTGCCCGTCTGCGCCAGAGCGCCAGCAGGTTCAACAGCATCAGCAGGATGGGCGCTATGAGCAGCACGGGATACCACGCCCCGCGCCGATAGACGTTGTCCGGCGTGACCGTGTAGATGCTGGTCGTGAACTGCGTCACGACCAGCAGCGCGAAATAGACCAGCCACATAGCGACGACAATCCTCAGGAGCGTGTTCCTGTGCCAGTCCTCGCCGGTGCAGTGCAGCAGATAGACCGTCAGCATCGGCATGAGCAGGGAAGAGAAGAACGATTCGCCGAAAACGGCGACCCGGCTGAGCGGCGCGTCGGGCGGGCCGAGCAGGACGAGCGAGATCTGGGAGAGCAGGTCGCAGCCGACGTAGGCGATCAGGAGGGAGAACAGAATGACAAAGAACTTTCTGTTCCACTGCTCCTGATACCGGCTGAAAACGCACATGAGCAGGCCCAGCAGCACGACCATCATGCCGGCAATGGCGATGCCATAGTTGGCGAGATCGATCCAGCCGTTCATGCCTCCATCCCTCCCATGGGAAAAGAATAGCGCAGCCGCGAAAGCTGCTCGCGCACGGCGTCATGGGTCAGCGGCTTGAGCAGAAAGCCGCACGCGCCCGTCGCCCAGGCGTCGAAGGAGTAGTCCCGATAGGCCGTCAGGTAGACCACGTTCGCCCGCGGGCAGATCGCGAGCAGCTCGCGGCACACGTCCAGCCCGCTGATCCGGCCCATCTCGATGTCCAGGAAGGCCAGCGCGACGGGGCTGGTCCGCGCGAACGCCAGCGCCTGCGAGGGCCGCGTGAAGCCGACGACTTCCGCCCTTAGCAGGATCGAGCGCAGCAGCGCCATCGCGCCGGAGAGGGCGATCTTTTCGTCGTCCAGCACGAGTATGTTCGGACGCTCCGAGCCCTGCGCGGCAGCGTTCATCATCGCGGCGGCGTCCACACCCAGGCACTGCGCCAGTCGGGTGATGATCCCGACGTCCGGCAGTCGGCTGCCGCTCTCCCATCGGGTGATGGTGGAGCGGTCCACGAACATCTTTGCCGCCAGCTGCTGCTGCGACAGCCCCTTTTCGATCCTCAGCCGCCGCAGCGTCTCGCCAAATGAGATATTCATCCGCGCCGCCTCCCGTCGCCTTTTCTTCATGTATATTGTACCGGCAAACGCGCCCGAGGGCAAGTGATGAAAGGAGAAAGTGGTGACGTTCCGTCACATGTCCTTGAAACTTAATCAGATATATAGGTAAAATGAAGTATCGACGCCGCCCGGCTCCGCGATCCCGACGGGGAGGAGTCAGCGCGACGCGATCAACGGGCGGATACGGGCCGGAACAAAATCCACCAAAGCCATACACTCTCCTGGCCCGTATCCGCTTTGAGGATGCCATCTTCGGGCGCCAGACCGTGATGAGCAGCGGGCTGCCGCCCCCGGCGCGGGACCCCTTTCCCGCGCCGGTTTTTGGATTTGGGCACGATTAGGAAAACGGAACGTTTTCCGGGTCGGCGACATCCGCAGGATGGCGTCGACAATCGTTGCAACGACAAGGGGAGAATGATTGTTCACATGTTCTATTACTATACCTGCATACTGCTGCTTTGCGGAATGGCGCTGGGCGTGCTCTGCGTGCTGGTGAGCGAGTGCCGCCAGATCAAGCGAGCAGACAAGCACCCGTTCTACCTGACCTATGCCCTGATCGCCTGCTCCGCGTTGGCGGAGTGGCTGGGCATCTGGTTGAACGGCCGGGCGGACCTGCCCGGCTGGCCGATCCTGGCGGTGAAGTGTGCCGACTACATCCTCACGCCGCTGGCGGGAGGCGCGTTCGTGCACCACATGAAGCTGAGAAACCGCTGGAACAAGGCGCTGGCCGTCATACTGGCCGGAAACACGCTATTTCAGGTCGTCGCCGTGTTCAACGGCTGGATGGTGACGCTGGACGCGGGCAATCACTATACCCACGGCCCGCTCTACATCGTGTATGTCACGGTGTACCTGGCCATCATCGTGGTGATCGTCGTGCAGTTCATAATCTACGGGCGCACGTTCGAGCAGCAGAACCGGGCGTCGCTGTACACCATCATGCTGCTGGTGCTGGCGGGCATCGCGCTGCAGGAGATGGGCGGCGAGGGCTGTCGCACGGCCTACGTCGCGATGACGATGGGCGCGGCGCTGTTGTTCATCCACTACTCCGCGTTCTCCCAGCAGGCCATGGACGCACACCTGCAGATCCAGCACGCGCAGCTCGCCACCGACGCGCTGACGGGGCTGCTCAGCCGACACGCCTACACCGAAGACCTGGTGGCCTGCGAGGACGGCGACGCGCCGCAGGGCCTGGCGGCCTTCGCCATTGACATCAACGACCTCAAGCGGGTGAACGACACGATGGGCCACCTGGCCGGGGACGAGCTGATCTGCGGCGCGGCGAAGTGCATCGAGGCGGTCTTTGGCGAGGCGGGGCGCTGCTACCGCACCGGCGGCGACGAGTTCGTGGCGCTGGTGGACGACATGGACGCCATCCGCGCGGAGGTGGCGCTGTGCCGCCTGGAGCGACAGGCGCGCAGCTGGGCCGGGAAGCTGACGAAGGAGCTGCGCCTGGCTGCGGGCTTCGCGCTGGCGGCGGACTACCCCGGCCTGAGCCTGGAAAAGCTGGTGAGCGAGGCGGATCTGGCGATGTACGCCGCCAAGGCCGAGTACTACCGGCAAAACGGGCGGGACAGGAGAAGAAGATAGAGAAGATAGAAAAAAAGATCCTTCACTACGTTCAGGATGACAGGTTGGCGGATGCCGTTTCATTGTCATCCTGAGCGAAGCGAAGGATCTTCTCTTTTTACCCCTCCTGCTCGTCCTCCAGCCGTGCAACCAGCTGCCGGATGCGCTCGCGGGCCTCGGACTGCTGCATGAACTGGTCCTCGCGCGCGGGCGCGGAATCGCCCATGATGGCGACGAACTGGCTGACCTTCAGGCCCAGCGCGTCCTGCATGTCGCGGTCCGAGCCCTTCGGGGAGACCAGGTAGTAGCACAGCAGGCTGTCCTGCTGGCCGATGCGGTGCGCGCGGTCCTCGGCCTGGCTGTGCACGGCGGGGGACCAATCCAGCTCGCCGAACACCACGCAGGTGGCGCGCTGCAAGTTCAGGCCGCTGGCCGAGCGCAGCGAGATGCACAGCAGGTCCGTCTTGCCCTCCATGAAGGCCGCGGCGGCCTCGTCCTTCTGCTTGTCAGTCTCGCGCCCGGTGATGAACTTCGGGCGATGGGCCTTGAGCTCCTTCTTATAGATGTCCATCACGGCGTGGTGGTGCGCCATCAGAAGCACCTTCTCGCCGCCCTCCACCAGCGCCTTCACGAACGCGCACACGAACGGGGCCTTGGCGATGCCGGTGGCCTGGCGCTGGGTCTGGCTGATGGCGTCTTCGATGATGGCGCGGCGGGACGGGTCGTCCGTGGCCCGGAGCAATTGCAGCTGTCTGGCCACCGGGGCCATCAGCTCGCGGTACACGGCGTCGTCCCAGTCGATTTCCTGCACCAGCCGACGCTTCGGGGCCAGCTGGGTCAGCACGTCGCTCTTCAGACGCCTGAGCATCAGCCCCTCGCTGCGCAGATGCTCACCCAGCAGCTCCGGCTTGGCCACGACGGCGGTATTGTAGCCGTAGCACCACTCGCGCGAGAAGCTCTCCCAGTCACCCAGGAAGTGGAAGTCGATGATATTGACGACGTTCCAGATCTCCCCGCCCTGGTTGTAGATAGGCGTGCCGGACAGGCCGATGCAGTTCTCGCAGGCCTCCGACAGCAGGCTCGCGGCGCTGTACTTGCCGGTGCCGTTGCGGCGCAGCTCCTGCATCTCGTCGAAGATCACGGTGCGGAAGCCCTGCTGAGGCAGGACCTCCTTCCAGCCGCGCAGCAGCAGGTAGTGGATGATGTAGATGTCGGCCTCCGGCAGGGCGTAGGGCGTGAGGCCGCGGATGACGTGCACGCGCAGGCGCCCGTCCGGTGATAAAAAGCGCTCGACTTCGCGCTGCCAGTTGCGGATCAGGTGCGGCGGCACCACGAGGATCGCCGGGTAGGCCGCGGTGGTGGCCAGGAACGCCAGCGCCTGCACCGTCTTGCCCAAGCCCATCTCGTCTGCCAGCAGGCAGCGGCGTGTTGACAGCATGAAGCCCAGCCCCTGCTTCTGGAAGGGCAGGAGCTCCCCGGAGAAGCTCTCGGCGGGGGGCGTGGCGGTCTCTGGCATGCTTAGCGCCTGCTCGCGCCGCACGGCATACTCCCGCGCCTCCTCCAGCGCGCCCTCCCAGCGGGCGCGGTCCGATTCCTTCACCTCCAGCGGGTAGCGCAGCATCAGCCAGTTCAGATCGCCGATGATGCGCCTATGCGCCGTGAAGCGCGCCATGCCGCGGCCCCGGCCGTCGCAGCCGGGGAAAAGGCGCTTGGCCAGCTCCGTCACGCAGGGCTCGCCCTTGATCGTCCAGCACTTCGACTTGCGATTGTAGCTGAGCGTGCCGTACGTGCGCCCGCCCGGCGGCACGTCGCGCAGGTAGGCGGGGTAATCGGGCGCGTCGACGGGGGCATTATCGCCGAAGACGTCCATCGTGATGGCCCCCGTGCCGGTGTAGTCGTCGTAGTAGTCCATGATACCTCCAAACAGGGAATGGGGAACGGCCTCATCCGCCCCCTGCGGGGGCACCTTCCCCTGAAGGGGAAGGCTTTTGGGAGTGCCGTTTTCTTTGCCTTCCCCTTCAGGAGAAGGTGGATTGACGCGCAGCGTCAAGACGGAAGAGGTCGTCTCCCCTCATCCTCACGGCAGCGCCACGCCCCACAGCCGGTTCAGCGACACCAGCCGCACGGGCTTGCCGCAGATCGTCGCAGGCAGCGCCGTCACGCGCTGCGTGACCACGATCACCGCGTCCAGCGCGTCCGACTCCAGATACCGGCGAAGCTGCTCCCGAAGCTCGGAGGATGCCGGGCGGCCCTTCTTCACCTCGATGCCCACGCGGCCCACGCGAAAGTCGATGCGGCGGCGCGGCCCGAGACGGTACTCGTGCTCGTACTCCAGCCCCGCCTCCGCCAGCGCCCCGGCGACGGCGGCGTGGATGTCGTACTCCTCCGGCTGCGCCGGCATGCGCACCGATGCCAGTGCGGCGACGATGGCGTCGATGTCGCGGGTGATGGCATCCTTCATTCGCCCAGCTCCCCGACGTATTGATATATCCGCTTTTCCAGCAGCTCGTCATTCCTCATGCCCAGCAGCGCCTCCCGGCCGACCCAGCGCCAGGTGACGGTTTCGCCCTCTATTCGGTTAAATTCGGCGTCATAGGCGTCCCAGATCTCCATATGTCCTCCCATTCCCGATCTACAGCACGAGGCTCGAATCGAAATACTGCTCCTGGAAGCGGACCTGTTCCATGATGGCTGCGGCGTCGGGCGAATAGCCCTCCGGGCAGACGACCCACTTGTCCTCCACGTCGTCGGCGCGCCGCACGATGGCGACGATCCGCCCCGTGAAGGTTTCCAGCGGCCTGTCCACGCCCAGCACGTAGGCGTCCTGCCACGCGCCGTCCGGGGCAAGTATGCCGCGGACAAAGCCGTAGTTGACCGGATAGACCATCTCCGGATGGCGAGGGTGGCGGCTGCCCAAGGGGCGGTCCATCGTGACGGTCACGCTCCCGCCGAGCAGATCGCCGTCCGGCATGAGCTCGGGTGGCGGCGGCGAGGCCCGCTCGATGGTCTCCCCGGTGACGGGATGAATCAGGCGGATGTAGGTCGAGTGCAGCGCGAAGCGCCCGGGCAGGCGGGGGTCCTCCGCGCCGTACAGGAAGTCGCCGACGATCGGGTGGCCGATGTGCGAAAGGTGCACGCGGATCTGGTGCGTGCGCCCGGTCATAAGCCGCAGCCGCACGATCGAGCGCCGCTCGCCGCTGAGCACGGCGCGGTAGCGCGTGACGGCGGGCTTGCCGCTTGCATCGACGACGCGCCGCACGGTGGGGCCGTCCGCCTTGGCGATCGGCGCGTCGATCACGCCTTCGTTCTCCATGTGGCCCTCGACGACGGCGAGGTATTCCCGCGCGAACGCATCCGTGTGCAGCAGGCGCTGCAATCGCTGGGCGGCGTGCGCGTTCTTCGCGGCGGCCATCAGGCCGCTGGTGCCCTTGTCCAGCCGGTTCAGCGGCCGAAACGCGAAGCCGGGCACGTCCCGGTAGCGGAAGGCCAGCCGGTTTTCGAGCGTCCCCGCGGGCTGCTTCGGCGAGCACTGGCAGGGCAGCGGCGCAGGCTTGTCGAGGATCAACAGGTCCTCGTCCTCGTAGACGATATTCACCGACGTGTCCTCCGCCTCCACGGCCTTGCCCGGGCGGTCGTCCAGCAGCGCCGTCACCGCGTCGCCGGGCTGAAGCAGATGGTTGGCGTGTACGGGCGCGCCGTTGACGAGCAGCCCGCTTCGCGCCTTCAGCGAGGCAAATTGACCGTAGGAGACGCCCATGTCGCCCCGGACGAAGTACTTGACCTTGCGCCCGGCGTCCTTTTCCCCGGCGACGGCAGTGAGCTTGCGCATAATAACCTCCGGGTTTTGGGAGTGAGGAGTTAGGAGAGAGGAGTTAGGAGTTGGAAGTGGCGACGGTCTTGCCTCCCCTTTCAAGGGGAGGTGGCCTGCAGGGCCGGAGGGGTTGTAGGGGCGGCGTTGCGCCGCCCGCCCGGACCCCTTCCTGAATTATACCATATCTCGCGCACAAATCAAACCCCCGCGGGCATGACAAAAGCCCACGGCGCTTTTTTGCGCTGTGGGCTTTGCTTTCTTTCAGCGGCGGGCGCTCCTTACAGGGCGCGCTCAACCTTCTTGCTGCGCAGGCAGCGGGTGCACACGGACATGCGCTGCGGTGCGGCGCGTCTTGCGGTTGGAATGGCTCACGTTGTTGCCGTACACCACGCCCTTGCCGCAGATCTCACAAAACTTTCCCATACTCTATCACACCTCCTTCAAGGATATGTCCACATCAAAACATTGAAATTATACCATCTCTTTGGCCAAAACGCAAGGGCTGGACGTGTAAAACTTCTGCAACAAGCAAACTTTTACCGACAATTTGTAAAAAATCGCTCAATTGACGCGGGTGGGGCGGGCGTTGCGCTTGCATATTTGACGGAAAAAAGGTATACTGTAGTTGGCAAGACTATGATTGGCTGTGTGTGCGCGCCCGGCTCCCATTGGGGAGGGCGCGAGCCCCGGTATAAGGAGGTTTGGATTCGTGGATTGCAAGTACAATACCGAACTGGGCGTCGTCACCGTGAACGACGACGTGATCGTGCGCGTCGCTGGCTACGCGGCGCTGGACTGCTACGGCATTGTGGGCATGGCCTCCAAGCGCGGCACCGACGGACTGGTGCAGATGATGGGCAAGGAAAACCTGGGGCGCGGCGTGAAGGTGCGCTCCTCCGGCGACAAGGTGGACATCGACCTGTTCATCATCGTGGAATACGGCATTTCGATCAGCGCCGTGGCCGCGGCCATCATTGAAACCGTGAAATACAAGGTAGAGCATCTCACCGGCGTGCCCGTGGGGCGCGTGAACGTCTGCGTCGAAGACATCCGCGTCTGATGCGCAGGGATGCTTGTGGAGGTTAACATGGCAGGGAAGAGAATAGACGGCATGCTGCTCAAGGAGATGTTCTCCTCCGGGGCGGCGCTGCTGGTAAACAACCGGGAGACCGTGGATGCGCTCAACGTGTTCCCCGTGCCGGACGGCGACACGGGCACAAACATGTCGCAGACCATCACGTCCGCGATCAAGGAGATCAACTCAAAGCCCTATTCCAGCGTGGCGGACGTGGCCGGCGCGGCCGCGCGCGGCGCGTTGAAGGGCGCGCGAGGCAATTCCGGCGTCATATTGAGCCAGATCCTGCGCGGCTTCTCCAAGGCCCTGGCGGGCCATGAGGACATCGACGGCCCGCTGCTGGCGACGGCGCTGCGCTCCGGCGCAAACACCGCCTACAAGGCCGTGATGAAGCCCAAGGAGGGCACGATCCTCACCGTCATCCGCGTCATCGCCGAGGAGGCCGAGGAGGCCCGCGACAAGCAGCACGACGTGGTGGAGCTGTTCAAGCTGGTGCTCTCGGTGGGCGACGCGATATTGAAGCGCACGCCGGAGATGCTGCCGGTCTTGAAGCAGGCCGGCGTCGTGGACAGCGGCGGCATGGGCCTGATGGTGATCCTGCGCGGCATGTACGCCTCGCTGACCGGCGAGCCGGTGGACGCCATCGATCAGGAGAAGCCCGAGGGCATCGGCATGCCCGGCGAGTTCGTGGACGACCACGACGCCATCGGCGAGATCACCTTCGGCTATTGCACCGAGTTCATCGTCAGCCACCCGCGCCCGGACATGCGCGACAGCGACGTGGTGCGCCTGCGCCGCCGCCTGGAGCGCATGGGCGACTGCGTGCTGGTCATCTCCGACATGAACGTGGTCAAGGTGCACGTGCACACCAACGAGCCCGGCAAGGCCCTGCAATACGCGCTGGAGCTGGGCGAGCTGGATTCGATCAAGATCGACAACATGATGGAGGAGCGCCGCGAGCGCGAGGCCAAGCAGGCCGAGGAGGCTGCCAAGAAGGCCGCCGAGCAGAAGGACTACGGCATCGTGGCCGTGGCGCTGGGCGAGGGCCTGACGGAGATCTTCCGCAACCTGAACGTGGATCAGATCGTGGATGGCGGGCAGACCATGAACCCCAGCATCGAGGACCTGGCCAAGGCCGCCGACGCCACCAACGCCAAGACCGTCATCATACTGCCCAACAACACCAACATCATCCTCGCGGCCCAGCAGGCCAGCCGCCTGACCGACCGCAAGGTGATCGTGCTGCCCACGAAGTCGGTGCCGATGGGCATCTCAGCCGCGCTGGCGTTTGACCCCGCCGTGTCCGCCGAGGAGAACGAGGCCGCCATGACCGAGGCCGCCGAGGCCGTGCACACCGCGTCCATCACCTACGCCGTGCGCGACACCAACTACGACGGCCAGGAGATCCACGAGGGCGACATCATGGGCATGATCGACAACAAGCTCAGCGTGCTGGGCAGCGACGTGACCCAGGTGGGCGTGGACGTGACCGAGAAGATGGTCAACGAGGATTCCGCGCTGATCACGATCTACTACGGCGCGGACATCGACGAGGCCGACGCCGAGGCCCTGCGCGACAAGCTGGCCGAGCAGTACACCGACTGCGACGTGGAGCTGCAGCCCGGCGGCCAGCCGCTGTACTACTACCTGATTGCGGTGGAGTGAGATTAGGGAGTAGGGAGTAGGAATAGTAGGGGCGGCGTTGCGGCGGAAAGTCCGCCCCTGTGCCCGCCCCAAAGCCTCCCCACCGCAGTGGGGAGGTGGCGCGCAGCGCCGGTGGGGTTCTTCGTCTCCCCCTCTCCAACAATACATCAGCATCGGATCCTTCGCTCTGCGCAGGACGACAGCGAAGCATCGCCTGTCATCCTGAGCGGAGCGAAGGATCTGTTCATACCGAAAACGCCACGCGAACCGAAAGGATGAAGTATATGAGCACACCCAAGACCTTCCGCTGGGCGATCGTCGGCACGGGCTACATCGCCAACCGCTTCGCGCATGGCATGGGCGAGGTGGACGATGCGCGCCTTGCCGCCGTGGTCAGCCGCGACGCGACAAAGGGCCGGGCGTTCGCTGATAAGTACGGCGGCGAGGCGGTCTACACCGACCTCGACGCCATGCTCGCGGCCGTGAAGCCCGACGTGCTCTACATCGCCACGCCCAACGACTGCCACTATGCCGCCATCGTCGCGGCGCTGAACGCGGGCGTGAATGTGCTCAGCGAGAAGCCCATGGTGGACAACCGGCGGCAGCTGGACGCGGTGCTGGCGCTGGCGCGGGAGAAGAGTCTTTTCCTGATGGAGGGCATGTGGACGCGCTGCTTCCCCGCGGTGCGCAGGGCCCGGGCCTGGATCGCGGAGGGTCGTATCGGACGGCCCCTGACGGTGCGGGCATTTTTCGAGATGCGCGCGAACCCGGACGACTGGCAGTGGTGGAAGGCCGGCATCGCGCACGCGGGCGGGGCCCTGCGCGACGTGGGCATATACTCCGTCGCCATGGCCGACCTGGCCTTTCAGAAGCCGCCCGTCCGCGCGTTCGGCGCGATGGACTTCAACGGCGAGGTGGACCAAGCCTTCCGGCTGCTGCTGGACTATGGCGACGGGCAGACGGCGTTCCTTGGCGGCGCGTTCAACCAGGATGCCGACTGGGAGACCGAGATCGTGGGCGAGAAGGGCGCGATCCGCGTCGGCCCGCAGTTCTGGGACCCCACCGACGCGACGCTCACCACCGGCGACGGCGCCGTCGAGCGCTTCTCGGAGCCCTATCCGGCCACCGGCTTCCAGTTCGAGATCCGCGCCGTGCAGGACTGTTTGCGCCGCGGCCTCACCCAGTGCCCCGACTACCCCTGGGCCGATGCGATCCGCGTTGCGGACATCATCGAGTCCGCCAGGAAGGAGCGGGGGATCGTATATGAGGCGGACGAAACATGAGAATCATACCTTATGACGATAAATTCCGCGACGACATGATCTTCGTGGTGCTCGCGGCGAAGGACGCGCTCGGGCGCGTGCCGCGTCTGAACCCGGACCTGCTGGATGTGCGCGCCAATTACCTGGACAAGGGCGACGGCTTCTGGCTGGCGCTGGACGAAAACGACCGCGTGGTCGGCTGCGCCGGCTACAGCCGCGTCCCCGGCACGGACGAGGCGTTTTTGCACCGCCTGTTCGTGAAGCCGTCGCTCAAGCGCCGCGGCGTCGGCTCGGCGCTGCTTCAGACCGCCGAGGCCGCCATGCGCGCGGCGGGCGTGCGCGTCGCGCGCGTGCACCTCGGCGAACCCCGCGAACAGTGGTTTGAATCCTACGCCTTCTACCCCAAGCACGGCTACGCGGCGGACGGCGAGCGGTACATGCGAAAGGAACTGTAATATGGATATATCCCTCTCCCAGATCAAGGGCATCGGCCCGGCGCGGCTCAAGTCGTTCGAGGCGGCGGGCATCCGCACCGTGCGCGAATTGGTGATGTTCTTGCCGCGCGAGTACCGCGACCTGACGCAGACCGTGCCGCTGTGCGAATTGAAGGCCGGGGATGTGGCGGCGGTGCGCGTGCGCGTGGCGGGGGAGGTCATGGAGCGCCGGGCGCGGCGGCTTTTGATCACGAAGCTGTACGTCACCGACGGCACCGAAACCCTGCCCGTGCTGTGGTACAACCAGCCGTGGCTGAAAAAGCAGATGACGCCCGGGCGGGAGCTGCTGCTCTACGGCAAGGCCGAGCACAAGCAGGGCTACGTGACGCTCGTCAGCCCCACCGTCGAGGCCGCGCAGGGCCTGATCCCCGTCTACCGCAATATCCCCGGCATCCCGCCCAAGGCGCTCAGGCAGAGCGTGGAGGCGGCGCTGAAGCTGTGCGAGGGCCAGTGGCCGGACGAGCTGCCGGAGGCGCTGCGCCGCCGCTACGGGCTGTGCGAGCGCAACTTCGCCATGCGCAATGCCCACTTCCCGGACAGCCGCGAGGCGCTGGAGGCGGCGCGGCGGCGCATCGCGTTCGAGGAGCTGCTGCTGTACCAGATTTCGCTGCGGTTGTTTCGCAGCGCCGGGCGGCAGGGCGTGCAAATCGACTTCGACGACGCCCGGCTGGAGGCGTTCTGGGACGCGCTGCCCTTTGCGCCGACGAACGCCCAGCGGCGCGTGCTCGGCGAGGTGGCGGCGGACCTGCGCTCCGAGCGCGCGATGGCGCGCATGGTGCAGGGCGACGTGGGCAGCGGCAAGACGGCCATCGCGTTCGCTGCCATCGCGCTGGCGCACGCGGGCGGCTGGCAGTCGGCGCTGATGGCCCCCACCGAGGTGCTGGCCCGCCAGCACTTCGACGCGGCGCAGAAGCTGCTCGCGCCGATGGGCATCCGCGTGGGCCTGCTGGTGGGGAGCCTCACGCAAAAGCAGCACCGGCTGGCCCACGAGGCCATCGCGGCGGGGGAGTGGGACTGCGTCATCGGCACCCACGCGCTGATCACCGAGGGCGTGGAATACAAAAAACTCGGCCTGGTCGTGACCGACGAGCAGCACCGCTTTGGCGTGCGCCAGCGCACGCTGCTTTCAGAGAAGGGCGACGCGCCGAACGTGCTCGTCATGTCCGCCACGCCCATCCCGCGCACGCTGTCGCTGATCCTCTACGGCGATCTGGACATCTCCATCGTGGACGAGCTGCCCCCGGGGCGCACGCCGGTTTCGACGCGGATCGTGCCTGAGGCGAAGCGGCCCGGGCTCTACGAGTTCCTGCGCCGCGAGGTGGCGAAGGGGCGGCAGGCTTACTTCGTCTGCCCGCTGGTGGAGGAATCCGAGGCGGTGGAGGCGCTGCCCGCAGAGGCCGTCTACGAGGACCTGCGCACCGGCAAGCTGCCGGAACTGCGCATCGAGCTGGTGCACGGGCGCATGAAGAGCGCCGACAAGGATGCGGCGCTGGAGCGCTTCCGCGCGGGCGAGGCGGACATACTGGTGTCCACCACGGTGATCGAGGTGGGCGTGAACGTGCCCAACGCCACGGTGATGGTGATCGAGAACGCCGAGCGCTTCGGCCTGGCCCAGCTGCACCAGCTGCGCGGGCGCGTGGGGCGCGGCACGGAGGAATCCTGGTGCTTCTTGATGGCCGAGCCGAACCCGCGGCTCAAATACCTCTGTTCCACCAACGACGGCTTCAAGATCGCCCAGAAGGACATGGAGCTGCGCGGCCCGGGCGAGCTGTTCGGCACGCGCCAGTCCGGCACGCTCACGGCGGGTATCGGCGCGCTGGCGGGCGACGCCCAGATGCTGAAGCTGACCCACGACGAGGCCAGATTCCTGATGGCCGACCCAGAGGAACCCGACGCCCGCGCCGTGATTGTCCTGGCGAAGGAGCGCTTCGCGGACAAGCTGCGCGACGTGGCGGTCAACTGAGTTAGGAGTGAGGAGTTAGGAGTGAGGAGTTGGAGAGTGTCGATGGTGGCTGCCGCACACCCAAAAGCCTCCCCTGTGCAAGGGGAGGTGGCCCGTCAGGGCCGGAAGGGTTGTGGGGGCGGCGTTGCGGCAACCGCTGACCTGTCATCCTGAGCGGAGCCGCGAAGCGGCGCAGTCGAAGGATCTTTCCCCCCGTAGCGGCGGGAATCTGCCGCCACAGCCCCGCCCCTCTCCTCAATCTTTGTCATCCGCCACGAATTCAATCAAATTACTTTACCAATTATGTAAAATATGTTATAATGGTAGCAGAGCAGCTTATGCGCACAGAGCAGCGGAGGCTGTCTTGAATCACGGGTAAAACCCGACAACAGGAGGAAAACACAATGAAGAAGGCATTTGCGGCACTGGTGATTCTGTCGATGCTGCTGACCGCGATGGCGGTGGCTGAGGCCGCCAACGTGACGGGCACGTGGTATCTGGTCTCGATCGAGTCGGAGGGCATGGCGTTCAATCCCTCAGATTTCGGCATGTCGATGACGATGGAGCTGAAGGACGACGGCAGCGTCGTGGCGACCGCGTCCGACGAGGACGAACCGTCCGAGGGCACCTGGAAGATGGAAGGCGACAAGGTGACCGTCGACATCAACGATTCCCCGGCTGAGTTCACGCTGGCGGACGGCAAGCTGACCGCCGAGCAGGACGGCATGACCATGGTCTTCTCGCAGGAAGAGCCCGTGGCGGACACCTTCACGCCCGCCGCGCCGGTGCAGGCCGAAGAAGCGGACTTCGCGGGCACCTGGAAGGCCGACCGCATCGGCCTGGAGGGCAAGTTCTATCCCGTGTCCATCCTCGGGGCTGACGTGACCGCCACCATCGAGGGCACCACCATCACGCTGGACGGCTTCCTGTTCAGCAACACGACCATGCCGCTGGAGTTCGCCGACGGCAAGCTGGCCTTCTCCGGCACCGACGAGGAGAGCGGCGTCAGCATGGGCATCACCGCCACGCTGCTGGAGGACGGCATGCTGGCGCTGGACCTGGACGCCGGCGATCAGGGCGCGTTCACCTTCTACATGAACCGCGCCGAGGCTGCCGAGGAGGCGCCCGCCGCGTAATGCAGTCGACCCCATTCCGTACAGACGCCGCGCGGGTTTTCCCGCGCGGCGCGTTTTTATGTGCGAAAATGCTTGACTATGCGCGCAAAATCTGCTTAAATATACATGGAGAAATTCGCGCCACTCGGCGCGCGGGCCCGTCGCCCGCGATCGAGGAGGAATGTCTGATGAAAAAGCGGTTGGCCGCGCTGTTGGCGCTGGCGATGCTGTTTACCCTCTGTGCTGCCGCGGAGGAGACGGCAAAGAAGGACAAGGTGCGCCCGCTGACGGTGCAGGAGATGATCTTCAACATTACGCCTTCGCCGACGCCCGTGCCCACGCCGACGCCTGAGCCCACGCCGGAGCCGACGATGGAGCCCACGCCGGAACCGACCCCCTCGCCGACGCCCACGCCTTCGCCGACGCCCACGCCGGACCCGGTGGAGGTGGCCCGCCAGGCGCTGATCGCGGAGGTGACGGACACCTGGTACCTGAACGCGGTGGTGATGGAGGGCGCCAGCTATGCGCCGGAGATGTTCGGCGTCGAGATGACCCTGACGCTGGACAAGGGCGGCGCGGCTACCGTCGACTACGGCGAGACACGCAAGGGCGGCAAAGGCAGCTGGGACGTGGAAGGCGAGCGCATCATCGTGACCATCGGCGCCGAGACCAAGGACTTCGCCCTCCGCGAGGACGACACCCTGACCGCCGACATGGACGGCGGCAGCATGGTGTTGGGCCGCGAGCGGGAGGAGGTCGAGGCGTTCGAGCCCGCCGCGCCCGTCGAGGCCGAGCAGGAGCTGTTCCTCGGCAACTGGACCGCGACGAAGATCGGCGTGAACGGCAAGTTCTACGACACGTCGCTGTTCGGCCAGCAGATCACCGCCGCCATCGAGGGCGACACCATCGCCCTCAACGGCTACGTGTTCAGCGGCCTGTCCGCCCGGACGGCCTACGAAGACGGCGAGCTGCGCTTCACTGGCGCGGAAGACGAGGGCGGCATGTTCGACAGCCTCACCGCCCAGCTGCTGGAGGACGACAACCTGCTGATCACGCTCACCGCCGGCGAGGCCGGCGACTTCGCGCTGCTGATGCGTCGCGTGGACCCGCTGAACTGACAAGAAAAATCAGCAAAAAGGCGACCGGAACGCTCCGGCCGCCTTTTTGCGCGCTTTTTTGCGCGCCAACGCCTTCGCGTCAACATTTCGACAATCCTTGCCATTTTTTGAAACGGCTGACAGTCGGCATTTTCCAGTGTAAATCGCGGGGCGCGGGTCAAAATAGTGTCAGACTGAACGGTGAGCGCCGGAAAGTCGAAAATGAATTTGAAAGGAGTCTTTCACATGGCGAACTATTCCAACAGCAACCAGATCAACGTTCCCGAGGCGCGCGAGGCCATGCGCAACATGAAGCACGAGGTGGCCAACGAGCTGGGCATCACCCTGAACCAGGGCTACAACGGCAACATCTCCGCCAAGGACGCCGGCCACATCGGCGGCAACATGGTCAAGAAGATGATCGAGGCCCAGGAGCGCCAGATGAGCGGCAATTCCCGCTTCTAAGACGGAAACAGGAGCAAAGCTCCAGAACGGCCCCTTGCCCCGCATACGCGAGACAAGGGGCCGGATTTGTTATGGGGTTGTACGGGGGTTTTGCTTTATTCCTTTTCCTTCCTGCGGCTGCGGATGAGCAGGATCATGCAGACGATGAATCCGATCGCGCAGATCGGGCCGGCGGTCTTGATGACGCGCTTGATGAAGGCTCCCGACAGCAGCTTGGGCGCGTTGTAGTGGTAGCCAAACGCGCTCACCATCTGCTCGTTGATCTGCTGCTGCTCGTAGGCCTTGAGCAGCGCCTGGAAGCTCTCCGTCACGGCGGCGCGCTTTTCGACCAGCGCGGCGATGCCCTTGTCCAGCGCGGCGATCTGGCGCTTGGCGGCCTCCTCAGCGGCCTCCGCCGCCGCGGCGATCTCCTCGTCCGTCAGCTCTTGGATCTCCTCCACGGCCATGGTCTCGGTCTGCTCGCCGTCCTGCGCCTGTTCTGTGGAGGGCTTCGCGGCGGTCGCGGTCTTCTGCTCGCTCTGCTTCATCAGGTCAGCCAGCTTGAGCTGGTACGTCGTGATCTTCGAGTTGATCTCGGTGATGTCGTCTGAGACCTGCTTGCGCGCCTTCACCAGCATGTCGTAGGTCTCCGACGAGTTGCCGTCGATCTTCGTCAGCGAATCCGAGGTGCTCAGGTAGATGATCTCGTTCTTGTCGTAGGATTCGATCAGCTTGTCCAGGCGGTCCAGCTGCTCGTTCTTCTTGTCCAGCTGGTTCGTCAGGTCCCGGACCTCGAACTGGTACTGCGTCATCAGCCTGGCGGTGTTGCGCGTCAGGGCGTTGATCGTGATGCTGGCGTTCAGCCGGGCGATGTCGCTGTCAATCAGGTTGTTCATGCGCACGTAGATGTCGTTGAAGCCCTGCCCGTCCACGCGGAACGTGGGCTGCACCTCATACATCTCCTGCGCGTAGCGCGCCTGCTGCGTCATGACCTCCTGCATGACCTCCAGCTGCTGCGGGTAGTCGTACTTCTCGAGGTCGTAGATGGTGTCGTCCTCCCAGTTCAGGTCCAGCGCGTAGTTGTCGGAGAAGTACGCGCGGAACGCGGTGAGGATATTGGCGAGCAGGCTCTCGAGGTCCGCCTTGGAGATATTCTTGTCGAAGTCGTTGTAGAGCGTCACGCTGAACAGCGTGGGGTGGAACTCGGTCACCGTCAGCTCGCGATTCGTCGTGAAGCTCATCAGCGATTCGTAGCTCATCACCTGCTCCACGAGGTTTTCCGGATAGCTGCCGGCCACGACCAGGTTCTGGCGCAGCTGGTCCGCGGTGTATTTGTCGCTCATTCCAGAGGCCTTCAGCGCGGCTTCCAGCACCTCGTCGGAGCTCAGCGAGGCCACGTTGAACGGGTTGCCGTTGGGACCGTTGCCCTCCGCGGCGCCGTCAAAGCTGAACTGCAGCGACGCCGACGCGCTGGTGCGGTCGGGATGGAGGTTGAACTGCACCGCCGCCAGGATCAGCCCCGCGAGGCCGCAAACCAGCAGCACGATGATCGTGTTCCTCAGCCAATGGGTCTGGCCGTTCCGCTTCGTCCGCTTCATTGTTCAGCCGCCTCCTTTCCCGTGCCCTTTGCATCCCTGTCCTGGGCCTTCTTCTCCTTTTCGTCCTCCCGCTTGTGCGAGAACTCCGGCGCGAGGCCGCTCAGGAACCACAGGCCGCAGCCGATCACCGCGCCGGCGACCAGCCCGATGATCATGTTCTTCATCGAGGCCTTCAGGAAGTTGTCGGACTTGCCGAGCGCCGCGCTGTGGGCCGCGTAGGTCGTGTACAGCGGCTGCTCCATCAGCTCCTCCATGTGCGCGCGGATCGAGTTGTACACCGCGAGGGAGGCGTCGATGGCGGTCTGCAGCTCGTTGCCGGCCTCCTCGATGCTCGACTTCTCGGCCTCGTAGGCGGACCAGGTGGTCACGGCACCCAGGCTGTTGATCTTGTCCTGCAGGTCCACGATCTTCGCCTCGAGCTCCATCGCCTGGGCGTAGTTCTCGGACTGCTGGAGGATCAACTCGTTGTAGTAGTCCGTCGTCGTCTTCGTCGACTTCGTCGCGTCGCTCTCCTCCATCGACACGTAGATCTCGTCGTTCTTGTAGGTGTCGAGGATGGACTGGGTCGTCGCGATGTTCTCGTTGATCACGTCCAGCTGGGTCTGCGCGTCGCGCAGCTGGTACTGGTAGTTGGTGACCATCGTGTTCTTGTCCTTGACGATGCTGTTGGTATAGACGTAGGAATACAGGTATTCCACGTTGACCTCCTGCACCGTCTCCAGCGTCTCCATCCAGTCCACCAGCGAGCGGCCCGTCCGCCAGGAGCGGTAGGCCTTGACGGAGCCGGACTTCGCGTCGCAGTATTCGTACAGGTTCCGCAGGGCGGCGCGCAGCTGGTCCAGGCTCTCCAGGATGTCGGTGTCGTTCACATCGATGACGGAGATCTCGTCGTCGGGCAGCTTGGTGTCCGCGTAGGTCTCCACCAGGTAATCATTGTAGGCCGTGAGGATGCGGTCCAGCAGCTGGCGAAGCTCCGCGTCCGTCAGCTCGATCTTGTTCTTATCCTCGTCGCCGTTGCTGAAGCCGTTCGTCAGCGAGACCACGAACGTGTTCTCGTACTGCAGCTGCAGGTCCTGCACCAGCTGATAGGCGCCGGAGTTCTTCTCCTCCACCATGCTGGCGGCCACTTCCTGCTGCCTCCGGCTCTCCTCGGAAAGGATGCGCTCGATGCCGATGTTGCTGCGAAGCGCGCCGATCTGCAACGGTTGGGACAGCTCCATCCCCTCCAGTGCGCTCGACAGCACGTAGGAGGATGTGATCTGGGTCAGGTCCAGCTCCTTCTTCTTGACGGCCTTCGTGCCGTCCTCCGTCTTTTCCAGCGTCACGCCGTTCGGCGCGGTCAGGTCCTCCACCGGCACCATCGGGATCTCGTCCTTCGGTCCCAGCGCTGCAAGCTCCGCGGCGGTCAGGGCAGGGTCCTGCACCTCGTACTTCAGCGTCACCACGGAGGAGACCTTCAGCGGCTCCCGCGTGAACTGATACAGCACCAGCGGCGCGCACAGGCCCACGACCATGCACAGCACCAGCACCCACGCATAGATGCGCCAGCGCAGCTTCATCGTGTGGAACACGCGGCCCAGGTCGATGGTGTCCTCGTCGCCGCCGGGGTTGCTCACCAGCACCTGAATCTGGGCGTCCTTGTCGATGGTCAGCCCGTTGTCCCTTCTTTCGTTGTTATCCAAGCCTCTATCCTCCATTTCGTTTTTCGCCGGCCGGGCGTTCGACATGGATCGCTCCAGGCGCGCCGCCGGGCCGGTATGCGTATAACTACCCAATCCTACACATGTATTATATCGTACTTTTACCCCTCCGTCAATCTCCATTCCCTGCCGTCCGAGGAATGTAACAAACAATTCCACAAAAGAGAGAAGTTTGAGCGGGGGATGAGCCGGATTTGCCGCGCTGCGTTCATACTGAGTACATGAATGGCATATATAATTGCAGCATCGGGGGTCGCCACTCTCGTTTATATAAATAACCAAAACCCACTGTTCCCCGCCCGGGCGCCGGCGGTTCGTCGGCACTTCAATCGGCGGGGACAGACTATTTTGGGCGGCCGGTCGGGCGATGGCGGGCAGAAACCATTTGACATTGTCGGGCGCATTCGGTAAAATAGGATGGTACGACGAATCGCGCGCGGCGCGGGGAAGGAGGGCCCATGTATTCCTACTGTCTGTTCTGCAACACCGTCAAGAGCGCGCTGGTGGCGACGGCGATTCGGCAGAAGTTCGGCTACATCGCCTTCTCTCCGAAGATCGTGCAGCGCAAGTGGATCAAGGGGACCTGCCACGAGGAGATCAAGGACTACCTGCCCGGCTACGTGTTCGTGTACACCGAGGAGCCGATCACGCGCTTCCGCGAGATGTGGCAGATGGAGGGCCTGCTGCGCTTCCTGGGCCGCCGTGAGACCCAGTATCAGCTGGAGGGCGACGACTGGCGCTTCGCCCAGATGCTTTACGCCCACGACGGCGTCATCGGCATCATGAAGACCTACAAAGAGGGCGACCGCGTGAAGCTGGCGCAGGGCGCGATGGGCGACTTCCAGGGCGAGATCATCAAGCTGGACCGGCGCAAGGGCCGCGCGCTGCTGCGGTACAACTTCGACGGCAACATCATGAACGTGTGGGTGGGTTACGAAATGATCGAAGACGACGAGAAGCCGCAGATCCCGATGGAATAAACGAAAAAACAAACCGGCTCCCGAAATGGGAGCCGGTCGTCTTTTAACTTTGGCGCGATTACTTGCTGTACTTCTCGCGCTTCTGGTAGGTGGTGTGCAGCAGTTCGTGCGCCAAATGGCTGCCGGGCTTGTCCAGGAAGTCGGCGTAGATCTGCTTGATCTCCGCGTTCTCGTGGCTCTTGCGCAGGGGCTTGGCGACGTCCTCGCCGTACAGCGCCTTCGCGCGCTCGACGCGCACGTCCACATCCATCTTGGTCTCGGCCGACACGATGGGCTGGCCGCCGCCGTTGACGCAGCCGCCGGGGCAGGCCATGACCTCGAGGAAGGTGTACTTCTTCTCGCCGTTCTTGACGCGCTCCAGGAGCTTGGTGGCGTTGCCGGTGCCGTTGGCCACGGCCACGTTCACGTCGGTGCCGCCGATGTTCACGGTGGCTTCCTTGATGCCCTCGATGCCGCGCACGTCGTGGAAGTCGACGTTCTCCAGCTTCTCGCCGGTGATGACCTCGTAGGCGGTGCGCAGCGCGGCCTCCATGACGCCGCCGGTCGCGCCGAAGATGACGGCCGCGCCGGTGCTCTCGCCCATCAGGCTGTCAAAGTCGCCGTCGGGCAGGAGGTTGAAGTTAATGTTGGCCTCCTTGATCATGCGGGCCAGCTCGCGGGTGGTGATGACCACGTCCACGTCGGCCAGGCCGTTGTGGCCCAGCTCGGGGCGCGCGGCCTCGAACTTCTTGGCCGTGCAGGGCATGACGGAGACGACCGCGATGTCCTTGGGATCGATGCCGGCCTTCTCGGCGTAGTAGGTCTTCACCATCGCGCCCAGCATCTCATGGGGAGACTTGCAGCTGGACAGGTTCGGCAGGAAGTCCGGATGATAGGTTTCGCAGTACTTGATCCAGCCGGGGGAGCAGGAGGTGATCATCGGCAGCACGCCACCATTCTTGATGCGCTCCACCAGCTCGTTGGCCTCTTCCATGATGGTCAGGTCGGCGCCGAAGTCGGTGTCGAACACCTTGTCGAAGCCCAGGCGCTTGAGGGCGCTGGCCATCTTGCCGGTCACGGACGTGCCCATCGGCAGGCCGAACTCCTCGCCCAGCGCGGCGCGAACGGCGGGGGCGGGCTGGACGACCACGTGCTTGGACGGGTCGCGCAGCAGGTCCCAGACCTTCTTGGTGTCGTCCTTCTCATACAGCGCGCCGACGGGGCAGTTCACGATGCACTGGCCGCAGTTGATGCAGCTCATCTCGCTCAGGTGCATCTCCCAGGGGCTCTCGATCGCCGTCTTCATGCCGCGGTTCACCGGGCCGATGACGCCGACGTTCTGAACCTTCTGACAGACGGCCACGCAGCGGCGGCACAGCACGCACTTGTTGTTGTCGCGCACGATGGAGGGGGACAGGTCGTCGATGGTGTAGTTGACCTTGAAGCCCTCGAACTTGTCGCCGTCCTCGACGCCCAACTCCTTACACAGCGCCTGCAGCTCGCAGTTCTGGCTGCGCACGCAGCTCAGGCACTTCTTCTCGTGCGTGGAGAGCAGCAGCTCCAGGATGTTCTTGCGATAGGCGCGAATCTCGGGCGTGTTGGTCTTGACCTTCATGCCGTTGGCAGCGGGCAGCACGCAGGCCGCCTGCAGCGAACGCGCGCCGGAATCCACCACGCACATGCGGCAAGCGCCGATCTCGTTGATGCCCTTCAGGAAGCAAAGTGTGGGAATGCGAATGCCGGCAAGCCTAGCAGCCTCCAGAACGGTTGAACCCTGGGGAGCCTGAACTTCGATGCCGTCAATCGTCAGGGTGATCATATTATCCATTGCTCAATCCTCCGCACGATTATTTCTTGATGATGGCGCCGAAGCGGCACTTCTCCATGCACGCGCCGCACTTCAGGCACTTCTTCGGGTCAATGCTGTGCTGCTGCTTGATCTCGCCGGTGATGGCGCCGGCGGGGCACACGCGCGCGCAGGCCGTGCAGCCCTTGCACTTGTCGGTGATGACGTACTGCAGCAGGTTCTTGCAGTGATGGGCGGGGCAGCGCTTTTCCTTGATGTGCGCCTCGTACTCGTCGCGGAAGAACCGCAGCGTGGACAGCACGGGGTTGGCCGCCGTCTGGCCCAGGCCGCACAGCGCGGTGTTCTTGATGGTCTGCGCCAGCTCTTCCAGCTTCTCGATGTCGCCTTCCTCGCCCTTGCCCTCGACGATGCGGGTCAGGATCTCCAGCATGCGCTTGGTGCCCACGCGGCAGGGCGTGCACTTGCCGCAGGACTCATCGACGATGAAGTCCATATAGAAGCGGGCGATGTCCACCATGCAGTTGTCCTCGTCCATGACGATCATGCCGCCGGAGCCCATCATGGAGCCCGCCGCGATCAGGTTCTCGTAATCGACGGGGGTGTCCAGCAGGGCCTCGGGCAGGCAGCCGCCGGAGGGACCGCCGGTCTGCACGGCCTTGAACTTCTTGCCGTTGGGACAGCCGCCGCCGACGTCGAAGATGACGGTGCGCAGCGTGGTGCCCATCGGGACCTCGACCAGGCCGGTGTTGTTGATCTTGCCGCCCAGCGCGAACACCTTGGTGCCCTTGCTCTTCTCGGTGCCGATGGCGTTGTACCAGTCGGCGCCGTGGAGGATGATCTGCGCGACGTTCGCGTAGGTCTCCACGTTGTTGAGCATCGTGGGCTTCTCGAACAGGCCCTTCACCGCCGGGAACGGGGGACGGGTGGTCGGCTCGCCGCGCTTGCCCTCGATGGAGTGCATCAGGGCCGTCTCCTCGCCGCAGACGAACGCGCCGGCGCCGAGGCGGATGAACAGGTGGAAGTTGAAGCCGGTTTCAAAGATGTTGTCGCCCAGCAGGCCGTATTCCTCGGCCTGCTTGATGGCCACCTGCAGGCGCTTGACGGCGATGGGATACTCGGCGCGGACGTAGATATAGCCCTCGCTGGCGCCGATGGCATAGCCGGCGATCGCCATGGCCTCGATCACGGAGTGCGGGTCGCCCTCCAGGATGGAGCGGTCCATGAACGCGCCCGGGTCGCCCTCGTCGGCGTTGCAGGCCACGTACTTCTGGTCGTTGACGCTGTTGTAGGCGAACTTCCACTTCATGCCGGTGGGGAAGCCCGCGCCGCCGCGGCCGCGCAGGCCGGACTTGAGCACCTCGTCGATGACCTGCTCGCGCGTCATGGTGGTCAGGGCCTTCTCCAGCGCGCGATAGCCGTCCATGGCCAGGTATTCGTCGATGTTCTCGGGGTCGATCACGCCGCAGTTGCGCAGCGCGATGCGCTTCTGGTGCTTGTAGAAGTTGATGTCCTCCAGGGCCTTCTCGGCGTTCTGCTCCTTGGTGGCGTGGTCGGTGTACACCAGGTGCTCCACCTTGCGGCCCTTGAGCAGGTGCTCGGAAACGATCTCCTCGACGTTTTCGGGCTTCACGCGGCTGTAGAAGGTGCCGTCCGGATAGATGATGACCACGGGGCCGGCTTCGCAGAGGCCGAAGCAGCCGGTGCGGATGACCTTGACTTCCTTCGCCAGGCCATACTCCTCGATTTTCTGTTCAAACAGCTCGATCAGCGTCGCGGAACCGGAAGACGAACATCCCGTACCACCGCAGACGAGCACGTGTGCGCGATAAATATCCATGTCTCTCTATTCCTCCGATCAAGCGTTTTCAGCTGCGCCAATGGTGTATTCCTGCACGGGACGGCCGTTGACGATGTGCTCCGCCACGATGCGCGGCACCATCTCCGGCTTCACGTGAACGTAGGTGACCTTTTCCTTGCCCGGGACGATGACGTCCACCATGGGCTCGAGGCGGCACATGCCGACGCAGCCGGTCTGGGACACGGTCACGTGGGGCAGCTGGCGCTTCTGGATCTCATCCATGAAGGCCAGCATCACCGGGCGCGCGCCCGCGGCGATGCCGCAGGTGGCCATGCCGATGACCACGCGGGTGGTCTCGCCCTTTTCCTCAGTACGCACGTTGATTCTGGAAATCGTCGCTTTGCGGATGGCTTCCAGTTCTGCCAATGATTTCATGACATGATTCCTCCTAAAATCGGTTCAATCTCTTCTTGTAGGGATTCCTGGATCCACTGCACCACCGCCGGCTCCGCCAGCGAGACGCCGTCCATCACGGCGCGGATCTGCTCGGTGGAGAAGTCCATCTCCCCCGAGGGGGACGCGCACCGCAGGGAGAACTCCGGCCTGTCGGGGCTGCCCATGATGATCGTCGCCATCGTGGAGGCCAGATCGCCCAGGGGCAGGCAGTCGATCGAGCCGGTCTGGAACACGGCCGTGATGGTCGTGCCCACGCCCTCCTGGCTCTTGATGTCCACGCGCCCGCCGGACTGCATGGCGTTTTGCATCAGCAGCGGGATCCCCAGCCCGACCTTGCGGGTGGTTCGCGTGGTGACGAACGGGCTTCTCACGCGCTCGACGAATTCCTGCGACATGCCGCAGCCGTCGTCTTGGACGGTCATCGTCAGCGCTCCGTTCCCGTCGAGGCTAAAGCCGATGTCCACGTGGGACGCGCCGGCCTTCACGCTGTTCTGGACGATGTCCAGCAGGTGCAGGGCGATCTCCTTCACGCAACCTCACCGTCGTCGTTCTTATACTTGTCGATGATGGCGGGAATGGCGTCGGGCGTCAGGCGTCCGTAGACCTGGCCGTTGATCATCATGACCGGGGCGAGGCCGCAGGCGCCCAGGCAGCGGGTCGCCTCAAGGGTGAACTTGCCATCCGGCGTGGTGCCGCCCACCGGGATGTCAAGCACCTGGCTCAACTTGTCCAGGATGCTCTGGCTGCCCTTGACGTAGCAGGCAGTGCCAAGACAGACGCTGATCAGGTATTTTCCCTTGGGATGCAGGGAGAACTGAGCGTAGAAGGTGGCAACGCCGTACACCTCGGCCAGAGTGACGCCCAGGCCCTCGGCGATGGCCTTCTGCACGTCCTCGGACACGCAGCCGAAAATGCCCTGCGCGCCCTGCAGAACGGGCATCAACGCGCCCTTCTGGTCCTTGTGCTCTGCGATGAGCTTTTCAAGCTCCGCAAACTTCGTCCTTTCGTCATCCATGATGGTGTCAATACCTCCTTTTAATCTTCATGAGCGGGGCTCACAACGTTACACTCCATTATAACATGCGCAAAATGACTTGTAAATGAGTTTACATATTTTTTGTAAGTCAGGCGGGCGGCTTGCCCCGGCGCAGGTAGTCCAAAAAGGCCTCCACCGAGCGCTCGGGCAGCTCGACGGTCTCCTTCGCCTCCAGGATGTCGCCCAGGTAGTGCGCGTCGGACGAGTGCAGCACCACGCGGCCCTCCTGCGGCGTGTGGGGGCAGGGCAGATCGCGCCAGACCTCGACCGCCGTCAGGTCCAGGTCCTGGGGCACAAAGCCCAGATTGATCAGCAGCCCGTTCGAGCCGCGGTTGATGTGGGCCGGCACGGGCACGCCCCCGGCCTCGCGCACCAGCTTCACCAGCGCGCTCAGCGACAGATCGGACGCGCCGATGAGCAGCTCGTCCTCCTCGGCGATCACGTTGTCATCCTCGTCCATCACCAGCTGGTTGCCGAAGAACGAGGGCTTGTTCTTCTTTTTCGGCATGTGCCCGCGCAGAAACTCGCTGAAGTCCAGCGCGCAGGGCACCGTGGGGAAGTAGCCCAGCAGGTGCACCTCCTCGCGGGTGGTGATCTCCATGCCGGGGACGAGCAGCAGCCCGTAGGCGTCGCAGCAGGCCTTCGCCGCGGGCAGGTTGCGCGCGGAGTTGTGGTCCGTCAGCGCGATCATGTTCAAGCCCTTGATCATCGCCATGCCGCACAGGTTGGCGGGCGTCATGTCGTCGCTGCCGCAGGGGGAGAGGCACGAGTGGATGTGCAGGTCGCAGAACAGCCTTTCCATTGTCAGCCGTGGGCGGGAATGCCCTGGGCTGCCAGGCGGCCGCAGATCTCATAGGCCGTCAGCGGGGACGTGAGTACGCACATCTCCTCGGCGATGGCCTTGTCCAGCACGTCCTGCTCCATCGTGATGCCCTCGGGCAGCACCACGCAGGCCATCTCCGCCAGCGCGGCCACGGCGATGACGTTCAGGTGGGTCTGCACGGTGACCCAGGCCATGCCCTCCTCGCCGTGGGCCATGACCCAGCTCAAGAGGTCGCACACGTAGCCGCAGAGGATCTCCCGGTCTTCAGAGAGGCCCTCGGTCAGGCTGCGGGCATCGATCAGGGCGGCCAGTTCGGATACTTTCATGGGCAGATACCTTCCTTCCTGTTTGAGTGAGGAGTTAGGAGTGAGGAGTTGATGGTGGGCGTTTCTATATGCGCTTCGACTGGGCCAGCTCCACCATGTCCTCGGCCATGACCTTCAGGCGCTCGCGCAGCAGGTGCACGCAGTCCATCTCGGTGGCGTAGCCGCGCACGATGTCCTCTGCGAAGGTGGCGCAGGTGGGCGAGCCGCAGGAGCCGCAGTCGTAGCCCGGCAGGCGCTTGATGATCTCGTTCATCTGGTTCATCTTGCGCAGCGCCTCGACCATGTTGTCGTCCAGCTTCTCCGAGGGGTTGGGCTCGAAGGGCAGGTCGTTCTTCATCGGGTACTTGTTCAGCAGCGCGCTCTTCACGGCCTGGTCCGGGTGGGCCGGCGGCATGCGGCGCACCATCTTTCGGATGGTGTTCTTGGCCACGTAGCTGTTCTCGAACGTCAGCGGGCCGCCCACGCAGCCGCCCACGCAGGCGTTGCCCTCGAGGAACAGCAGGTCGGACAGCTTGTTGTTCTCGACCTCCTCCAGCACGCGGATGACGTTGTTGATGCCGTCCACGGACAGGCTGTTGTCCGGGCAGACCGCGTAGGCCTCGCCGTTGGACGTGCACCAGCCGACGCCGTAGCCGGTGGCGAGCTCGTAGTCGGGGTTTTCGATCATCTCGTTCACGTAGGGCACGAGCAGCCCGTAGATCTCCATCATGGACAGCGCGCCGTCCAGCTCCGACTTCTTCTGGCCGATGGGCATGCGGATGGCGGTCATCTTCGCCGGGCACGGCGTGATGAAGAAGCAGCCCACGTCCTCGGGCTTGCAGCCCTTCTTCTTGCAGAACTCCGCGCGGGCGACGGAGGCGGCGACCTCCATGGGCTGGCGGATGTCCACGATGTTTTCGATGAGCTCGGGAAAGCGCACCTGGATCAGCCTGACCACGGTGGGGCAGGCCGAGGAGATCAGCGGCTTGGGGAGCTTCGGATCCTTCATCTTCTCGCGGATCGCGCGCGTGACGATGTCGGCGCCGCGGGCGACCTCGAACACGTCGTCGAAGCCGATCTTCTTGAGCGCCTCGAGCACGTACTCCGGCCGGGGCAGATCCCTGAACTGGCCGTAGAGCGAGGGCGCGGGCAGCGCGATGGCGTACTTGAAGGCCTTGATGTTGTCCATCACGTCGGTGTAGGCCACCTTGGCGTGATAGTCGCAGATGCGGATGCATTCGCCGCAGTCGATGCACAGGTTATCGAGGATGTGCGCGCGTCCGCCGCGCACGCGGATGGCCGCGGTGGGACAGTGGGTCAGGCAGTTGGTACAGCCCTTGCACAGGTCCTTGTCCAGGCGGACGGAATGGTAGCGCGTGTTTTCGTACATAGCGATGGTCCTGTTACCTTTCCAGCGCGGGCGCGCTATTATTGCAACCGGAATAGCATGGTGATGGTGGTGCCGACGCCCTTCTCGCTGGTGATCGAGAATTCGTCGGCGTTGCGCTTCATGTTGGGCAGGCCCATGCCGGCGCCGAAGCCCAGCGAGCGCGCCTCGTCGTTGGCGGTGGAGTAGCCCTCGCGCATGGCCATTTCGAGATCCGGGATGCCGGGACCGACGTCCGCGGACACCAGCTGGGCGGCGTCCGGGAACACCGTCAGGGTCAGTTCCCCGCCCAGCGAATGGATGACCAGGTTCAATTCCACCTCATAGGACGCGACGGCCACGCGGCGCAGCACGTCGCCGCCCACGCCCAGCTGCTTCAGCCGGCGCTTGATGTCGGTGCTGGCCTTGCCGGCGCTGGTGTAGTCCGCCGCGGCGACGGGATAGCTGATGCGAAACAACTCCTCCATCGTCATTCCTCCGCGTCCCAGGCCGTGGGCACCGGCACGCCCCGCAGGCCCGCGTCGTAGAGCAGGCCGCAGGCGCTGAAGGCCGTCAGCTTGGAGGTGATGACCACCAGGCCCTGCTCGTCGGCGTTGTCGAGGATGTCCTCGGTGGGAATCTTGCCCCGGACGAACACCAGGCACTTCAGATCCAGCATTTCGCTCGTCCGGACGACGTGCGGGTTGGTCAGGCCCGTGATCAGCACGGTCTTTTCGTCGACGAAGGCCAGCACGTCGCTCATCAGGTCGGAGCAGCAGGCGGTGTACACGGGCGTATCCAGCTTGTCCGCCCCGCGCAGCACCTTGGCGTTCAAAATGTTCACCATATCCGCAATTGTCACGCTTCTCACCTCGAATATTAGTCTACCTATAAGTATGTTTATATTGTATCATGATTTTAACGCTCCGTCAACGGGAAATAGAGGGCCAAAAGCGCGCATATTTCGCGCGAAAACGGGGAAGCATGGGAAGACAGGAGGTGAGGGACATGAGCCCCAAGGAGTTGCAGTATATCGAGGACGCACTGGGACACGAGCGGTTTTTGAAGAGCCAGTGCCAGCAGGCGCTGAGCCAGCTGACCGACCCGGAGCTGAAGAACACGGTGAACCAGCTGATGGCCAAGCATCAGGAGCTTTTCAGCCGGTTCTACAATCTGGTGTAAGGAGGGAAACGCGATGAACGACCAGATGATCATGGAGAACATCCTGCTGACCACGAAGGGCGCGTGCGACCTGTATATGCACGGCACGATCGAGTCCGCGACCCAGAATGTGCAGCAGGCTTTTGACAGCGCGCTGAGCGACAGCCTATGCATGCAGGGCGACATCTATCAGAAGATGGCGCAGAAGGGCTGGTATCCCAGCCAGCAGGCCGACCAGCAGCAGATCAGCCAGGTGAAGCAGAAGTATTCCCAGCAGGGCTGAGGAACGTCCCCGGTCGCGGCGCAGCCGCGACCGGGTTTTGCTTGCCATCCCTCCCGCGGGCGTGTATAATAATGCCATCCCCCCCGGAAAGGAGCACATCCATGTACATACCCGACGACACGCGCTACGAGCGCATGACCTATCGCCGCTGTGGCAAGAGCGGCCTGATGCTCCCTGCCATCAGCCTCGGCCTGTGGCACAACTTCGGCGACATCACGCCCTTCTCCGTGCAGCAGAGCCTGCTGCGTACGGCGTTTGACAGCGGCATCACTCACTTCGACCTCGCCAACAACTACGGCCCGCCCTACGGCGAGGCGGAGCGCAACTTCGGCGTCCACATGGACCGCGACTGGCACACCCACCGCGACGAGCTGGTGATCTCCACCAAGGCCGGCTACGACATGTGGCCCGGCCCCTACGGCGACCACGGCAGCCGCAAGTACCTCGTCGCCAGCCTCGACCAGAGCCTGAAGCGCATGCACCTGGACTACGTGGACATCTTCTACCACCACCGCCCCGACCCGGACACGCCCATCGAGGAGACCATGGGCGCGCTGGATTCGATCGTGCGCAGCGGCAAGGCACTGTACGTGGGCATCTCGAACTATTATGCCCCGGAGCAGGCCGAGACAGCCATCCGCACGCTGCGCGAAATGGGCACGCCGATGCTGATCCACCAGCCGAACTACTCGATGTTCAACCGCTCGATCGAGAACGGGCTGGACGCGGTGCTCACGCGCGAGGGCGTGGGCTGCATCGCGTTCGCGCCGCTGGCGAACGGGCTGCTGACCAGCAAGTACCTGAACGGCATCCCCGCGGACTCCCGCGCCGCCCACGACCCGCGCTATTTGAAGCCCGACGCCATCACGCCCGAGAAGGTGGCGAAGGCCGCGAAGCTGAACGCCGTGGCCGAGCGCCGCGGGCAGACGCTGGCGCAGATGGCGCTGCAGTGGGTGCTGCGGCGCGACGTGGTGACCTCCGCGCTGATCGGCGCGAGCCGCCCCGGGCAGATCGCCGAGAACGTGAAGGCGCTGGACTTCCCGGCACTGTCGGAGGCGGAACTGGGGGAGATCGACGAAGTTTTGAGAGGATAAACCCGTACAAAAGTAATTTGATACGGTAAAGATTCTTCGACTTCGGCTGCGCATTCGCTCAGAATGACAGCGTATTGCGTCGTTTGTCATCCTGAGCGGAGCGGCAGCGAAGTCGAAGGATCTTTTCTTTTGGCAAAGCCGAACGCATTGCTCTGTGGCGAAGGCTTTTGCGGTGCCCCTCCTTCTTCTCCGAAAATACACAAAATAGCCCTTGCTTTTTCACACGGGTTGTGGTAACGTAAATGCAGGATTGAGGTTTTTGCGATTCAAATTGATCGTAAAGATGCGTTTATATGACGCGATGACCGGCAATGAATGAATGAAAATGCCGTTATTCCTGCAAAAATGAAAGGAGACCCGTCATGAAGCCCTACATTGAAATGTCCGCCGCCGAGCTGAAGGAGGAACTGGACGCGCTGAAGGCGGAATACCGCAAGCTGCAAGCGCTGGGCATGAGCCTGAACATGAGCCGCGGCGTGCCCTGCAAGGACCAGCTGGACCTGTCGATGGCGATGATGGACGTGCTGGACTCCAGCTCCGACCTGACCTGCGAAGACGGCACCGACTGCCGCAACTACGGCCAGCTTTCGGGCATCGAGGAGGCGCGCGAGCTGCTGGGCGACATGATGGAGAACAACCCCAAGGACATCATGATCTACGGAAACTCCTCGCTGAACGTGATGTTCGACACCGTCAGCCGCTGCTGGACCCACGGCGTGATGGGCAACACCCCCTGGTGCCGCCTGCCGGAGGTCAAGTTTCTGTGCCCGGTGCCCGGCTACGACCGCCACTTCGCCATCACCGAGTACTTCGGCATCACGATGCTGCCCGTGCCCATGACGCCCACCGGCCCGAACATGGACATCGTCGAGAAGATGGTGGCCGAGGACGAGGCCATCAAGGGCATCTGGTGCGTGCCCAAGTACTCCAACCCGCAGGGCATCTCCTATTCGGACGAGACCGTGCGCCGCTTCGCGCGCCTGGAGCCCGCCGCGCCGGACTTCCGCATCTTCTGGGACAACGCCTACGGCATGCACCACCTCTACGACCACCAGCAGGACTACCTGATCGAGATCCTGGCCGAGTGCAAGCGCGCCGGCAATCCGGATATGGTGTACAAGTTCGCGTCCACCTCGAAGATCACGTTCCCGGGCAGCGGCATCGCGGCGCTGGCCACCAGCCCCAACAACATGGAGGACTTCCTGAACCACATGCGCCGCCAGACCATCGGCTACGACAAGGTGAACCAGCTGCGCCACGTGCGCTTCTTCGGCGACATTCACGGCATGGTGGAGCACATGCGCAAGCACGCCGATATCATCCGCCCGAAGTTCGAGGCGGTGGAGGACACGCTGGAGCGCGACCTCGGCCAGCTGAACATCGGCACCTGGACCAAGCCCCTGGGCGGCTACTTCATCATGTTCGACTCGCTGCCCGGCTGCGCGAAGGACATCGTCGCGCGCTGCAAGAAGGCGGGCGTGCAGATGACCCCCGCCGGTGCGACCTGGCCCTACGGCAAGGACCCCAACGACTCCAACATCCGCATCGCGCCGACCTTCCCCAGCTTGCCCGATCTGCAAAACGCCATGGACATCTTCACCCTCTGCGTGCGCATCTCCAGCGCGAAGAAGATATTGGCGGAGAAGGAATAAGAGGGAGTAGGGAGTAGGAATAGTGGCTGACGCAAGCCCGTAGAGGCGGCGTTGCCCATAGAAAAAGATCCTTCGCTTCTCTCAGGATGACAACACAGCCGCAAACGCTGACCTGTCATCCTGAGCGGAGCAAAGGATCTTCTTTTCTTTCCTTATCCCACCACATTCACCGCAATGGTGGCTTTTTTCTTGTTGTACGTCATGACGGTGATCTTGGCCTTGCCCTTCTTCACGGCGGTGACGTTGCCGGCGCCGTCCACGAGGGCGACGGCGGGCTTGCTGCTCTTCCACGTCAGCGCGCTTTGGGCCGAGGCGGGGGCGAGCACGGCGTCCAGGTGGATGGACTGGCCGATCTTGATCGTCACGGCCTTGCCCTGCGCGATGGAGACGCCCGAGGGCTTGTTCGGGTCGACGACGGTCACGGTGACCGACGCCTTCTTTTTGTTGTGCGTCGTGACGGTGATCCTCGCCTTGCCCTCGCCCTGCGGGATGACGACGCCGTTTGCGTCCACGATGGCGACATTCGGCTTGCTGCTCGACCACGTGAGCGTGGCGCGGGCGCTGGCGGGCGCGAGGTTCGCGCCCAGCTGGATGCTCTGGCCCATGGAGATGGTCACGGCCTTGCCCTGCGCGATGCCCACGGCGGTGGGCTTGTAGGGATCGACGATCTTGATGGAGAGCGTCGCCTTGACCTTCTTGCTGCCGGTCGCGACGGTGATCTTCACCTTGCCCTCGGCGTGCGCGGTGACGATGCCGCCGCCGTCCACGGAAGCGAGGTTCGGCTTCGAGGATGTGAAGCCGGTCACGGCGACCTGCGCGTCCTGGGCGAACTGGGGCACCAGCATCAGGTTTTCGCCGACGGACATCTCGATGGTGCCGTTGCTCTTTTTCTTGGCAAGGCCGACCTGCCGGATGTACACGCGGGGGATGACCTGCTGGGGCGTGATCGTCGCGCCGCAGTTGCCGCAGTAGCTGCCGTCGGTGAGGCCCTCGGAGGTGTAGGTGGCAGGATAGCCGCTCACGCCGATGATGTAGTGCCCGTGGGCGGGGATCGCCTGCTGGGCGACGAGCGTCGCGCCGCAGGCGGAGCACTTCTGCCCGTCGGTCAGGCCGTTCCCCGTGCAGGACGCGCCGTAGCCCCTTACGGTCACGGGGGTGTGGCCGGTGGCGGGGATGGACTGGGTCTCGGTCTTATCACACTGGCTGCACTTGCGCGTCTTGACGCCAGCTTTGGTGCAGGTCGCGGCCTGGGTGGTCTGCCACGCGCCCCAGGTGTGAACGCCCGTGGCGGGGATGGACTGGGTCTCGGTCGCGGTGCAGTTGAAGCACTTGCGCGTCTTGACGCCTGCCTTGGTGCAGGTCGCGGCCTGGGTGGTCTGCCACGCGCCCCAGGTGTGGCCGGTGGCGGGGATGGACTGGGCCTCGGTCGCGGTGCAAATGGCGCACTTGCGCGTCTTGGAACCGGCTTTGGTGCACGTCGCGGCCTGGGTGGTCGTCCACGCACTCCAGGTGTGGTTGCCGGTGGCGGCGACGGTCTTGCGCTCGCGGCTCAGCTCGGCGCCGCAGACGGAGCAGTAGACCACGCTGTCGTAGCTGCCCGCCTTGCCGCAGGTCTCCTTGACGACGTTCTCCTTGACCGCCGCCTTCGGGGTGTGGGTGGTCAGCTTCGCGATGGATGTGCCGCTCTTGATCTTCGCGCCGCAGCCCTTGCAGTAGGTGTCGCCCGTGTAGCCGGTCTCCTTGCAGGTGGCGGCCTTCTGGTTGCGAATCTCCGTTCCGCCGACGTGGTTGTTGGCGTTCTTCGCGACGACGGTCTGCGCCTGGGTGATCTCGTTCTTGCCGTCTTTATCGCTGAAATACTTTTTGCAGGTGGCGCACGTCCAGTAGGCGATGTTGCCCGTGGCCGAGCAGGTGGCGGCCTTCGCCGCCGTGGCGGTCAGCTTGTGGCCGGTTGCGGGCACGATGTTCTGCTGGACGATGACTTCATTGCAGATGGAACAATGGCTGCCCTGCGTCAAACCGGTTGCCGTACAGGTTGCGTCTACCGATTTGTCTGTAACGGCCAGGCCGTGGTTGACGGTATAGTTGAGCTGAAGCCGCTTGGCGTAATTGATGATGCCCGTGGATTTGCAGCTCTGTATGACGAGTCCCTTGCAGTTGCCCCGCATGGCAGAGGGATCGAAGGCGCTGTCTGAAATCGATGTCACGCTGGGCGGGATCGTGACCTGCGTCAGGTTTGTGCAGCCGGTGAACGCGTTATCTCCGATCGTCGTGACGCCGTTGGAGAGCGTGACGTGCTTGACGCTGTCCCCGGCCCAGGGAGCGTCTCCGCTGGCGGTGAAATTCGG
>CADAQZ010000020.1 GCA_902790175.1 uncultured Eubacteriales bacterium | reverse complement strand
AGACCGCCGCGGACTACAGCTACATGTTCAACGGCATCAAGGGCTATCCCAGCGATCTGGCCGTGACCGCCTCTGAGGACGGCACCACCCTGACCGTCGAGCTGGACGCGCCCTGCGCCTACATGCTGGACCTGATGGCGTTCCCCGCCTTCTACGCCGTGCCCCAGCAGGCCGTCGAGGCCGTCGAGGGCTGGCAGGAGAATCCCGGCGCCTGGGCCAACGAGGCCGGCTTCGTGACCTCCGGTCCCTTCACGCTGACCGAGTGGACCCACAACGAGTCCATGGTCTACACCAAGAACCCCAACTACTATGATGCCGAGAACGTGAAGCTGGAGAAGCTGGAGTTCATGCTCTCCGCCGACGACACCGCCATCTATGCCGCCTATCAGGCCGGCGACGTGGACTTCATCGACTCCGTTCCCACCGATGAGATCCAGAACCTGAAGGACAACCCCGAGTTCCACATCATCGACAACCTGGGCACCTACTATGTGTGCTTCAACGTGAAGAGCGACCTGTTCGCCGGCAAGACCGTGGAGCAGGCTGCCGCGATGCGCAAGGCGCTGTCCAAGCTGATCGACCGCGAGTACATCATCGATACCGTGGGCCAGTGCGAGCAGAAGCCCGCCAACGCCTTCATCCCCGAGGGCATGGCCGACGGCAACGGCGGCGTGTTCAAGGCCAACGACGACGCCTACACCTATCCCGACGAGGAGAACGTGGGCTACTACGACTACGAGGTGGACGTGGACGGCGCGATCGAGCTGCTGAAGGAAGCCGGCTTTGAGTTCGGCGACGACGGCATGCTGTCCGACGCGACCCCGATCAGCTTCGAGTACCTGACCAACGAGTCCTCCGGCCACATCGCCATCGCCGAGTGCATCCAGCAGGACCTGGCGGCCGTGGGCATCACCATGACCATCCGCACCTGCGACTGGAACGTGTTCCTGGATGACCGCAAGGCCGGCAACTACGACGTGGCCCGCAACGGCTGGATCGCCGACTTCAACGATCCCATCAACATGCTGGAGATGTGGACCACCGAGTCCGGCAACAACGACGTGCAGTTCGGCCGCTGATCCGGTTGAATTGAGTTCGTAAGGACATGAGAGCGGCGCTGTCGCATACGCGACAGCGCCGCCTGTCTGTCTTGACAAGCACAGGCTGATCCTGTAACATGAAGATGCCCGAAAGGGCCGAAGAGCGAATACAAACGCAGGGCGGTTGCTCCTACATCTCCGAAAGGAGGTGAGGACCATGCGAGTTACGTTCCATATCGGAAGGTACACCGTCACGATCATCGTGTACGAGCGCAAAAAAAGCAACCGCCACTCTGGCAAGTGACGGAGGCTTTGGGTAAAACCGGGGTTTCTTGATCGTTGAGGAGCAACCGCGTGCGTGGTTCGCTCTTCGTCATTATTATAGGACGAAATGACTTGCTTGTCAACCCCTCACCCGATGCTGTACACGCTCCAGGCCTTCGCGCGGCTGGGATTGCCGCGGAGCACCTTTACGCGCTTCACGCCGGCGTTCATGTCGAAGAAGTTGTCGGCGAGCAGCACGTCCTCGCCGCACTGGATCTCCACGCTGCGGGCGTAGGCCTGCGCGGCGACCACGATCTCGCCGTCCTCGATGAAGGCGGAGAGCTTCGGGTCCTCGAAGCGGAAGTGCTTGGGCGGGCAGAACAGCACGGTGCCGCTGCCCACCTCGTCGCCCTGCGCGTCCTCGAGCGCGTAGGCGTAGTAGCAGCCGTAGGTGTCCTCGCGGGAGAAGTCCTGCTCGGGGAGCCACACGGCCGACAGCGCGGGCACGTCCACCTCGAAGCTGCCCTCGGAGATGACCGTGGCGTCGGGACGGCGCAGCGACCAGCGGGCCGTGCCCTTAAACGGCGCCATCGTCTCATTGGACACGTTCAGCCGCGCGGACTTCTTCAGCTCGAAGGGCTCGGCGTTCACGTTCGTGTCCTGCGAGAGCACGCCTTCCTCGTGACAGGAGATCAGTACCGGCGCGAAGAAGCGCTTTTCGTAGTAGTGCAGCGCCTTCCAGCGGCCGTAGTAGTCGACGCTGGCCCAGCTGACCACCGGCCAGCAGTCGTTCAGCTGCCAAACCAGCGCGCCCATGCAGCGTCCGCGGTTGCGCCGCCAGTGCTCCACGCCGTACTGCATGGCCTGGGCCTGCAGCAGCTGCGAGGCGTACACGAAGCCGTCCAGCGTGGCCGGATACCGGTACATCTGCGACAGGTACTCGGCGATCTTGCCGTTGGCGGAGGCGTTGCGCTGGTGCTTCTCCATCACGTAGGAGAACACGTTGAGGTCCTCCGGCAGCGTGAACTGGCGGATGGTGGCCATCGGGGGGAACGACTGGAAGCCGAACTCCGACACGTAGCGGAACAGGTGGTTGCGGTAGTCCGTAAAGGGCTTCATGCCGTGCCACACGTCCCAGTAGTGCACGTCGCCCACGTCCGGGTTCAGCGGGTTGTCAAAGCTGCCGCCGCTGGAGGGGCTGGAGGGCCAGTAGAACGTGTCCGGGTCCTCGGCCTTCAGGATCTGCGGGATGATGTACTCGAACAGCTTGATGTAGTCCGCCTGCTGGCGCTTGTCGGTCACCCACAGGCCCGAGCCGAGGAAGCCCTCCATCTCGTTGTTGCCGCACCAGAGCGCGAGGCTGGCGTGGTGGCGCAGGCGGCGGATGTTGTCCGTGAACTCGGCGCGCAGGTTCGCCTCGAAGGCGTCGGTGAGCCGGTAGGCGGCGCAGGCGAACATGAAGTCCTGCCACACCAGCAGGCCCAGCTCGTCGCAGATGTCGAAGAAGAAGTCGTCGGGGTAGTAACCGCCGCCCCAGACGCGGATGACGTTCATGTGGGCGGCCTTCGCGTCCTCCAGCAGCCGCCGGGTGCGCTCGGGCGTCACGCGGGGCAGCAGGTTGTCCTCGGGGATGTAGTCCGCGCCCATTGCGAAGATCGACACGCCGTTGATGCAGTGGCAGAAGCTCTCGCCCCACTCGTCCTTCTGGCGCTTCACGGTCAGCGTGCGCAGGCCGACGCGCCCCTCCCAGCGGTCCAGCTCCGCGCCGTCCAAGGTCAATGCGACCGACACGCCATACAGCGGCTGGTCGCCGTAGCCGGCGGGCCACCAGAGCGAGGGATTCTCGATCTTGATCGCGCATTCGCTGCCCGCGCCGGTGAACACGCGCCCGTCGGGGGCGGTGACGGAGACGTCCACGCGCATCCTGCCGCCGCCGAAGCGCGAGATGTGGGTGGCCACTTCCAGCGTCACCCGGCCGCCCTCGTGGCGCTGGTGGATGCGCACGCCGCCGATGCGGGCGCGCCTTACGCCCAGCAGCGCGATGTCCCGCCAGATGCCGGCGTCGGGGAGCCTCGGGCCCCAATCCCAGCCGAACATGCAGGCGGCCTTGCGCAGGTGGGGGAAGCCCCGCATGGCGTCGGTGGAGCCTTCGCAGGGGTCGGCCTCGTAGGCCTCGCGGATGAACTTCGTCGGGGAGCGCAGCAGCACGGCGATCTCGTTCATGCCGGAGCGCAGCGCAGCCTTCGCGTCGAACTCCCAGGTGCGGAACATGTTGTCGGCGTCGCCCACGCGCACGCCGTTGATCGCGATCTCGGCCAGCGTGTCCAGGCCCTCGCAGCGCAGCAGCACGCGGTCGCACGCCAGCAGCGCCTCGGGCACCTCGAAGGTCCGGGTGTAGGCGAAGTCGTTTTCCATCAGCTTGAGGGCCTCGTTCTCGTTGTCGCGCCAGAACGGGTCCTCGATCCTGCCCGCCGTGAGCAGGTCGTGATACGCGGAGCCCGGCACCGTCGCGGGCACATCGGCAAAGACCCTTTCGCCGCTCTGGGATACGACGTTCAGCGTCCATGCGCCGTTCAGGTTTATCTTTTTCATAGGTGATCCTTCCTGTCGAGTTGATTTGGATGGATGTATTCTATCGGATGCAGGGGATGGAAGTCAATACAAAAGAAGCATAAAGTTTCTGTGAAATAAACCAACGCATGATTGCGACCCCTGCGGGGTTACGGCTATAATGCATTGGAATTAATAACGGGCGAGACGGGAGTGAAGACCGGTTGCAACGGGCGGGAATTGAAGGGAAAGCGCGGGATGTCTCGGTGGACATCATCAAGGGCCTGGGCATCGCGTGCATGATCGCGGGCCATTGCGGCGCGCCGTTTACCAATTTCGTATACCTGTTTCACATGGCGATCTTCTTTATCGCCTCCGGCTATTGCTACAAGGAAAAGAACGCCGAAAGCTGGCGGGGATTGGGCCATTTCCTCTGGCGGCGCATCGTGACGCTGTGGTTTCCGTATGTGCTGTGGACGACGATCTACACCGCGCTGCACAACGTCTTTATTCGCCTCAATGTGTACACCGACAATCCCCTGCTGCTCGAATATGCCTCCGGCCCCTACATCGGCCTGATGGATCACATGTCAAGGCGCACCATGTTGAACACCGCTTTGGCGGCTCTGCGGATGGAAGCCAATACCCAGCTGGGCGGGGCGTTCTGGTTCCTGGTGACGCTCTTTGAGCTGTCCGTCTCCTATGTCCTGATAGATTATTTGTTGCGCAAGCTGCTCAGGTGCAAGGACACTGCCTTCCTCCAGACGTTCTTGTCGATCGTGTTCCTGGCAACGGGCTATCGCTGCTACCTGACGGGGAATCAGGTGACGGGCTTTGATAAAGTGTTCTCCTATTACATCCTGTTCCACGGCGGTTATCTGCTCAGGCGGTTCCGCGTCAACAGCCGGGAGCGATCGGAGATATGGCACGCGATCCTCTTTGCGGTCGCGTTTGCGGTGCTGCTGTGGAATAACCCGCGCATGCATCTGGAACTGGGCAGCAACAGCTACGTGACTCCGGCTTACCTGCTCCTGAATTCTGCCGCGGGCTGGGTATTCCTGTACGAGCTCGCCCACTACATCCAGAAGATCGCCTGGCTGAAGAAGCTCATGGTGGTCGTCGGCCAGAACACCATGGGCGTGGTGATCCTGCACTTCTTGAGCTTCAAACTGGTCAACTTGGCGGGCGTTCTGGTCGAGCGCAAGCCCCTTTGCCTCGTGGCGGCGTTTCCCGTGCTGTACCAGGGCGGGGTGTGGTGGATCGCCTACTTCGTGGTCGGCCTCGGCCTGCCCGTCTGCGCCAGCCTGGCGTGGAAGTGGGTCAAGGGGAAGGTCATGGCCGGACGACGCCTCAAGGGACCTGGCAAGAGCATCCCCTCCCTGGGCGGATGATCAATATTCCGTCTCGGCCTCGAACACCTGCTCCACCTTGCCGGTGAGGATAAGGGCGTCCTCGGTGTAGTGCACCAGGAGCTTTCCGCCGGGCACCAGTACCGTGATCTCGGAGCCGCGCTTGCACAGGCCGTTTTCGATGGCGGCCGCGGCGGCGGCGCACGCGCCGGTGCCGCAGGCCATCGTCTCGCCGCTGCCGCGCTCGAAGCAGCGCATGCGCAGCGTGGTGGCGTTCACGACGCGCACGAACTCGGTGTTCACGCGCTCGGGGAACAGCGGCGCGTTTTCAAACGCCGGGCCGATCTCGTCCAGGTCCAGCCCGTCCACCCGGTCGGTGAACACCACGCAGTGCGGGTTGCCCATCGACACGCAGGTGACGCGCCAGGTCTTGCCGCCGATCCTGGCGGGCACGTCGATGATTTTCTCCCCGCTCAGCGTGCAGGGCACGTCCTGGGGCTTAAACGAGGCCGGGCCCATGTTCACCGACACGGAGGTCACCCGCCCGTAGGACGTGTACAGGTGCAGCTTCTTGACGCCCCCGGCGGTCTCGACGGTGATGTCCGGCGCGTGCACGAGCCCCCGGTCGTACAGGTACTTGCCCACGCAGCGCAGCGCGTTGCCGCCGGTGCCGCCCTCGGTGCCGTCGCGGTTGTACTGGCGCATCTTCGCGTCGGCCAAGTCGCTCTTCTCGATCAGCGTCATACCCTCCGCGCCCACGCCGTAGTGCTGCTCGCACAGCCGCACGCACAGGCTCTCCGGGCACTGGATCGCGCCGTCGAGGTTGTCGATCACCACGTAGTCGTTGCCCGCGGCCTGCATCTTGGCAAAGCGCAGCTTCTCGTGGGCCTGGCGCATGTGGTTGATGTCCACCAGCTCCGTGTTCTGTTGGCTGTAGCGGCTGAGCAGGATGTCCGCCAGCGCCCGCGCGGTGTCCAGCGAGGTCAGGCACGCGATGTTCAGGTGCAGCGCCTTGCGGTGCAGGGCGATGTAGTCCTCCATCGTGCTGTCCAGCAGCGCGCCGGTGTAGATGATGTAGTTGATCTTGCCGCTCTCCAGCAGCTCGAAGCAGTGGTCGCTCTCGCGGATGCCGGGGATGGCGGCGACGGGGATGCCCAGCGTGGCAATGGTCTGGGCGGTGCCCTCGGTGGCGTACAGGGCGCAGCCGAGGTCGCTGAAGCGCCGCGCCACGTCCACGACCTCGGGATAGTCGTGCTCGTCCACGCTCAGCAGCACGCCCGTGGGCGCGCCCGGATGCGGCAGGTTGATGCCCGCGCTGACCAGGCCCTTGAACAGCGCCTCCGACAGCGTCTTGCCGATGCCCAGCACCTCGCCGGTGCTCTTCATCTCGGGGCCGAGGTAGCTGTTGGCGTCGGTGAGCTTCTCAAATGAGAACACCGGCACCTTCACGGCCCAGTAGGGCGGGGTCTTGTACAGGCCCGTGCCGAAGCCCAGGTCCTTCAGCTTTTGCCCGATCATCACGCGGCTGGCGAGATCCACCATCGGCACGCCCGTCACCTTGCTGATGTAAGGGATGGTGCGGCTGGCGCGCGGGTTCACCTCGATCACGTACAGCTCGCCGTGGTACACCAGGTACTGTATGTTCACCAGGCCCTTTGTGCCCAGCGCCAGCGCCAGCTTTTCACTGCTCTCGACGACGGTTTCCATCATCGCGTCATCGAGCGAGAATGGGGGATAGACGGCGATGGAGTCGCCCGAGTGCACGCCCGCGCGCTCCACGTGCTGCATGATGCCGGGGATCAGCACGTCCGTGCCGTCGCTGATCACGTCCACCTCCAGCTCCACGCCGGGCATGTATTTGTCGACGAGCACGGGGTTTTCGATGCCGCCCGCGAGGATGCGGTCCATGTAGGTGGTCACGTCGCGCGCGTCGTGGGCGATGGTCATGTTCTGGCCGCCGATCACGTAGCTGGGCCGCAGCAGCACCGGATAGCCCAGCGCTTCGGCGGCCTGATGCGCCTCGTCCATCGTGTGCACGCCGCGCCCGCGGGGCCGCCGGATGGCGAACTGCTCCAGCAGCGCGTCGAAGCGCTCGCGGTCTTCGGCGATGTCGATGCCCTCGGCACTGGTGCCGAGGATGGTCACGCCCGCCTTGTCCAGCGCCTGGGTCAGCTTGATGGCGGTCTGCCCGCCGAAGGCCACCACCACGCCCACCGGTTTCTCGACTTCGATGATGCGCATGACGTCCTCGTCGGTCAGCGGCTCGAAGTACAGCCGGTCAGCGGTGTCGTAGTCGGTGGACACGGTCTCCGGGTTGTTGTTGACGATCACCACGTCGTAGCCCAGCTGCTTCAGCGTCCAGACGCAGTGGACGGACGAGTAGTCGAACTCGATGCCCTGGCCGATGCGGATCGGGCCGGAGCCGAGTACGACGATCACGGGCTTGCCGCTGCGCGGGAAGCCGCGCGAATCGCACACCTGGTCAAACGTGCCGTAGAAGTAGGGCGTCTCGGCGTCGAATTCCGCGCCGCAGGTGTCCACCATCTTGTAGGTGGAGTGGACCTTCGGCAGGTCCCCGCGCCCGGAGAGCCGCGTGAGCGCCGCGTCCGGGTAGCCCAGCTGCTTGCCGAGGAAGTAGTCCTCGTCGGTGAGCCCGCCCGCGATGCGCGCCTCGAAGTCCGCCAGGTTCTTCATCTTATAGAGGAACCAGCGGTCTATTTTTGTGATCTCAAAGATTTTGTCGATGGAGACGCCCGCCTGGATGGCCTCGAACACCGTAAAGATGCGATTGTCGTCGCCGTCGGCGAGGCGCTCCAATACCGGGCGGGGATCGCTGGTGGGCTTATTCAGCGTGTCCAGCTTGATCTCCGCGCCGCGCACGGCCTTCATCAGCGCCATCTCGAAGCTCGGCGCGATGCTCATCACCTCGCCGGTGGCCTTCATCTGCGTGCCCAGTCGGCGGGACGCGGTGGAGAACTTGTCGAACGGCCACTTCGGGAACTTCACCACGATGTAGTCCACCGCGGGCTCGAAGCAGGCGCAGGTCTTGCCGGTGATCTCGTTCTTGATCTCGTCCAGCGTGTAGCCCAGCGCGATCTGGGTGGTCACCTTGGCGATGGGATAGCCGGTGGCCTTGCTGGCGAGGGCCGACGAGCGGCTCACGCGGGGGTTGACCTCGATCACGGCGTACTCGAAGCTGTCGGGGTTCAGCGCGAACTGGCAGTTGCAGCCGCCCACGATGCCCAGCGCGTTGATGATGTTCAGCGACGCGCTGCGCAGCATCTGGTATTCCTTGTTCGCCAGCGTCAGCGCCGGGGCTACGACGATGCTGTCGCCGGTGTGGATGCCCACGGGGTCGACGTTCTCCATGCTGCAAACGGCGATGCAGTTGCCCGCGGCGTCGCGCATGGTCTCGAACTCGATCTCCTTCCAGCCCGCGATGTACTTTTCCACCAATATCTGCGTGATGGGCGAGGCGTCCAGGCCCGTGCGCGCGGCGTCCTTCATCTCATCGGCATTGCGGGCCACGCCGCCGCCGGTGCCGCCCAGCGTGAAGGCCGGGCGGATGATGACGGGATAGCCGATCCTCTCGGCGATCGCAAGCGCCGCCTCGACCGTCTCCGCGATGTCGGAGGGGATGACCGGCTCGCCGATCGACTGCATCGTATCCTTGAACAGCTGGCGGTCTTCCGCCTTGTCGATGGCCTCGGCGTTGGTGCCGATCAGTTTGACGCCGTGCGCGGCGAGGAAGCCCTCCTTGTCCAGCTGCATGGCCAGCGTCAGGCCCGTCTGGCCGCCCAGCCCCGCCAGCATGCTGTCGGGCTTCTCCTTCTCGATAATGCGCTTCACGGTCTGCTCCGTCAGCGGCTCCAGGTAGATCTCGTCCGCCAGCGCCTTGTCGGTCATGATCGTGGCCGGGTTGCTGTTCACCAGCACCACGTTCACGCCCGCCTTCTTCAGCACGCGGCACGCCTGGGCCCCGGCGTAGTCGAACTCCGCCGCCTGCCCGATCACGATCGGCCCCGAGCCGATCATGAGGACCTTCTTGATGGATGTGTTCAGAGGCATATCGTCAGCTTCCTCTCGTTATAGGGATTGAATACAGAGGGGAGGGATTAGAGATTAGGGAATAGGGAATAGGAATAGTGGCTACCGCGCGGCAGCGGCATTTTCTAATCCCTAATCCCTAGTCCCTAATCCCTCTTTCATCAGATTCACGAACCGATCGAACAGCGCGCTCGTATCCCTTGGTCCGGCGCAGGCTTCGGGGTGGAACTGCACGCTGAACGAGCGCCAGTCGGGGTAGTCCACGCCCTCGCAGGTGCGATCGTTGGCGTTGACGAAGCGCACCTCGCCCGTGGGCAGGCTCTCGGACACCACCGCGTAGCCGTGGTTCTGGCTGGTGATGTAGGTGTGGCCGGTTTTGAGGTCGATCACGGGCTGGTTGCCGCCGCGGTGGCCGTACTTCAGCTTCGTGGTCTTTCCGCCGGCGGCGATGGCCATCATCTGGTGGCCCAGGCACAGCCCGAATATCGGGACCCTGCCCAGCAGTTTTTGGATCTCGGCGATGCAGGCGGTGTTCTCCGCCGGGTCGCCGGGGCCGTTGGACAGCATCACGCCGTCGGGACGGCCCGCGAGGATGGCTTCGGCGGAGGTGTCCGCCGGGACGACCGTCACCTCGCAGCCGCGCGCGCACAGCTCGCGGATGATGTTGCGCTTGGTGCCGTAGTCCACCAGCGTCACCGCGCACTTCTTCGCGCCCTTCGCCGGGTAGACGGCCTTCTCCCTGGCGGAGGTCCGCGCCACGCCGCCGGTGACGGCGTAGCCCTGAAGCGCGGAGAGGTCGTCCGGCACATGGTCCGCGATCATGGCGTTCATCACGCCGCGCTCGCGGATGCGCTGGGTGATGGCGCGGGTGTCCACGCCGCAGATGCCCGGCACGCCCTGCTTCTTCAGAAACGTGTCGAGGTCGTACTGGCTGCGGAAGTTGCTGGGCTCGCGGCACCACTCGCGGACCACGTAGCCCTTCACGTGGCACTCGCCCTCGAAGTCCTCCTCGATGATGCCGTAGTTGCCGATGGCCGGGAACGTCTGCATCACGATCTGGCCGAAGTAGCTGGGGTCGGTGAGCGTCTCGATGTAGCCGACGACGCCGGTGTTGAACACCAGCTCGCCCACGCCCTGCGCCGCCGCGCCGAAGCCCTCGCCCTCGTAGACGGAGCCGTCGGCGAGGATCAGATAACGTTTGGACATATCAACACCTCATTAAAGCGTCGCCGCCATGACGGCCTTGATCGTGTGCATGCGGTTTTCGGCCTCGTCGAACACGATGGACTGCGGGCCCTCGAACACCTCGTCGGTGACCTCCATCGCCGTCAGGCCGTACTTCTCGTGGATCTGCCGGCCGATGCTGGTGTTCAGATCGTGGAACGCGGGCAGGCAGTGCATGAACACGGCGTCGGGCCCGGCGGCCTCCATCAGCGCCTGGTTCACCTGGTAGGGCTTCAGGTCCGCGATGCGCTCCGCCCACACGGCGTCCGGCTCGCCCATCGAAACCCACACGTCCGTGTAGAGCGCCTTCGCGCCCTTCACGGCCTTCATGGGGTCCTCGATGAACGCGAGCGTTGCGCCGCTCTCCTTCGCGAATGCCTGGCACTTTTCGACCAGCGCGGGGTCGGGGAAGTACTTTTTCGGCGCGCAGGCGACGAAGTCCATGCCCATCTTCGCGCAGCCCACCATCAGGCTGTTGCCCATGTTGTAGCGCGCGTCGCCGAAGTACACCAGCTTCACGCCCTTCAGCGCGCCAAACCTTTCCTTTATCGTCAGGAAGTCCGCCAGGATCTGCGTCGGGTGGAACTCGTTGGTCAGGCCGTTCCACACCGGCACGCCCGCGTGCTTCGCCAGCGTCTCGACGATGGACTGGCCGTAGCCGCGGTACTCGATGCCGTCGTACATCCTCCCCAGCACCCGCGCGGTGTCGGCGATGGACTCTTTCTTGCCGATCTGGCTGCCGGTGGGGTCCAGGTACGTGACGCCCATGCCCAGGTCGTGCGCGGCCACCTCGAAGCTGCAGCGCGTGCGCGTGCTGGTCTTTTCAAAGATCAGCGCGATGTTCTTGCCCGCGAACGCCGCGTGGGGGACGCCCGCCTTCTTCTTCGCCTTCAAATCCGCCGCGAGGTCCAGCAAACCCGCGATCTCCTCCGCCGAGAAGTCCATCAGCGTCAAAAAGCTCCTGCCCTTGAGATTCATGTGGTGTGCCTCCCGAGTTTTCTTTCCATTTATTATAATGCAATACATGGGGCATTGCAAGGCTCATTTATGTAAAAATATGCGCAAAACGGCGGCGATTTGTGAATATATATTCATTCCAAATGAATATTCCTGCTGCGGATGCAACCTGGACGGGCGCGGGAACGTCCAAGGAAAAGCGACGCTGCGCTTTGGTTCGCGGAAAATGACATTTGGTGATCGTTTTTCCGCTTTTCGGGCAAAATGCGTTGCCATTGGGCGGTTTTCGTGGTAAGATGAAACCGTACCAAATCATGGGCGGGCGATGCGCCGCCCGGAACAATAGAAGGAGGAAAAAACATGAGCATCAACATCCTTGCGATCCTGCTCAGCTTCGCCATGATGCTGGCCGGAGTCGGCGGCGAAGGGCAGCCGGCGGAGGCGTCGAAGACGCTGACCCTGCACGACGTGCGCATCTACATCAACGACGAGACCCTGGACCTGAACCCCGAGCTGGTGCTGGGCGCCTACAGCGACGGCCAGAAGGGCGTGCTCGACCTGCGCGTGCAGAATGGCGAGGAATCGCTGTTCCCGGTGCAGCTGGGCGTGGACGACAGCGGCCTCACGGCGCTGTTTGAGAAGAGCGACGTGGCCGTGAAGGTCTCGGCCGACGCGCTGAACGGGCTGAGCGACCAGGTCAACCAGATGATGGAGGGCGTCGCCCAGCAGGCCACCGAGAGCATGCAGGAGGACAGCGCGAGCGCCGAGCTGATCGACGTGCTGACCAACGAGTACATACCCGCCTACATGGGCCTGCTGGAGGCCGCGCAGGATCCGGAGTATGCCAAGCAGATCGAGGAGAAGGGCAACGCCGTGTTCGCTCAGGTCATCGACCGCGGCGAGGGCACGCCCGTCACCGAGGAGATCGACGGCCAGGAGTACGCGCTGAACGAGTACAGCTACACCATCGAGGGCGACAAGATGGCCGAGCTGTTGGACACCCTGTTTGCCAGCGACGAGAAGCTGACCGCCTACTATGAGGCCATGTTCAAGATGTACAGCCTGATGCCCGAGGAGAGCGGCATGACCGGCATCTCCAGCTACAAGGACATGTTCGAGAAGCTGCACGTGGACATGACCATGGAGGTCGAGGAGAAGCTGTCCGACGACGGCGAAGTGGACGTGATGGACGCCCAGCTGACCTTTGACATGAAGGGCATGGTCGAGGCCGTGGCCCAGATGCAGGAAGAGGCCGACGAGACCGCGTCCTCCGACGTCCCGGATCTCGAGCCGATGGTGATCGACATCCAGAGCACCAAGGTGGGCCAGGCGCATACCGCCGCCATCAGCATGGACTACGAGGTGGAAGGCGCGGCCATGGAGATGACCGCGAACGCCCAGACCGACGACGGCCTGCACGGCGACTTTGACATAGACATGGAGATCGAGCAGGAGGGCGAGCGCGTCGTCGGCATGCGTGTGGACGCGCGCACCGGCAGCGCCGGCGGCGGCGAGACCTATGACCTCTACTTTGATATGAATGTCGAAGCGGAGGAGACCGAAGTCAACTTCCACACCTACGGCATCATGAAGCCCGACGGCACCGGCCACAACACCTTCGAATTCGACGCTTACAAGGAAGATCAGCGTTTCGGCATCGCCTTCCATCTGGACGTGGACGACAATCCCATCGAGGACAAGGTGAACGGCCACGAGGCCGCCCTGACGATCGATGACCTGTCTCAGGAAGCCCTGAGCAAGCTGGGCGAGGACCAGGCCCTGCAGGGCACGATCATGCAGGTGGCCGGCAGCATGATGAACGACGCGCAGGCGCTTTCGACCGATGAGAGCGTGCAGCAGCTGAGCGCGCTGTTCGCCGCGATGACCTCCCAGCCCGCCGATACCGGCGACGACTACGTCGACGACAGCTTCGACGACGCGGAGGAGACCGGCGAGGTCAGCGACTACGAGTACCAGGAGCCCGTGGACGACGGCGAGCTGGGCTTCAACGAGCCCGAGTTCACCTGGCTGCCCGACGGCATGAGCGTGCAGAGCACCGACAAGGACACCCAGTACGACTGGCTGAGCGTGACCATCGCCGACGACAACTACGACAACTCCCTCTACGTCACCTTCTACAATGACAACGAGGACAACGCGATCAACTACGTGGTCGGCGGCGACGGCGAGATCGAGGCCGTGGACGGCCGCGAGATGACCGTCACCGACTACGGCGACGGCGGCATGTCCGTCACGCTGCGCGAGAACGGCGTCTACGCCAACCTGATGTTCTTCGGGCAGGGCGTCGACCTGGAGACCGTCGGCAAGATCGTGTCGGGGATCCAGTTCTAAAAACGACTTTGACCCATGAAACAGGGCCGTCCGGCTTTGCCGGACGGCCCTGATTGGCTTGTACATGATTAGGAAAACGGAACGTTTTCCGGGTCGGCGGGTTCCGCAGGAACACGTCGACAATCATTTCAATTCAGGCAGTCGCCGTTGGTCTCGATCACCTTCGCGTACCAGGCGGCGGAGTCCTTGGGGATGCGTCGCTGGGTGGGGTAGTCCACGTACACCAGGCCGAAGCGCTCGTCGTAGCCGGAGGCCCACTCGAAGTTGTCCAGGAAGCTCCAGTGCAAATAGCCCAGCACCGGCGCGCCCTCCTCGATGGCCTTGGCCAGCTCGGAGATGTAGCGGTGCAGGAAGTCGATGCGCTTGGGGTCGTGCACCTGCCCGTCCAGGAAGATCATGTCGTTGCAGGACAGGCCGTTTTCGCTGATGAACATCGGCAGGCCGTAGCGCCTGTACAGGAACAGCGGCGCGTAGTGCATCACGCGCGGCGTGACGGGCCACTTGCATGCCGTCAGCGGCCGCCCGGGTGTGCGGGGCGTCGGCTCGCCGTCGAGGCCCACCTCGGTGCCGTTGTAGATGTTGATGCCGATGAAGTCCGGCGCCTCCATCAGGTCCCAGTCGGAGGCGGGGATCGTGGCGGCGAACTTCTGGACCGCGGCGGGCGCGGTGTCCTCGTAGCGGTGCAGCATGAGGCTGTCCAGCACGATGTTGAAGCGGAAGTCCCAGCGGTGGGTGAGGGCGAAGGTGGCGCGGTAGGCGGCCTCGCAGGCCTCGGGGGTGTCGTCCTGCGGGAAGTTGATCTCGCCGCAGGGCACAAAGCCCACCTGGATGTCCTTCGACACGGCCTTGATGGCGCGCTGGGCGGCGCTGTGGGCCAGGGCGACGTTGTGGTAGATGCGCGCCAGCTCCTCGTCCGGCAGCTTCAGGCCGGGGGCCAGCGTGCCCATGCCGTAGCCCAGGGCCACGACGCACTGGGCCTCGTTGATGGTCATGATGCGCTTCACCCGGCCGAGGAAGCGGCGGGCGATGATCTCGGCGTAGCGGGCGAACCAATCGGCGATCTGACGGTTGCGCCAGCCGCCGCGCGCCTCCAGCGCGCTGGGCAGGTCCCAGTGGTAGAGCGTGGGCATGGGCTCGATGCCCGCGGCCAGCAGCGCGTCCACCAGGCGATCGTAGTAGGCCAGCCCGGCCTCGTTCACTTCGCCGTCGCCGTCCGGGATCACGCGGGGCCAGCTGATGGAGAAGCGGTAGGCCTTCAGGTTGTGCGCCTTCATCAGCGCCACGTCCTCCTCGACGCGGTGGTAGCAGTCGCAGGCGGTATCGCCGGTGTCGCCGTTCTTCACGCGCGGCTCGCCCAGCGCGTGGCAGAAGTCGTCCCAGATGCTGGGGCCCTTGCCGTCCTCGTTCCAGGCGCCTTCGCACTGGTAGGCCGCGCAGGCCGCGCCCCAGATGAAATCAGAGGGGAATCGGGTCATGGTGTGTGTGCCTCCTTCGTGTGGGGTCGGTCGGTTGGGTTGTCAGCCGATCAGGGCGGCGTAGCGTTCGAGCACGTCGTCCACCAGCGTGGTCCAGGGGATCGGGATGGTGTCGTGGGCGCGTCGGCCCATCTGGACGAGGGATTCGGGGTTTGAAAGCGCGGCGTCCACCACGCGGGCCAGGTCGTCGGAGTCGTCCTCGCAGAGCAGGCCGTTCACGCCGTCCTCGATGCACTCGGCGGCGCTGCTGCCCCGGGCGGTGACGGAGGGCGTGCCCATCGCGGCGGCCTCGCGCACCACCAGCCCGGACGTGTCGTACAGCGACGGGAACAGGAACAGGTCCGCCCGGCTGTAGAGCGCGTTCAGCGTGTTGGCGTCGGTGATGTGGCCGGTGAACAGCGTCCTCTCGGCGATGCCCAGCTGTTCGGCCAGCTGGCGCACGTCCCTCTCGTGGGGGCCCTGGCCCGCCAGCACCAGCCGGAACGGGCAGCGCAGCTTCGCGCAGGCCTCCAGCACGCGGCGCAGGTTCTTCTTCCAGTTGATCTGGCCCACGAACAGCAGTATCGGCGCGCCGCCCTCCAGGCCGAACTGTCGGCTGACGGCCTCGACCTGTTCGTCCGTGACGGTGTGGATGTCGGTGCCGTTGGGCATCACCTGGATCTCGCCGCCGTAGCCGTAGCCGCGCAGCGTGTCCGCCGAGGAGGCGCTCACGGCCCACACCTCGTCGCACTTCTCGTAGAAGTTCACCACGTGCTTTACGCCCACCTCGGCCAGCAGCTCTACGCCGGTGATCTGGATGAAGTCGTCGTAGTACTTCGAGTGGAACGTGCCCACCAGCGGCAGGCCGTTTTTTTGGGCGTAGCTGATGCCGGCCTGCCCGGCGATGAAGGGGCTGTGGACGTGCACGATGTCGGCCTCGATGGCGTTCAGCCGGTTCTGGCAATGCCGGTCCATCACGGGCATGCCGATGGTGTAGCTCTTCATCCGCAGCAGGGGCAAGCCGATGTAGTCCACGATCTCAAACGGGTAGCCGCCGCGGTAGCCGGTGTCGGTCTGCGGCGCGACCACATAGCTCTCGTGCCCCTTCAGGCCCAGGTTCAGCGCGTACTGGTACACCACGTTGCCCACGCCGTCCATGATGGGCAAAAAGGAATCGGAGAATTGTATGATGCGCATGACGACGCTCCTTCGCGCTGTGTTTGTCCATTCATTATAGCATGGAGAAGGCGTCGGCGCAATGGGGGATTGGGGCGCGGGGAAGGGGAAAAAAAGCAGGGGCGGCATGATTGCCGCCCCTGCCGGTCGCAGTGGGTTTGTTTATCGTCCCGCGCGCAGCACGCCCTGGCTGTAGCGGGTGTTCAGCAGCTCCTTCACGCGCTCCATACAGGTGCGCATGTTGCTCTGGGCCAGGTCGGCGGGGGTGTTGTTGCGGAAGGCCGTCTCATAGGAGGTGAAGGCGGCGGTGAGGTTGTTCACGTCCTCCTCGGTCAGCACGGTGTAGCGCGGGCCGTAGGTCTGCGTGAGCAGGTTGTTCAGCGTCACCGAGGCGACGAAGTAGTCGCGCATCTGGGGCAGTATTGCGTTCTGCACGTCGGTGTTGGGCACGCCGGTCATGTCGAACGTCTGCATCAGTATGTACAGGTTGGAGTACAGCGCCTCGCCCGCCTTGTTGCGCGCGGCTGTATATTCCTTCTGTATATTCGATCGCATATTGATGGATATGCAAAGCGCGATGAAAAGCGCGAGCAGCAGCGCGAGCGCGGCGATCACAATCGCCTTTTTCCGCGTGCTCAGGGCCAAAAACCCGCGCAGACCTGCCTTTACGTTTTCCATGACATCCCCCTCCCGGCGGTTGGTTCTGGTATATGATATGTGCCTCGGGTGCTGTATATGCATTGCATATGCTAATAAATATACGACATTTTTCCTGCAAATTCCTGCGTTGCATTGTGAAAACAAATGCATATATGCAAGGAATATACAGTTGTATATTTCATTTTTTATACATCACGTCACGATTGGCGCGCATTGCCGTCCAAATGCCGTCGCATTTCGTCGGTCGTGCGCGCCTTCGCGGCGCGGGGCGCGCGGGCGACCGCCGCGCGCCGGGGGATCGCCGGGGATTTGTTTTCACGGTGATCGAAAATCGGCGGCTTCGACAGATTTAACCTCAGCGGATTTGACGGGAAAGGCGATTTATGCTATATTTGTGTTGTGCGCGCGGGGGCCCTTTCCCCGCGAAAAAACAGAGCGATTTTTGAAAGGAATGAATGAATATGAGCCAGCTGAAAGGCGCATGCATCATCGGTCAGTCCGGCGGCCCCAGCGCCGTCATCAACGCTTCCGCCTACGGCGCGATCAAGACCGCGCTGGAGAGCCCGGACATCACCCAGGTGCTGGGCGCGCTGCACGGCATCAAGGGCGTCCTGGACGACGACCTGATCGACATGGGCAAGGAGGATCCCAAGGAGCTTGCCTACATGAAGTACACCCCCTCCTCCGCGCTGGGCTCCTGCCGCTACAAGCTGGCCGACCCGGACGACGACGAGACGGACTATAAGCGCATCCTGGAGATCTTCAAGAAGTACAACGTGCGCTACTTCTTCTACAACGGCGGCAACGACAGCATGGACACCTGCAACAAGATCAGCAAGTTCATGCTCAAGAACGGCTATGAGTGCCGCGTGATGGGCATTCCCAAGACCATCGACAACGACCTGTACGGCACCGACCACTGCCCGGGCTTTGCCTCCGCGGCCAAGTACATCGCCACTTCCGTGATGGAGGTCTACCGCGATTCCACCGTGTACGACACCGGCATGATCACCGTCATCGAGTGCATGGGCCGCCACGCGGGCTGGCTGACCGCCGCCGCGGCGCTGGCGAATTACGCCGGCGACGGCGCGGACCTGATCTACCTGCCCGAGCGCGACTTCGACCTCGACGCCTTCACCGAGAAGGTCAAGGCCATCTACGCCAAGCAGAAGAAGTGCCTGGTCGTGGTCTCCGAGGGCATCCACGACAAGGACGGCAAGTTCATCAGCGAGTACGGCAGCGCCAACGCCGCCAAGGACGCCTTCGGCCACACCCAGCTGGGCGGCCTGGCCTCCTTCCTGGCCAACCATCTGAAGGCCCAGACCGGCGCGAAGGTGCGCGGCATCGAGCTGAGCCTGCTGCAGCGCTGCGCGGCCCATTCCGCCAGCCAGACCGACATCGAGGAGTCCTTCTCCGCCGGCAAGGCCGCCGTGGAGAACGCCGTGGCGGGCATCACCGACAAGATGGTGGGCTTCGAGCGCGCGTATGAGAACGGCAAGTACGTCTGCAAGATCAAGCTGTTCAACCTGACCGACGTCGCCAACACCGAGAAGAAGGTGCCCGTGGAGTGGATCACCCCCACCGGCGACGGCCTGACCCAGGACTTCATCGACTACGCGCTGCCGCTGATCCAGGGCGAGACCCAGCTGCCCAAGGAGAACAGCCTGCCGCGCTTCGTGCACCTGGCCAAGGTGAAGGCCCAGCCGATCGCGTAATTGAAAACCCGAAACATAGGGCTGTCTCAAAGCGAGGCAGCCCTATGCTTGCCCAAACAGGGCTTTGGTTGAATGGGAGGGGATCGTATTGAACCAGATGGTGCTGGCGCTGGTCATCTTTGCCGTGATGTACGCGCTGCTTTTGAAGTTCTCGGAGAAACGCTGGATCATCGCGCTGTGCGCGGCGGCGCTGTTCATCGTGCTGGGCATATTGCCCGTCGGCGGCGCGATCGCCGCGATCAACTGGAACGTGCTGATGATGCTGGCGGGCACGATGGCGACCGTGGAGCTGTTTATCCAGAGCGGCATGCCGCAGCGCATGGCCGAGGGCCTGCTGCGCGTGGTGCCGGACGTGCGCTGGGCCATCGTGGCGCTCTCGCTGTTCTCGGGCCTCATCTCGGCCTTCGTGGACAACGTGGCCACGGTGCTGATGGTGGCCCCGGTGGGCCTGGCGGTGGCCAAGCAGATCAAGACGAACCCGATCCCGGTGATCATCTCGATCGCGGTCTCCAGCAACTTGCAGGGCGCGGCCACGCTGGTGGGCGACACGACGAGCATCCTGCTGGCGGGCTACGCCGACATGAGCTTCAACGACTTCTTCTTCTTCCACGGCCGGCTGGGCATCTTCTTCGCCGTGGAGGTGGGCGCGCTATTGACGATCCCGGTGCTGCTGTGGCTGTTCCGCGGCGAGAAGGGCCGGAAGATCACCCCGGAAAAGCCCGCCGAGGTGAAGGACTACGTGCCCACGGCGCTGCTGCTGGGCACGGTGCTGCTGCTGATCGCGGCCAGCCAGTTCCCCAACAAGCCCGAGCTGACCAACGGCATCATCTGCATGGCGCTGGCGGTGTTCGGCGTGCTGTACGAGGCGCTGCGCGGCGGCGCGGGCAAGGCGCTGCTGTCGGACGTGGCGAAGGCCATCGACTACAAGACGCTCCTTCTGCTGACCGGCCTGTTCATGGTGATCCAGGGCCTGACCGCCGCGGGCGTGATCGACGCCATCGCGCAGGTGTTCGTGAAGGTGGGCGGCGGCTCCAAGGCGTTGACGTACGTGATGATCGTGGGCGTTTCGGTGCTGTTGAGCGCGTTCATCGACAACATTCCCTATGTGGCCACGATGCTGCCGGTGGTGTCGGGCATCTCGGCGCTGCTGGGCATCGAGCCCTACCTGCTGGCGTTCGGGCTGCTGATCGGCGCGACGCTGGGCGGCAACATCACGCCCATCGGCGCCTCCGCCAATATCGCCGGCATCGGCATCCTCCAGAAGGGGGGCTACAAGGTGGCCACCAAGGACTTTTTGCGCATCGGCATCCCCTTCACGCTGATCGCCGCCTTCTCCGGCGCGCTGGTGATCTGGCTGGTGTGGGCGTGAGCGATTGCATCAAAAAACGCTTCCGTTATCGGAAGCGTTTTTTGATGTGATCATTATTCCAGGACGATGAACGATTGCGGGCCCAGCTCGATACCGTCGGCGTTCACCTTCGCCGCGCCGTGGGTGAACACGGGCGTCATCCCCGCGGCGGGGCACTTGACGGTGCGCGCCTGGCCGAACGGGTTGACCGCCAGCAGCAGCTTCCCGCGCCGCCAGACGAACGGCGCGTTCGGCTCGGCGGACACGACGGCGAACGGCGCGTCGGCCTGCAGGTCCGCGTGCGCGTGGCGCAGCGCGAGCAGTTTGCGCGTGAAGTTCAGCAGCGAATCCGGGTCGCCCTCCTGCGCGGCGACGGTCGGCGCGTCGGCGGCGGGGTCCACGGGCAGGTAGAGGCTCGCGGCCTCGCCCGCGGAGAAGCCGAGGTTCTTCGAGCCGTCCCACTGCATCGGCGTGCGCGAGCCGGTGCGCTGGTAGCCGCCCTCCTTGGTGGGCAGGTCCAGGTAGCGCATGCCGATCTCGTCGCCGTAGTACAGGAAGGGCACGCCCGGCATCGTGAACAGGAAGGCGTAGGCCAGCTTCAGTTCGTCGATGTCCAGGCTGAAGCGGGGCCGGACGGTGTCGTGGTTGCAGGTCAGAAGGCTGATGTAGCCCAGGTCCTTCGTGTCCTCGTACCAGCGCGTGTAGACCTTCAAAAAGCGGTTGATGTCGCGGGCGGGGGCGTCCTTTCTGAAGTAGCTGTCGTCCTCGCCGCCGCCCTGGTAGTCGCGCATCAGCGTGGAATAGCCGGTGTCGTCGTTGTTGAGGCAGAAGTCCATGTCGTAGCCCGCGCGCAGGGCCTGGGAGGGGCAGCTCCACTCCGCCACCAGCGCGGCCTCGGGGAACTCCTCGTCCAGCATCGCGCGGACGTTCTTCCAGATGGCGCTGGTGCCGGACTTGTTCTCGTCGTCGTACTTGACGAGCGAGTTCGCCATGTCCACGCGGAAGCCGTCGCAGCCGTGGGACAGCCAGAAGCGCATCACGTCCTTCATGGCCTCGCGCGTGGCAACGCAGTCCGGGTGGTCCATTGGCAGCTGCCAGGGCTCCTCCACGCGGTTGAAGCCGTAGTTCAGCGCGGGCTGGCACTTGAAGAAGTTGACGATGTAGGCGCTGGCGCGCTCGGCTTCCCCGGCGATGTAGTTCAGGCCGCGGCTGCCGCAGAACCAGTTGTTGGTCCAGATGTAGCGGTTCGTGTAGGCGTTGGGCTGGTCGGCGCTCTGGCTGGCGCGGAACCAGGCGTGCTCCTCGCTGGTGTGGCCGGGCACCAGGTCCAGCAGCACGCGGATGCCCCGCCTGTGCGCCTCGTCGAACAGGCGGTAGAGGTCCTCGTTCGTGCCGTAGCGCGCGGCGACCTTCTTGTAGTCGCGCACGTCGTAGCCCGCGTCGCGGAACGGGGAGTCGTAGCAGGGGTTGATCCACAGGGCGTTGCAGCCCAGGGACTGGATGTAGTCCAGCTTTTCGACGATGCCATTCAGATCGCCGATGCCGTCGGCGTTCGTGTCCTTGAACGACTGGGGGTAGATCTCGTAGAAGACCGCGTCTTTGAGCCATTTGGCGGGCATGGGATTCATCCTCTCTTTGGTGGTTTGGCTGAGGATATGATAACACAAAAAGCGGGGGAAGGGAAGAGGGGAAAACGCTTGACTTTTAACATATCGGGGCATTATAATAGGGAGCACAGGCGATGAAGGAGAGAGTAGCGTCGGCCGATGTCCAAAGAGAGTCGGGGAAGGTGAAAACCGACGGCGGAAGCGGCGCGAACATGGCTCCGGAGCTTCGGGCGCGAATGTCGCAGGGCACAAGCGCTCGACGTGTGACCGCGTTAGGGTCTTCAAGGCGCCTTTCCATGGCATGGAGGGGCGTGAACAGGGTTGGTACCGCGCAAACCGCGCCCCTCATCGCAGGGGCGCGTTATTTTTTTCGAGGGGGAGATCATCATGCCAAAGCCCACTTTCTACATCACCACGCCGATCTACTATCCCAGCGGGAACATGCACATCGGCCACACCTATACCACTGTCGCGGCGGACACGATGACCCGCTTCAAGAAGCAGACCGGCTACGACGCCTACTTCCTGACCGGCACCGACGAGCACGGCCAGAAGATCGAGCGCAAGGCCCAGCAGGCGGGCGTGACGCCGCAGCAGTTCGTGGACAAAATCGTGGCCGAGACGAAGGACCTGTGGAAGCTGATGAACATCGACTACGACGACTTCATCCGCACCACCGAGCCCCGCCACGAGAAGATCGTTCAAAAGATATTCAAGCAGTTCTACGACCAGGGCGACATCTACAAGAGCGAATACGAGGGCCAGTACTGCGCCGAGTGCGAGGCGTTCTGGACGCCCACGCAGCTGAAGAACGGCAACCTCTGCCCGGACTGCGGCCGCCCGACCGAGACCGCCCACGAGGAGAGCTACTTCTTCCGCATGAGCAAGTATCAGGACTGGATGATCAAGTACATCGAGGAGCACCCGGACTTCATCCAGCCGCCGTCGCGCGCGAACGAGATGCTCAACAACTTCCTTAGGCCGGGCCTTCAGGACCTGTGCGTCAGCCGCACGTCGTTCAAATGGGGCATTCCGGTGGACTTTGACCCCAAGCACGTGGTGTACGTGTGGATCGACGCGCTGTCGAACTACATCACCGCTCTCGGCTACGGCACGGACCACGACGAGAAGTTCAAGAAATACTGGCCCGCGGACGTGCACCTGGTGGGCAAGGAGATCGTGCGCTTCCACACGATCTACTGGCCGATCATGCTGCACGCGCTGGGGCTGCCGCTGCCCAAGCAGGTGTTCGGCCATGGCTGGCTGCTGTTCGGCGAGGACAAGATGTCGAAGTCCAAGGGCAACGTGGTCTATCCCGGCCCGATCGTCGAGCGCTACGGCGTGGACGCGCTGCGCTACTACCTGATGCGCGAGATGCCCTTCGGCGCGGACGGCAACTACACCAACGAGGCGCTGCTCACGCGCATGAACGCCGACCTGGTCAACGACCTGGGCAACCTCGTCAGCCGCACCGTGGCGATGATCGAGAAGTACTTTGACGGCGTCGTGCCCGCGCCGAACGCCTGGGAGGAGCCCGACCAGGCGCTGATCGCGCACTTCGAGGCGCTGCCCGGCATCGTCGAGGAGCAGATGAACAAGCTGCAGTTCTCCGTGGCGCTTTCCGAAATCTGGAAGCTGATCGGCGAGTGCAACAAGTACATCGACATCACCCAGCCCTGGGTGCTCTGCAAGGACGAGGCGACCCTGCCGCGCCTGGCGACCGTCATGTACGTGCTGGCGGAGTGCATCCGCGCCATCGGCGTGTACATCCAGCCCACGATGCCCTCCACGCCCGAGCGCATCTGGCAGCAGCTGGGCGTGACGGACGACGCGCTCAAGACCTGGCAGAGCGTTCAGAAGTTCGGCCAGCTCAAGCCCGGCACCGTCGTGAAGAAGGGCGCGGCGCTGTTCCCGCGCGTGGACATCAAGAAGGAGCTGGAGGCCATGGCCGCCGAGAAGGAGAAGGCCGAGAAGAAGGCGGAAAAGGCCGAGGCCAAGGCGGAAAAGAAGGACGCAAAGCAGGAAGAGAAGAAGGCGGACGACGGCATCGCCACGTTCGACGACTTCATGAAGATCAAGCTGATCGCCGCGAAGGTGATCGCCTGTGAGAAGGTGGAAAAGAGCGAAAAGCTCCTCAAGGAGACGCTGGACGTCGGAAACGGCCAGACCAAGACCGTCTGCTCCGGCATCGCGAAGTTCTACAGCCCAGAGGAGATGGTCGGCAAGACCGTCGTGCTGGTCAACAACTTCGCCCCGCGCAAGATGGCGGGCCAGGTATCCGAGGGCATGCTGCTTTGCGCCGAGGACCCGGACGGCGCCGTGCGCCTGCTGACCGTGGACGGCGACGTGAAGCCGGGGAGCGAGATCGGGTAAAATATATGTGGCGGGGGAGCGCTCGGAGCTTCCATAGCCAGAGATCGAAAGGTACAGATTCTTCGACTCCGTTCCGCCTGCGGCGGCACTTCGCTCAGAATGACAGCCAAGGCGTAGTCGAAGGATCTGTACAATTCGTCTACTGACCAACATTTGATAGACGAAAACAACGAAAGGAGGTCTCCCATGCGCCTATTCGATACCCACTGTCACATCGCCGATCCGCGGTTTGACGCGGACCGGGAGGCGGTCGTCGCGCGGATGCTGGACGCGGGCGTGGCGCGGGCGCTGGTGGTGGCTGACCCGTGCGAGCCCGTCTGGGACGGCCCCGAGGACGCGGGCGGCCAGCTGATCGGCGTCGGCAACGAGCAAAAGGTGTTCGCGCTCGTCGACCGGTACAACTTCCTGTGCGGGGCCATCGGCGTGCATCCGCACAACGCCTCCGGCTGGGACGCGGACGCCGAGGCGACTGTGCGGCGCTATCTTTCGCACCCGAAGTGCCGCCTGCTGGGGGAGATCGGGCTGGACTACCACTACGACCTCTCGCCGCGGGACGTTCAGCGCGCCGTGTTTGACGCGCAGCTGGACATGGCGTATGACCTCGGCCTGCCCGTGCAACTGCACATTCGCGAGGCCCACGGCGACTGCATGGACATGCTGCGGGCGCGGGCGCGGGCGGGGCGGATGCCCGCGGGCATCATGCACTGCTACACCGGCAGCTGGGAGAGCGCGAAGGTGTACCTCGACCTGGGGCTGACCATCAGCCTGTCCGGCGCGGTGACGTTCAAGAACGCGCCGAAGCTTTCGGAAGTGGCGCAAAACACGCCCGCGGACCGGCTTTTGATCGAGACCGACTGCCCCTACATGGCCCCGGTGCCGCTGCGCGGGCGGCGCAACGAACCCGCGTTCATCGTCCACACGCTGGCGAAGGTGGCCGAGCTGCGCGGCGTCGGTCCGGACGCATTGGCGGAACAGTTGTGGGAGAATTCCAACAGGATCATTGGGATTGAAGGATAGGAAACGGGCTGTCTCAAAACATCTGGCACAATGCAAACCGCGACGGTTGTTCGCCGTAGGGACGCCCAAATTGGTGTCCGCGGGCGGCAATTATGCCGCCCCTACGGTTCCGATTCGTGCCAGCATGCTGTTTTGAGACAGCCCGTTTCATGTGGAATGTGTTACACCTCCACCGGCTCCTGACCGCGCGGGCGGCGGGGGCCGTCGTCCATTTCGCCGATCCACTGGCCCAACAGCGCACGCAGCAGCGCGGCCAGCTGGTCCTGCTGTTCGTCGGTGAGGGGGGAGAAGGGGTCGTCGCCGCCGTCGGGGGCATCGGGGATGGCCGCGCGACCGGCGTCGGTGATGCGCAGCAGGTTGCCCCGGCGATCCTCCGCCTTCTCGCGGACGATGAGCCCCTTGGCCTCCAGCTTGCTCAGCAGTTCGCTCAGTGAGCCGGGCTGGATGCCCAGCATCTGCTGCAGCTGGCGCTGGGAGAGCGCCTCGCGTCCCGCCAGGATCGACAGGACCAGCGCCTGGCCCTGCGCGGGGCCGCCCTGGGGACGGCGGCGCAACAGCCGGCCCGCCATGTCGATCAGCTCCGCCAGGTCCGCCTCGTCCAGCCGGCGGCGCAAAAACTCCGTGCTGGGGTGGCGCAGGCCGTGGGGCGGCATGCCGGGGAAGCCGGGACCGCCGGGACCCATGCCGGGACCGCCGGGCATGCCGTGCCTGCCGCAGCCGCCCGGGCCGCCGGGACCCATGCCGGGGCCCATGCCGGGGTCAAAGGGGCCGTGGTGGCGTCGGCCCATGCCGTGGCAGCCGCGCCTCCCGAAGTCGTCATTGAAATGGAAACCGTCTATGCGATCGTCAAAGGGATTGAAATTCGCGCTCATGTTTCATCCGTCCTTTCTTGTTTCGGTACCTAAATAATAGCACGTGCGCGGCAAGATGTCAAGGTACCGAAATAATAATTTACACAGACGACACAATGACGCAAAGTGGACGGACCCTCGATTGACCTCATTATATTGCAAGAAATCCAATGATATTGCAAGTGCGATCCCCGGTTGCGTGCTATACTGAATCCGTCGAAAGGACAAGACAACCAACTCGAAGGAGGATTCAGATATGACCAATATGATTTATTTCGCCGATCACCGCATGAGCATCCAGATGGCAGAGGACGTGAACGCGCCGGAGCTGCGCAACCCCCAGGTGAGCGGCCTGCGCAAGGGCCGGGGCTGGCTGGCCCGGCTGCTGGGCGGCATGAAGAGGGCGTGAGGACTGGTTAAGCGGGAAAGATCCTTCGCTTCGCTCAGGATGACAGGTTGGCGAAATCCAACTCGTTGTCATCCTGAGCGCAGCGAAGGATCTTTTTGGATCGTTATGGGCGGGGGCGGCATTGCCGCCCCCGCGCTCGCGCTATATCGTCTGGTTCTGCGCGTCCTGCAGGCTCTGCAGCCCCCGACGGCTGTAGCGCGCGCGGAAGTCGCCGGGGGAGAAGCCCGTCTCCTTCGCGAACACGCGGTTGAAGTAGCTCTGGGAGCTGAACGCGAGGATGTGGGCGATCTCGGCGCAGGAATAGTCCGAGTAGAGCAGCATGTTCCGCGCGGTCTCCACGCGCCGACGGCGCACGTAGTCGGTGAAGGTGCAGCCCATCTCCCGCTTGAACAGCGTCGACAGGTAGGACGGGTTCAGCCCCAGCGCCCTGGCGATGTCGTCGATGCGGAAGGGCTCGTGCAGCCGCAGGTCGATCTCGTCCAGGCAGCGTGTGATGGGCCGGGCGACGACGTGCGCCTTGCGGGCCTCGGCCACGCGCTGCGTGAAGTAGACCAGCGCCTCCGGGTACAGCGCGCGCACGGCCTCGGGCGTCGCGCAGCGGTCGGCCTGCTGGATGTACAGGTCGCTGATGCGGAAGGCCTCGTACTGCTCCAGGCCGCCCTCGATGGCGTAGCGCGTGGACATCGTCACAAAGGCCACGAACAGGTACTGTTGATTGCGCAGCGGGTCGCTCGACAGCGTGCCCGTGCCGTCCGCGAAGTGAAGCGCCTTCAGCGCGCCCTCCACGTCGCCGAGGCGCAGGTAGTGAAAGTGCGCCATCTCCTGATCGTAGGTGGCGTGGTGAAAGTCGTTTTCGCGCTGCAGGAAGGCGAGGTGCGCCAGCTTCTCCCGCGTGACGTGCCCGGCGGCCACGCTCAGCCCTCCGCCGTCCAGCCGTCGAACAGCGCCAGCAGGTCGTCGTATACCAGCTGGTGCTCGGCGTGGTTGAGGATCTCGTGGCGCATGTTCGGATACATCTTCGCCGTCACGCCCCGGTAGCCGTCGCCCTTCACGCGGGCCACGGCATTTTCAAAGCCCTTGCGGTCGGGCGCACAGGGGTCGTTTTCGCCGGAGATGAAGTGCACCGGCATTTCGGGATGCCCCGCGGGCGCGGGCTTGTAGGCGTCGCGCATCAGCTCCAGCAGCGCCCGGTAGCCGTTCAGCGTGAACGGGAAGCCGCACAGCGGGTCCGCGTCGTAGGCCTTGACGTTGTCCTGGTTGGTGCTCAGCCAGGCGTTCGCGCTGCCGGACTTCGGGTTGCCCTTGTTGAAGCTGCCGGTGGTCATTTTGATAAACAGCTTGCTGACGTAGCGCTCGCCCTTGAAGACCGTCATCACCCGGTTGAGCAGCAGGCCCGCGCCGGAGGCGGGGTTCGCGCCGGGGCTGCCGCAGACCACGAGGCCGTCGATGTCCCCGTCGAACTTCTGCCGGTAGACGCGCACGGCCAGCGAGCCCATGCTGTGCCCGAACAGGAACAGCTTGAGATGCGGGTATTTCGCCCGGAACCACAGCGTCAGCTGGTGCAGGTCCGCCACCAGTGCGCCTGCCCCGCCGGCGTAGAAGTAGCCCAGGTCGCCGGGGTCCCTGACGCTTGCGCCGTGGCCGCGGTGGTCGTTGATCAGGCAGGCGTAGCCGTGGTCGGCCAGGAAGCGCATGAAGGGCAGGTAGCGCTCCTTGTGTTCGGCCATGCCGTGCGCGAACTGCACGAGGGCCTTGGGATCGCCGCCGTCCGGCGACACGACGCACACCGACAGCGGCAGGCCGTCCGCGGCGGAATTGATGAACAGCGTTTCGGTTTTGGACATGGGGCACCTCCGGATTGAGAGTGGAGAGTGAAGAGTTGAGAGTTGAGTGAATGAGAAGCGGATGGCCAACCCCTCAGTCGTCTACGACGACAGCTCCCCTTACACAGGGGAGCCAAGGCTGACGCGCGGGAAAGCGATACAAAAGAGCGGCACGAATGTGCCGCTCTTGCGTTGCGGGATTATTCCTCGACGGGCGCTTCCTCGGCGGGAGCCTCCTCGATGGGGGCCTCCTCCACGGGGGCCTCCTCGGCGGGGATGTCGTCGATGTCATACTCGCCCTCGTCGCTGGCCAGCGCCTCGTCCTCCAGCACCTCGCGGATGGACAGGCTGATGCGCTTGGCCTCGGTGTTCACGTCCAGCACCTTCACGCGCACGATGTCGCCCACGTTCACGGCGTCCTCGACCTTCGCGATGCGGGTCAGGGCGCACTGGCTGATGTGCACCAGGCCGTCCAGGCCGGGCTCCAGCTCCACGAACGCGCCGAAGGTGGTGATGCGAACGACCTTGCCCTCCACCACGGAGCCGACGGGATACTTCTCACCGGCGACCGTCCAGGGGCGGGGCTGGGTCTGCTTGTAGGACAGGGAGATGCGCTCGCGCTCGGGATCGATGTTCAGGATCTTCACGTCGATCTCCTGGCCGACGGAAACCACGTCGGAGGGATGTTTCACGCGGCCCCAGCTGAGGTCGGTGACGTGCACCAGGCCGTCCACGCCGCCGATGTCCACGAAGGCGCCGAAGTCCGCCAGGCGGCGAACGACGCCCTTCACGACGGAGCCGACTTCCAGGCTCTCCCAGATCTTCTTCTTCTTCTCGGCCTCCTGCGCCATCAGCACGGCCTTGCGGCTGGCCACGATGCGCTTCTTGGTCTTGTCGATCTCGATGATCTTCAGCGTCATGGGCTGGCCCACGAACTCATCGATCTTCTCCACATACCGCAGCGACAGCTGGGAAGCGGGGATGAAGGTGCGAATGCCCTCCACGTCCGCAAGCAGGCCGCCCTTGACGGCTTCCTTGCCCACGCCCTCGACGAACTCGCCGGCTTCTTCCTTGGCGCAGATCTCCTCCCACGCCTTGCGGTTGATGATGTTCTTCTGGGAAAGCAGAACGTTGCCTTCGCCGTCGTTCACCTTGACGACCTCGACTTCGATCTCATCGCCTTCCTTGACATCGGTGGAAGAAAGCTCGGATTTCTTAACGATACCGTCAGACTTGTAGCCGATGTTGACGCAAACCTCATCGTCGGTGATCATTTCGACCTTGCCAGTGATGATCTGGCCGGGGCGAATTTGAACTATGGTCTTGTCAATGGCTTCTTCTGACATGACTTCCAGTTCCTGGTTCTCTTCGGGGTTAACTTTCTTCTCGATGTCGTTCATTCTTGCAACAACCTCCTTAATGATACAATCCGGCGTGGATGCACCGGCTGTAATCCCTATCGTATCGGACGGCCTGATCTCGATGCCGTCCAGCTCTGCCGCGGACTCGATGAAGTGGGTCCTCGGGCAGATGTCCGCCGCGAGCCTGAACAGCTTGCGGCTGTTGGAGCTCTCCCGTCCGCCGACGACCAGCATCACGTCGGCCCGGGCGGCGATCTCGGCCACCTCTTCCTGGCGGTCCCGCGTGGCGGTGCAGATGGTGGCGTGCACGTCCAGGCTCGGGATGCGCTCGGCCAGCAGCCTACACAGCGCGTCGAATCGCGATTTCACCATCGTGGTCTGCGCCACGACCAGCGCCTTCTCAAGCGGCGGAAGGGCCAGAACGTCGTCCTGCGTCATCACGGCGAAGGCCGGGGCGTTCGTCCAGCCCAGTATGCCCTGCACCTCGGGGTGCTCGCCCTCGCCGATCACGATCAGCGGCGTATTCGATTCCGAGGCGGCGCGGGCCATGTCGTGTATGCGCTGCACGAAGGGGCAGGTGGCGTCCACGATTTCGCAGCCGCGCTCCTTCAGCGCCTCGTAGGCCGCCTGGCCGACGCCGTGCGAGCGGATCACCACGCGCGCGCCCTCGGGGATGTCCGCGGGGCTTTCGGCGCTGGTGACGCCCAAGCGCGCGAGATTATCGACCACCTGCGGGTTGTGGATGATGGGGCCCAGCGTGACGGCCGGGGCCGATTGCTCGGCGGTCTCCACGGCGCGGCGAACGCCGAAGCAGAACCCGGCGTGCCTGGCCAACACAACGCGCGCGATCGCTCTCGCCTCCACACCCAAAATGCGGTGTATACACGGGGTATACGCATAAAAATCAATATTTATGCTATCCGTAATATTTCGATTATATTATTTGCAATTCCTGCTTTTTTTGTAAGTTAATGTAATTTTAACAAAAAGGAAGGCCGGATCAGCGCTTCAGGCCCCAGACCGCGGCTTCGATGCGCCGGGTGGCCTTGTCCAGCGTGTCGCTGTCCACGCGGCGGGGCAGGCCCTCGAAGCTGACGGGCGGGCCGAAGGAGACTTGGATCCTGTGAAAGGGGCGATAGGGGCCGCCGATGTAGGCGGGGATCACCGGCGCGCCGGAGCGCAGCGCGATCATCGAAACGCCGTCCAGCATCGGGGTGGGGGCATTGTCGGGGCTGCGGGTGCCCTGGGGGAAGATGCCCAGCCCGTGGCCGTCTTTGAGCAGCGCCATCGACGTGCGCACGGCGTTCAGGTCGCTGTGGCCGCGGTCCACCGGGAAGGCGTCCAGTCCGCGCAGCACCGTGCCCACGACCTTGTGCTCAAACAGCTCGGCCTTGGCCATGAAGTGGAAGTAGCGGCGCTTCTCGCGGATGGCAAGGTAGAAGGGATCCCGCGCGGCGATGTGGTTGCAGCACAGTATGAACGCGCCCTCCGCGGGGATGTTCTCCAGCCCGTCCACCTTTGCCGGGTAGATGACGCCGTAGACGGGCCGCAGCACGGCGCACAGGAAGCGGTAGAAGGTCTTGCTCATGGGATACTCCTTCGGATGGTTCAGGAAGTAGGGAGTAGGCAGTAGGGAGTAGGAATAGTGGGGGAGTTGTCGGCATTTCCTGCTCCCTACTCCCTTGTCCCTACTCCCTGAAGCATGGATTTGCGGCGCAAATCAATGCTTCCCGATCGCCTCATCGGCCATCTTCTTCATCAGGGCGACGGATTCCTCGATGGTCAGGTCGGAGGTATCCACGTGGACGGCGTCCTCGGCGGGCTGCAGCGGGGAGGCGGCGCGGTGGGTATCCTGGTAGTCGCGCTGGATCATGTCCCGGAGCACCTGCTCGTAGGGTTCGGCCTTGCCCTTCTCCTCCAGCTCCTTGCAGCGGCGGCGGGCGCGCTCCTCGGCGGAGGCGGTCAGGTAGATCTTCAGCGTGGCGTTCGGCAGCACCTTCGTGCCGATGTCGCGCCCGTCCATGACCACGTTCTGCCCCTCGGCGATCTTGCGCTGCAGCGCCACCATGCGCTCGCGCACCTGCGGCACCGCGGACACCGTGCTGGCCGCCATGGACACCTCCGGCACGCGAATGGCGTCGGTGACGTCCTCGCCGGAGAGGTACAGGCGCTGCGCGCCGTCCACGAAGCGCACGGCGATGTCCACGTCCTCCACGCACTTGGCCACGGCGGCCGCGTCGTTCACCGCGCCCTTGCGCAGCATGAACAGCCCGAAGGCCCGGTACATGGCCCCGGTGTCCAGGTACATGGCGCCCAGCGCCTTCGCCAGGGCCTTGGCCATCGTCGACTTGCCCGCGCCCGCTGGCCCGTCGATGGCGATGGAGAATACATTGCTCATAGCGTATTTCCTCCTGTGTGTTTGTTTGAGGGAGTAGGCAGTAGGGAGTAGGGAGTAGGAGATGCCAGGGAGCGCGGCAGCCGCTATTCCTACTCCCTACTCCCTTGTCCCTACTCCCTAATTTCCGGCGATCTCCGCGATCGCGTGGGCGAAGATCTTGACGCCCAGCATCATCTTCTCCACGTCGATGTACTCGTCGGCGATGTGGCAGACGTCCATGTCGCCGGGGAAGCAGACGCCGAAGGCCACGGTGTTGGGCATCATGCGGGAGTAGGTGCCGCCGCCGATGGCGATGGTGTAGGCCGGCAGGCCCGTGACCTCGTGGTACACCTTCAGAAGGCCCTTCACGATCTTGCTGTCCGCTGGCACATGCAGCGGCGTGTGGCTGGACGCGCAGCACACGGCCATGCCCGCCGGGGCGACGCGCTTGGCCGCCTGGCCCAGCATCAACTCCTCGCTGCCGCACAGCGGGTAGCGGATGTCCAGCAGCGCGGACAGTTCGTTGCTGTCGTAGCGGAGGATGCCCAGGTTGCAGGTCAGCGCGCCGGACAGCTCGTCGGCGCAGGCGATGCCGAGGCTTTCGCCGGTGTACTCCATGCCCACGGCCTCGGCCAGCATCGCGATGGCCGCGCGCGCGCCTTCGCCGCCCGCGCCGAGTTCTTTGAGCGCGATCAGCAGCATGCCCGCGGCGTTTACGCCGCGCTCGGGCATCGCCGCGTGGGCGTTGACGCCCGTGGCGGTGATTTTCGCGCGGCCCTCACCCGCGTCGGTGGCGGCGAGGCGGAATTTGTCATGTTTCTTTTCGATCTCGGCGAGCTTTTCATTCAGGGCCGCCAGCGACAGGCCGCCCAGCCCGACCACGGCGGTGGCCTCGGCGGGCACCACGTTCGGCCGCTCGCCGGCATAGAGGCTGTAGACGGGCAGGGCCGCGCCGTCCTCGCCGCCGGTGACCTTCGACAGGCGCATGTTGACGCCGCCCTTTTCGATGTTGATGACGGGGAACTCCGCATCGGGCGAGAAGCCGTAGTCCGGCATCTTCAGCTTGCTGGCGTAGTAGCGCATGTCGCTCATGCCGGTCTCCTCGTCGCAGCCGAGGATCAGCCGCACACCGTCCTTCAGCGGGATGCCCGCCTCCTTCACGGCGCGCATCGCGTACAGCGCGCACAGCGCGGGGCCCTTGTCGTCGGTGGTGCCGCGGCCGTACATCCGGCCGTTCTCGATCTCGCCGCCCAGCGGATCGTGCGTCCAGCCGTCGCCCAGCGGAACCACGTCCAGGTGGGCCAGCATGCCCATCGTCTGGGGGCCGGAGCCGTAGCTGATGTCGCCGGCGTAGCCGTCGATGTCGCGCACCTCGAAGCCGAAGCGGCGGCCGTCCTCCAGCGCCGTGTCCAGCATCCGGCGCACCTCTTTGCCGAACGGCGCGTTTTCGCCCGCCGGAGCGCCCTGCACCGAGGGAATGGCGATCCACTTGCGGATGTTCTCGATCAGCTCGTCGCGGTAGGAATCCACGATCTTGTCGAGGGTTTCATAGTTCATAAAGGCGACCTCCCATATTTGCGTTGATATTCCAGCCGGACCTGGTATTCCGGCGTGCCTTCCTGCCTATTGTCGCGCATTTGCGCGGATTTGTCAATGGATGGGGGACGTGTTTTCTGCGCCGTCCTCCCTCATAAACCGCCACACGGCCTCGGCGACCTTCTCCGGCAGGCCGGGGACCTGCTTGACCTCGTCCAGGCTCGCGGCGCGCAGGGCCTCGACGGTCTTGAAGTGTTTGAGGATAGCCCGGCGGCGCTTCTCGCCCACGCCGGGGATGCCGTCGAGCTTCGACGCGATGGACGCGCGGCCCCGAAGCGCGCGGTGGTGGATGATGGCGAAGCGGTGGCTCTCGTCGCGCACGCGCTGGATCAGGTGCAGCGCGTTGGAGTGGCGGTCCAACAGGAGGCTCTCCTCCTGGCCGGGCAGCACGATCTCCTCGATGCGCTTGGCCAGGCCGATCATCGGGATGTCCAGCCCCTGCGCCTGCATGGCCTCCATCGCGGCGTTCAGCTGGCCGCGCCCGCCGTCCACCAGGATCAGGTCCGGCAGCCACGAGAACTTCCCGCCCTCGGCGTCCAGCCCCTGCGTCCGGCGCTCCTCCAATTCGTCCAGCCCGTGCGAGAGGCGGCGCGTGATGACCTCGTACATGCTGGCGAAGTCGTTGGCGCCCTCGACGGTCTTGATGCGGTAGTGGCGGTACTCCTTGTTGGCGCTCACGCCGTCCACCATCACCACCTCGCTGGCCACGCTCTGCGCGCCCTGGGTGTTGGAGATGTCGTAGCCCTCGATGCGCCGCGGCAGTTTTGGAAGCCCCAGCGCGGCCTGCAATTCCTCCAATGCGCCGATCGTGCGCGCGCGGCTGCCGGCGTTTTTGCGGTCCAGCTTCTTCGCCTCGTCCTTCAGGTTCTTCAGCGCCATGTTCACCAGCTTCAGCTTTTCGCCGCGTCGGGGCGTGAGGATGTAGGTGCGCGCGCCGTGCTGCTCGGACAGCAGCTGCTCGATCACGTCGTGCTCCGGCGGCGCGGCGCAGAGCAGTATCTCCCGCGGCGGGGTGATCTCCGGACCGTAGTATTGCAGCATGAACTGCGTCAATATCTCGCCCAGCGGCTCGTCCGCCGCGCCCTCCAGCGTAAAGCGCTCGGAGCCGATCATCCGCCCGGAGCGCACAAACATCAATTGCACCATCGCGTCGGCGTCGTGGGGCAGCGCGGCGATGATGTCCTGGTCGGCCTGGGCGGTGGAGATGGCCTTCTGCTTCTGCATCACGGCTTCGATGGCGCGCGCGCGGTCGCGGTACAGCGCGGCGCGCTCGTAGTTCATCTCGGCGGAGGCCTCGCGCATGCGCGCGTTCATTTCGTCCAGCACCGGGGCGTACTTGCCGTTCAAAAAGTCGATCGCCCGCAAGATGGTCTGGCGGTAGTCCGCCTCCGTGATCTTCCCCGCGCAGGGGGCGGGACACTGGCCCACCTGATGGTGCACGCAGGGCCGCTGCGGCTTTTCGGGGTTCAATTTCTTCGCGCACACGCGGATGGGGAACACCATCCGCACCACGTCCAACACCTCGCGCACCACGGTCGCGCCCTGGTAGGGGCCAAAGTACTTCGCGCCGTCCTTCTCCTGGCGGCGCGCCAGCTCCACCCGCGGGAAAGGCTCGTTCAGGTCCACGCGGATGTAGGGATAGGCCTTGTCGTCCTTGAGCCGGATGTTGTAGTGGGGCATGTGCAGCTTGATCAGGTTGCACTCCAGCGTGAAGGCCTCCAGCTCGCCGTCCACCAGCATGATGTCGAAGTCGTCGATCTTCTCCACCATCGCCCGCACCTTGGGCGTGTGCTGGGCGGAGTAGTGGAAGTACTGGCTGACGCGGTTCTTCAGGTTCTTCGCCTTGCCCACGTAGATGATCTCGCCCTCCGACTTCATCAGGTAGCAGCCCGGCGAGTTGGGCAGGTTGTCGAGCTTGAATTGCAGCTGGGGCGACATGCGCGCGCCGTTGAAGGGGCGCCTGACTGCTTCCGTCATACGGCCTCCCGAAAACATGTGATGCCAACATTATAACACAGCGGGGGCGAGAATAAAAGGGCGGCTTTCCGCAAACGCGGAAAGCCGCCCCGATGTTCATTGGATCTTCCGGCTATAGGTTCACCTTGTGGTCCAGCAGCCAAGCGCTGGCGCCCACGAACAAGGCGGAGATGCCGGCGTTCAGAAGCAGCGACCAGGCGATGACGCCGGTCATTTCGGCGAAGGGGGTGTCCAGGGCCACGCGGTCGTAGAACAGCCGCTGGCTGAGCCAGCTGCCGGCCCACGTGAGCGCCACGAACAGCACCAGGCTGATCAGAGCGCGCAGAAAGCCCTTCTTGTTTTGCAGCAGCGTCGCCGAGAGCGTGATGGCCAGGTAGGCGCTGCACATCGTGAACATAATCTCGATCAGCACCGTCAGGACTGTAAACATCGCCATGCGCAGGATCTGCATGAAGTCGGCGTTCGCGTTCAGGCCAAAGCGCAGCAGCATGTTGACCTGCTGGAGGATGTCCGGGTCGATGTCCATGCGGCTGATCAGGTAGCGGTAGTCCAGGTAGGCCACCCCGCCGAACACGCCCGTGACGACGAGCGCGGCCACCATCGTGAACAGCAGTTTGGACAGCACCACCCCGACGGAGCGCACCGGCGTCATGAAGATCAGGTAGCCGGACTTTTCCTTTAGCTCGCGGGAATAGCTGGCCATGCCCGCCAGCAGGACGTAGGCGTAGACCACGAACACCAGGATCGAGATCAGCGTCAGGCAGACGGCCACCATGCCGTCCTTCTTCATGCCCACGCCCACGATGAAGCCGATCTCCAGCGCGGCCAGCGAGCCCAGCATGATCAGCAGCGTGCTGCGCATCTTGCGAAACTCGTATTTCATCAGCTTAAGCACGGTCGCTCGCCTCCTCTCCGGTCGTCGCGCCCTCTGCGGAGGCGTGCCCGTAGACCTCCAGGTAGAGCTCCTTCAGCGTGCGTCCGGCGCAGATCTCGCGCTTGTCGCCCGCCATCACCAGCTTGCCCTTCTTGAGGAACACCGTGTAGTCCACCACGTCCTCCAGCTCGTCCACCAGGTGGGTGGAGATCAGCATCGTGCGGCCCTCGCGCCGCCCGGCCAGGATCGCGTCGATCGTCTGCGCGCGCGTGACGATGTCCACGCCGTTGAGCGGCTCGTCGAACATCATCAGCTTCGCGTCGCGGCTGAGCGCCAGCGCCAGGCGCAGCTTCGCGGCCATGCCGCTGGACAGCTGGCGGATGTTGTCCTCGCGGTCCAGCTCCATGGCGACGAGCTGGCGCTCAAACTCGCGGGGATCGAAGTCGGTGAAGAAGTCGGCGTAGTAGCGGCCGATGTCCTTGATCTTCATGTAGTTGTAAAAGTAGTTCTCCGTGGGCATGTAGGCGATGTGGGCCTTCGTGGCCGCGCCGATGGGGCTGCCGTCGAAGAGCACCTCGCCCGAGGTGGGGCGGGAGAGCCCCGCGATCAGCTTCATCGTCGTGGTCTTGCCGCTGCCGTTCGGACCCAGCAGCAGGCAGGTCTTGCCCGTCTCCACCGACAGGCTCACGCCGTCCAGCGCCGTGCGGCGCAGGTACTTCTTGGTGACGTTCCTCAGTTCGAGCAATTCATTCATTCCCTTCCGTTTCACGCATGAATCGCGAAAGATGATACCACAATGAGCCGCGTTGCGCAAGCAACCGTTCATTGATTTTGGGTTTACCACAGGTTGCAGGGGCGGTCATCATCCCACGTACTCGATCGCCTTTTTCAGCGCCTTGGCGGCGAGCTCGCTGGGCATGCGCGCGCCGGCGCCGCCGCCCTCGATGACCACGGAAATGGCGTAGGGGTGGGCGTCGTCGCGGATGAAGCCGGTGAACCAGGCGTTGGTCTCCACGGTCTTGTCGTCGCTGACCTCGGCCGAGCCGGTCTTGCCGCACACGGTGTAGCCCTGGATGGCGGCGCGCGAGGCGGTGCCGCTGCGCACGGTCTCGTACATGTACTCCGCGATCCGCTCGGCGACCGGCGCGCCGATCACCTGCCGGTACGCCTCGGGCGAACCGGTGTCGGTGGTCGCGCCCGCGGAGTTGGCGACGCGCTGGATCAGCCAGGGCTTCATCATCACGCCGCCGTTGGCGATCGTTCCGGAGATCATCGCCATGTGCAGCGGCGTGACCAGCACCTTGCCCTGCCCGATGCCGGCCCACACCAGCCCGTTCATGTTGCTGATGTCGGTGGGGAAGGCGGAGTTGTAGACCACGAAGTCGCCGAACTTGAAGTTCTCGTTGAAGCCGAAGCGCTCCGCCGTCTGCCTCAGGCGCTCCAGCCCCAGCTGGTAGGCCAGCTTTCCGAACGTGACGTTGCAGCTGCGCTTGAACGCGGTCTTCAGGTTCACGGTGCCGTGGGCCGTGCGGTTGATGCATACGATGTGGCCGCCCTCGTAGTCCCACTCGCCGGAGCAGCTGAACGCCTGGTCGACCACGTTCGCGTCGTTGGTGATGGCCGAGGCCAGCGTGACGATCTTGAACACCGAGCCGGGCGTGTACAGCCCCTGCAGGCAGCGGTTCAGGTAGGCCGTGTCCTCCACCTGCGCGTCGGTGCGCACGGCGAGGTCGTAGGGGTCGTAGTTGGGCATCGACACCATCGCCAGGATCTCGCCGGTCTTGTAGTTCGTCACGCACACCGCGCCGCGGTAGCACGCGCCGGTGTCCTCGTTCACCGGGAACTCACTGGCGATCCAGGCCTGCAGCGGGCCGTCCACGGTGATCTGGATGCTGCCGCCCACATGGCGGGCGTTGCCCATCAGCTCGCTGAGCCGGTCCACCAGGCTGGTGGAGATGTCCAGGAGCGTTGCGGAGTAAAAGGTCTCGATGCCGGTGCCGCTCATGCCCGCGGTGTCGCCCACGGTCTGCGACAGCGCGCGGCGGGCGATCGCGTTCTTCGTGTACTGGCGCGTGCCGTCGTCGGCGGTGGTGGCCAGCAGGTTGCCGTCCCGGTCGGTGATGTCGCCGCGCAGGCTGGCCGTGGCGCGCAGGCGGCTGTTGCGCACGTCGGAGGCCCAGACGCTGCCCTGCGTGAACACCGTCATGGCGAACCACGCCGCCAGGCCCACGAACAGCACCACCACCAGCGTGCCCACAAAGCGCATGTTTCTGCGCAGTTCCTTCACGCCATCTCCTCCTTAAGTTCCAACGTTTCGATGTCCCTCGCCTCGTCCTCGGCGTTCATCGAGGACAGGCCCAGCAACAGGCCCATCGAGAAGAACGTGGACACCAGCGACGAGCCGCCGTAGCAGATCAGCGGCAGCGTGACGCCCGACAGCGGCAAAAGCTTCGTGTTGCCCCCGGCGATCAGCATCGTCTGCAGGCCCAGCATGATCACCAGCCCGAACGCCGCCAGCGAGTGGAAGCTCGTGCGGGCGTTGAAGGCCACGATCAGCCCGCGCATGATGATCAGCACGTACACCGCCAGAAGCCCGATGGCGAAGATCAGCCCAAATTCCTCGGTGATCGACGCGAATATGAAGTCGGAGTGGTAGAGGGGGATGTCCCTGGGCATGCCCATGCCCAGCCCCATGCCGAACAGCCCGCCCGAGCCGATGGCGATCAGCGACTGGATCAGCTGGTAGCCGGTCTCCTGCGGGTCGATCCACGGGTTCTGCCAGATGGCGACGCGGTCCTGCACGTAGGGCAGCGCCCGGTAGGCGATCACCGCCGCGCCCGCGCCCATGCCCAGCCCCGCCAGCGATATGAAGGCGTTGGACGTGGCCACGTAGTACATGAACACGGTGGTCAGGAAGTACAGAAGCACCGCGCCCAGGTCCTTCTCCGCCAGCAGCACGCCGCAGCAGAGCGCCGCGAACGCGATCGTGGGCACGCATTTGGCGAATCGCGGGCGGTTGGAGAAGCCGCTGGCGAGGCAGAGGATCAATATCGGCTTCATGAACTCGCTGGGCTGCACGGAGATCGGCCCCAGACCCACCCAGTTGCGAGCGCCGTACTTGTAGATGCCGATCACAGGCGCGAACGGCGAGGCCAGCGCCAGCAGGCACAGCCCCATCAGCAGCGCCGTGGTCTTCTTCCAGTGCCGCCAGCGCCGGATGAACGCCGCGCCCGCGAACATCGCCACGACGCCGCCCAGCGCGTAGATCGCCTGCGTGCGCGGCGTGATGTCGGACTTGGCGATGTCCGAGAGCGTGATCACGCCCACGCTGCACAGAAACAGCACCAGGATCAGGATCGCGCGGTCCACCGGCCAGACGCGGCCCATCAGCCGGGTGATCAGCCACGTGCCCGCGGGCAGCGCCGCCGCCAGCACCAGCGCCTGCACGTTGACCGTGCCCTTCTGGAACGCGATCAACAGCATCGCCAGCGCCTGAAACAGCATCACCGCCGACAGCAGCAGCTTCGTATTCGAGCGCATCAGCGCCCGCTTCATGCGATCAAGTTTGTTGTGGCGCATATCTAATGGTCCTCGTCCACGTCGAAGAAATCGATCGTTTCATTTTCGCCGTAGTTCTCGCCGTATCCCTCGTCAAATCCCTCGTCATACCCCTCGCCATACGCCTCCCCGCGGTCGGGGCGGTGCGGGCTCGCGGGTTCGGGGGCCTCGGTCAGCACCAGCAGAAGCCGCACCCGGCCGAGGAAGAACTCCGCGCCGTCGGGCAGCGTGAGCGCACGCGCGGGACGACCGTTCCCGTCGCGCATCGGCGCGCCCGCGTGGGTGCGCACGTACAGCCCGTCCTCGGTCAGCTGGAAGTAGGCGTGGCGGCGGCGGACGCTGGAGTGGCGGATGCGGATGTCCGCCCGGCGCGACGCGCCGATCATGCCCTCGCGGATCACCGGGTACTTCATGCCCCGGCGGGCCTTCTCGTCGCCGTCGAGCACCATCAGTTCGCCGCAGATGCCGGTCTGGGGGGACAGGTGGCGCAGCGTGGCCGCGCGGCGGCTGTCCACGATGGTGATGCGCCAGGCCCGCAGCGCGATCAGCACCATCAGCCCCGCGAACACGTAGCGCGCGCCCAGGGCGATGATCTCATACAGATTTTGGCTCGTGGCGCATCCCTCCCTTCCGCCGCACCGGCGAGGATAATAAACCAACATATATTATAGACCCGTCGCGCGCGGCTTGCAAGGCGGCGCGGGCGGCGCTTTGGATCGAAATTGTGACGAAATTTGTCTATATTTGACCGAATTGTACCGATTTTACCGCACTTGCCGGGTCAAATGGTGGTATAATACATATCATAATGGAAGTATATCGCGGATTTTGGGCCGCGCTGTATAACCCCGGCGAAAGCTGCCAAGAATTGGAAATACAACGGATTTGACCGAATCGGCGGGCGAACGCCCGCCCATGGAGGAGCTATGAGAGACACCCAAAAGGCAAAGAAATATGCGCGGGCACTGGCGCTCGTGCTGATCCTGGCGCTGGCGGCGGCGATCCCCGCGGGCGCGGCGGGCTTCTGGAGCTGGTTGACCGGCGAGGACGAGGCCCAGGAGGCGTCCGCGGACGTCGCCGCCACGCTGCCCCCGGCCGACGCGCTGAATGTTTCCCCGGAGCAGACCCCGGACCCGGAGGCTGTAACAGTCCCGACGGCGACATTGGCCCCCGTGCCGGACGCGAGCATCGAGGACGACGGGCTCGTGCGCGTGGCGCTGCTGTCGCTGGGGGAGCCCGCGCAGCTGCACCTGACGCTCGCGGGCGTCTACGCCGTGGACGGCGACCCGGGCTTCCGCTTCGAGCGCGACACCCGGCTGGCGCTTTCGCAGGCGGATGGCAAGGTGTACATGGCCGTGGGCGGCCTGACGCTGAACATGGGCGCTTCGATGACGCTGACGCGGCACCGGGCCGAGGAAGGCGCGGAGAACGGCATCTACATCGATGAATCGGAGAAGGACACGCTCTACGCGGGCGATCTGACCGTGTCTGTCGGCGAGAGCGGCGGGCTGCGGGCGGTGTTGAAGCTGCCGGTGGAGGACTACCTCTACGGCGTGGTGGCCTACGAGATGAGCGACTCGTTTCCGATCGAATCGCTGAAGGCGCAGGCCGTGGCGGCGCGCACCTACGCGCTGCAGCGCAAGCGCCAGTCCGGCGGGCGCGACTACGACGTGGCCGACACCACCGCCGACCAGGTGTACAAGGGCTACAGCGCCGAGTACGCCAACGTGATCGACGCCGTGAACGCCACGCGGGGCGTGGTGGGGCTGTACGAAGGCGACTACGCCGTCTGCTACTACACCGCCAGCAACGGCGGGCAGACGGCCCTGGCCAGCCAGCTCTGGGGCATCGAGAACTGCGACGGCTACCTCGCCATGACCGACGACCCCTACGACCTGGAGAATCCGCGCAGCCTGCAAAATGAATTGACCGTCTCGCCGACCTGCGAGGGCAGCGCGGCGCTCAAAGAGATGCTGGAGGCGGCGCTTTCCGAGCCGCTGGCGACGGACGGCTGGGAGGCGGGCGAGTGGAAGCTGGACTCGATCGCGTCCATTGAGCCGGTCAACCCGCGCTTTGAGGGCAGCAAGCTGTGCGACGGCCTGGCCTTCACGGTGAACGTGCAGGTGCTCAAGCCCGTCGAGACATCCGGGGCGGACGCGACGGCGGAGCCGACCGAAGAACCGACCGAAGAACCGACCGAGGCGCCGACCGAGGCCCCGACCGAGGAACCGACGCCGGAGGCGGACGCAAGCGCCATGCCCACCGCGCCGGACGAGCCGCTGCCCACGCCCACGCCCGTGCCCCGGGAATGGGCGATGGCCGACGCGCCGTACACCGTGGTACTGGACGTGTTCCGCCAGATCAAGGATGGGCTGTCGCTGGGGCTGAACGGCTCCGACTGCGAGCTGGTCAGCGTCGAAACGATGCTGGACGCGGACGGGCAGCCCGCGGCGTTCACGATCGTCATGCGCCGCTTCGGCCACGGCGTGGGCATGAGCCAGCGCGGCGCGCAGTGGATGGCGGGCCAGTACGGCATGAACTGGCAGCAGATCCTGGCGTTCTACTACCCGGGGCTGTCGTTTGAGCGCATCGCCTGGCCGGAGGACATTCTGACCGACCTGGAGGCGCTGCCGGAGGGCGTGGGGGCCGCGCGGCCCAAGCCCACCCCAACGCCGACGCCCGCGCCGCTTCCGGCGCTGGAGGCGGGCGAGCGCTACGCCACCGTGACGGCCACGTCGCTGAACCTGCGCCAGCAGCCCACCACGGCGTCGATGGCCTTGGCCCAGCTGGCGAAGGGTCGGCGCGTGATCGTGTGCAGCGAGCCCGACGAGAACGGCTGGGTCAGCGTGCGCACCGCCGAGCTTTCGGGGTATGTGAAGGCGGAGTATCTGGAGTAGAAGAAGGATGAGGGAACGACCTCTTCCGGCGCTGCGCGCCACCTTCCCCTAAAGGGGAAGGCATAACCGAATTGCATCGCTCTCCAAAAGCCTTCCCCTTCAGGGGAAGGTGGCAGCCCGCAGGGCTGACGGAAGAGGTCGTTCCCCAAACGACGAGGATTTGATATGTACAAGCGGCTTCTGCGCCTGGCGGCGCTGGTGTTGCTGGCGGCGATTTTATCGGCGCCGGCCGCCGGTGCGGGCGCGGAAGCCGCTTCTATTGTAGAAGAGACGGGTGCGGGGGATCTGGCCTTCATCGAGGACAGGCCGCTCGCGCCGGGGGAGCTTGCCGAGGTGGCGCTGGGCGACGACCCGGCGGGGTTCAGCTTCGTCGCGCCGACTGGCAGCGTCTACGACGTCTGGCTGTTCCCGGCGGGGGACGCGCCCGCGACGGCCCGCGCCCAGCTGTGGCGGGGCGACGCGCTGGTGGCGGAGGGCGAGGGGACCCTGCCCGCGCTGAGCCTGCGCCTGAGGGCGGGCACGACCTACGCGCTTCGGCTGACCGGCTCCGGCGCGGTGCGGCTGGAGGTGGCGCGCCACGCGCTGAGCCGGTGCTTTGACATGCCCATGCCGCTGGAAGCCGCGGGCGACGAGCGCGCCAAGGTGTTCGCCCGGCCGGGGGACGCGCACTGGTACGCGCTGGAACCGGAGGCTTCCGGGCCGCTGGCGCTGATCGGCGCGCCTGCGGAGGCGGGCTTTGTGCTGGAGGCGCGGCTGTTCGACGCGGACGGCGCGCTGCTGGGCGCGGCGCAGGGCACGCCGGGCGGCGCGTTTCTCGTGCGATTGGAGGCGGAGGCGGGGAGGCGGTATCTCGTGCGGTTGACGGCGCGAAGCGGCGCGACGGGCCTGTACAGCCTGCGCCTTACCTCCCTCGACGGCGGCGCGCCCGAGAGTTTGCGCCTTTCGCGTCATGCCACGATGCTCGAGGGGCGCTCGAGCTGCCGCCTGGAGGCGGAGGTCGCGCCCGCGGGCTCGGCGGCGCTTTTGTACTGGGAGAGCAGCGACCCCGGCGTGGCCTCGGTGGACGATTCCGGGCGCGTGACGGGGCGGGGCGAGGGCACGGCCGTCGTCACGGCCCATGCCCCCGGCGGCGCGTCGGACCGCTGCCGCGTGACGGTGCGCCGCGTGCCGGTGGAAGCGGTGAGCCTGCTGTCGCATCGCCTTTCGCTCTGCGTGGGCGACGACGCGGCCATCGAGTGCGACGTGCTGCCCGACAATGCCACCGACCCGCGGCTGGAGTACGTGGCCGAGCCGGAGGGCGTCGTGGAGGTCGACGCGCGGGGCGTGCTGCGCGGCCTGCGGGAGGGCGAGTGCACCGTGACGGTGCGCGCGCTGGACGGCGGCTGGGTGGACACGCTGGCCGTGACCGTCGGCCCCGCGCCAAAGCGCTGGCGCGCGCTGCTGGTGGGCGAGCAGAACTACGCCTCCACGGTGGCGGAGGTGCGCACGGGCTCGGTCAACTCCGTGTCCGCGCTGCGCAGCATGCTGGCGGGGCTGAGCTTTCATGGCGCGCGCTTTCGGACCTCCACACTGCTGGACGTCTCGCGCGACGGCGTGCTGGCGGGCATCCGCGACGCCTTTGCGGGCGCGAACGACGGCGACGTGTCGCTGTTTTACATCACCTGCCACGGCTATTACGCCAACGGCATGACCTGCTTTGAGATGTACGACGGCTCGGTGCTGACGGCGGCGGAGCTCGTCGCTGCGCTGCGGGACGTGCCCGGCGAGATCTTTCTCGTGATCGACTGCTGCGGCAGCGGCGGCGTGATCGGCCGTGCAAGTGACACCGGCGACGTCCTCAAGGGCGTGGACGCGGTGTTCGGCGGGCTCGTCGGCCCCGCGGCGGCGGACGGCAGCCGCTTCCGCGTGCTGGCCAGCGCCGCGCTGGAGCAGGACAGCCACCGCATCAGCTTCACCGGCGGCGCGGGCGAGGCCGGCATGGCGACGGTGTTCGCCCGGGCGCTGTGCGAGGCCGGGGGCTGGAACCTGGAGCGCTCCGCCCGCGGCCCCATGCGCGCCGACGTGGACTACGACGGCGCGGTGACGCTGAACGAGCTGCACCTGTACACCGCGCGGCGCGTGATGTGGTATCTGGATCTCGCCGCCCCCGACGGCCGGTACGCCCAGAGCGTGCAGGTCTGGCCGGAGGGCCTCGCCGAGCCGGTGTTCGAGCGAACGAAGTGAGCCGGGCCGCGACATGCGCATAAACGATGACAAGTGAAGCCTGAACTCTACTGAATTGGAGTATTGACAAACCGCTGAAGTTTGGGTATCGTAAGATTACATATACAAATGTTGGGTTTACAGGGGGAAGCTGAAGTGAATGGATCGTCCGTGAAGCGCGGGATATGCGCTCTCCTGACGCTGGCGTTTATATTTTTGTCGGCGAGCTGGGCCGAGGAAGCGGCAGACGAGGCGCGCATCGTCGAGGTCAGCGAGGTCGACCTCCTCTCCCCGGAGATCTATGTGGACAACGCGGCGCCGGAAGTTCAGCCGCCCGAGAGCGAAGCCCCCGTGGAGGGTGCGGCCGGGGAGGCGACGCCCCCCGCGACGGCGTCCGACGATGCGCCGACCGGCGAAGCCGTTGCCGAAGAAGCGCCGAAGCCCGAGGAAGCGCCGGCCCCCGTAGAAGCGCCCGCGAGCGAGCCGTCCGCGGAAGCCGCCGTCGCGGCCCCGCAGGCGATGGAGGCCGCCCCGGAGGAGCCGGCCCCGCAGACGGCGGAGACCGCCCCGGAGGAGGCCGCCGCACTGGCTCCGGTCGCGTTCATAAGCGCGCTGATGCTGGGCGTCAAGGAGCAGGCCACGCTGAACGGGATCGAGGTCTCCGGCGGTTCGCCCGTGTCTTATGTGTCCACGAAGCCCAAGATCGCGAGCGTGGACGCGAACGGAATCGTGATCGCACGCCGCAGGGGCGAGGCGGTCATCACCTGCTACCAGGGCGAGACGCCGATCGGGGAGTGCCATGTCTCGGTGTTCAAAGCGCCCAGGAAGATCGCTTTCCCGGACAAGAAGATCGTGCTCAGCAAGGACCAGGCGCTCGCCTATCCCGCCGTTCTTCCCAAGGGCTGTTATGGAACGATCACCTATGCCAGCGACAACCCCGCCGTCCTGTCGGTGGACGCGGCCGGCAACCTCGTTGGGGTGTCCGGCGGCATGGCCACGCTGACGGCGACTACCTACAATGGAAAGTCGGCGAAGTGCGCCGTGCGCGTGCTGGGAGGCCCCGCGCCTACCTGGGTAGCGCTGAATGAGACCGCGCTGGCGATGCCGGTAAAGGGCACGGCGCAGCTCACGGCCAGCTTCGACGAGGGGCGGGACGCCCTGGTTGCCTTCACCACGTCGAACAAGAAGGTGGTGCGGGTGAGCGAGACCGGCCTCGTCACGGCGCGAAAGGCGGGCCAGGCGATGGTCACGGTGACGACCCACAACGGGCTGTCGGCGACCTGCCAGGTGCAGGTGTACACCGCGCCGAAGAAGGTGACGTTGAACGCGAAGAAGCTGGCGCTGCGCGTCAACGACGCCTTCCAGCTGACGGCGACGCTGACCAAGAACAGCATCTCCGAGATAACCTGGGCTTCCGACAATCCGGCTGTGGCCCAGGTGGACGGAAACGGCTTTGTGATCGCCCAGAGCGAGGGCAAGGCGACGATCGTCGCGACGACCACCAACGGCAAGAAGGCGAAGTGCAAGGTCACCGTCAAGGGCGATGCAGGGACGACTCCGACGCCCAGCGGCATCAGGGGCACCGTGGTCTACCAGGAAGAGAGCGACACGCTGAAGGTCACGATCTCAAAGGACGGGGGCCTCTATCTGGCGTACATTTGGGTCCAGAACCCGTCCCAGCAGCTCTTCAAGCAGTACGGGGACAGCCAGCCGGGGACGATCCTGCAAGAGGCGGTGAACGCGCGCGGCCTGCAGGGCCGCATGGTGATCGGCTTCAACGCGAGCCCGCCCGTCAATTCGACCTACCACGCCGACTTGAACAAAGATCCCAACTACAGGCTCAGGGAGCCCTCTCCGCTGATGATCGCCAACGGGGAAGTGCTGGTCAACGATCCGAATAAGTCGATCAAGGGCAAATACCTGTACTGGATGGACGGGAGCGGACACCTTCGGCACTCCGGCAAGAGGCTTCAGGACATGTCGGTGGACGAGAGGCGGAACCTGTACGCGGATGTGATCGACAGCGGCGCGCGGAACACGATGATCTGGCAGCCCGTGCTGGTGTCCGATTCCCAGGCCACTTACCTCAGCGACGAATTCCAGAAGCAGCGGGACGGAAAGCAGAAGAAGCACGCCCTGTGCCAGGTGGACGACAACAACTTTATCGTGGTGTCGTCGTCGAATTCCGGCAAGATGACCTACCCGGAGTTCCAGAACTACATCCTTGGCCTCGGCTGCAAAACGGCGGTCGAATTCGACGCCGGCGGCTCCACTTCGCTCCTGTGGAAGTCGAGAAACTCCGCGGCGGTGCAGAAGGTGACGGGCGGCAGCCGGTCCCTGACGATGGTCATGTTCTTTACGGAGTGATGCGAGCGCCAAAAGCGTCGCGGTCCGAACGCGGGACCGCGGCGTTTTTTACGGCTTCACTGTCCATTTAGCAAAAAAATAACATTCAAATCACAGAATTAATTTGATTCTTCCCGGCGCATGGGGTATAATGATAAAGCTGTGTGCCGGGGTATCTATGCAATTTTGCCGGAATTGCGGGATGCGAAGGCCGGGCGCAGCCGGTGACAAACGGGATGAACCGGAAGGTTGCGGCGCGAGTGCGCGGCGGGCCGGGAACGGCTCAAGGCGCGGCCGGGAATTTCCGGGGACCATGTCCGACAATCGGACGACGGAGCTCATGCCCGTCGTGGCGGCAGTCGTAAGGCGCGGCTGCCGGAAAAAAACAATAGAACACGCCCGGCAGCGTGTGCATGAGTTCAACAGGAGGAGAAAACATGGCAAACCAGAAGATCCGCATCAAGCTCAAGGCCTATGAGCATTCCATCATCGACCAGAGCGCAGCGCGCATCGTCGACACGGCCAAGCGCACCGGTTCCCGCGTGTCAGGCCCGATCCCGCTGCCGACCGAGAAGGAGATCGTGACGATCCTGCGTTCCCCCCACAAGCACAAGGATTCCCGCGAGCAGTTTGAGATGAGGACGCACAAGCGCCTGATCGACATCCTGCGGCCCACTCCCCAGACGGTGGACGCCCTGACCAAGCTGGACCTGCCGGCGGGCGTTGAGATCGAGATCAAGCTGTAAGGAACCAGGGCGGACGGACGCGCTCTCCCGAAGCATCCTGCGTAGCGGCGGGACGATCGTCCGGATGAAGCCCGAAGGCCGAACGGCTTATCGAAAGGGGTTCGAGAAGCCCCGAGCAAACTGCGAAGCGGTTTGTATAATAAGTAGAGAGGTGTAACAATGAAAAAGGCAATTCTCGGCAAGAAGATCGGCATGACCCAGATTTTCGTATCTGACGGTCGCCTGGTGCCGGTCACCGTCGTGGAAGCGGGCCCCTGCACTGTCACGCAGGTCAAGACCGCGAAGACCGACGGCTACGAAGCGGTACAGGTCGGTTTCGACGAGCTCAGCGAACAGCGGGCCAAGAAACTGCTCAACAAGCCCGAGCAAGGTCACTTCGCCAAGGCCGGCGTCAAGCCCGCCCGGCACCTGCGCGAGTTCCGCTTTGAGGACATCAGCGGCTACAGCGTGGGCGACACCATCAAGTGCGACGTGTTCGCCGAAGGCGACAAGATCGACGTGGTGGGCACCAGCAAGGGCCACGGCTACAGCGGCGTCATCCAGCGCTGGAACCAGCACACCGGCCCCATGGCGCACGGTTCCAAGTACCATCGCGGCGTGGGTTCCATGGGCGCCAACTCTGACCCGTCCCGCGTGTTCAAGAACAAGCACATGCCCGGCCAGTACGGCGGCGACCGCGTGACCGTTCAGAACCTCGAGGTCGTCAAGGTGGACGCCGAGCGCAACCTGCTCATGATCAAGGGCGCGATCCCCGGCGCGAACGGCAGCCTGGTGATGGTCCGCGACGCGGTCAAGGGTTGATAGGAGGACGCAAACATGGCAAACGTGAAAGTATACAACATGCAGGGCGCCGCAGTCGGTGAGATCGCTCTCTCCGACGAGGTTTTCGGCGTCGAGCCGCACATCAGTGCGATGCACGCCGTGGTGCGCGCCTATATGAACGCGCAGCGCCAGGGCACCCAGTCCGCCCTCACCCGCACCGAGGTGCGCGGCGGCGGCCGGAAGATCTACCGCCAGAAGGGCACCGGCAATGCGCGCCACCACGGCCGCAGGGCCCCGCAGTTCACCCACGGCGGCGTGGTATTCGCCCCCAAGCCCCGCGACTATCGCATCAGCGTGCCGCGCAAGGTGCGCCGTCTGGCGATGAGGAGCGCGCTGTCCAGCAAGGCGGCCGAGCAGGAGATCATGGTGGTGGACAACATCGCCCTGACCGAGGCCGAGGCCAAGACCAAGAACATCGTCAAGATGCTCAAGGCGCTGGGCGCGGACAAGAAGGCGCTGATCGTGACCAAGGACGTCGAGCCCATGGTCGTGCGCGCCGCGAACAACATCCAGGGCGTCAAGACCACCTTCGTGGGCAGCCTGAACGTGGTCGACATCCTGAACTGCGACAAGTTCATCATTTCCCAGGACGCCGTGAAGCTGGTTGAGGAGGTGTACGCGGAATGAAGACCCCCTATGACATCATCATCAAGCCGGTTCTGACCGAGAAGTCCTACGCCGACATGGCCGACAAGAAGTTCACCTTCCAGGTGGCCGTGGGCGCGAACAAGACCCAGATCAAGCAGGCCATCGAGAGCATCTTCGAAGGCGTGAAGGTGGACTCCGTGAACACCATGCGCACGATCGGCAAGATCAAGCGCCAGGGCCGCACCCAGGGCCGCACCCCCGAGATCAAGAAGGCCATCGTCACCCTGAAGCCGGATTCCAAGCCGATTCCGTTCTTCGAGGGCATGGCCGAGGAGGAATAACCTCATCCGTCAGTCGCTTCGCGACTGCCACCTTCCCCGATAGCGTCCGGCGGAGCCGGACTGAGGGCACAAGCGCAGGGTGCAACCCAAGACGCGCCCGAAACCCACGCTTGCCGACAGGCAGTAGCGTGGGGCGATGAAAGGGGAAGGCTGGATTGAGGGGGATACCCCTTTGAGGCTGCCAGACAGCTTCCACAATGGTAAGGCCCGCCGAAAAAGGGCCAAAGAAAGAAAGGGAGAAATAAGACAATGGCAATTCGAGTGTACAAGCCGACTTCGCCCGCGCGGCGCTTCATGTCGGTCCTGACCTTCGAGGAGGTCACCAAGAAGTCGCCCGAGCGCTCTCTGGTCACCGACCTGCGCCACAGGGCCGGCCGCAACAACCAGGGCAAGATCACCGTCCGCCACCAGGGCGGCGGCGCGCGTCGCAAGTATCGCATCATCGACTTCAAGCGCCAGAAGGACGGCATCCCCGCCATCGTGAAGGCGATCGAGTACGATCCCAACCGCACCTGCTTCATCGCCCTGCTGGTTTACGCCGACGGCGAGAAGCGCTACATCCTGGCGCCCCTGGGCCTGAAGGTGGGCGACACCGTGATGAGCGGCCCGAACGCCGACATCAAGCCCGGCAACAGCCTGCCGATCGCCAACATCCCGCTGGGCACCCTGGTGCACAACATCGAGATCAAGGTCGGCCGCGGCGGCCAGATGGTCCGCTCCGCCGGCACCGCCGCCCAGGTGATGGCGAAGGAGGGCGATTTCGCCCAGATCCGCCTGCCCTCCGGCGAGGTTCGCAAGGTGAGCATGAACGCCCGCGCGACCGTGGGCCAGGTGGGCAACACCGACCACAGCAACGTTCGCATCGGCAAGGCCGGCCGCAAGCGCCACATGGGCATCCGTCCCACCGTTCGCGGCGTGGTCATGAACCCGGTGGACCACCCGCACGGCGGCGGCGAAGGCCGCTCCCCGGTGGGCATGCCCGCCCCGATGTCTCCGTGGGGCAAGAAGACGCAGGGCGTCAAGACCCGCAAGCATCGCAAGTATTCGGACAAGCTGATCATCAGCCGTCCCAAGAAGAACAAGTAAGGCCTGAAAGGAGGCAAACCAAATGAGCAGATCTGTCAAAAAGGGTCCCTTCATTCAGCCCGCGCTGCTCAAGCGCGTGCAGGAAATGAACGCCAGCGGCGACAAGAAGGTTCTGAAGACCTGGTCCCGCTCCTCCACGATCTTCCCGGATTTCATCGGGCACACGGTTGCCGTCCATGACGGCCGCAAGCATGTTCCGGTGTATGTCACCGAGGATATGGTCGGACACAAGTTCGGCGAGTTCGCCCCCACCCGTACCTTCAGGGGCCACGCCGGTGAAAAAGCGTCGTCCCGCAAGTAACGGAAGGAGAGAAATAGTATGGCAACTCGTGTTAAAGAGAAGGCCGCGGCGCGCCAGGCCAATGCCGACAAGCGCCCGCGCGCGACTGCCAAGTTCGTCCGCGTTGCTCCCCGCAAGGCGAAGATCGTTGTGGATCTGATCCGCGGCAAGCAGGTTGACGACGCGCTGGCAATCCTCATGTATACGCCCAAGAGCGCCGCGCCGGTGGTTGAGAAGCTGCTGAACAGCGCGATCGCGAACGCCGAGTTCAAGGAGCTGGATCGCTCCAGCCTGTACGTGGCGGAAGTTTACGCGAACCAGGGCCCGACCCTGAAGCGCTACTGGGCGCGTTCCCACGGCCGTGCCGATATGATCAAGAAGCACACCAGCCACATCACGATCGTGCTCGACCAGAAGTGAGGGAGGATATAAAATGGGACAGAAAGTTAATCCCCACGGCGCCCGCGTCGGTGTCATCCTGGACTGGAGCACCAAGTGGTACGCAGGGAA
>CADAQZ010000019.1 GCA_902790175.1 uncultured Eubacteriales bacterium | reverse complement strand
GAATTCCCCGATTCTGCAGTCCTGTCCGCAGAAGCGCGGCGTCTGCATGTCCGTCAAGACGCAGACCCCCAAGAAGCCGAATTCCGCTTTGCGTAAAATCGCGCGTGTTCGTCTGACGAACAACATCGAAGGCACTTGCTACATTCCCGGCATCGGCCACAACCTGCAGGAGCACTCGGTTGTGCTGATCCGCGGCGGCAAGGTCCGCGATCTCCCCGGCGTTCGTTACCACATCATCCGCGGCGCTCTCGATGCTGCTGGCGTTGCCAAGCGCATGCAGGGCCGCTCCCTCTACGGCGCGAAGCGTCCGAAGAAGTAAGGAAATACGGCGTATTTCCATCGGTGAAAACGATCTGAGGGCATCCGGGCGCATGGTCCATTTGGAACGTGGGAATATGCGCGTGGGGCCGGAGGGTCGGGCGAAGGCGAAAGCGCCAACTTTCGCGCGAGCTTTTACCTGTTTCTCGTTCACTTTAACGTTTGTAGATTTCTTGCGTCCGCCCCGGCGGACGAACCATCAGGATTTAGGGAGGGACAACAATGCCCAGACGTGGATTTATCCCGAAGCGCGAAGTGCTTCCGGATCCGGTATACGGAACGACCATTATCACCAAGCTGATCAATCAGGTTATGTATGACGGCAAGCGCGGCATCGCGCAGGCCGTGTGCTACGACGCCTTTGAGACCGTCGCGGCCAAGACGGGCAAGGATGCCATGGAGGTCTTCAACCAGGCCATCGCCAACATCATGCCCGCCATGGAAGTCAAGGCCCGCCGCGTCGGCGGCTCCACCTACCAGGTGCCGATCGAGATTCGCCCGGAGCGCCGCCAGACCCTGGCCCTGCGCTGGCTGGTGCTGTTCGCCCGCAAGCGCGGCGAGCGCACGATGTCCGATCGCCTGGCCGGCGAGATCATGGATGCCGCCAACAACACCGGCAACGCCGTGAAGCGCCGCGAGGATATGCACAAGATGGCCGAGGCCAACAAGGCGTTTGCGCACTATCGCTGGTAATCGAAGCGACGAAAAATGCGTTCTTTCGCGAATCGCATAACCCCATTCATCAGCACGCACTATGCGTGCTGATGGTTCTATGGGACACTGTTAAGATTCAACCATCCCAGTGTCCTAGACTTAAAGAAAGAGGAATTGACTGTGGCAAGGACACATTCACTGGATCATGTACGCAATATCGGCATCATGGCCCACATCGATGCCGGCAAAACCACGACTTCCGAGCGCATCCTGTACTACACGGGCCGCACCCACCGCATCGGCGAGGTGCATGAAGGCATGGCCACGATGGACTGGATGGAGCAGGAGCAGGAGCGCGGCATCACCATCACCTCCGCGGCGACGACCTGTGAATGGCGAGGGCACCAGATCAACCTGATCGACACCCCCGGCCACGTCGATTTCACCGTCGAGGTGGAGCGCTCGCTGCGCGTGCTGGACGGCGCGGTCTCCGTGTTCTGCGCCAAGGGCGGCGTGGAGCCTCAGTCCGAGACGGTCTGGCGTCAGGCCAGCAAGTATCACGTGCCCCGCCTGGCGTACGTCAACAAGATGGACATCGTGGGCGCGGACTTCTTCCGCGTCGTGAACATGATGAAAGAGCGCCTGCAGTCCAACGCCGTGCCGATCCAGATCCCCATCGGCGCCGAGGACAAGTTCGTCGGCCTGGTGGACCTGGTCAAGATGAAGGCCGAGATCTACGTGGACGAGATGGGCACCACCATGGACGAGACGGAGATCCCCGCCGACCTTCAGGAGATGGCCGAGGAGTATCACGCCAAGATGGTGGAGGCCGCCGCCGAGTGCGACGACGAGCTGATGATGAAGTACCTGGACGGCGAGGAGCTGACCCAGAAGGAGATCATGCTCGGCCTGAGAAAGGGCACCATCGAGGGCAAGCTGAACCCCGTGCTCTGCGGCACTTCCTACCGAAACAAGGGTGTGCAGCCGCTGCTCGACGCCATCGTGGACTACCTGCCTTCGCCCATCGACATCCCGCCGGTGAAGGGCACCCGCCCCGGCAAGGAGGGCGAGGTGGAGCGCGAGGCGGACGATGACGCGCCGTTCTCCGCGCTGGTGTTCAAGATCATGGCGGACCCGTTCGTGGGCAAGCTGGCCTTCATGCGCGTCTATTCCGGCACGCTGAAGACGGGCAGCTACGTCTACAACTCCACCAAGGGCAAGCGCGAGCGCGTGGGCCGCATCCTGCGCATGCACGCGAACCATCGCGAGGAGATCGACGAGATCCGCGCGGGCGACATCGCGGGCGTCGTGGGCCTGAAGGAGACCACCACCGGCGACACCGTGTGCGTGGAGGGCAAGCCGATCATCCTGGAGAGCATGGAGTTCCCCGAGCCGGTCATTCGCGTGGCCATCGAGCCCAAGACCAAGGCCGGCCAGGACAAGATGAGCCTGGCGCTGGTGCGCCTGGCCGAGGAGGACCCCACCTTCAAGACCTACACCGACGAGTCCACCGGCCAGACGATCATCGCCGGCATGGGCGAGCTGCACCTGGAGATCATCGTGGACCGCCTGCTGCGCGAGTTCCGCGTCGAAGCCACGGTGGGCAAGCCGCAGGTGGCCTACAAGGAGTGCATCCGCAGGCGCGCGAAGGCCGAGGGCCGCTACGTGCGCCAGACCGGCGGCCACGGCCAGTTCGGCCACTGCGTGATCGAGATCTATCCGCGCGAGCCCGGCAGCGGCTATGAGTTCAACAACAAGATCGTCGGCGGCGTGATCCCCAAGGAGTTCATCCCCGCGATCGACCAGGGCATCCGCGAGGCCGCGCTCAGCGGCAGCGTCGGCGGCTACGAGGTGATGGACTTCGGCGTGGACCTGTTGGACGGCAGCTACCACGAGGTGGACTCCAGCGAGATGGCGTTCAAGATCGCCGGCTCGATGGCGTTCAAGGAGGCCCTGCGCAAGGCCGACTCCGCGCTGCTGGAGCCGATGATGAAGATCGAGGTCGTCGTGCCCGACGAGTACATGGGCGACGTGATGGGCGACATCAGCGCCCGCCGTGGCCGCGTGACCGGCATGGACGCCCACGCCGGCATGCACTCGATCGACGGCATCGTGCCGCTTTCGGAGATGTTCGGCTACGCCACGGACCTGCGCAGCAAGACGCAGGGCCGCGGCACCTACACGATGCAGTTCGCCCACTACGAGGAGGTCCCGAACGGCATCGCCGAGAAGATCCTCGGCAAGCGGTAAGGAGCATAAGAAAAGCCCCGCGCTTAAAGCGCGGGGCTTTTGATGCGTTAAGGATCTTTATCGGTGTGTGCTTATCACTCCACCACGTTGATCACGATCCTGGCCTTTTTCTTGTTCGCGGTTTTTACCGTGATCTTGGCGCGCCCCTTGCTGGCGGCGGTGACGAGGCCGTTTGCGTCCACCGTCGCCACGCGCGCGCGAGAGCTCGTCCATGTGAGCGCGGTCTGCGAGGTGGCAGGTGTGAGCGCGGCGCTCAGCTGTACCGTCTCGCCCACGTGCAGCGTGATCGGCCCCGGCTGGGCGATCGCCACGCCCGCGGGTGCGTAGGGGTCCAGCACCTTGACCGTCACGCTGGATTTCTTGCGGTTCGAGGTCGTCACGGTGATCTTCGCCGAGCCCTTCGCCACGCCGGTGACGAGCCCGCTTGCGTCCACCGTGGCGTAGCGCGGGCGACTGCTCTTCCACGCCAGCCCGGCCGCAGCCGCGGCGGGCTCGACCGTCGCGCCGAGCTGCAGGGTCTCGCCGACGTTCACGTACACGACCTTGCCTGCGTTGATCGCCACGCTGCTCGCGGCGGTGCCGTCCACGGACGTGACCTTCACCGAGGCCTTCACGCCGTTGGACGCGGTGACGGTGATGGTCGCTGTGCCGTTGCCCACGGCGGTCACCAGGCCGGACGCGGATACCGTGACGTACTTGCGCTTGCTGGAGCGCCAGCTGAGGCTGGTGCCCGCGCCCGCAGGCTGCACCGCGCAGTTCAGCTGCAGGGATTCGCCGCGGCTCAGCGTGATCGGCCCGGCCGGGTCCAGCACCAGCGCCTGTACCGTCGGCGGCCCGGGCATCGACGGCGTGACCTCCACGCCCGCGTTGCCGCCCAGCACGCTCGTGATGCGGGAATCGTCCACGCCGTTGTGGATGATCACCTTTGTGCCGACGGCGATGTTGTCGCTGATCCACTTCGCGTTGTAGACCTCCAGGCGGATGCAGCCGTGGGACGCGCGATGGCCCAGCTTCTTCAGCGTGCTCGTCTGCATGGAGTTGTCGTTGGCCCTGGAAAACAGCACCGAGTGGAAGTAGATGCCGCCGGTGATGCGCGTGGCCCACTTCACGTAGACACCGCCGAACTTGTACCACTCCTTGCGGTTCGTGTTGTGCCCGTCGGGGACGGTGAACACGCCGGTGGGCGTGGGGGTGCTGTTGGTGCCGGTGGAGCACAGCCAGCGGTGCAGTACGGCGTTGTCGGCGGTGCTGTAGATGGTGACGCGCTGGTTCTTCACGTCCACGCCGACCCAGTAGGGCAGGGCTTCGCCCTCGGCCCCGGCGAGGGACAGCACGGGCGCGAGCCCGAAGGCCATCAGCGCCGCCACCAGCAGCAGCGCCAGAAAACGCAGGCGTTTCATCGGAAAGGCTCCTTTCATCCGCGGCAGGGCCGCGAATGGGTCATTATCGCTATTGTACCACGTTGATCACGATCGTGGCCTTTTTCTTGTTCGCCGTCTTGACCGTGATCTTCGCGCGCCCCTTGGCCACGGCGGTGACGAGGCCGCTCGCGTCCACCGTCGCCACGCGCGCGCGCGAGCTCGTCCACGTGAACGTGCTCTTGGCGGTCGAGGGCGTCAGCGCGGCGCTCAGCTGCAGCGTCTCGCCCGCATGCAGCGTGATCGGCCCCGGCTGGGAGATGGCCACGGCGGCGGGCGCGTTGGGGTCGAGCACCTTGACCGTCACGCTCGACTTCTTGCGGTTCGAGGTCGTCACGGTGATCTTCGCCGAGCCCTTCGCCACGCCGGTGACGAGCCCGCTTGCGTCCACCGTGGCGTAGCGCGGGCGGCTGCTCTTCCAGGTCAGCCCGGCCGCGGCCGTGGCGGGCTCGACCGTCGCGCCGAGCTGCAGGGTCTCGCCGACGTTCACGTACACGATCTTGTTCGCGTTGATCGCCACGCTGCGGGCGGCGGTCTTGTCCACGGCCTCGACCTTCACCGAGGTCTTCACGCCGTTGGACGCGGTGACGGTGATGGTGGCCACGCCGTTGCCCACGGCGGTCACCAGCCCGTTGTCATCCACGGTGACGTACTTTTTCTTGCTGCTCTTCCAGCGCAGGCTGGTGGTGGCGTTCGCGGGCTCGATGGCGCAATTCAGCTGAAGGGACTCGCCGCGGTTCAGCGTGATCAGCCCGGCAGGGTCCAGCGTCAGGCCCACCACGATGGGCGGCGCGGGCAGCGAGGGCGTGGTCTCGATCCCGGCGGGACCGCCGAGGATGCTCGTGATGCGCGGGTCGTCCACGCCGTTGTGGATCACGACCATCGTGCCGGTGGGGCAGTTGTCGCAGACCCATTTCGCGTGCTGTACCTCCAGCCTGACGCAGCCCGCGGAGCCCTTGTGGCCCAGGTTGTGCAGCGTGGAGACCTTCATCGCGTTGTCATTCTTCTTCTTGAACAGCACCGAGTGGAAGTAGAGGCGGGCCGTGTAGCGCACGGCGTACTTCACATAGCTGTTGGTGAACGCGAACCACTCCTTGCGCTCGGCGCCGCGAGCCTCGGGCAGGTAGAAGACGCCCTGGGGCGTCGGGGTGCTGGAGGCGCCGGTGGTGCACAGCCAGCGGTGCACCACGCTGTTGTCCGACACGCGGTAGATGGTGGTGCGCTGGTTCAGCACGTCCACGCCGATCCAATACTCCGGCGCGGCGTCGGCCTTCGCGGCGGGATCGGCGACCGGAAACACGCCCACCGCCAGCATCAACGCCAGCGCGAGCGCAAACAGACGCATCCGCTTCATAGAAAAGCTTCCTTCGCTCATGCGATGTCGATGTTCTCGCCCTTCAGGCCGATGTGCGCGCCGGACTTGGCCTCGGCGGACTCGGGATGGGCCAGCAGCCACTTGTTGCGGGCGGTCATCCACTTGTCCTCCTCGCTGACGGGCGCGAAGTCGGGCTTGGCGGTATTGGTGCCCTTCGGCAGCACGATGGCCACGCGGAAGCCGTCGGCGGCGTTGGTGTGGCAGGGCGCGTAGTGCAGGCTGGTGCCGAACACCTCCACCGGCACGCCCGCGGGCACGCGGAACGCCTTGACCAGCGCGGTGTCCACTACGCCGTCCACGATCTGGTCCTGCTTGGCCAGCAGCAGCACGAAGTCGTGCGTGCCGATGTTCACCTCGCTGTCGCGGTGGTACTCCAGGCAGTTCAGCTTCGTGTTGTGGCCCCAGCACAGGCCCAGCTGGATGGGCATGCCGCCGTAGGCGCGGTCGCGCAGCACGGGATAGATGGCGCAGGCTTCGAGAGAATCGATGCCGGGCTCGTAGTTCACGCCCTCCGGCAGGTCGATCTTCATCATGGCCTCGGTGAGCTCCTTCGTGTCGTACCCTTCCAGCACCTGGCCGTAGGCTTTGAATTCGGGATCATAGACGGAATAGAATTTCATACGTATTGCCTCCTGTGTCATTTATTGGTTAAGAATAAGATACTATTTTTGCGGGAGGATGTCAAGGGGGGACGGGGCTTTTGGGATGGACAAACGCGCCCGAATCAGTTATAATATACCATAGTTTATTATGCGCTCAAGGAGACGGACAGATGGTCTTTTCCAGCATCGAGTTCCTGTTCTACTTCATGCCGGTGGTGCTGATCGGCTATTACATCCTCAAAAGGTGGCGCAGGGCGGCCAACGTGTTCCTGTCGGTGATGAGCCTGGGCTTCTACGCCTTCGGCGCGCCCAAGTTCTTCCCGATCATGATGGCCTCCATCGCGATGAACTGGCTGTTCGGCCTGTGGGTGGACAGTGTACGCGAGGACAGGAAGAAGGCGAAGCTCGCGCTGACGCTGATGGTGGTGTTCAACCTCGGCCTGCTGGGCGTGTTCAAGTACCTGATGTTCCTGATGAACAGCCTGAACCTGTGGTTCTCGCTGCGCCTGCCCGTGCCTCAGATCACGCTGCCCATCGGCATATCGTTCTTCACCTTCCAGGCCATGAGCTACGTGATCGACGTCTACCGCGGCCACGGCAAGGTACAGAAAAACCTGATCAACGTCTGCCTGTACATATCGTTCTTCCCGCAGCTGATCGCGGGCCCCATCGTGCGCTACCAGACCGTCGCGGACGAGATCGAGAACCGCCGCGAGAACCTCGACGATTTCATCGAGGGCACGGTGCGCTTCATGCGCGGGCTGTGCAAGAAGATGCTGCTGGCGAACAACCTGGGCCTGCTGGTGGACACGGCCTTCGCGCTCGAGACGAAGGACCTGTCCGTCGTCAGCGCGTGGCTGGCGGCCTGTGCGTATCTGATGCAGGTCTACTACGACTTCTCCGGCTACTCCGACATGGCCATCGGCCTGGGCCGGATGTTTGGCTTCCACTTCCTGGAGAACTTCACCTATCCCTTCATCTGCAAGAGCGTGGCGGAGTTCTGGAACCGCTGGCACATCTCGCTGGGCACGTGGTTCCGCGACTATTTGTACATCCCGCTGGGCGGCAGCCGCGTCAGCAAGCCCCGCCTGGTTATGAACATGATGATCGTCTGGACGCTCACGGGCCTCTGGCACGGCGCGGCCTGGACCTACTTCCTCTGGGGCTTCGGCTTCGGCGTGATGCTGGTCGTCGAGCGCTTCACGGGCCTGGGCAAGTGGATGAGCAAGCATGCCGTGGGCCACTTCTACGCCATGCTGATGGTGGTCACCATCACGGTGATGATCCGCTCGGATAACCTGCACGTGGCGCGCATATTCTATGGATCGATGTTCGGCCTGGGCGGCGCGCCGCTGTGGAACGGCCTGACGGGCGCGTTCCTCAGGGAATATGGCCCGTTCCTGGCCGCGGGCGTGCTGTTCAGCCTGCCGGTGCCAGAGTTCCTGCGGGACCGGCTGCACGTGCCCGCGAACCTGATGAAGGTCGCCGGCGCGGCGGCGCTGCTGGCGCTGACGTTCATCTCCATCTCCTACGTGGCGGTGGGGAGTTATAACCCGTTCATATACTTCAACTTCTGATTTTTGAGTGGATGCTCGATCAAGGCGAGTGCTGAATACGGAATCTACAGATTCTTCGACTGCGCTTCGCCTGCGGCTTCGCTCCGCTCAGAATGACAGGACGGCGCTCGGTTTGTCATCCTGAGCGAAGCGAAGGATCTGAACCTTGTGATTTTGCACAACGCAATGATCAATCGAACGGACGCATTGTCTTTCGGAGGTAACATGGAACAGTTGTTACAATCCCTCTCCGCCTTTGCGCGGAGCGATCAGATCCTTATCAATGAGCCCATGTCCCGCCACACGACATTTCGCGTGGGCGGGCCCGCGGACGTGATGTTCCTGCCGGAGAGCGGCGAACAGGTCGCGCGGGCGCTGGCGGCGGCGCAGGCGCTGGGCGTGTCGGCGTATGTGATCGGCAACGGCTCCAACCTGATCGTGCGCGACGGCGGCGTGCGGGGCCTGGTGATCGCGCTGGGCGAAGGCATGGGCGCGATCTTACGCGACGGCCGCATCGTGACGGCCCAGGCGGGCGCGTCGCTGGCGCGCGTGGCGGCGTTCGCGCAGGCCGAGGGCCTCTCCGGGCTGGAGTTCGCCTCCGGCATCCCCGGCACGCTGGGCGGCGGCTGCGCGATGAACGCCGGGGCCTACGGCGGGCAGCTGTCGGACGTGCTGATCGACGCCGAGGTGCTCATGGGCGGCGCGCTGAAGACCCTGACGCGCGAGGAGATGCAGATGGGCTACCGCACGACCCGGCCGCTGCGCGAGGGCGGCGTGGTGCTGTCGGCGCGCTTTGCGCTGACGGAGGACGACCCGGAAGCCATCGCCTCGAGGATGCGCGAGTTGAACGCCCGCCGCCGCGACAAGCAACCGCTGAACTTCCCCAGTGCGGGCAGCACCTTCAAGCGCCCGGAGGGCCACTTCGCCGGGGCGCTGATCGAGGGCGCGGGGCTGAAGGGGAGAAGCGTCGGCGGCGCGCAGGTGAGCGAAAAGCACGCGGGCTTCATCGTGAACACCGGCGGGGCCACCGCCGCGGACATACTCGCCCTGATCCGCATCGTGCAGGACGAGGTGAAGGCGCGCTACGGCGTGGCGCTGGAAACCGAGGTGCGCGTGATCGGGGAGGATGCGTAGGCCATGTCGTTCGCGTCGGATGTGCGGGGCGAGCTGGCGCGGCAGGGCGTGGCGGACGCCTGCTGCGCGCGCAGCGAACTGAGCGCGGCGCTGCTGTGCTCCGGGGGCATCGCCTGGCGGGGCCGGGGGCGCTACGCCGTGACGGTCACGGCGGGGGAGGCGGCCACCGTGCGCCGCTGCTTTGCCATGCTCAAGCAGTTCTACGGCATCATCGGCCAGATCCGCACGCTGTCCGGCGACGCGCTGAACAACCAGACGCGCTACCAGCTGGCCGTGCCCGACGACCAGGCGGCGCAGCTGCTCGACGCGCTGGGCCTGCTGGACGAGAGCAGCCTGTTCGGCGTGCGCGCCGTGCCCCCGGAGGAGACGGTGCGCTTCGCCTGCTGCAAAAAGGCGTTCGCGCGTGCGGCCTTTTTGATGTGCGGCGCGGTGAACCACCCGGAGAAGGGCTATCACATCGAAATCGCCGCGCCGACCGAGGCGCTGGCGGATTTTATCGCACAGCAATTCGACTATTTTGAGTTGAATGTGAAAAAAACGCGCAGGAAATCCAAATATGTGCTATACTTAAAGCGCGCAGAGGATATTTCTGACATGCTCTCGCTGCTGGGGGCCAGCGGCGCGATGCTGGCGTTTGAAAACGTGCGCGTGAAGAAGGAGGTCAGCAACCGGGTGAACCGGCAGCTGAACTGCGACAACTCCAACATCAACCGCGCCGTCAGCGCCGCCGAGGCCCAGATCCGGGACATCCGCCTGATCGACGCGAAGATAGGGGTGGACAAGCTGACCCCGGACCTTCGCGACATGGCCATCGCCCGGGCGAACAACCCGGAGATGCCGCTGGCGGAGCTGGGCGAGCAGATGGACCCGCCGCTGGGCAAGTCGGGCGTCAGCGCGCGCCTGAGAAGGCTCGGCCAGATCGCGCGGAAGCTGCGCGGCGGGGAAGAGAGCGAACTGTAGATACGAGAGAGGGAGAGAACCATGTTTCGCACGGAGGCAGTTTTCAACTGCGCCAATAACCTGACGCCGGACGTGGCGGCCATGCTGGCGGGCATCGCCGAGCGCTACGACGCGCGCCTGGAGATGGAGTACGCGGGCAAGCGCGTGCTGCTGGATTCATTGATCGGCATACTGTCCGTGCCCTGTCGGCGGGGCGACGCGCTCGCGATCCTGGCCGAGGGCGAGGATGCGCAGGCCGCCGCCGAGGCCATCGCCAGGGCTTTGAGCGGACGTTAAACACATTACAGCCGGAAAGGGGAAGAGACCATGAGAAAGATCGTCGCCCTGATCCTCGCGGCGCTGCTCGCGCTGTCGATGGCGACCTGTGTCGCGGAATATGACGAGAAGCGGGACATCATGATCTACAACAAGAGCCGGACGGTCGTGGCGCGCGTGCAGGAGGTGCTGAACGCGCTGGGCTACGATTGCGGCAAGCCCGACGGCATCGCCGGGGACAAGACCATCAAGGCCATCAAGGCGTGGGAGGCCGCCACGGGCGTCCCGGAGCTCGGCATGATCGACGACTCGATGCTGCAGTCGCTGGGCCTGTCGGATCTGATCATGCCGGTGGAGAAGGCGATGCAGGTGGAGGAGCCGGCGCTCGTGCCCTCCAAGCCCATCGACGGCCAGCAGCCGCAGGCGGCCGTGACGGGCGTTCCGGCGCTCCAGGTGACGGCCGAGGACCCCGCCCTCGTGGCGCCCAACGACGAGTCGCAGCTGAAGACCAACAGCATTCCCGCGATCGACTATACCTACATCAACGACAACCAGGACCTGTTCACCGTGACACAGAACACGGATGTCGGCGCGGTATTCATCGAGTCCAGGCTCTCCGCCCAGGAGCGTGCCTTCATCCACAAGTACGAGAGTACCACGCGCTTCAGCAGTACCAAGTTTGACGAGGTCGTGCTGAACTACAACACGCCCAGCGCGTGCCTGGTGCTGCGGCTGTGGATCACCTATTGCGCGGACAACGACTACCTGAACATCGATTCCGCGACGTTCAACATCGCCGGCAAGTCCTACACGTTCACGAACATGACGCCCTCGCTTTCGCAGGACGATCAGGGCTTCGTGGAGCAGCAGATGATCATGTTCGGCTCGAACAACCTGCAGTTCCTGGCGGACCTCGAGGACCTGTTCGACGACGCCGAAGACCCCACGGCCGCGGCCACGACGATGCGCGGCCAGCTGGTGCTGCACGGCAAGGAGGACCTGACCGTGGACCTCGGCGGCGGCTTCTTCCTCGACTACCTGGTGATGAAGTCCGCATTCATCGAGATGAACGGCATCAATTTCCTGCAGTTCGTCGACGAGACGCCGATGACGATAGAATAAAACAAACCAAAATCCCGCAAAAAGGAGCGTTTCATGCTTGAAACGCTCCTTTTTGATTTGTGCTCTTCTCCGGCCTGGCCGCGGAGATCGTCACGATCACGTTCACGCAGTCCTCGCCCTCCTCCACGCGGCTGCGCACGTTCACGCCGATGCCGCGCAGCTGGCGCACCGTGTCCATCAGCGCGTTGATCACGATGCGGTTGTCGCGCAGCAGCGGTCCCAGCCGCGCGCGGGGCCTCGGGCGCGCCGCGCGCCGGGCGATCAGCGCCTCCAGCTGCTTGACGCTCAGCTTCTCCTCCGCGGACTGCCGAGCCAGCTCCAGCTGCGCGCCTTCGTCGCCCAGCGCGAGCAGCGCCCGCGCGTGGCGCTCTGACAGCCCCAGCTCGCGCACCGCCGAGCGCACCGGCTCCGGAAGCTTCAACAGACGAAGCCGGTTCGCCAGCGCCGACGGGCTGCACGACAGGCCCAGCGCCAGCTGCTCCTGCGTGATCGGCTGGCTGTCGAGGATGCGCCGACAGGCCGCCGCCACGTCCAGGTAGTGCAGGTCCTCGCGCTGCAGGTTCTCCACCAGCGCGACGAGCGCCACATCCCGCGCGCCGCCGGTGAGCACGATGGCCTCCGCCCACTGGCGGTTCAACAGCTTCAGCGCCCTCAGCCGCCGCTCCCCGGCGATCAGCAGGTACTGCCCGTCGCCTTCCGAGCGCACCAACAGCGGCGACAGCAGCCCGTGCAGCCGTATGGAGTCGGCCAGGCGCTCGATGGACTCGGCGGGGAAGTCGCGCCGGGGCTGGTCGGGCCCGGGGTGCACGCAGCGCAGCGGCACGCGCGTGAGGCTTCTGACCGGCGAGGGCGGGACGCACGGGGCTTTGAACAAGGCGGTGACCTCCCATGGAAAAATCACTCATTATATATTCGCCGCACCCAAAAAATATCTGACATGCGCACAAAAAAAGGGAGCCCTCGCGAGCTCCTGAAATATCCCGTAAGTGCCGTCTGTCGCTGCTTTTTCACCCGCCGCTCAGGCAGGGCGGAGACCTGCGGCTGCTTGCTGCCTTCCACTGCGAAGGAGGCTTGGCATCTGCAAACCGACCCGGAATCCTTTTTATGATCTGTGGGTAAAAGCATTGACTAACGCACACCCCAGGATATGTACACCGTCGTTCAGGGCGCGCCCTGAACTGCTTTTATTATAATGGCTGGGCGGGGGAAAGTCAATGCCGTTTTGCAAATTTCGTGCGTTTTGTTTAACATGCACAAAGGCCGTCAGGCGAATGAAAGCAGGTCGATCTCCGGCCGCACGCCCATACGCAGCTGGATGCGGCTCGCGCCGACGCCCTTGCTGATCAGCAGCTTCATGCCGCCCGCCTCGAGAAGCCCCGCCACCGCCATCGGCCGCATGTCGCGGCGCAGGATCTGCTCGAATCCGAACACGAAGGGCGTCATGCCCAGCAGGTTGAACTGCCCGCCGTGGGTGTGGCCCGAGAGCATCAGGTCCGGCTTCACGTCCGGCATTGTGGGGTAGTGGGAAAGCAGCACGCGATAGACGCCCGGCGTCGGCGAATCGGAGTAGAGTCCCGCCGCGCGCGGCTTGCCGAACTTGCGCTCGTCCACGCCCGCCAGGCGGATCGCACCGCCCTTTACCGGGATCGTGACGGCCTCGTTCACCAGCAGCCGGAGCCCGCGCCCTGTCATGGCCTCCGAAAGCGCCGCGGGGCTTTGCCAGGCCTCGGCGTCGTTGTTGCCGAGGCAGCCGAACGCGCCCAGCGGAAATCGAAGCGCCGAGAGCGCGTCGAACAGGCGCAGGGCGTCGCCCGCGTTGTCGGCGTAGTCGCCGCCGAGAAGCAGGATGTCCGGAGAGAGCGCCGCGATGCGATCGGTGAGCGCGCGGATGTCGGCGTCCTGCGTGCGCGGCAGCACGTGGGTGTCCGACACGTACAGCGCGCGAAGCCCCCGCATGAATGTGGGGGCGTTCTCGATCGTGCGCTCGACAACGGTGCATTCCAACCGCCCGCAGCGGGCCAGCCAGCGATCCGGGCGGGAATAGTGCTGCAGCATATCAGTTTACCAGCAGCGCCGCGCCGATGATCCCGGCGCGCTCGCCCAGCTCCGCGGGCAAAAACTTCGCCGGGAATTTTTGGTCGATCAGCGAGTGGTGGCGGTAGGAGGCCACCATGCGGTCGGTGAAGCGGTGGCCGAGCTTGGTGATGCCGCCGCCGTAGACAAAGATATTGATGTCGAAGATCTGGTTCAGGTTGTGGAACATGCGGCCCAGATACTCCGCGCCGCGGTTCACCACCTCCAGCGCCAGCGGGTCGTTCATCTGAAGCGCCCGTCCGACGGCCACCAGGTCCACGTTGGAGAGGGTGCCGGCGTAGTCCAGTATGCGGCTCTCCTCGCCTTCCTTGATGCGGTCCATCGCGTAGCGGGCCATGTAGACGCCGGAGGAGATGGACTGCACGCAGCCGTTCACGCCGCAGCCGCAGGGATAGCCGGTGGAATCGGAGATGAACATGTGGCCGATCTCGCCCGCCATGCCGTGCATGCCGCGGTACAGCTGGCCGTTCAGGATCAGCCCGCCGCCGATGCCGGTGGCCAGCGCGGCGTAGATCATGTTGTCGTAGCCGCGGCCCGCGCCGAAGCGGTGCTCCGCCAGCGCGGCCACGTTGGCGTCGTTGTCCACGAACACCGGCACCTCCAGCCGCTTCTCCAGCAGGTCGCGCACGGGCTGCTCGTTCAGCGAGACGATGTTGATGCTCTCCAGCGTCACGCCGCGGCGAAAGTCCACCGACGAAGGGAACGCCGCGCCCACGCCCTTCACGTTTCGCAGCGAAAGGCCCGCCTTCTCCAGCAGCGCGCACACCTGCTGGGACAGGTAGTTCATCAGCTCGGTGGCGGTGGCGTCCTTGTCCGTCAGGTACTTCAGCTCCGACACCAGCTGCATGCCGCCGTCAAACAGACCCAGCTTGACGTTCGTGCCGCCCACGTCGATGCCGATCACATAGTCGCGCATGGTAGACCTCCTTTTGAGAGTGAGGAGTTAGGAGTGAGGAGTCAGGAGTTGATGGCGGCTGCCGCGCGTCATCACTGTAGGGGCGGCATAGCCTTCCCCTCTGGGGAAGGTGGCTCGCTGCGAAGCGCCGAGCCGGATGAGGTCGCCGCCCGTCTTGCCTCCCCTTTTAAGGGGAGGTGGCCCATTTCTTTCTCATGCCTCCCCTTTCAAGGGGAGGTGCCTGCGAAGCAGGCGGAGGGGTTGTCGCTCAGCGAGGGGGAGACAACCCCTCAGTCAGCCCTCCGGGCTGCCAGCTCCCCCTTACACAGGGGAGCCAAGGCTGCCGCGTACCCTCCCCGTAGGGGCGCCGCAACGGCGCCCCTACGGGTATTATACCTTGATCGTTCCCATCTCCACCGCCGGATACTCCGCCAGGATCGGGTCGATCACGTTCGTCAGGAAGCGCTCGGCCTGCTCGGCGGCGCGACCGGTGTACTTCTCCGGGGCCAGCAGCGCCGTGAGGCCCTCGTCGCCCAGCGGGAAGGCGGGGTCCGCCGCGATGCGCTGCATCAGGTCGCTCTCCAGCCCCTCCGCCTTCATGCGGGTGGCCGCGGCCTGGCTGTGCACGCGCACGCGCTCGTGGATCTCCTGCCGGTCCGCGCCGTGCTTGACGGACTCCATGATGATGTCCTCGGTGGCCATGAAGGGCAGGTTTTCCATCACGCGCTTTTCGATCATCTTTGGGTACACCACCATGCCGCCGGCGATGTTGGCGTAGAGTTCCAGCACGGCGTCGGTCGAGAGGAACGCCTCCGGCAGCGACAGGCGGCGGTTCGCGGAATCGTCCAGCGTGCGCTCAAACCACTGCGTCGCGGCGGTCATGCTCGCATCGGAATACAGCGCCATCACGTGCCTGGACAGCGCGCAGATGCGCTCGGAGCGCATCGGGTTGCGCTTGTAGGCCATCGCCGACGAGCCGATCTGGTTCTTCTCAAACGGCTCCTCCACTTCGCGGAAGGATTGAAGCAGGCGCAAATCCTGCGCGAACTTGTAGGCGCTCTGGGCGATGCCGGAGAGCGCGCCCAGCACGCGGGAGTCGAGCTTGCGCGGATACGTCTGCCCGGACACGTCGAACACCTTTTCCATGCCCAGCTTTTCGGCGATGCGCTTTTCCAGCTCGTCCACCTTCGCGCCGTCGCCCTCGAACAGCTCCATGAACGATACCTGCGTGCCCGTCGCGCCGCGGTTGCCCAGCAGCTTGAGGGAGGACAGCGCGAAGTTGACCTCGTCCAGGTCCATCGCCAGATCCTGCATCCAGAGCGTCGCGCGCTTGCCGACGGTGGTCAGCTGCGCGGGCTGCAAGTGCGTGTAGCCGAGGCACGGCAGGTCCTTGTATTCCCACGCGAACGCGCGCAGGCGGCGCAAGACCTCCACCAGCTTCTGCCGGATCAGCGTCAGCGCGTCGCGCAGCATCAGGATGTCCGCGTTGTCGGTCACGTAGCAGCTCGTCGCGCCCAGGTGGATGATGCCGCGGGCGCTGGGGCACACGTCGCCGTAGGCGTGCACGTGGGCCATCACGTCGTGGCGCACGCGCTCCTCGTGGCGGGCGGCGTTGTCGTAGTCGATGTCGTCGATGTGCGCCTTCAGCTCGTCCACCTGCGCCTGCGTCACGGGCAGGCCCAGCTCCATCTCACTCTCCGCCAGCGCCACCCACAGCCTGCGCCACGTGGTGAACTTCCGGTCGGGGGAGAACAGGTACTGCATTTCCGCGCTCGCGTAGCGGCTGTTCAGGGGGGATTCGTAGGTGTTCTTGTTCATAATGCCTCCTGGGATTTGGCTTTGTGGAACATGAAAAATGGTAACAGCGGTTTACAGCGCTTTGGACAGCAGCCACCAGGCCTCTTCCTCATACTCCGGCTGATCGTTTTCGTCCATGCCACAGGGATCGTAGTGGCAGTCCTTCACCTTTTCGGTGAATCCGAAGCGTCGATAGAGCCTTATATTCTGCGGCTTGTCGGCGCCGACGCCGATGGTCGCGGTGCGGAATCCCAGCTCTTTCAATTCCGCAAGCGCCGCATGCATCAATTTGCTGCCAAATCCCTGCCCGCGGTAGCCTTCCTGCACCCGAAACGCGCACAGATAGGCGGTAGTTTCCCCATCGGCAAAATCCTTGTCGTCCAGGCTCAGGAAAACATACAGTTCTCCAATCAATTCTCCGCCTTCGTCTACCGTCCAGAAGACGGCGTTTCCGGAAGCGATATTGCGATGGTAGAACCTCGCGTTTGGCGATGCGGTTTCGGCGTCTGAAAAGCCCCAGAGCCGCAGCATTTCCTCAGCGGTCGCTTTGCGTATCAACATGGTTGTTCTTCCAAATGGATCACCGTATGATCATCGCCTCGCGCTCCGCGCCGACGGAGACGTACTTGATCGGGCAGCCGACCTTCTTCTCGATGTACTCGACATAGTCCCGCGCCTCCTTCGGCAGATCCTCCCACTTGCGGCAGCCGGAAATGTCGCAGTTCCAGCCGGGCAGCGTCTCGTAGACGCTCTCGCAGTCGTAGAGGTCCGGCGTGTAGGGGAAGCGGTCGATGGTCTCGCCGTCCAGCTTGTAGGCCACGCAGACGGGGATCTCCTTGAGGTAGCTGAGCACGTCCATCTTCGTCAGCGCCAGCGCCGTCGCGCCCTGCAGCTTCGTGCCGTAGCGGGTGGCGGGCACGTCGAACCACGCCACGCGGCGGGGGCGGCCCGTCGCCGCGCCGTACTCCGCGCCGGCCTCGCGCAGATCATGCGCCGCCTGGCCGTCCAGCTCGCCCACGAACGGGCCCTCGCCCACGCAGGTGCTGTAGGCCTTCGTGACGCCGATCACTTCGTCCACCTTCAAACTCGGCAGGCCGCAACCCACGGGGGCTTCCGCCGCCAGCGGGGAGGAGGAGGACGTGAACGGATAGATGCCGTACTGGATATCCCTGAGCGCGCCCAGCTGCGCCTCGAACATCACGCTCTTGCCTGCGTCCACGGCGCTCTCCAGCAGTTCGCCCGCGTCGCACAGGTGGGGGATCAGCGCGTCGCCCCAGGTGTGGATCCATGCAAGCGTCTCGTCGAAGTCGATCTTCTCCTGGCCGTAGCCGGAGACGATGGTGTCGTTCTTCCAGTCGATCAGCCGCTTCAGGTGCTTCTCGAGCGCCTCGGGGTGCTTCAGGTCGCCCATCATGATGGCCTTTTTCATGTACTTGTCGCCGTAGATCGGGCTGATGCCGCGCAGCGTGGAGCCGAAGTGGTCCTTGCCCAGGCGCTGCTCCTCCCACTTGTCCTGGGCGGGGTGGATGGGCAGCACCATCATCGCGCGGTCAGAGATTTTCAGGTTGTCGGGCGTGACGGCGACACCCTTCTCGCGCAGGCGGCCCATCTCCTCGTTGATGTGCTTGAGGTCCACGACCACGCCCGGGCCCAGCAGGTTCACGGCGTCCTTGTGGAAGATGCCGCTGGGCAGCAGGTTCAGCGCGAACTTGCCGTACTCGTTGATCACGGTGTGGCCGGCGTTGTTGCCGCCCTGATAGCGGACGACGACATCAAACTGGCCCGCGAAGTAGTCCACCATGCGGCCCTTGCCCTCGTCTCCCCAGTTGATGCCGACGATCGCGGTATTGGACATGAAAATTCACCTCATCATCGAATGATTGTCGCTCGTGGAGCGATTATGGTTCGTGTTTTCGACGGTTTTTCGCCGTTCACACCCCATTATAGCAGGATTTCGCGGGATTTTAAACAGAGAATAGGTAAACACTGAAAAAGAGAGTTTAGAGAGAAGAGTTTAGAGTTTAGATTGGATTGCCGGAGAACGACGATGGCCGCCATTCCAAAGCTAACTTCTCTAAACTCTAAACTCTCAACTCTTAACTCTTGAGTTTTCTCAGTTCCTCCGCAACTGCGTCATACATCTCGACCAGTTCCTCCGGCCTGTCGCCCTTCTTCGGGGCGGACATCCGCGCGGCGATGGCGGCCAGGCGCATCTCAAGCGCCGTGATTTGAAGCTGCCGATCCTCGGCGGACCGGTCGCGATTCTTCTCGGCCTCCAGCTTTTCGAGCGAGCCCTCAAACGTCGAAAGCCTGCCGCCCTCCAGCGTCATCACGCGCGTGGCGACCGCCGAGGTGAAGGCGCGGTCGTGGCTGACGAACAGGAGCGTTCCGCCGTAGCCCGCGAGCAGCTCCTCCAGCGCGCGCATCGCGAACAGGTCCAGGTGGTTCGTCGGCTCGTCCAGCAGCAGCACGTTCGCGTCGGAGACCAGCAGCTTCGCCAGCGCCAGCTTCGCGCGCTCGCCGCCGGAGAGCACCCGCGCGGGCTTGAATACGTCGTTGCCGCGCAGGTTCAGACGCGCCAGCACCGTGCGCACGTCGGACTCGTCCAGCGGTGAATCCGCCCGCGCGTTTTCGAGCGCCGTGGCGTCGAGGTCCAGCGTCTTTTCGTGGTCCTGGTCGAACCAGCCCAGCCGCGCGCCGGGGTTTGGGCGGATCTCGCCGTCCAAGCGCGTCCCGGGCGAGGGCTCGCCGCGCAGTGCGCGCAGCAGCGTGGTCTTCCCCGCGCCGTTTTCGCCCACCAGCGCGGTGCGCGAGCCCGTGGGCAGCATGAGGCTCGCGCCGCCCAGCAGCGTTCGCCCGCCCGCCGACAGGCTTCGGCAGTTGGCCGAGAGCGCGATCTTGGCCGATATGGGCCGGGACGCGCCCAGCGCCATCTTGATCTGCGGCAGGTCGCGCGGGCGCTCTTTGACCTCCAGGCGCTCCATGCGCGCCTCCAGCTTGTGCTTGGCGCTGCTCTGGCGCAGCACGGCGTTCGTGAACTCGCGCGTGTGCAGGCGCGCCTCGCTATTGCCCATGCGCTTGGGAGCCTTTTTGACCGACAACGCCCACTCCGCCTTCTGCTGCATCGAGGCCTTCAGCCGCGCGCGCTCGGCGCGGTACTGGTCGTACTCGAACTGCTGGCGGGCGCGGCGGCGCTCCAGCTCCTGCTGGTACGCCGCGTAGCCGCCGGGGAAGTCGGTGATCGCGCCGCCCTCCAGATGGATTATCCGCGTGCAGAGCGCGTCCAGCAGCGCCCGGTCGTGGCTCACCAGCACCAGCGCGCCGGTGTGCTGGGACAGGCGCAGCCGCAGCCGCGCCACGCCCGCGGCGTCGAGGTCGGTCGTGGGCTCGTCGGCCAGCAGCAGCGCCGCGCCCTCCGACAGCGCGCCCGCGATGCGCCGCCGCGTGCGCTCGCCGCCGGAGAGCCCCTCCCGGGCGTCGGGCGCGCGGAACTCCGCGGACAGCCGTGCGCTGGCCTGCGAACGCGCTTCGCCGGACTGCTTGATGTAGGCGACGGGCCCGTACCTGCGTACCGCGCCGGAATCCGGCTCCAGCTCGCCCGCGAGGATCGCCAGCAGCGTGGACTTGCCCGAGCCGTTTTCGCCGATCAGTCCCACGCGCTCGCCGTCGTACAGCCGCAGGCGGTCGATGTTCAATACGGCCTGCTCGCCGTAGCGCTTTTGGATATTTGTAGCTTCAAGGATCAATCTGGGCATAAAAACACTCCTTCCCGCCGGGGAGGGAGCGCAAAAACACATACAGGGCCGCCATCCGGGGCGCGTCAAAGCGCCTGGCCGTGCAAAAAACGCAACCTCCAAACGGCGGCAAAACTACGCCCCGACAAATCTGCCGAAGCCAACATTTTTGCGCCGGATGTCAGTTGCGATTCCTCATCAGTCCGTGTGAACCTGCCTTTCCTTGGATGGCATCATTATATCAAAGCGGGTGCGCCTTGTCAATGCTTGACAAGGCCGAAATATGGGGATAATATTAGAGTTGAGAGTTCAGAGTTCAGATCAGCAAGCTATTATCTCAACTCTAAACTCTCAACTCTAAACTCTTTTACGAATGAGGTTATCATGGCTAAGAAGCAATACAGGCGCTCCAGGGGCAGCACGCTGATCATCGCCGTCGTGGCGGTGGCGATGCTGGCGGGGTCGTTCGCGCTGGGCTGGCACTTCGGCGTGAAATCCACGAAGTTCTACGGCAACATACTGCTGGTGAACGAGACGCACCGGCTGGACGCGGACTACGTGCCGCAGGAGCTGGTGAACCTGTACCAGCAGCGCCACTCGTTCCGCATGGCCAGCAGCGAGATCTACCTGACGCGGCCCACCTACGAGGCGATGGAGGAGATGTTCCACGCCGCCGAGGAGGCCGACATGAACGGCTACATCGTCACCAGCGGCTACCGCAGCTACCAGCGCCAGGAGGAGGTCTACGCCCAAAGCGAGCCCGGCAAGGCCCAGCAGCCCGGGGCCAGCGAGCACCAGACCGGCCTGGCCTTCGACGTGACCGTGGAGACCAGCGACGGCTTCGAGAACACGCCGCAGTACGCCTGGCTGATGAAGCACGCGCACGAGTACGGCTTCATCCAGCGCTATCCGGCGAACAAGTCCGACATCACCGGCATCAGCTACGAGCCCTGGCACTACCGCTACGTGGGCGTGGACGCCGCCACCCGCATGTGGAAGACGGGGCAGACGCTGGAGGAATTCCTGGGGGAGAAGTGAAAAAGCGGGCGATTATCGCCCGCTTTTTCATTCCATCACCGCTTCGTAAATCATATCGCGGATCTTCGGGTGGATCACGTCGTAGCAGTAGCCGAAGTTGCGCACGTGCATGGCGTAGAACGCGGAGATATGATTGATCGGGTCGATCATCGTCCACGCGCCCGCCGCGCCGTCCCAGCCGAACTCGCCGATCTGCCCGCGCCCGCCGACGGCGGTGGACACGCGGGTGCGCACGCCCAGCGCGTAGGAGTAGCCCAGCCGCTGCCACTCGTCAAACGACGCGCGGCCCTTGGGCCCCAGTTGGTTGGCGCTCCAGAGCTGGATCATCTCCGGCGAGAGGATGTGCGCGCCGCCTTTGCCCACGCCGCCGCAGGCCAGCGCGTCCGCGAACGCGATGTAATCCGCGACATCCGCCATCAGCCCCGCGCCGCCGCTCTCGTAGTTCGGCGTGAGCCGGTAGTTGTTGGAGTCGTTCGGCATCGGCACGGGCTTTTTCTGTTCGTCGCTGAACTCGTACTGCTGCGCCATTCGCGCCATGACTTCCGGCGTCGGCTTGAACGTGACGGTATGAAGCCCGAGCGGGTCAAAGATGTTCTCCTTCAGATACTCGGAGAAGCGCTTGCCGGAGGCGACCTCGATCACCGCGGCCAACACGTCGTGGCACACGCTGTAGAGGAAGTTCGTGCCCGGCTCGAACTGGAGCGGGTCCTTCGCCTTCGCGTCCACCAGCTGGCGCGTGCTGGCCGTGGGGCCGACCTCGTCGATCAGCGCCAGGAAGCTGGGGGAGGCCATGTCGTAGTCCATGCCGCCCTGCATGCTCATCAGGTGGCGAATGGTCATCGCGCGCCTGACCGGGCGCACGTTTCCGCCGTCCTTCACGGTCAGCTGCGCGTAGGCGGGCAGGTAGGCGCTCACCGGGTCGTCCAGGCTGAGTACGCCGCGCTCGATCAGCTGCATCGCCGCGCAGGTGGTGAACACCTTGGTGGCGGAGTAGAGGTTGTAGGTCTCGTCGCCGCGCACGGGCTCGGTCAGCGCCGCGTCGCGAAAGCCCGCCTGATGGCGGTAGAGGGGCTCGTGATCCCGCCAGACGGCCAGGTCGCACCCCGGAACGCCCACGGAGGACAACCTGTCGAGGTAGGCGGAGAGCTTGGTGAAGTCCATGATGTAACCACCTTCCAAAAGAGTTTAGAGTTTAGAGTTAAGAGTTTAGATTGGATAGCCATTATCTCAACTCTAAACTCTCAACTCTAAACTCTCTCGTTTACCGAATCTCGCTCTTGCCGCCCATGTACATGCGCAGCACCTCGGGGATGCGGATGGAGCCGTCGGCCTGCAGGTTGTTCTCCAGGAACGCGATCAGCATGCGCGGCGGGGCCACGACGGTGTTGTTCAGCGTGTGCGGCAGGTACTTCTTGCCGTCCGCGCCCTTGACGCGGATCTTCAGCCGGCGCGCCTGCGCGTCGCCGAGGTTCGAGCAGGAGCCGACCTCAAAGTACTTCTGCTGGCGGGGGCTCCAGGCCTCCACGTCGCAGCTCTTCACCTTCAGGTCCGCCAGGTCGCCCGAGCAGCACTCCAGCGTGCGCACCGGGATGTCCAGCGTGCGGAAGAAGTCCACCGTGTTCTGCCAGAGGCGGTTGTACCACATCATGCTGTCCTCGGGCTTGCAGACCACGACCATCTCCTGCTTCTCGAACTGGTGGATGCGGTATACGCCGCGCTCCTCGATGCCGTGCGCGCCCACCTCCTTGCGGAAGCACGGGCTGTAGCTGGTCAGCGTCTGGGGCAGCTCGTCCTCATTGAGCATCTGGTCGATGAACTTGCCGATCATGCTGTGCTCGCTCGTGCCGATCAGGTACAGGTCCTCGCCCTCGATCTTGTACATCATGTTCTCCATCTCGGCAAAGCTCATCACGCCGGTGACGACGTTGCCGTGGATCATGAACGGCGGCACGTAGTAGGTAAAGCCGCGGTCGATCATGAAGTCGCGGGCGTAGGAGAGGATGGCGCTGTGCAGGCGCGCGATGTCGCCCTTGAGGTAGTAGAAGCCGTTGCCGGACGTGCGGCGCGCGGCGTCCAGGTCGATGCCGTTCAGGCGCTCCATGATGTCCACGTGGTAGGGGATCTCCCACTCGGGCACGACGGGCTCGCCGAAGCGCTCGTTCTCCACGTTCTCGCTGTCGTCCTTGCCGATGGGCACGGAGTCGTCGATGATCTGGGGGATCACCAGCATGCGCTTGCGGATCTCCTCGGCGTACTCGACTTCCTTCTGCTCGATCTCGGCCAGCTCGTCCTGCATGTCCTTGACCTGCTGTTTGGCGGCCTCGGCCTCGTCCTTCTTGCCCTGGCCCATCAGCGCGCCGATCTGCTTGCTGATCTTGTTGCGCTGGGAGCGCAGATAGTCCGCGCGCTGGATGGCCTCGCGGTTCTGCTTGTCCAGTGCCACGACCTCGTCCACCAGCGCCAGCTTTTCGTCCTGGAACTTCTTTTTGATGTTCTCCCGCACCAGATCGGGGTTCGTGCGAATCAGATTGATGTCCAGCATGTTCTCTTCCCTCGTTCTATCGTAATGTGGATGGCGCTATTATACCGCCGCCACGTTATTTTTTCAAGTGTTGCGCACCGCTTTCCTCCCCGTGCATTGTTATTATTTCTCTACATAACCTAAGGCTTCGCGTGGGGCTTGAAGATCAGCGCGTTCAAAAGCCCGAACACGATCGCTGCCGTGACGCCCGCTGCCGTGCGCGTGATGCCGCCCGCGAACGCGCCCCAGAAGCCGTAGCGGTTCACCGCCTCGATCGCGCCCATCGCCAGCGAATAGCCGAAGCCCGTCAGCGGCACCGTCGCGCCTGCCCCGGCGAAGTCCACCAGCGGCTTGTAGAGCCCGAGCCCCGTCAGGACCACGCCGCCCGTCACGAACAGCACCAGGATGCGGGCGTTGGTCAGCTTCGTGTTCATGATCAGAAGCTGGCCCACGTCGCAGATCAGCCCGCCCACGACGAACGCCTTGACAAACAGCCATACCGTGTCCATTCAATCCTCCCTTTCAATGCAGGCCGCGTAGGCGATGCCCGGCACGCTCTGGGCCTGCTGGCTGCTGGTGGGGGAGAACATGGCCCCGCTGCCCACGAGCAGCAGCCTTCGGATGTCCCCGGCCTCCAGCCGCTTCATCAGCCAGCCGCAGCCCACCGACGCCACGCAGCCGCAGCCGCTGCCGCCGGCGTGGGCGTCCTGCTCCTGATAGAACAGGCTCGCGCCGCAGTCGATCAGTCTATCCGGCGGCAGCTCCAGCTTCGCCGCGCCCGCCAGCTCCAGAAGCAGGTCGCGGCCGATCCAGCCCAGGTCGCCGGTGGCGATCAGGTCGTAGTCGGCGGCGCTTCGCCCAGTGTCGGCCATGTGCGCCGCGATGCAGTCGAACACCGCCGGGGCCATCGCCGCGCCCATGTGGTTGGCGTCGGAGATGTTCAGGTCGATGATCCTGCCCACCGTGCCGCAGGTGATCCGAAGTCCGCCGACGCCTTCCGCGTTGTTCAGCAGCGCGCAGCCGCAGGCCGTGGCCGTCCAGGACGCCTGGGGCGGGCGCTGCGTGCCCAGCTCCAGCGGGAAGCGGAACTGCCGCTCGGCGGTGCAGTAGTGGCTGGAGGCGACGCATACGGCGTTTTCGAGGTGCCCGCCCGAGATCAGCGCCGAGCCGATCACCAGCGCCTGCACGAACGTGGAGCACGCGCCGTACAGGCCGATGAACGGCGCGCCCAGCGCCCGCGCGGCGAACGACGAGGCGATGATCTGGTTGTTCAGGTCGCCGCCCAGCATCGCCTGCACGCGCGCGTCCGGCAGCTGGGCCTCGTTCAGCGCGGCCTGCACGCAGCGGCGCACCATCTCCATCTCCGCCAGCTCCCAGCTCTTCTGGCCCAGCAGGTCGTCCTCCAGGATGGTGTCGAACCAGGACGCCAGCGGCCCTTTGCCTTCCTTGGGACCGGCGACGCTCTGGTGCGCGGCGATGCGGGGCGGGCGGTCGTAGACGAAGGTCTGCTCCCCGGCGCGGCTCACAGCACCCACCCCCTCGCCAGCCAGTAGAGGATGCCCACGGCCACCGATGACGCGATGCCGTAGGCCAGCACCGGCCCGGCCAGCGTGAACAGCCGCGCGCCGACGCCCATGACCGCGCCCTCCCGCTGGAACTCGATGGCCGGGGCCGCCACGGAGTTGGCAAAACCCGTCACCGGGATGGCCGAGCCCGCTCCGGCGTACTTGCCGATGCGGTCGTACACGCCCAGGCCCGTCAGCGTCGTGCCCGCGAACACCAATACGCTGGTGGTGAACATCGGCGCGGTGACTTCGCCCAGGTTCAGCTTCTCCGCCCACAGCGTCAGCGCCTGGCCGATCGCGCAGATCAGCCCGCCAACCCAGAAGGCGCGCCAGTAGCCCCGCAGCATCCGGCTGGGCGGGGTCAGCTTCGAGACCAGCTCGCGGTACTGGTCGGGGGTAAACGGCTGCCTGCTCATCCGATCGCCTCCCTCTGGTTGCGCGCGTCGTGTCCCTGCGCGCGCTCCGGCGCGCGGACCTCCGTGACCTGCGCCGGGATGTCCGGCTCCATCGACGTTTGCAGAAGCTGCTGCCTGTCCATGCGCATCGCTCCTCCTGTGAAAAAGATGACAGACCTATTCTGGACCGCTATTCGGGCAATTATGTATTGCCTTCTCAGGCTTGACCGTCGCAAGCGCTTGTGATAAACTGTATTTAACAAAACAAACGAGGCAGGCAACGCCTTGACGCGATATGACGAGGAGGAATCGGCGTGACGGTGGGCGAGCTGATTTTGGCGCAGTTGATTTTGCGGCCCGGGCTCTCGACGCGGGAGCTGTCTGACATGCTGGGCAAGCGCTTCCAGCACATCAACAACGAGTGCGCCGCGCTGGAGAGCACGCGGAAGATCCGCGTGGATCGCTCCCAGCGGCCGTACCGCCTCTATCCCCTCGAGGGCGAGCTGGAGGCGACGCTGGCGGACGTTTCGCCGCGGCCCATCCACACCGAGGACGCGGACTTCCCCGCGGCGTTTGAGCGCATCATCCGCGGCGTGACGGCGGCGCTGGGCCGGGAGCTCGACGGCGGCTACGAGATCGTGGACCGCGGTCGGCCCCACGCGCCCGGGACACTGCCGCGCGGCACGATGGGCATCTATACGTTCCTGTACAATGACGAGTTTCTAAAGATCGGCAAGGCCGGGCCGAGGAGCAACGCCCGCTTCTTCAGCCAGCACTACAGGGCCGACGGCGCGCAGAGCACGCTGGCGAAGTCGCTGCTGGCGGACGAGGCGATGGCGCCCCTGGACCTGACCGAGGAGAGCGTGGGGGACTGGATCCGACAGAACACCCGGCGCATCGACATCCTGCTGGACGAGCGCCTGGGCGTGTTCGCGCTGGAATTGATCGAGGCCGCGCTGCACTACCGCTACGAGCCCCGCTACGAGGGCTTCAAGAGCCAGCGATAGCGCAGGAAACCCGAACATTTCCCGAGATTTCACAAAAAATATTTTGAAATAGGGCTTGACAAGCGCCGAAATCGGCATTATAATGGCACCAACTTCACAGAAACCGGGACGAAAAGAGTAGTAAGCGTCTTTGCGGTCATCCAAGAGAGCCGCCGACAGTGGGAATGCGGCATGACGGATTCGCTGAATGGACTTTTCAGGGCCCTTCGGAACGCGCAAGTCAGTATGAAGGGACGGGAATGCGGGCCCGTTATCAATCCGCGCCGTATGATGGTACGGACAGAGTGGATCGAAAGATCAATGTGAGTGGCACCACGGAAAAGTTTTTCCGCCTCATATCCCCGCGTGGGATATGGGGCTTTTTTTCACCCCGCCGCTGTGAAGGAATACAATTTCAGGAGGACAAAACCATGAAGAAGATCATCTGCGCCATCGTCGCCCTGGCCATGCTGCTGAGCGCCGCCGCCCTCGCCGAGGGCGCAACCTACAAGGTGGGCATCTGCAAGTATGTGGACCACGCCTCCCTGGACCAGATCGTCGAGAACATCGAGAACCAGCTCGCCGCCATCGGCGAGGAGCAGGGTGTGACTTTCGAGATCGACTACCAGAACGGCAACGCCGACAACGCCGTGATCCAGCAGATCGTGGCCGACTTCATCGCCGACGATGTGGACCTGATGGTGGGCGTGGCGACGCCCGTGGCCATGCAGATGCAGGCTGCCACCGAGGACAACCCGATCCCCGTCGTGTTCGCCGCTGTGTCCGACCCGCTGAGCGCGGGCCTGGTGGAGAGCCTGGAGGCCCCCGGCGCGAACATCACCGGCACCTCCGACTTCCTGAACACCAACGCGGTGCTCGACCTGATCTTCGCCGCCAATCCCGACGCCGCGAACATCGGCCTGCTCTACGATCCCGGCCAGGATTCCTCCACCACGCCCATCGCCGACGCGAAGGCCTACCTGGACGAGAAGGGCATCGCTCACAAGGACTACACCGGCACCAACACCTCCGAGACCATCATGGCGGCGCAGGCCGCGGCGGCGGACGGCGTGGACGCGCTGTTCACCCCCACCGACAACACCATCATGGCCGCCGAGCTGTCCATCTATGAGATTTTGAGCGAGGCGGGCATCCCGCACTACACCGGCGCGGACTCCTTCGCCAACGACGGCGCGTTCCTGGGCTACGGCGTGGACTACGCCAACCTGGGCCTGGAGACGGGCAACATGGTCGCCGACATCCTCGTCAACGGCGCGGACCCCGCCGCGACGCCGGTGATGACCTTTGACAACGGCACCGCCACGATCAACACCGAGACCTGCGCGGCGCTGGGCTTCGACTTCGACGCCATCTCCGAGGTGTTCGCGCCCTTCTGCACGCAGATCGTCTCCATCGCCACGGGCGAGATCAGCGGTTGACGCACAGATACAGAGAGAGGTTAAAGATTCTTCGACTTCGGCTGACGCCTTCGCTCAGAATGACAGTGATTCGCATCGCCTGTCATTCCGATCAGAGTGCAAGCGGTTCGCATCGCCTGTCATCCTGAGCGGAGCGTCAGCGGAGTCGAAGGATCTTAAACGATTGTCCGCCAAAACCATACAGAGGTGAACGACCGACATGGCTTTTTCCACAATCCTCGGCCTGGGCCAGACGGCGCTGGAGTTGGCGCTGTTCAACGCGCTCACGGTCCTGGCGCTCTTTCTGAGCTATTCGATGCTGAACGTCTGTGATCTGTCCACAGACGGCTGTTTTGCGTTGGGGGCCGCGGTGGGCGCGGTGGTGGCCATCGCGGGCCACCCGTGGCTGTCCATCCCCGCGGCGATGGGCGCGGGCATGCTCTCGGGCCTGACGACCGCCGTATTGCAAACGCGCATGGGCGTGAACAGCCTGCTGGCCGGCATCATCGTGAACACGGGGCTCTACTCCGTGAACATATGGATCATGGGCGGCTCGTCGCTGCTCAACATGAACAAGACCGAAACCGTGTTCACGATGCTGAAGGAGGCGCTGAAGGGCTCGCCGCTGGGCGCGCAGTACGCGCTGATCATCGGCCTGATCGCGGTCGCGGTGGTGATCGCGTTCCTGTGCCTGTTCCTGCGCACGAAGCTGGGCCTTGCCATCCGCGCCACCGGCGACAACCCCGACATGGTGCGCTCCTCGTCCATCAACCCGGTGTTCACCACCACGGTCGGCCTGTGCATCTCCAACTCGTTCACGGCGCTCTCCGGGTGCCTGCTCGCGCAGAGCCAGAAGTCCGTCACGGTGGACATCGGCTCCGGCATGGTGACGGTGGCGCTGGCATCACTTCTGATCGGCGGCGTGTTCCTCGGCCGCCGGAGCATCCCGCTGCGGGCCGTGGGCGCGGTGCTGGGCGCGTTCGTGTTCCGACTGGTGTACACCATCGCGCTGCGCTTCAACCTGCCGGCGTTCATGCTGAAGCTGATCTCCTCGGTGATCGTCGTGATCGCCATCTCCGGGCCGTACCTGAAAAAGCAGTTCCCGCTGTACAAGCGGCTGCTGGCGGCGAAATTCGCGAAATCGGGGGTGGGGGAGTGATGCTGAAGCTGATCCACGTGTCCAAGACCTTCAACCCCGGCACGCCCGACGCCCGCCTGGCGCTGGACGACGTGACGCTGGACGTGAACAGGGGCGACTTCATCTCCATCATCGGCGCGAATGGCGCAGGCAAGTCCACGCTGTTCAACGCCGTCTGCGGCAGCTTCTTCGTCGATTCCGGCACGATTTTGCTGGACGGCGCGAACGTCACCATGCTGCCCGAGCACAAGCGTGCGAAGGTGATCGGACGCCTGTTCCAGGACCCGATGCGCGGCAGCGCCCCCGGCATGAGCATCGAGGAGAACCTGGTGCTGGCGGCGGGGCAGGGCGGCTGGATGAGCCACGCGGGGAAGAAGGAAAAGCAGGCGTTCCGCGACCGGCTGGCCCTTTTGAACATGGGCCTGGAGGACCGCATGAAGCAGCCCGTGGGCCTGCTCTCCGGCGGCCAGCGCCAGGCGTTGACGCTGATGATGGCCACGCTGAGCATGCCGAAGATCCTGCTGCTGGACGAGCATACCGCCGCGCTGGACCCCGGCACCGCTGAGAAGGTGCTGGAGCTGACCACGCGCATCGTGTCGGAAAACAGCCTCACCTGCCTGATGATCACCCACAACATGCAGTCCGCGCTGGATCTGGGCAACCGCACCATCATGATGGACGCGGGCCGCGTCGTGTTCGACACCACCGGCCCCGAGCGCGCCGCCCTCACCGTGGACGACCTGCTCGACCGCTTCCACGCCGCCAGCGGCAAGAAGCTGGACAACGACCGGATGCTGCTGGCATGAGAATCATGACCACCGGCTTAGCCGGTGGTCATGATTTATATTATTCTATTTCCGCACAGACAGTATTCCCAGCGTGACCTATTTGTCAAACACATCCTTCATGTGTTCCTGATCCGTCTCATCCGGCTCATATCCGGCGTCGAGGGCCTTCTGATACCATTCTCCGGCCTTTTCCAAATCCTTCTCCACACCGTTGCCCTCGTAATAGCAGTCGCCCAGCGCGAACATGGCGACAGGGAATCCCTGATCCGCTGCCAGCTGAAAGAGCCTGAACGCTTCGTCATAATCCGGTTCCACCCCTTGTCCGACATAATAGGCAAAGCCTAGATTGAATTGCGCGTTGGCATTTCCCTGGTCAACGGCCAGCCGGAAGTATTCAAGCATTTTTCCATAGTCCTGTTCAACCCCTGTTCCGTCGCGGTAACAGCATCCGAGGTTGAACTGCGCCATGGGC
>CADAQZ010000018.1 GCA_902790175.1 uncultured Eubacteriales bacterium | reverse complement strand
GTGCCGCGGCGGGCCGGGCCGCCGTGGGCCGGGCCTGCGCGGGCCGCTGCGCCGGCCTCGCCTCGTTCAGTTCGCCAAACCGGCTGGACGCCTGGGGACGCCGCTGCGCCGGCCTGTTGTGATCAGTCAAGGGAAATCCCTCCCAGTGTTTCTATCGGGTACGCGATCAGACCGTCTCGCCGGAGTAGGACACCAGCGTGGCGTCGTACACGCCGGGCACGCCGCGCAGCTTGTTCAGGAAGGCGTCGGGCTTGTCCACGCGCACCTCGTAGGTCGCCTCGATGCCGTTGGCCGAGACGGTCTTGCTCTTGAGCTGCTGCATCTTCAGGCCGTTCACCAGCTGGTTGGCCTGGCGCTCGGCATCGTCGCCCATGCGCACCACCAGCAGGTAGCTGTTCATGCCCTTGGACTGCATGTGCGTCAAAAGCGTCAGCAGCAGGCCGATGCCCACCACCGCGCAGGCGGTGAGGAAGAACTGACCCGCGCCCAGCAGGATGCCCATGGTCAGCGCCCAGAACATGTAGGCGGTATCCAGCGGGTCCTTCACGGCGGTGCGGAAGCGGACGATCGACAGCGCGCCCACCATGCCCATCGAGAGCTGGATGCTCTCGCGGATGCACATGACCACCGGGCAGGTGATCAGCGTCATCATCACCAGGGTGAGGGTGAAGTTGTTGGAGAACATCACACCGCGATAGTTGCGCCGGTAGATCCACGCGATGAACAGGCCCGCCGCCAGCGCGAGCGCCAGCGAGAGCAGGATCGTCGGGAAGGACGCGGGGGTGATGGTCTGGGAGCTGAATAGATTGGCAAAGATGCTGTTCATGGACTTCTTCCTCCTGTTTGTATGTCATGCTAAGGCAGGATGTATATATCAATGGAATTGCGGGATGAGAAATGAAAGCGGTTCAGGCTTTCTCAACTCCTCACTCCTCACTCTATCCAAGCGGCTCGTACCGCCGGCAGAGGATGTACTTGCTGACGGCGCTGCGCTCCGCCTCCACGCCGTGCAGCAGCGCGTTGACGTAGTCCGGCAGGTAGTTGTTGAACTTGACCTCCAGGATCTCCACGTTGCGATCGTGCGGGCAGACGGTGGGCAGGTTCGGGTTGAACAGGTCGTGGCTGGCCAGCCCCGAGCGCAGGCTGAGGTCGAACGTGATGCGCACGTCCTCGGCCTTGTGCAGGTAGGCCTCGCGGGCGTAGTCCACGATCACGCGCGGGCGCAGCAGCTTTGTGCGCATCTGCACGTACATGTCCTGCAAGAGCGGGTTCTGCGCCTTGTAGAGCCCCGAGGGGTTCCCGTCGATCAGCTGGTCGCACAGCCGCCGCGTGATCTGCACGCTGCTCTTCTGGATCAGGTCGCCCAGCTTGCGCTTGCGCTCCAGGAAGATCTCCTTGTCGGAGTAGCGGTAGATGCGGATGCGGTACTTGTCGCGGTGCATCACGCCCGCCTGCTTGTCGTAGAAGGCGGAGTCGTCGATGTCGTCGAAGTACAGCGAGCGGATGACGTAGGGACGGCCGCCGACGCAGTGGCTGTCCATCGCCAGCGCGCCGCGCAGGCGCGCGCGCAGCGCCTCCAGCTCCGCGGGGTTGATAAAGTACTTCAGTTCGTGCCGCGCGGGCAGACCGTTTCGTTTCTGCTGCATGGTATACCCTCTTTGTTTACTTGGCTTCCTTTATTTCCTCATAGGTCACGCCGACCTGCTCCATCACCTTTCCGAAGTACTGCTCGAACTGGGCCTTGCTCAGCGGCAGGTAGGGGTTGTACTTCAGGAACTGCAGCATGCGGCCCGGCCTGGCGTTGCCGTAGCGCACGAATTCGCGGATCGCGGACTTGTGCTCGGACTCGCTGAAATCCCAGCGCGCGTAGTGGTCCGGCATCAGCGGCGCGATGGCGTTGTAGAACTCCTCGGTCATGGCCGCGACGCTGTCGGCGCTGTAGGTGGTGGCCATCTTCTCGCCCAGGAACGTGAGGAACCTGTCCGCGAACCGCTCGTTCTTCATGCAGGCGATGAACAGCGTGTTGTCGGTGCGCAGCTTGTTGCCCATGCCGCCCGGCGTCAGCCAGCGCTTGGGCGAGTTGGTGTCCACCGAGAACGCCCAGTCCAGATCGAACAGCACCCAGCGCCACTTGCCGTCGGCCTTCGGGTTGCGGTAGCGCTTGACGTTCAGCGTATCGGTGTTGCCGGTGTACATCTCCGCCGCCATGTACTCGATGTAGTTGTCGATGTCGATGGCGCTGTCGAGCACCTGCCAGGCCTCGTCGGTGTTCATGTCGTGGCTCTTGACGTAGTCCAGCAGCTGGACCATCGTCTCGTTGGAGCCCTGCATCACGTTGGTGTTGGCCTTGATCAGGTCGATGTCGTCCTCGTCGCCCTCCCAGCCCTCGAACTGGCAGATGTTGCTCTTGCAGATGCGCTCGCGCAGGTTGTAGTGGCCCCAGTACTGGCCGTCGATGTAGAGCACGCCGACCTCGGTCTCCTGGTAGTCCACGCAGCCGCCCTCCACCAGCCGCTGCAGGAGCGCGTCGCGGAAGCGGGTCTTGTAGCCGTCCTCGCTGGACGAGCGCAGCAGGAAGGACTGGTATTCGGTGTAGGGCCTGCGCGAGAAGATCGCGGCCTGGAAGCGGTTGGCGCCGTACTTGCTGCGGGCGATCACCTTGAAGGCCTTTTGCTTCTCGGCGCGGCTGTACTGGCCGTGCAGCTTGATGCCGCACTCCTGGGAGATCAGCGTGCTGCCGTCGGGGTTGAACACCTCCACGTGCGCCTCGCGCTCCCAGTCCATCCAGAAGTTCGCGCCCTTGTTCATCGAGCCGAAGGGATAGGTCTCGAGGGCATTGGGGCCCTTGACCATGATGCCGGCCTCGTCGCTGGTGAGGTTGTAGGGATCGGACACCATCGACACCACGTACACGGTGCCGCCGCCGTTGTTCACGTCGTACAGGTAGCTCTGGCTGTCCATGAACGACTCGAGGTAGCCCTCGCCGTACACGCGCGTGCGCAGGATCGTGGTCTCGGAGACCTGGATCGGCCCGGTGTAGAGTGTGCTGGACTGGCTGGGGTCGGTGTAGTCCAGCGTGTAGTAGACGCGGCAGCTGGAGGGCACGGACAGCTCCACGGTCAGCACGTCGCCGGTCTTGTACAGGCCGCCCTCCACCGAGTAGATCGGCTTGGGCGCGCGGCCGTAGTAGGCCTCGGAGCTGTTGGCGGAGCCAGGCGTGACGGTGGTGAAGTACCTCAGGCCGCTCTGGCCCTCGGCGCGGCCGAAGGAGATGTCCTGGTACTGCATCGGCACGAACACGCGGTCAAAGATGGTCCCGTTGGGCTCGGAGAGCACCACGGAGTAGCCGCCGTCGCTGGAGAGGCGGTAGTTCGTCTGGATGCGGCCTTCGGTCGCGCTGTCCAGGCCGTTGGCGAACACGCCCAGATACTGCCCCGGCTCGATCACGGTGCCGGAGGGGAACTGCCACTTGCGCGGACGGCCCGCGTTGTCGGACAGGCCGCAGCCGGATAGGTCCACCGCGGCGCTGGTGCCGTTGTAGAGCTCGATCCAGTCGTCAGACTTGGACGAGGAGGCGAGCACCTCGGTGATGCGCACGCCGCGCGTGTTGTTCAGCTCGATCTGCTCCGCGGCGATGTCCGCGCCCTGGGGCGTGTTGGGATAGTTCGGGGACGGGGAGAACTGCTTGCTCCACCCGGTCTCGAGCAAACTGTAGCACTGGTCGGGCTCCATCACCGGCGTCTTGACGTGGCTCACGGTCACGCCGCTGGGATGGGTCAGGAACACGTTGTCGCCCTTGTTGGAGATCTTGAAGCTGGCGTGCAGGTGCGCGGGGTCCGACCGACGATCGTCGCCGGAGCAGTGCACGGCCAGGTAGCCGTCGGCGGGAAGCGTGACGGCGGGGAACTGCCAGCGCGTCAGCTTCTCGGGCTTGTCCGAAAGGCTCCAGCCCTCCAGATTGACGGGGCTGTTTGTCTTGTTGTGGATCTCGACGTAGTCGGGGTATTGGCCGTTCTCGTCGGCGAAGAAGGTGGCGTTGTCGGCCATCACCTCGGTGATCTCCAGCGCGCCCTCCTGCACCTCGATCTCGCGGTCCCGCGCGTTGTCCAGGCGCTCGGCCCGGTTCGCCGCGCCGGGGGTCGGGAAATCGCTGACGGCCCACTCCCCCGCCGCGTCGCGGCAGTACACCTGGTCGCGCGCCAGCGCGGGCACCTGCGCCAGGTCCACGCCGTTGCCGGCCTTGTCGATCAGGGCGACGTCCTCGCCGGAGGCGGGCAGGCAGAAGGGCGCGTGATAGCCGTCGGCCTGCTGCGCCTTGCCGCTGCCGTCGGCGAGCACCAGCACGAACTGGCCCGGCTGCAGCGTGCCGCCGGGGAAGGCGAACGCCTGCGCGGGCTTCGTCGCGCGCATCAGGGCGTAGCCGGTCAGGTCGATGGGCGCGTCGGAGACGTTTTCCAGCTCGATCCAGTCCACGATGCCGCCCGCGTCGCCCACCAGCGTGGAGGCGTTGGAGGTCATCACCTCGCTGATGCGCAGGCCGGACTTCGCCGCCGCGCGGCCTGTGCCGGACAGCAGCGGGCTGGACTGCGCAAGCCACGTCAAAAGCAGCGCCGCCGCGCCGATCAGCGCAATGACGCCGGGCAGGGCGCCCATGGGGCGCTTCGCCTGCCAGGCGGGCCTGCTGTTCTTATTTGTGGATCGGGGTTGGTTTGCCACGCGGTGCCTCCCTGAACGCTGTACGGGGTCCGCCCGGAAGGGTCCTTTCCCGGGACGGGCATCGCCCGAAATAACACGTTATCTATGGTATAATACTACTTTTATATTGTGATATGGTTTCAACAATCGGGCATTCCGATAAAAAGTTTCCTAAGTCGGTGAAATAATTATGGGAGAGCCTTCCTCACCACCGCCTCCTGCGGCGGTGGCGGCGGCGCGCATACAGCGTGCGCCAGGCATACCAGCCCCCCGCGCCGACGATCGCCGCGCCCAATGCGATCAGCGCGATCGCGGGGCCCGCGCCGCCCCCGCGCTCCTTCGCGGGCTGGGGCGCGGGGCCGGGCTCGGGCGTCGGCTGGGCTTCCGGCTGGACCTCAGGCTGCGCTTCCGGCTGGGCCTCCGGCTCGGCGTCCGCGAACTGGTCCGCCTCCCCGGCGTCACCCGCGGGCACCTCGGTCATGTCCTCGGCCGGGGTCGCCTCTGTCTCGCTCCCGGCGTCGGCCTCCGGGTGCTCCTCCTCGGCCTCGGCCAGCTCCGGCCACACGGGATAGGCCGCGATCTGCTCCGCGTGTTCGGCTACGTAGGCCGCGGTGGCGTTCGGGTCGATGTTCTCCATGAAGTCGTCCTTGGCCACGTCCTCGCCCACGGCACTGTAGTAGAGGCCGAACTTCGCGTTGTCGTAGGTGCCGTGGCTCTTGATGCGGTAGTACGCCTTCTGCGAGACGTGCTCCTCGAAGCCCAGCTCGGCCACCTTCAGCGGCGAATAGCCGTTGAGGCTGTCCAGCGGCGTCTCCCAGTCCATCATGATCTGGTTGTCCTTGTACAGGTGGTGGTACAGCTTCTTCACCTGCCACGCGCCGTAGACCTCGGCGGACTCCGGGAACTGCGCGGGATCGGCCGCGGCGTCGATGGCGTACTTCATCGCCTGGGCCGTCACCTTGTGCTGGTTGTGGCCGTACTCGCCGTCCAGGTCGTGCGTGACAATCACCTCGGGCTTGAAGCGGCGGATCTGCTCGACCTGCAGCCGCAGCACGTTGTCCTTGCCGCCCCAGAGCTTCACCGCCTCGGCGATCGAGCCCACCTTGTCGTCCTTCAGGTTGATGAACACCGGATAATTCTTCACGCCCATCTTCCACAGCGCGTTCAGCGCCTCGGCCCGCCTCTGGCGGTTGCAGTTGGCCATGTAGACCACCTCGGTGGGCTTCTTCAGCGCCGTGGCGTAATAGGGGATCGTGCCGCCCATGAAGATCAGCTCGTCGTCCTGGTGGGCGGAGACGACCATCACATCGGCCTTGTCCACCGGCGGCTGCCACTGCTGCACGTCGCGCGGCAGCGCGCCGGCGCTGTAGACGCGCAGGTTGCAGATCTTCTGGTCCGTGCGGTTCAGCTGGAGCTTGACGTACTTGGTATTCGGCTCGAGGTCAAACAGCATGTAGATGCTGGGGAAGGTGCTGGTCTTGTCGCGCGCGCGCAGCACGTTCATGTCGGCGTCGTACTCCGTCAGCTCGAAGTCCGTCGGGTCGAAGAACCACTCCACGCGCAGCCAGCCCGCGTCGCCGTCCGGCAGCTTCAGGCCCACGTAGGCCTCGCGATGCGTGCAGGACCAGGACGTGCGGACGCTGCCGTCCAGCATCTTGTCCCTGTCGCCCTCGGACACCTTGATCGCGCACTTCTTCGTGATGTCCCGCGCCTCGCCGGTCTCCTCCGCCAGCGCGCCGCCGACGCACGCGCCCGCCAGCAGGCACAGGCACAGCAGCATCGCCAGGCGTCCCATCCATCCGTTCATGTTCAAGCCTCCGTCAGTTCCAGCACCACGGCGTCCTGCACCTCCATGCCCCGCAGGGTCAGGCGCAAAAAGCCCCCATTGATCTCGATAAAGCCGCCGTCCGACAACCGCCGCAGCGCGCCCTCCCGGCCCGCGGCAAACGGCGCGCCGAAGTCGCGCTCCCAGGCGACGAGGTCCAGGCCCCGCGCCGTGCGGGTGGCGAGCATCAGCGTCTCGTCCATCCTCTCGGCGTCGGTCAATCGCCGCACATCCAGCCGCCGCTCGCCCGACAGGTACGCCTCCAGCGACGCGGGGTTGGAAAAGCGCGTCTCACGCAGCAGCGAGTGCGCCGCGCAGCCCAGGCCCAGGTATTCGCCCCGGCTCCAGTAGACGAGGTTGTGGCGGCACTCGAAGCCGGGCTTGGCGTAGTTCGATATCTCGTAGCGCGCGTAGCCCGCGTCCGCCAGTCGGGACACGGCCAGCCGCTGCATCGCGTTCACGGCGTCGTCGTCGGGAACGGCGGCCTCGCCGCGCGCCACGCGCGCCGCCATCGGCGTGCCCGGCTCCACGATCAGGCTGTAGGCGGAGAGGTGCTCCACGCCCAGCGCGACCGCCGCGTCCAGCGCGACGCGCCACTGGTCCATCGTCTGCCCCGGCAGCGCGTACATCAGGTCGAGGTTGATGTTATTGAAGCCCGCGTCCCGGGCCATGCGCACGGCCTCGCCGACCTGCGCGGCCCTGTGGATGCGGCCCAGCGACCGGAGCAGGCCGTCGTCGAAGCTCTGCGCGCCCAGCGAAAGCCGGTCGATCCCGGCCCGCCGATACGCGCGCAGCTTTTCCGGCGACAGCGTGCCGGGGTTGCCCTCGATCGTGATCTCCGCGTCCGGCGCGAAGGGCAGCGCGGCGCGGCAGCGCTCCAGAGTCTCGGCGATGTACCCGGCGGACACCAGCGTGGGCGTGCCGCCGCCGAAGAACGCCGTGGCGACCTGATAGCCGCCGAGCTCCGGCCTCCAGCCGTCGATCTCGTCCCACAGCGCCCCGAAATACCGCGCCCAGTCCCCCTCCCTGCCGGGATACGACGCGAAATCGCAGTACGCGCACTTCGACAGGCAGAAGGGAATGTGTATATACAATGACAGCGGATACATGGTCAATCCATCTTCAGCACCGCCATAAAGGCTTCGCTGGGCACGGAGACGCTGCCGACCTGGCGCATGCGCTTCTTGCCCTCCTTCTGCTTTTCCAGCAGCTTCTTCTTGCGGGAGATGTCGCCGCCGTAGCACTTGGCGAGCACGTCCTTGCGCAGGGCCTTCACGGTCTCGCGGGCGATGACCTTGCCGCCGATGGCCGCCTGGATCGGGATCTCGAACAGCTGGCGCGGGATGGCTTCCTTCAACTTCTCGGCGATGCTGCGGCCGCGGGGATAGGCCCGGTCGCGGTGCACGATGATCGACAGCGCGTCGCACTGCTCGCCGTTCAGGAGCATGTCCAGCTTGACCAGGTCGCTGCGCTCGTAGCCCTTCAGCTCGTAGTCGAACGAGGCGTAGCCGCGTGTGCGGGACTTCAGCTGGTCGAAGAAGTCGTAGATGACCTCGTTCAGCGGCAGGTCGTATTTGAGCAGCACGCGCCCGCCCTCGATGTACTTCATGTCGCGGAACGTGCCGCGCTTGTCCTGGCAGAGCTCCATGATCGCGCCGACGTAGTCCTGCGGGGTGATCACCTGCGCGTCCACCATCGGCTCCTCCATCCAGTCGATCTCCTGGACCGGGGGCAGGTTCGTGGGGTTGTCGATGAACACAGTCTCGCCGTCGGTCTTCACGACCTTATAGACGACGCTCGGCGCGGTGGTGACCAGGTCGAGGTCGAACTCGCGCTCCAGGCGCTGCTGGATGATCTCCATGTGCAAGAGCCCCAGGAAGCCGCAGCGGAAGCCGTAGCCCAGCGCCACGGAGGTCTCCGGCTCGTAGGACAGCGCCGCGTCGTTCAGGCGCAGCTTCTCCAGCGCGTCGCGCAGCGTCTCGTAGTCCGCGCCGTCGGCGGGATAGATGCCGCAGTACACCATCGGCAGCACCGGCTTGTAGCCGGGAAGCGGCTCCTTGGCGGGCTGGTTCGCCAGCGTAATGGTGTCGCCCACGCGGATGTCGGCGATGTCCTTGATGGAGGCGGCGATGTAGCCTACCTCCCCGGCGGAGAGGCTCTCGCGCGGGCTGTAGCCCAGCGGCAGATAGGCCCCGACCTCGGTGACGTCGAACTCGCACTTGCCTGCCATCATGCGGATGCGGTCGCCCACCTTCACGCTGCCCGCCTTCACGCGCACCGAGGAGATGGCCCCGCGATAGTTGTCGTAGTAGGAATCGAAGATCAGCGCCTGCAGCGGGGCGTCGGGGTCGTCCGTGGGCGCGGGAACGTTTTTCACGATCCTCGCAGTCGAGGCCGATCTCGTCCTCGATCTCGCCCTTCACCACCTCCGGCTGGGCCGAGGGCAGGTCGATCTTGTTGATCACCGGGCGGATCTCCAAATCGTGCTCCAGCGCCATGTAGACGTTGGCCAGCGTCTGGGCCTCGATGCCCTGACTGGCGTCCACCACCAGCACCGCGCCTTCGCAGGCGGCCAGCGCGCGGGAGACCTCGTAGGTGAAGTCCACGTGGCCGGGGGTGTCGATCAGGTTCAGCTCGTACTCCTTGCCGTCGCGGGCCGTGTAGGGCATGCGCACCGCCTTCGACTTGATGGTGATGCCGCGCTCGCGCTCCAGCTCCATGCTGTCGAGCACCTGGTCGGTCATGTCGCGCTGCTTCATCACGCCCGTGCGCTCCAGGATGCGGTCCGCCAGCGTGGACTTGCCGTGGTCGATGTGGGCGATGATGCAGAAATTGCGGATTCGGCTCTGGTCGTAGCTCAAAACGCAGCCCTCCGTCACGTAAATTAGTACATATTATATCATAGTGGGTTTGTGTTAATTCGTCAAGATGGAGGGGGCATTGGGGCGGGCGCAGGGGCGGACTTTCCGCCGCAACGCCGCCCCTGCAACCCCTCAGTCGCCTACGGCGACAGCTCCCCTTACACAGGGGAGCCAAGGCTGCCGCGCGTCAGCCGCCATCCCTAATCCCTCTCCCGCATAATTATAAATCATTTCCGTATATTTATACGTTTACTACGCAAAAGTATGAGCATCACGATTTCCGATTTTATGCAAAATTCCCGAACTGCGTCGGTTTGAGGCGACAAATTGCAACTTTTAACATTGGGGTTGGCAGTTCTCTATTGCCTTTCCCGGGCATTTATTGTATAATACAGGCATCAACCGGCCGGCGCTTCCGGCCTGAAATGGAGGAACCACCATGAAGAAAGTTATGTCCCTGGTCATCGCGCTGGTCCTGGCGCTGTCCTGCGTCGCCGCTTTGGCGGACCTGCAATTCGGCACCGGCGGCGAAGCCGGCACCTACTACGGCTACGGCACCGTGCTGGCCCAGTACATCTCCGACAACACCGACGCCAAGATCACCGTCGTGTCCAGCGGCGGCTCCGCGGCCAACATCGACGACCTCGAGGCCAACACGCGACAGCTGGGCTTCGTGCAGAACGACGTGGCCTACTACGCCGTGAACGGCATCCGCCTGTTCGACGGCGCGCCCGTGGAGAACATCTCCGCGCTGGCCGCCATGTACATCGAGGCCGTGCAGGTGGTCACCAACAACCCCGAGATCAAGTCCATTGAGGACCTGAAGGGCAAGAACGTCTCCATCGGCGCGCAGGGCTCCGGCGTCAACTTCAATGCCATCGACTTCCTGGCCGTCTACGGAATGACCGAGGACGACATCACCCCGCAGTACCTGAACTTCCAGGAGACCTGCGACGCGCTGAAGGACGGCAAGATCGACGCGGGCTTCGTGGTCGCCGGCGCGCCCACCCCCGCCATCACCGAGCTGTGCACCACCCAGGGCGCCCAGCTGCTGAGCCTGGACGACGAGCACATCGCCGCCCTGCAGGAGATCTCCGCTGCCTACGCCAAGACGGCCATCCCCGCCGGCACCTATGACGGCATCGACGACGACGTGATCACCGTGGGCATGAAGGCCACCATCGTCGCCAACGACACCGTGACCGACGACGAGGCCTACGCCATCGTCAAGGCCATCTTCGACGGCAAGGACGAGATCACCCAGGCGCACGCCAAGGGCGCTGAGATCGATCTGGAGTTCGCCTCCACCTGCGGCATCCCCTACCAGGCGGGCGCTGCCAAGTACTTCGCCGAGCAGGGCATCGAGGTTGAGACCGCTGAATAAGCCTCTCGCCCCATCAAACGACTCGCACGGGGCTGCGGTAGAAACCTGCCGCAGCCCCGCGTTTAACGAATTGGATTGTTGAAAGAAACCGCATCCGTACAGATCCTTCGACTGCGCCTTGCCAATGGCAAGGCTCCGCTCAGGATGACAATTGTTGCGACATGCTGTCATTCTGAGCGAAGTGCAGCCGAAGGCGGAACGCAGTCGAAGAATCTGTGCCCTGTACTCCACAGCTACATGGCAGCCGGCCTGCCAACCCCACTGTCCCAGAATCCAATCCCTTCCCGAAAGGAGGCCGCCCCATGGCCAGCAACAAACCCCGGGACCCGAACCTGAACGCGCCGCTCAACGACGCCTCCGCGAACGCCGCGGCGGACGTCGAGGCCGTCATGAAGAAGTTTGACCGCGAATCGAACACGCGCGTGTGGACGGGCGTCCCGAAGCTCATCGTCGGCAGCGTGCTGGTGATGTTCTCGCTGTTCTGCCTCTACGTCACGCTGTTCGCCAACTTCAAGGAGCAGGTGCGCCTCTCCAGCTTCCTCGGGCTGGTCATCCTCATGGGCTTTCTGACGTTCCCCGTCAAAAAGGGCTACCTGAAGGAAAACCACATGCCGTGGTATGACATCGTGCTGATGCTGCTGGGCGCGGGCGCGTTCTTCTACTTCACGTTCAACGCCTCCAGCATCCTGGCGATGCGGCCGAAGGTGCTGCTGCAGCCGAAGTACACGGTCATCGCCGTCGTGGGCATACTGGTGCTGGCGGAGCTGTGCCGCCGCAGCGTGGGCCTGCCGGTGCTGTGCGTGGCGGTGTTCTTCCTGGCCTACACGTTCCTGATCAGCAAGCAGTCGCTGGCGCTGGCGGCGCGCGAGCTGTTCTTCAACACGACGGGCGTGCTGGGCACACCGATCAACGCCTGCTCGAAGTTCATCGTGGTGTTCACGATCTTCGGCGCGTTCCTGGAGCGCACGGGCGTCTCCGAGTTCTTCATCAACCTCGCCAACAGCATCACCGGCCGCTTCGCGGGCGGCCCGGCGAAGGTGGCCGTCATCTCCTCGGCGCTGTGCGGCATGGTGTCCGGCAGCTCCGTGGGCAACACCGTCACCACCGGCTCGGTGACGATCCCGATGATGAAGGAAACCGGCTACAAGCCGGAGTTCGCGGGCGCCGTCGAGGCCGCGGCCTCCACCGGCGGTCAGATCATGCCGCCGATCATGGGCGCGGCGGCCTTCCTGATGTCGGAGATCTTGCAGATCCCCTACTCGAACATCATCATCCGGGCCATACTGCCCGCGGTGCTGTACTTCCTGGGCATCTTCATCGCGGTGCACCTGGAGGCCAAGAAGCTGGGCCTGAAGGGCATCGACAAGAGCCTGCTGCCCCGGATGCGCAACCTCGTCAAGCAGACCTACATGCTGCTGCCGCTGATCATACTGATCTACCTGGTGTCCACCAACGCGCGCACGATGCAGTTCTCGGCGGCCATCGCCATCATCGTGACGATCATCGTCGGCATCATCAACAACGTGGTGGACTACTTCTCCAAATGCAAGCAGGGCAATGAGAAGGCCACCGCGGGCGAGGCCGCGAAGGCCGCCGTCGGCATGAAGGGCGGCTTCGGCATCAAGAGCATCTTCGACTCGCTGGAGTCCGGCGGGCGCAGCTGCATCACCGTGGCCGTGGCCTGCGGCATGGCGGGCATCATCACCGGGTGCCTGACGATCACGGGCCTGGCGAGCCAGATGATCAACGGCATCGTGTCGCTGACGCAGTCCCCGGCTCTGGCGGGCGTGCCGGGCCTGGCGCTGCTGCTGGGCCTGCTGCTGACGATGCTGTGCTGCATCGTGCTGGGCATGGGCATCCCGACCACCGCCACCTACTGCATCATGGCGGCCACCTGCGCACCGATCCTGACGAAGATGGGCGTACCTGTGCTGGCGGCGCACTTCTTCGTGTTCTACTACGGCATCGTGGCGGACATCACGCCGCCGGTCGCCCTGGCGGCCTACGCCGGCGCGGCCATCGCCAAGGGCCGGCCGATGCAGACCGGCGTCACGGCCACGCGGCTGGCCATCGGCGCGTTCATCATACCGTTCGTGTTCGCCGCGAGCCCCGCGCTGTTGTTCATCGACACGGTGTGGTACGAGGTCATACTGATCGCCATCACCGCCACGCTGGGCATGTTCGGCGTCGCGGCGGGCCTGTCGGGCTACCTGATGACGAACATGAACGCGCTGGAGCGCATCCTGCTGATCGGCGGCGGTTTGGCGCTGATCATCCCCGGCACGCTGACCGACTTCATCGGCCTGGGCGTGATCGCGCTGGGCGTGTTGATGCAGTTTTTGCGCAGCAAGAAGAAGGCGGCGGCATAGGCACGAAAAAGAACCCCGAAAGGGGTTCTTTTTTCGTGCGCTCAAATCTCCTCGTACACCACGTTCTCCGCCAGGCTCCGGTTCTTGTAGGCCACGTCGTCGCTGACGTCGCGGATGATGTGCACGTAGTCGGGGATGGCCGCGCCCTCGTCCTCGCGCCCGAGCTCGATCTCCATGATCGCGCGGTCCTTCCAGAAGGGGTAGATGTCGAACTCCAGCACGTGCCCCGCGTAGGGGATGCGGTAGCGCGTCTTGCCCAGCGGCTTGCAGCCGGGCTGCATCTCGTGGGACAGGCGGATGTACTCCAGTTGGTCGATCTCGCCCTCGTCCTCCTCGTTCTTCACGCTGGACAGATGCCGCTTGAAGGTCTTGTAGTACTTGATCCCGCCGTCGCAGACCACCTGCCGGATGCGGCGCGTCTCGCCCGGGCCGGACACCGTCAGGTAGATCTGCACGATCTCCCACTGCTCCACGCCCTTCTGCGCCAGCAGCGTGGGGATGTCCGGGTAGCGGATCAGGTACTTTCGCTCGATTTCATAGTGCTTGCCCACAGACATGCTTATGCCTCCCTGAAAACCATTACATCAGTAGAAACTATACCATCTCTAAAGATCCTTCGACTTCGCTGCCGCTCCGCTCAGGATGACAGGCGAATCGAAATGATGTCATTCTGAGCGGAGCATCGCCCTGAGCGACGCGCAGTCGAAGAATCTTCTCAATTCATAGTCCGATTTCATTGATGTCGCCATCGTCCGCGTCCATGCGCCAGTCCCACGTCAACTTCGTGAGCGTGGCGAAGCCGCGGTCGACGAGCACCGTGTCGTAGCGTTCGTCGTCGAAGCGGCGCGGGAAGCCTCGGTAGCGCCAGCCGCCGTCCTCGGCCGGGGCGTAGTCCGGCGGGTCGAGGAACACCGGAGCCAGCCGAGCCGGGACGAGGCCCCGGATCCCGTCGTAGGGAAGCGCAGGCACGTTCAGGCTGTACAGCGCGCCCAGCGGCAGCGGATGATCGCCGATCCGCTCGGCCACGCGCAGTGCCAGACGCGCCGCCGGGCCGTAGTCGTTCAAATCCTCGCCGCGATTCGCCTCGGTGCACAGCGACACCGCCAGCCCCTGGCAGCCGCACATGGAGGCCTCCATCGCCGCGTTCACGGTACCGGAATAGACGCAGGCCCCGCCCATGTTCATGCCGCGGTTGATGCCGGAGACGACGAGGTCGACGCCCGCGTCGCGCGCGAGGAACAGGCCCAGCGAGGCGCAGTCCGACGGCGTACCGTCCGAGGCCCACGCGCGCTCGGCACACGGAAAGTCGACCGGCTCGGCGTGCAGCGCGGCGGCCAGCGTGACGCTGTGGCTGGCGGCGGAGCGCTCGCGGTCCGGCGCGCAGACGAACACGCGATGGCCCGCCGCCGCGAAGGCTTGGGCCAGGGTGTGGATGCCCGGCGAGCGGATGCCGTCGTCGTTGGTAAGCAGTACGTTCATATCAATTCCTCCGGGAAGGGGCGGGCGGCGCATCGCCGCCCCTACATAAGGAACAGCGTCAGCCACTATTCCTACCCCCTACTCCCTACTCCCTATTCCCTACTCCCCATTCTTGTAAAACCGCACGGATTCGTTGTAGATCTTCACGATGTCCTGCAATATGTCCGCGTGGCGGAAGCTCTTGTGGTAGAGGATGTTCATCTCGCGGATCATGCTCAGGTTTTCGATGGGCAGCACGGTCATCTTGGCCTTCTTCAATTCATCCATGCAGGCGCTGCGCGGCAGGATGGACACGCCGTAGTTGCGGCGGACCAGGTCCTTGATGGTGGCGATGTTGTCCACCTCCAGCGTCACGTTGAACTCGTCGATGGAGATGTTGCGGCTCTCCAGGTGCGCCGCGAACAGGTTGCGCGTGCCGGAGTTGGGCAGGCGCAGGATCAGGCGCTCGTGCTTCAATTCGTCCAGCGTCACGATGCTCTTTTTCGCCAGCGGGTTCTCGTTGGACACGGCGCAGACCAGGAAGTCGGTGTCCAGCATGATGGAGTTGATGCTCTCGTCCTGCACGCCGCCCTCCACGATGGCGATATCGATCTTATAGTTCTTCAGCATCACATAAAGATTATTGATCGTATCGGTCTGGATCGTGATGCTGACGTTCTCGTTCTGCCCAGCGTACTTCGCCAGCACCTCCGTGACCACGTTGCTCTCGGAGGTGTGGGTGATGCCCACGCGCAGGCGGTTGATGGAGCGCTTCTGGTCGAGCAGCGCCTGCTGCAAGTGCTCGTAGAGGGACACCACGCGCTCGGCGTACTGGATCACCAGACGGCCGTCCGGCGTGGGGCGGATCTTGCCGCCGCTGCGCACGAACAGCGTGATGCCCATCTCCTTCTCGATCTGCTTGATGTGCTGGCTGACGGCGGGCTGTGTCAGGGAGAGCTGCTCCGCCGCCCGGGTGTAGTTGCCGGTCTCGTTCACCTTCAACAGGGTCAACAGCTTGACGTCTATCATGGCAGCCTCCTATAATTCATATTTATTTTACTGGAATTGCACAATAATGATTCCTTATCTCAATAACAGTTTAACATACTCCGCCAAAAAAGGCAATAGCCAAACGCAAAGAATGCGTTTGGCCATTGCTTCACTGTCCTGTTGTCTGAAAAAGCCGCTCTCCCGGGCGCTCTACTGCGCCATGGCCGCGCCGAAGTACATCTGCGCCTGGTCTTTGGTCAGATTGAAGTCGTCCGTCAGGTACTCGATCAGGTCCTTCGGACGCCGCTTGGCATAGTTGATCAGCCTTTGCCCGTAGCGCTTCCAGGTGGCCTTGCTCCAGTCCCAGCGCTTGCACTCGGCGCCCATCTCCGGCTCCAGCAGGTTGTAGCGGTCCCGGATCTTCCCCGTCACGTTTTCGGCGCTGAACGTGGTGGCCAGCAGCTCGCCCATGCGCCGCAGGAACCAGTCCCGCAGCGTGGCGTTCTCCATCAGCCGCCTGAACAGCAGGTTGCTCTGCTCGGTGATGGAGCCCACGGTATCGCCGCGCAGCCAGGGGCCGACGTTGTCGCCGCTGAGCTGGAAGCTCAGGTCCAGGTCGAACACCGCCCAGCGCCAGAGGCCGTCGGCCTTGGGATTGCGGTAGAAGCCCACGTTGTTGAGGTCCTGGTTGTTGGCGTACATCTCCAGCATCACGTACTCCAGGTAGTTCTCGATGTCCACCATTTCCCGCAGCTTGGCCACGTTGGCGTCCTTCGACAGGTCGTTGCGCCGCACCCACCGCAGCATCTGCTGGTAGTTCTCGGAGGAAGTGCCCGCGCCCTCCTTGTACTCCACGTCGTCGGGATTGTCCCAGCCGTGGAACTGGGCGATCATGTCGTTGCAGACGCGCTCGCGCATGTTGTACACGCCCCAATACCGGCCGTTGATGTAGACCACGGAGACCTCGGTCTCGCGGTACAGCACGCTGGTGTCCGCCGCGAGGGCGCTGAGCACGGAATCGCGCATGAAGGTCTGCTTGCAGTCCTGCCCCGAGGCGCGCATCACGAAGGACTTATAGGAGGGATAGTCCCGGTTGGAGAACAGGGCGTAGTTGAAGCGGCTGGCCCCGTATTCCTTCTTCGCCCGCAGCGAAAAGCCCTTCTGGCCTTCGTGCATGCGGGTGCTGTGACCGGCCAGCTTCATCAGGCACTTCTGGGCGATCACACGGGTGCCGTCCGGCTCGTAGATCTCCACGTAGGCCTCGCTGCCCTCGCCCTTGATGCCGGTCTTCAGCATGCCGGAGGAGCCGTTCAGCTTGTCCCGGTCCCCGGACACGCAGACCAGACGCAGCGCGTGGTGTGCCCCCAGGATGTAGCTCTGCACGCACAGGTCGGAGGGGATGAGGTCCGCCTGCCAGGCCACCGCCTTGATCACGGTGTTCTTCTCCACCTCGATCGGGCCGGTGTAGGCCGCGGAGGACGTGGTCGGGTCGTTGCCGTCGGTGGTGTAGTAGATCGTCACGTCCGGGTCCGACGAGAGCGTCACCGTCAGCGCCTTTTCTTCGCGCTGTCCGCCGGGCTCCGAGAAGGCCACGTTCGCCGCCTTGCGGGCGTAGGAGGGGGTGGTGTTGGCCGCGCTGGGGGTCGCCTCGGGGAAGTAGCGATAGCGCTCCTGGCCCTCGGCCCGCCCGTAGCTGATGTTATGGTGCTGCTCGAACAGCGTCACCTTGTCCATCAGCGTGCCGTCCGGCCGGGCCAGCACCGCGGTCTCCCCGTCCGAGAGGGCGAAGTCGGCGCAATAGCGGCCGTTATGGATGCCGCTGTCTCCCCCTTTTCCGGTGAGCAGCACCGTCACATAGCCCTTCGCGGGGATGATCGCGCCCTCCGGGAACTGCCAGCGGCGGGGGTGGTCGGTGTCGTCGGAAAGCCCCATGCCCGTCAGGTCCACGGCGCTGCCGGCGGCGTTGTACAGCTCCACCCAGTCCTCGCCGTCGCCCTTGGCCATGATCTCGTTGATGCACAGGCCGTCGGCGTTGCGGCTCACCAGCGACCGGGCCGCCCGCACGCCCGCCTCGGTGTTCTCATAGCCGGGGGTGGGCAGGATCTCGGTGGTCAGGCTGCCGTCGGGCAGGCGGGAGAGGGAGGTCTCGCCGGGCAGGGCGTCGTACTCCGCCCAGGAGAGCACGTTGCCGTCGGCGTCGTAGAGCCGCACGGCCTCGGAGGACTTGGAGAGCTTGAAGTTGGTGTGCAGCGCGCCGTCCTCCCGCCGATCCTTGCCGGAGGCGAACACCAGCAGATATTCGCCGGGCTGCATCGTCAGCGGCGGAAGCACCCACTTGCGCTGGTTGGCGTCGTCATCGGACAGGGCGCAGTCCGTCAGGTCCGCGGCGGAGGCAGAGGCGTTGTACAGCTCGATCCAGTCGGACCAGTCGCCGTCCTCGTCCTGCAGCTGGGTGCGGTTGGAGGCCATCAGCTCGTTGATCCTCACGCCGTCGGGGTTGAACGCGGGCCGCAGGTCCACCGCCCCCTCCGCCGCCATCCGGGCGAAGGGCACCGCGCTGTATGCGCCGTCCTCGCCGCGCTGGAAGATCTGGGCGGCGGCGATGGCGGGCACCTCCAGCACCTGCACCAGCTGCCGCTGGGCATCGGACAGGGCCAGCACCTCGCCGTCGGCGTCCAGGCAGAAGCCGGTGAACAGCTCGCCGCCCTCGAAGCCCTCGGGCCTGGGGGCGCAGTAGACGATCAGGCTGCCGTTCGGGGGCAGGGTGACGTCCCCGAAGGCGAAGGCCCCGCGCTGGTCCACCGTGTCGGAGAAGCGCCAGCCCCGCAGGTTCACGTCCGCATCGGAGGTGTTGAGCAGCTCGACCCAGTCGTAGTACTTTCCGCGAACGCTGTAGCACGCGGAGGGGTTCGAGGTCATCACCCGGTTGATCACCACCGGGGAATCGATGGGCTTTGCGTCGTTCGAGGGCTGCAGGGCGGCGCCCGCCCAGGCCAGCAGGGCGATCGCCGCCGCCAGCGCAGACAGGCGCAGCCAGTCGCCCGCGGTGAACGGACGGCTGGCGCGCCGCCATGGACTCTTCTTGTTTGCGTTGTGCCCCTTCTTCATGGCCCCGATGCGTTTTGAAACGATTGGGCGCGCCAACGCGGGCGCGCCCATGGATGGTCGGTCGGTCGGTATTGCCGATTAGGCCTTGCCGTCGCAGCCCAGGACGTCCACCAGCTTGTGCTCCACCATGTTCTTGATGGCCACGCGGGCGGGCTTCAGGTACTGGCGCGGGTCAAAGTGATCCGGATGCTCCGCGAAGTACTGGCGGATGCAGGCGGTCATGGCCAGGCGCAGGTCGGAGTCGATGTTGATCTTGCAGACCGCGCCGCGGGCAGCCTGACGCAGCTGCTCCTCGGGGATGCCGACGGCGTCGGGCATCTTGCCGCCGTTCTCGTTGATGATCTTCACGAACTCCTGCGGCACGGAGGAAGAGCCGTGCAGCACGATCGGGAAGCCGGGCAGGCGCTTGGAGACCTCGTCGAGGATGTCGAAGCGCAGCGGCGGGGGCACCAGGATGCCCTTCTCGTTGCGGGTGCACTGCTCGGCGGTGAACTTGTAGGCGCCGTGGGAGGTGCCGATGGCGATGGCCAGGGAGTCGCAGCCGGTGCGCTCGACGAACTCCTGCACCTCTTCGGGGCGGGTGTAGCTGGAATCCTCGGCGGACACGTTGACTTCGTCCTCAACGCCGGCCAGGCTGCCCAGCTCGGCCTCGACGACGACGCCGTGGTCGTGCGCATACTCGACGACCTGCTTGGTGATCTTGACGTTCTCGTCGAAGGGCAGGCCGCTCTTGTCGATCATGACGGAGGTGAAGCCGCCGTCGATGCAGCTCTTGCACAGCTCGAAGCTGTCGCCGTGGTCCAGGTGGACGACGATCGGCAGGTCGAAGCCGGCGGACTGCTCGGCGTCCTCAATGGCAGCCTTGATCAGGTTCATCAGGTAGACGTGCTTGGCATAGGCGCGAGCGCCCTTGGAGACCTGCAGGATCAGCGGGGCGCGCTTTTCGATGGCGGCCTCGGTGATGCCCTGGATGATCTCCATGTTGTTCACGTTGAAAGCGCCGATGGCGTAGCCGCCGTCGTATGCCTTCTTGAACATCTCGGTGGAAGTAACAAGAGCCATATGAAACACTCCTTTATATTAGACTGGATTAATTATACCAGCTGGGGAAAACAAAATCAAGATGAAATTTCAGTCGAAACGCGCGGGTTCGGCGATTTTCGGCCCGTTTTTTCCGCGGCCGGACGACGGCCGTCAATCGGCCGATCCCTGCGCCCTTTCAAACAGCACCTCGTTCTCGCCGGGGGTCTCCTTGAAGTCCGTCCAGGTCAGGGTGCCGTCGTCGTTCAGCGCAAAGCTCGCCGCGCCGTCGTCGAAGAGGACCTCCTCGGAGGCCACTTCGCCGCCATCGGCGTAGGTCACGATCTTTTTGACGCCCGTCTCGAGGGACGTCAGCGCGCCGGACACTTCGTCGTAGGTGCACTCGTATTCCCACACGGTAGAGTCAAAGGCGCTGTTGCCCCACTCGACCGTGCAGAGCGCCGCGTCGTCCGCCGGTTCGATGGTCAGAAGCGCGCGACCGGCGACCCAGCTTCCCGCGTAAGCGGCCATGTTCGCGGCGTCCTCCCCGTCGAGGGCATAGTATTCCGCCTCGCTCGCCAGGTCGACGCGCGCCGCGATCGCGTCGCCGTCCGCACCGTCCATCACATCCAGCATGAAATAAGCCGAGTCGCCGACGGCATACAGGTAGTAGGTGGTACCGTCCGCCGCATAGCTGACGGCGTCGCCGACCTCCCTGTAGGTGTCGCTCGCCTTCGCCTCGGCGAGGTCCTCCTCGTAGACCTCCTTATCCAGCGTCAGGCCGATTGCCACCGCCGGGCTGTCCTCGGTGATCTCCCCGTCGTACAGGTAGAACGCGCCGAACGCAAATTCGACGGACCAGCCGCCGGTCAGGTCCACCGTCGCGATGACGGCCTCGCCGTCGCTGTCGAGAACGGCGGAGGCGGTCTGTCTGCCACCCTCGGCCATCGCGCCCGTCGTCAGGGTCAGCAGCACGCAGAGCGCCAGAATCATGGAAAGCATCTTCTTCATATCGGCATCCTCCTCATCCTTGGTTGATTCCAGGGTCTTTCTGCAAGTATAACATCCTCAAAACGGCCCGTCAAGCGATGCGTCACGGGAAAATAACGCGGCCGCCACCTTTCTTATATCAGTATTTTACCTTTTGATTTGACGAAAGGCACAAACAGGCGTATACTGTAGGTAATGAATACAATGGATGATTATGCCGCGCGGGGAGGTGGGCGTTCGATGAAGCTGGGCATTTACACCGACTTTGTGAACCTGCCCGACGTGGCCGGTCTGGGCTTCGACTACGTGGAGATCCCGCTGCGGGAGCTGGCGGCGCTGCCGAAGGGCGACTTCAGCGCCTTCGTGGACTATGTGGAGGGGCTGGGCATATGCGTGGGCGCGTGCTCGGACATGCTGCCGGACGACCTGCCCGTCACCGGGCCGAACGTGAACGCCACGGCGCTGCACGGCTACCTGAAGCACGCCTTCGGCCGGGCGCAGCGGCTGGGCGCGAAGGTGATCGCACTGGACGGCGCGAGGTCCCGCGCGGTGCCGGACGACGGCGACTTCCCCTTCGCCTGGCGGCAGCTGGGCAACTTCCTGCGACTTTTGCAGGGTCACGCGCACGAGTGCGGCATCACCGTGGCGCTGGAGCCGCTGCGCAAGTCGGACTGCAACCTGTTGAACCTCGTGTCCGAGGCCACGCTGATCGCAGGGCTGTTGCAGCTTTCCAACATCGCGGTGGCCGCGCACTGGGGCCACATGGCCCTGGCGTCCGAGCCGCTGTCGTCGCTGCGCCGGGCCGCGCCGCTGCTTCGGCACGTGTACGCCCAGAACGCGCTGACCCGCGCCCTCCCCCGCCCCGGCGACGGCGAGGACTACGGGCGGCTCGTCGAAACGCTCAGGGACATCGGCTATACCGGCGGCCTGACGCTTTCCGGGACGATCACGGAGACGTTCGCGGAGGACGCGAGGATCGCGCTCAATCATTTCAGAGACGAGGAATAATCAATGAACATCATCATCGTCGGCAACGGCAAGGTGGGCTACACGCTGGCCCAATGTCTGAGCAAGGATGGACACGACATCACGGTGCTGGATCGCAGCCAGCAGGCGCTGAACCGCGCCAACGAGACGCTGGACGTGATGGGCGTGCGCGGCAACGGCGCGAACGTGAAGACGCTGATGGAGGCCGGGGTGGAGACCGCGGACGTCATCATCGCCGTCACGGGCAACGACGAGCTGAACATGGTGTGCTGCCTGGCCGCCAAGCAGCTGGGCGCGAAGTACTCCATCGCGCGCATCCGCGACCCGGAGTACACCGAGAGCCTGACGCTTTTGCAGAAGAAGCTGGACATCGACCAGGTAATCAACCCGGAGCGCACCACCGCGCAGGAGATCTCGCGCCTGCTTCGCTTCCCGTTCGCCATCAACATCGAATCCTTCGCGCACGGCCGCGTGGAGATGGTGGAATTTCGCACGGAGGAGCGCGACGCGATCCTGAACACGCCGCTCTCCCGCCTGCACAGCCGCTATCCGCGCATCCAGTTCACCGCCGTGCAGCGCAACGGTGACGCCTTCATCCCCGACGGCGCGAGCGTGCTGATCCCGGGCGACCGCGTGTACGCCACCGGCGACCGCGAATCCGTCACCCAGTTCTTCAAGCACCTGGGCAAGGACACCCAGCGGCTGAAGTCCGCGCTGCTGATCGGCGGCGGCCACATCAGCTACTACCTGGCGAAGATCATCGCCGGGATGGGCGTCTACCTGCGCCTGATCGAGATCGACGAGAAGAAGTGCCTGCGCCTGGCGGACCAGCTGGACGGCGTGATGATCATCCACGCCGACGGCACCGACCAGGAGGTGCTGGAATCAGAGAACATCGGCGACTGCGGCGCGCTGATCTGCCTGACCAACCGCGACGAGGAAAACCTGATCACCGGCATGTACGGCTCGCGCCACGGCGTGAAGAAGGTCATCGTCAAGGTGAACCGCCTGAACGCCATGGACGTGATGGAGGACCTGGGCATCGATTGCGCCGTCAGTCCAAAGCTGACCACCGCCAACGCCATCCTGCGCTCGGTGCGCGCGCTGAACAACAGCCGCAACTCCGTGGTGGAGAAGGTATACGGCATGCTGGGCGGCCAGGTGGAGGCCTATGAGTTCACCGCCTTGGAGGGCGCGCCCTACCTGAACATCCCGCTGAACCAGCTGAACATCCGCAAGGGCATCCTCGTGTCCGTGCTGGTACGCGAGCGCAAGTGCATCATACCGTTCGGCAGCGACCGCATCGAGGCCGGCGACACCGTGATCCTCACCGCGAAGGCCGGCACGGTGGTAAACCTGGAGGACGCCTTCGACATTTCGGAGATCAGAAGATGAACAAACGATTGCTGTGTCATATCGTGGGCAACGTGGTGCGCGTCTGCGGCGCGCTGATGCTGCTGCCCGTCGCCGTTTCACTGATCCTGCAAAGCGGCGACACCGTGCCGCTGTTGCTGTCCATGCTCATCACCGCGGCGGTGGGCACGGCGCTGGCGCTGATCCAGCCCCGGCGGGACACGCTGCGCGCCCGCGAGGGCTTCGCCATCGTGGCCTTCAGCTGGCTGCTGGTGTCTTTCCTGGGCGGGCTGCCGTTCTACTTCTCCGGCTACGTGCCCTCGCTGGTGGACTGCTTCTTTGAAACCGTCTCCGGCTTCACCACCACCGGCGCGACGATCCTGACGGACGTCGAGGCGCTGCCCAAGGGCCTGCTGTTCTGGCGCAGCTTTACGCACTGGGCCGGCGGCATGGGCGTGCTGGTGCTGTCGCTCGCGCTGATCCCAAAGATGGGCGCGCGCTCGATCCACCTGATGCGCGCGGAGAGCCCCGGGCCCTCCACCGACAAGCTGGTGCCCCGCGTGGCCAACAACGCGAAGATCCTCTACGAGATCTACATCGCCCTGTCCATCTTCATGGTGGCGGCGCTGCTGTTCTGCGGGCTGGACCTGTACGACGCGGTGGTGCACATGTTCGGCGCGGCCGGCACCGGCGGCTTCGGCACCTACGGCGACAGCATCGCTCACTTTAACAGCGCCTCCGTGGACGTGGTTATCGGCATCTTCATGGCGCTGTTCGGCGTGAACTTCTCGATCTACTACTTCCTGATCCACCGCAACTGGAAGGCCGCGCTGGGCAACAGCGAGCTGCGCTGGTACTGGAGCATTCTGCTGGGCGCCAGCTGCATCATCGCGCTGAACATCATGCCGCTGTACAACGGCAACTTCCTGACCTCGCTGCGCTACAGCTTCTTCCAGGCCTCTTCGATCATGACCACCACCGGCTACGCCACGGCGGACTTCGACCTCTGGCCGCAGCTGAGCCGCGTGATCCTGGTGATGCTGATGTTCATCGGCGCGAGCGCGGGCTCCACCGGCGGCGGCATCAAGGTGATCCGCTTCCAGCTGCTGCTCAAGAGCATGGTGCGCGACATCCGCCGCACCGTGCACCCGAAGTCCGTCAATACCGTGAAGCTGGACGGACACACCGTGGACGAGGGCATTATCAGCGGCGTGCAGGGCTTCTTCTTCGCCTACATACTGGTGCTGCTGTCGGCGGTCATCATCGTATCGATCGACGGCTTCTCGTTCGAGACCAGCTTCACCGCCGTGCTGGCGACGATCTCCAACATCGGCCCGGGCCTGGGCATGGTCGGCCCCGTCGGCAACTACGCCGCGTTCTCGGGCCTCAGCAAGATCGTGCTGTCGATGTGCATGCTGATCGGCCGCCTCGAGGTCTTCCCGATCCTGATGCTCTTCTCCCCCAGCGCGTGGAAGAAGTAAAGCGACCCAGGGAATGGAAAAGCCGCCTGTGGGCGGCTTTTTCGCGGTTGATATTCTCGTGCGCGCGTGTTATACTGAAGTGGAAGGGAGGTTTGCGCCATGACTACGCTCACAAAGATTCGCCAGGCCGTGAATGCCGCGGCGTCGCTATACCCCGTCAGGCGCGTGGAGTTGTTCGGTTCCTACGCCGACGGCACCGCCGACGAGCAGAGCGACGTGGATTTCCTCGTCGAATTCGCGGAAAACCCCACCTCCCTCATCCACATCTGTGGCTTCCGGGAGGCCCTCTCGGACATGCTGAAGCTGGACGTGGACATCGTCAAGCTCCCCCGCAAGCCCGACGACGGGCTGACCGTGAACAGGACGGTGAAGATCTATGGTGCATGAGGAGAGAAACGAGGCCATCCGCCTGAAGCTGCTGGACGAAATCGCGGACATCGAAGCCTTCATCGACGACGCGGCGTTGACGAACTCCTGGCCGACCGCATGTGTCAGAAGGCCATCGTGATGAGCCTGATCAACATCGGCGAGCTGTCCAAGTCGCTCACGGATGACTATCTCGCAGGCATGCCCAGTATCCCGTGGAAGGCGATCCGGGGCTTCCGCAACATCGCGGCCCACCAGTACGGCAGGATCGACTTCGAGGACGTGTACAAGACCGTCGTCGAGGACATACCGGTATTGAAGGAAACGCTGCAAGAGATCGACCGCCCCACTTAGCTGGAAAATCGCCGGAGGCAAGCCTCCGGCGATTTTCATGTACTCCCCTACCCGTTCTTCTTCCTGGCCTCCAGCTTCTTCCTCGCCTCGGTGCCGAGGATCTTTTTGCGCATGCGGATGGACTTGGGGGTGATTTCGACGAGCTCGTCGTCGTCGATGAACTCCATGGCCTCCTCGAGCGTTGGGATGTGCACGCCGGTGATCTTCAGCGCTTCCTCGGCGGCGGCGGAGTTGCGGCTGTTGGTCATGTGCTTTTTCTTGCACACGTTCACGTCGATGTCGCCGGGGCGGGAATTGCGGCCGATGATCATGCCGTTGTAGACCTTCACGCCCGGCTCGATGAACAGCTCGCCGCGGTCCTGGATGTTGAACAGCGCATAGGAGGTGGAGAGGCCGTCCTCCCAGGCGACCAGCGCGCCGGAATTGCGCGTGGGAATGTCGCCCTTGACGGGCTCGTAATCCTCGAACACGGCGCTCATGACGCCCTCGCCGCGGGTGTCGGTGAGGAACTCGCTGCGATAGCCGAACAGGCCGCGCGACGGCACGAGGAACTCCAGGCGCATGCGGCCCTCGCCGTTCATGGACAGGAGCGTGCCGCGGCGGCGACCGATCTTGTCGATCACGGCGCCGGAGTACTCGGTGGGCACGTCGCACACGAGGCGCTCCATGGGCTCGCAGCGCACGCCATCGATGTCCTTGTAGAGCACCACCGGCTTGGTGACGGCGAACTCGTAGCCCTGGCGGCGCATCGTCTCGATCAGGATCGACAGGTGCAGCTCGCCGCGCCCGTACACGCGGAAGGCGTCGGTGCTCTCCGTCTCCTCCACGCGCAGGCTGACGTCCGTCAGCGCCTCCTTCTCCAGGCGCGCGCGCAGGTGGCGCGAGGTGACGTAGGTGCCCTCGGTGCCGGCGAAGGGGCTGTCGTTGACGCAGAACGTCATGGAAATAGTAGGCTCGTCGATCTTCACGAACGGCAGCGGCTCGGCCATCGCGGGCGGGCAAATGGTGTCGCCGATCAAGAGGTCTGTAAAGCCCGAGACCGCCACGATGTCGCCCACCTCGGCGCGCTCGGCGTTCACGCGCTTGAGGCCGTCGAACTCGAACAGGCCCGCCAGGCGCGCCGGGGCGGACACGAACGCGGAATCATACACGCAGCGAATGGCCATCTGGCCGGCCTCGATGCTGCCGCGCTCGATGCGGCCCACGCCGATGCGGCCCACGTAGTCGTTGTAGTCGATCGTGGAGATCAGCAGCTGCAGCGGACCCTCCGGGTCGCCCTCGGGCGCGGGGATGTGCTCGAGGATGCAGTCGAACAGCGGGCGAAGGTCGGTGCCCGGCTCATGCCAGTCGGTGCTCGCCGTGCCGGTGCGCCCGGAGGCGTAGATGATCGGGCTGTCCAGCTGCTCGTCGCTGGCGTCCAGGTCGATCAGCAGCTCCAGCGTCTCATCCACCACCGCCTCGCAGCGGGCGTCGGGCCGGTCGGTCTTGTTCACGACGATGATGACCTTCAGGTCCAGCTCCAGCGCCTTCTTCAGCACGAAGCGCGTCTGGGGCATGGGGCCCTCGAAGCTGTCCACCAGCAGGAGCACGCCGGAGACCATCTTCAATACGCGCTCCACCTCGCCGGAGAAGTCGGCGTGGCCGGGGGTGTCCACGATGTTGATCTTCACGCCGTTGTAGTGCACGGCGGTGTTCTTGGAAAGGATCGTGATGCCGCGCTCGCGCTCCAGGTCGTTGGAGTCCATCACGCGGTCGGCCACCTGCTGGTTCTGGCGGAACACGCCGCCCTGCTTGAGCATCTCGTCCACGAGCGTGGTCTTGCCGTGATCGACGTGGGCGATGATGGCGATGTTGCGTAAGTCGTTGCGGGTAATGGTCAAGGGGATTACCTCTTTTCAATCGTTTCACTTTAGAGAGGGATTAGGGACTAGGGATTAGGAATAGTGGCTGGCGCGTAAAGCACATCATTAACCTGGAAATAGGAATAAGCAGCAGGCATCTGTCGCTGTGTTCTTTCTAATCCCTATTCCCTAATCCCTAATCCCTCCTCGTTTGATCTTCAATCAAACGTCGATCTCGTCCGCCGTCATGCGGTCGGCGGTTTCGGCGAGGACGAGGCCCTCGTTGTTTTCGCAGGCGAGGCGAATGGACCACTCGTTTTCAAACATCAGCACGGGCCTGCCGACGCGGTCCTCGGCGATGGCGGTGGTGCTCGTTAAGCGCAGGCGGTCCAGCGGCTTGGGCGTCTCCACCACCCAGCGCACGAAGCGGAAGGGCAGGTTTTCGCGCAGGATGTTCACGCCGTATTCGCCCTTGAGGCGATATTCGAGCACGTCCATCTGCAGCACGCCCACGACGCCCGCGATCATCTCCTCGCGGCCGATGTTGGGCCGCTTGAAGGTCTGGATCGCGCCCTCCTGCGACAGCTGGTTCACGCCCTTCAAAAACTGCTTGCGCTTCATCGAATCCTCGGGGCTGACGCGGCAGAAGAACTCCGGCGCGAACAGCGGGATGCCGGAATAGCGCACGGGGCTGCCGGTGCAGATCGTGTCGCCGAGGCGGAAGATGCCGGGGTCGAACAGGCCGATGATGTCGCCGGGGTAGGCCGTGTCCACGGTCTCGTGCTCCTGGGCCATAAAGGTCTGGGGCTGGGCCAGCTTGACGCGGCTGTTCGTGGAGGAGTGCCACACGGTCATGCCCTTTTCAAACACGCCCGAGCACACGCGCATGAACGCGAGGCGGTCGCGGTGGGCGGGGTTCATGTTGGCCTGGATCTTGAAGATGAAGCCGGTGAACTTCTCGTCGGCGGGGTCGATGGGCCCCTCGCCCTCCGCCACGCGGGGCGTCGGGGACTTCGTGTAGCTGAGAAAGCGGTTCAGGAACGGCTCGACGCCGAAGTTGTTGGTGGCGGAGCCGAAGAACATCGGCGTCAGCTGGCCGGAGAGGATCTTCTCCATGTCGAAGGCGTCGCCCGCCACGTCCAGCAGCTCGATGTCCTCGATCAGCTTGTCGTAGTAGCTCTGACCGATCCTGGCGGGGCAGCCGGGATCGTCGACGGAGATCGTCTCCACGTTCACCTGGCCCTGGCCGTGGTCGCCGCCGGAATAGAGCTCGATCAGGCGGGTGTCGCGATGGTAGAGGCCCTTGAAGTCGCCGTGGATGCCAATGGGCCAGTTCACGGGGCAGGAGCGGATGCCCAGCACCTGCTCGATGTCCTCCATCAGCTCAAACGGGTCGCGGCCCGTGCGGTCCATCTTGTTGATGAACGTGAATATGGGGATCGAGCGAAGTCTACACACCTTGAACAGTTTGATCGTTTGCTCCTCGACGCCCTTGGCGTTGTCGATCAGCATGACGGCGCTGTCCGCCGCCACGAGCGTGCGGTAGGTGTCCTCGGAGAAGTCCTGGTGGCCGGGTGTGTCGAGGATGTTGATCCTATATCCATTATAGTCAAACTGCATCGCGGAGCTCGTCACCGAGATGCCGCGCTGCTTTTCGATCTCCATCCAGTCGCTGGTGGCGTGGCGCGCGGCCTTGCGCGCCTTCACGGAGCCCGCCTGGCGGATCGCGCCGCCGTAGAGCAGCAGCTTTTCCGTCAGCGTGGTCTTGCCGGCGTCGGGATGGGAAATGATGGCGAACGTGCGCCTGCGCGCCACTTCCGCCGCAAGTTCGGGATGATTCATGTTTGTTCCTCCTGATCTTCTTTCAAATCCTGTCTCCGTTGCCGTGTATCAAATGGGCCCGCGCATCGACCATGCTCCTTTGCCTGTTTCTCGGTTGAAAAAACCACAACTTATATTGTAATATTCAGCCCCGCGGCGTGTCAATCGCGCGGGGCTGGATATTGCGTTAAAGTTCGTATACAGGGCGGGCACAGGGACGGGCGGCGCAACACCGCCCCTACAACCCCTCCGGCCCTTCGGGCCACCTCCCCTTACACAGGGGAGGCAAGGTATTATATGTCAGCCACTATTCCTAATCCCTAATCCCTAATCCCTATTCCCTGTCTCTATCCCGAGGTATCGCTTGATCTCCGCGATATACCTCTCGCCCATCGCGCTCAGGATCGCGTTGTTCTTGACCACGTAGCCGACCTCCATGATGCTGTTGGGATTGTTGCTGTCGGCCTCGTAGGGCACGGCGATGTAGTCCGAGCCGTTGAGCTCCTCGCAGATGATGCCGGAGCAGAGCGTGTAGCCGTTCAGGCCGGTCATCAGGTTCAGGTTCGTGGCGCGGTCGGTGGTCTTGATGGAGCGGGGATAGTCGTTGGTGGAGAGGATCTCCTCGGCGAAGTAGAACGAGCTCTCGTCGCCCTGCTCGAAGGACAGGCAGGGATAGGGCGCGAGGTCGTCGAACGTGATGGACTTCTTCCCCGCCAGCGGGTGGCCCTTCCACAGGTACACGTAGGCGTTGCAGTTGATCAGGCGGTGGAAGTCCAGGCCGCTGCCGTGCAGCAGCTTCAGGAGCGCCTTGCGGTTGAAGTCGCTCATGTAGAGGATGCCGATCTCGCTGCGCATCGAGGCCACGTCGCTGATGACGGAGAGCGTCTTGGTCTCGCGGATGGCGAATTCGTACTTGGCCATGTCGTAGGCCTTCACCATCTCCACGAACGCCTTGACGGCGAAGGAGTAGTGCTGGCAGGACACGCCGAACTTCTGCTTGCGCTCGCCGCCCTTGCCGTAGTGCTCCATCAGGTTCAGGTACTGGCCGTACACCTGGCGGGCGTAGGGCAGGAAATCCATGCCCTCGGCGGTCAGCGTCACGCCGCGGCCCGTGCGGTTGAACAGCACGATGCCCAGCTCCTTCTCCAGCTCCTTGATGGCGCTGGTCAGCGAGGGCTGCGACACGTACAGCTTCTCCGCGGCGCGGTTGATGGACCCGATCTCGGAGATGGTGATGATGTAGTTGAGTTGCTGCAAAGTCATGCGCAGGCCTCCCTATAATCGATGTCATGCCGGGAAAAAGAGTTTAGAGATAAGAGTTTAGAGTTTAGATAAATGGCTTTGGGCGATCTGTAGACGATCCTTGCACCGCCACTGTTCGCTGAACTCTAAACTCTCAACTCTAAACTCTCATGTTTTCTGCGTCCCAAGCATACCCAGTACACGTTGGTACAATTCGGCGTCCATCAGGGCGACGACGCGCGTGCCCGCTTCGGTGTACTCCTCCTCCAGCACCTGCCCCTTGCCGTGGATCAGCGAGAGCACATTCCCCTTGTCGTAGGGGATCACCAGCTCCGCGCGGTGGCGCAGGGCCGCGATGCGGCGGGAGATCTCCGCCTTCAGCTTGTCCAGCCCGCGGCCGGACTTGGCCGAGATCAGGATCGCGTCGGCGGGCTCGATCACGCCGCCGATGCTCACCTGGTCGGCCTTGTTCAGCGCCTCCAGGATGGGCTTGTCCGACGCGCCGAGGTCGCTTAAGACCTCGAACACCGTCGCGCGCTGCTGGGCGTAGTGGGGGCTGGATAGGTCGGACACCACCACGAGCAGGTCCGCGCTAAGCGCCTCCTCCAGCGTGGAGCGGAACGCCTGCACCAGCTGGTGCGGCAGCTTGCGGATGAAGCCGACGGTGTCCACAACGAGGCAGGACCGGTTCTCCGGCAGGTCGACGCTGCGCATCACCGGGTCCAGCGTGGCAAACAGCTTGTCCTCCACCAGGACGTCTGAACCGGACAGCGCGTTCAGGAGCGTGGACTTTCCGGCGTTCGTGTAGCCCACGAGCGCGACGGTCGTCTGGCCGGTCTTTTCGCGGCGGGCGCGGCGCAGGTCGCGCTGCTTCTTGATCTGCGCAAGCTGGCCCTCCAGATCGTCGATGCGCCTGCGGATGCGGCGGCGGTCCACCTCCAGGCGCGTCTCGCCGGGGCCGCGCGTACCGATGCCGCCGCCGAGCCTCGAAAGCGACGCGCCCAGGCCCGTCAGCCGCGGCAGCCTATACTTCATCTGCGCCAGCTCCACCTGCAGCTTGCCCTCGGCGGACTGCGCGCGCTGGGCGAAGATGTCCAATATCAGCGCCGTTCGGTCGATCACGCGCACGCCGAGGATGTCCTCCAGGTTCTTCTGCTGCGCGCCGGTCAGCTCGTCGTCGAGGATCGCCAGGTCGATCTCCATCGCCTGGCACGTCAGCGCCAGCTCCTCGGCCTTGCCGCTGCCGATGTAGGTGGCGGAATCCGGCTTCTGGCGGTTCTGGATCACGCGCGTGATGACCATCGCCCCGGCGGTCTCCGCCAGGCTCGCCAGCTCGTCCAGCGATTCCTCGCTGTCGGTGGAGATCAGCATGACCTTCTCGGCCGACTCCACCAGCCCGCCCTTCTCGATGGCCTTGCGGACGCGCTCCTCCGCCAGCTCGATCTCCTTCATCCACAGCATCTGGGGGATGCGGCCGGGCTTGACGGGGCCCTTTACGACGATGGACAGGTTGTCGTACTCCGCCTCGCCCAGGAACGCCGCACTGATGCCGGTGCAGCGGCCCTCCCCCACGCCCACGGCGCACATGCTGTCAAAGCGCAAAAGCCGCAGGGCCTGCAGGTCCACGTCCGAGAGCCGCGCGTCCCCGCCCGGATGGGTGTGGATGCAGCGAAAGCCGGAGAGCCGGTCGATGTTTCGGCGCAGATGCAGTTCCGGCAGCGCGATGGAGCCGATCGACCCGATGGCGATCTCCAGCACCGTGCCGTCGCGGCCCAGGTACACCAGCATCTCGCGGTTCAGCAGGTCCGTGTAGCGCACCAGCAGGTTGAGCAGCCGGTCCGGCAGGAAGGCGTCGCGCTCAAACTCGGCGTCGTACAGCTTGTCCAGCTCGTTCAGCGTGCTCTCGCGGATGCCCGTCAGGTTGCCGTGAATCATGTTTCATCCTCCAGGGGGTATCACGTCAAGTTATAATGTCGCTCAATGGCCAATCCTACAGATCCTTCGACTCCGCTATCGCTCCGCTCAGGATGACAGGCAAACCGCAGCAATGTCATTCTGAGCGGAGGCGTCAGCCGAAGTCGAAGAATCTTAATTCTTCTCCGGCGATGCCACGCGCCTCAGCAGGTCCTCGATCAGCGCGTTCACCTCGTCGGGCGCGTCGGTGTTGGAATTGTGGCCCGCGCCCTCGATCCACGAGAGCGGGATCCCGGTCTTTTTGTGCCACGCCTTGTTGTAGCGGATGCACGACCCGGCGCGGTCCTTCGTGCCGCATATCAGCCGCGCGGGGCAGTCGATGCGATACGGCAGGTCCGCCTCCATGGCCTCGGCCAGCATGCGGAAGCCGTGGCCGGACAGCTTCGCGTAGCGGGCCTGATCGCCGTCGTAGGTCATCATGATCTCGCGCATCAGCGCGCGCCCGTATTCAGAAGTCGCCACGCCGTTCGTGCCGCTTTTGAGCAGCCACTTCCACGGATAGTGTCGGTAGACCGGCTCCATGCGCTTGAGCAGCCAGATCTCCAACGCCGTCACGTACTCCCGGCCCAGCGGCGCGGAGTCGATGGAGATAAAGCCCGCCAGCTTTTCGGGGAACAGCTGCGCGTAGGCCTGGCCCACGTAGCCGCCCATCGACTGGCCGACGATCACCGGTTTGTCGAAGCCCTCGGCGGTGAGGATTTCGTCCAGCCAGCGCGCCTTGTCCATCAGCGTAAAGTCGAGCTCAAACGGCCACGACGCGGCGTGCCCGGGCGCGTCCCACACCAGCAGGCTGGCCTTGCCCTCGAAGTATTCCACCTGCTTGTCGAACAGGCGGTGGTCCGCCGTCAGCCCCGGCAGGAGCGCCAGCGCCGACCCGCCGCTCGGCAGCGCGCTGACCCAGTAGTGGATCGTCCCGCGCGGGGTGGCGTAGGTTTTCTCCTGCATATCCATCCTCCAAACGCGCCATCCCCAATATATAGGATGGCGCGTAAACAATATACTATGAATTTCGGGGAATGTCAACGATTCAGACGTACTTCACGTCCGCGTCGTCGTCGGTGCGGGGGGCTTCGCCGCTTTCGAGGCGGGCGCGGTAGTCCTGGATGGCGGCGTGGAGGGCCTCCTCGGCCAGCACGGAGCAGTGCACCTTCACCGGCGGCAGCCCGCCGAGCGCCTCCATCACCATCTTGTTGGTCACCTTTTCGGCCTCCTCCAGCGTCATGCCCTTGACGATCTCGGTGGCCTTGCTGGACGTGGCGATGGCCGCGCCGCAGCCGAAGGTCTTGAACTTCACGTCGGTGATCACGTCGTTCTCCACCTTGATATAGATGCGCATGATGTCGCCGCACTTGGCGTTGCCGACGGTGCCGACGCCGTTGGCGTCCTCCATCTCGCCCATGTTGCGGGGATTCATGAAGTGGTCCATGACCTGCTCGGTGTATTCCATATGATAGCCTCCTGGTGTTTGTGTATCTCGTGCTCGAACCCCTCAGTCCCGCTTCGCGGGCCAGCTCCCCTTGAAAGGGGAGCCGGGTATCAGTGCAAGTGGCAGCTGTCGTCGGTGCCCACGGTCTCCACGCCCTTGAGGAAGTCCTCGTACAGCGGGCTCATTGCCCGCAGGCGCGACACGGCCTCCGCCAGGCAGTCCACCACGTAGTCGGCCTCCTCCATCGTGTTCTCGTCGCTCAGACTCAGCCGCACGGAGCCGTTCGCGTGCTCGTGGGAGACGCCGATGGCCAGCAGCACGTGGCTGGGGTCGAGCGAGCCGGACGTACAGGCCGAGCCGGAGCTGGCCGCGATGCCCTTGAAGTCGAGGTGCAACAGCACGCTCTCGCTCTCGATGAAGTAGAACGACACGTTGATGTTGCCGCAGACGCGCTTCGTGGGATGGCCGTTCAGCTGCACATGGGGGATCTCACCCAGGATGCGCGAGATCATGTGGTCGCGGATGGCGCGCACCTGCGCGCTCTTGCCGGGAATGTCGGCAGTGGCCAGCTCGATGGCCTTGCCCAGACCCACGATGCCCGCCAGGTTTTCGGTGCCGGGGCGCTGGCCGCGCTCCTGCGCGCCGCCCTGCATCAGCCGCTGCAGGCGCACGCCCTGCTTCACGTACAGCGCGCCGATGCCCTTGGGCGCGTGGAACTTGTGCCCGGACAGGCTCAACAGGTCGATGCCCTGCGCCGCCACGTCGATGGGCACGTGGCCGACGGCCTGCACGGCGTCGGTGTGAAACAGCACGCCCTTCTCGTGCGCCACGGCCGCCAGCTCCGGGATGGGCTCGATGGTGCCGATCTCGTTGTTGACGTACATGATGGTCACGAGCGTCGTGTCCGGGCGGATGGCCGCCGCCAGCTGCTCGGGCGTCACCAGGCCGTCGTTGTCCACGGGCAGGTATGTGACCTCGAAGCCCTCCTGCTCCAGCTGCTTGCAGGTGTGCAGGACGGCGTGGTGTTCGATGTTGGTTGTGATGATGTGGCGGCCCTTCTTGACGTTCGCGTAGGCCGCGCCGCGAATGGCCCAGTTGTCGCTCTCGGTGCCGCAGCCGGTGAAGTAGATCTCGCGCTCCTGCGCGCCGATGGCCTTCGCCACCTGCGCCCGCGCCGCCTCCACGGCCTTGCGGGCCTCGCGCCCGAAGCCGTGCACCGACGAGGGGTTGCCGTAAATTTCACAGAAATAGGGCTGCATCGCCGCGAAGACCGGCTCGGTCACGCGCGTCGTGGCGCCGTTGTCCATGTACACTCTCATGTCGTCTGTTCCTCCCGCGCGTTCATGCGCCTGTAATCCTCCAGCATGTCCTCCAGCGTGATGCCGTCCACGATGGCGTTCAGCCCGTCGCGCACCTTCTGCCACACGACGCGCGAGGGGCACGCGCAGGCCTTGCCGCAGGCGTCCTCCCCGTCCAGGCAGTCCACCAGGTTGAGCCCGCCCTCCAGCGCGCGCAGCACATCGCCCACGGTGATCCGCTCCGGCTCGCGGGCCAGCGCGTAGCCGCCCTGGGCCCCGCGGGTGCTGGTGACCAGCCCTTCCCGCTTCAGCACCGCGATCAGCTGCTCCAGGTACGCCTCGGGGATGCCCTCCCGCTCGGCGATGGCCTTGATGGACTGGGGCCCGCATTCGGCGTAGCGCGCCAGGTCGTACATGGCGTGGATGCCGTACCGGCCCCGGGTGGAGAGCTTCATCGTCCCGACCTCCCGCTTTTGACTTGCAAATTCCGAGTTTTTTACTCAGGTTTACGGCTGTATTGTAGCACCGAACCCCGCGCGCGTCAATCAATTCCGACTGTTTTTATTGGAGTTTTAACGAATGGGCGCGGAAACGAGAAAGATCCTTCGCTGCGCTCAGGATGACAGGCCCGCGAAAACCGCAACGATGTCATCCTGAGCGAAGCGAAGGATCTTATTCGGTATAAAAGGAGTATCACCATATTCCCGGCATCAGCCGGTATTTCACTTTCTTCTTATACGCGTCGTACCCGTCCAGCTCCCGCGTCAGCACTTCCTCCTCGTTCAGGATGCGGCGGACGATGATCGCGGGGTAGACGAGCATGACGACGAGTGACGGAAGCGACCCCAGCACCAGCGGCATCGACATAAACAGCGCCAGCGTCACCGCGTACATCGGATGGCGCACGACGCCGTAGAGGCCCGTGTCCACCACCTTCTGGCCTTCGGAGACCTCGATCGTGCGCGACAGGTACTCGTTCTCGCGCAGCACCTCGGCGTACATCGCGTAGGCGGCGAGGAACACCGCCGCGAAGACCCAGCTGACCCAGTCGGGCAGGACGATCCATCTGAAGCGCCAGTTCAGCCCGGCCAGCACGAAGGCCGCGCCGAACATCAGCGCGCTGGCGGCGATCACCTTCTTCTGGGTCGCCTCCGTCTCCTTCGCGTTCAGCCGCCGCTTGAGGAGCGCCGGGTTCTTCTTCATCAATACGAGCCCCGCCGCGAACATCGGCACGAACAGCAGCCCCATCAGCAGCCAGCCGTTCAGCCACGCGAGGCTCCCCGCCGGGATGAACAGCAGCGCGCCGAGGATCAGCACGCCCGCGAAGAAGCGGGTGTAGGCCCGAATCGTCCATTGCCTGTCCATTTACAGTATGTACCAGATCTTGTCGATCGTGTTCACCTTGTCCTGCTGGGTCTCGCCGCGGATGATCGACTCCACCAGCGGAATGGCGTGGCCGCCGTTGCGGTTGATGGTGTCGGCGCAGTAGAAGGTATCAGAGTCCTGGTCGTAGCCGAACAGCCAGATGGCGTGCGGCGCGCCGGTGTCGTAAATCACCACGCCCTCGGGATGGTATTGCAGCACGTTGATCAGGTAGGCCTTCTTGTCGATGCAGTTGCGGATGTCCGCGTTGCAGGTCACCTGCACCTGCCCGATCTGGAACTCCTGGCTCAGGCCCCACTGCTTCGTCCAGGCGTAGCGGCCCACGCCGGTGTCCGTCACCTGCTCATAGGGCGATCCGCGCTGGCAGGAGTAGTTGCGCAGCATCATCGTGGCCGCGATCAGCGTGCAGGTATGGGGCACCGTCTGCGTCAGGTACACGTCGTCGCCCGGGTGCGAGCCGAAGTAGAGGCCCTCCGCGCCCGCGGGAACGAGCAGCGCCAAAATCAGCGCACATATAAAGCACAGGGCCAGCGCCCGCTTGAAGCATCGCATGTCTGTCACCTCCATATACCGGTATCTATCAGAATATCGGAAGCGCGCCGCGATTGCAAAGACATTCCGGCAAACAATTCTTGGAAATAATCGGACAGGTGGTGACAGAACTTAGTTTCGTAATAGCTTTGGGGCAGCGCTGCGCCATCCGTGTGAAAAGCTGTGACAATATTTCCATGGAGCGCACAATCGGCATAGAATTGTAATACTGTTGTGTTTAAGATCCTTCGCTCCGCAATGATAAAAACCTCTTGTTAAAATATACTTTTGGCTATATAATGTTAGAAGCATCCCATGCCAAGAATCAAGGAGTGATACCCATGAGACAGAGCGGCATACTGCTGCATATCACGTCCCTGCCCTCCCGCGGCGGCATCGGCACGCTGGGACAGGCGGCCTATGATTTCATCGACTTCGTGAAGGCGTCCGGCATGTCCGTGTGGCAGATGCTGCCCATCGGCCCCACCGGCTACGCCGAGTCGCCCTACCAGAGCGCCTCCACCTTCGCGGGCAACCCGCTGATGATCGACTTCGACATGCTGGAGGCCGAGGGCGTGCTCCCCGCCGGGAGCTACGAGCCGCTGCCCTTCGAGGACGACGTGGACTTCGAGGCCGTGAAGGCGCAGAAGTCGAAGCTGCTGCGTCTGGCGTTCGAGACCAGCTTTGAAAGCCTGTCGGACGAGATCGCGCAGTTCGAGGCCAGCCGCCCGTGGGTGCGCGACTATGGCCTGTTCCGCGCCATCAAGGCCGGGTTCGGCGAGATCAGCTGGATGGAGTGGCCCGACCAGGCCATCCGCCTGAGGAAGCCCGAAGCCGTGGCGAAGTATGAAAAGAAGCTGGCCCGCGAGGTGGACTACTACATCTTCGAGCAGTACCTGTTCTTCGACCAGTGGGCGCGGCTGCACGACTACGCCCGCGCGCGCGGCGTGCAGCTGATGGGCGACATGCCCATCTACGTGGCGGAGGACTCCGCGGACGTGTGGCTGAACCCGGACATGTTCGAGCTGGACGAGGACTGCAAGCCCATCCGCATCGCAGGCGTGCCGCCGGACTACTTCCAGAAGGACGGCCAGCGCTGGGGCAACCCGCTCTACGCCTGGAAAAAACACGCCGAGACCGGTTACGCCTGGTGGATCGGGCGCTTGAAGGCGCTGGGCGAGATGTTTGACATCCTGCGCATCGACCACTTCATCGGCTTCGCGAACTACTATGCCATCCCCGCCACCGAGGCCACCGCCCGCAACGGCGTCTACGAGCTCGGGCCGGGCCGCAAGCTGTTCACGAAGATCAAGAAGGCCCTGCCGGGGCTGAACATCGTCGCCGAGGACCTGGGCGTGGTGAGCCCGCGCGTAAAGAAGCTGCTGGCCTTCTGCGGCTATCCCGGCATGAAGGTGATGCAGTTCGCCTACGGCTCGGACGAGAACCCGGACCTGCCGGAGCACCACGTGAAGAACTGCATCGTGTACACCGGCACGCACGACAACAACACCACGCGGGGCTGGTGGGAAGACGCCGACAAGGCCACCCGCGCGCGCGCCCGCGAGAAGCTGGGCATGCCCGCGGACGAGAGCGACGTGCTGCCCTACATCATCCGCGAGGCCTTCCTGTCCGTGGGCGACACCGTGATCGTGCCGATGCAGGACTGGCTGGGCCTGGGCGCGAAGGCACGCATGAACTTTCCCGGCACGGTGGGCGGCAACTGGCTGTGGCGCATGCCGCCGACCGACTACGCGCCCATCGCGCGCCGCATCCGCCGCCTGAACCGGCTGAGTCATCGCGGGCCGATCCGCCCCGCCACCGGCGCGGAGCTGATATCAAAGGCCGGGGAGATCAGCCTGTGCGACTGGCACGCCCCGCTGAGCGCCGTCGGCCCCGTGCAGCTGCACGACGCCGTCGCGAAGGCCGCCATGCTGGACATCGCGTCCCAGTGGGCCGACGACTACGAGGACCGGCTGAACCGGCGCCGCGCGGTGTACCTGTCCGCGGAATACCTGATGGGCCGCATGGTGTACAACAACCTGTACGCGATGGGCGTGTTAAAGGACGTGCGGGAGCGCCTCGCATTGGACGGCGTGGACCTGGCCGACCTGGAGGACATCGAGGACGCCGCGCTGGGCAACGGCGGGCTGGGCCGACTGGCCGCCTGCTTCCTGGACAGCGCCGCCACGCACGACATACCGCTGGACGGCTACGGCCTGCGCTACAAGTACGGCCTGTTCCGCCAGAGCTTCGACGAGAACGGCGCGCAGGCGGAGGACCCGGACGACTGGACCCGCTTCGGCGATCCCTGGAGCGTGCGCCGGGACGACCTGGAGCAGTACGTGACCATGAAGGGCCTGACGGTGCGCGCCGTGCCCTACGACATGCCCATTATCGGCTACGACCGACGCAGCGTCGGCACGCTGCGGCTGTGGCAGTGCGAGGCCGTGGAGGACTTCGACTTCGACGCCTTCAACGCCCAGGACTACGCCGCCGCCTGCCGAAGCAAGAACAGGGCCGAGGACATCACGAAGGTGCTGTACCCGAACGACACGATGAAGGCCGGCAAGCTGATGCGCCTGAGGCAGCAGTACGTGCTGGTGAGCGCGTCGCTGCAGGACATGCTGGACGCCTATCGCCGCGCGCACGGCGACGACCTGTCGGGCTTCGCGAAGCTCCACGGCGTGCAGCTGAACGACACGCACCCGACGATGGCGATCCCGGAGCTGGTCCGCCTGCTGATGAACGAGGGCATGACCTTCGGCAGGGCCTTCAACATCGCGCGCAGGACCTTCCGCTACACGAACCACACCGTGATGCGCGAGGCGCTGGAGTGCTGGGATTTGAAGCTGATGAGCGAGCTGTCGCCGGAGCTTGTGCGCGTCATCCGCCGCATCCAGACGAAGCTGAACGCCGACCTCAAGAAGGCCGGGATCGAGGACGCCGCGCCCTACGCCATCATCGACGCGGGCAAGCGCGTGCACATGGCGAACCTGGCGGTCTACGGCTCGTCGTACACCAACGGCGTGGCCGAGATCCACAGCCAGATCCTGAAGGACGACGTGTTCCGGGAGTGGTACGCGCTGTATCCGGAGCGCTTCAACAACAAGACCAACGGCATCACCCAGCGGCGCTGGCTGGGCCTGTGCAACCCGGAGCTGACGGCGCTGCTTGCGGACGCGCTGGGCACAGACGCCTTCCTGACGGACCTGTTCGCGCTGAAAGCCCTCAAGCCGCTGATCGACGACGACTTGGCCGCGCGGTTCATCGAGGTGAAGGACGAAAAGAAGCGCCAGCTGTCCGAGCTGATCCTGGAGCGCGAGGGCATCGACATCCCGCCGCACTTCGTTTTCGACGTACAGGTGAAGCGCCTGCACGAGTACAAGCGGCAGCTGATGAACGCGCTGTCGATCCTGGACATCTACTACGGCTTGAAGGACGGCAGCCTGACCGACTTCCCACCCACGGCGTTCATCTTCGGGGCCAAGAGCGCCCCGGGCTACGCCCGCGCGAAGGCCGTGATCCGCTTCATCAACCGCATCGCCGCGATGGTGAACGCCGACATGGAGACAAACGACCGGCTGCGCGTGGCGTTCGCGCAGAACTACAACTGCTCCTACGCCGAGCACATCATCCCGGCGGCGGACATCTCCGAGCAGATCTCCCCCGCGGGCACCGAGGCCAGCGGCACCGGCAACATGAAGCTGATGCT
>CADAQZ010000017.1 GCA_902790175.1 uncultured Eubacteriales bacterium | reverse complement strand
AGTCATAGATGCCGGCGAATATCTGGAAATTCACCCTGCGCCGCTTGGCCTCCTGGCGCGTATAGATCTTGGCCACGCTGTTCACCTCCCGGGGCGCTTTTGTTTCGCCTGTATTATAGCACGTCGCGGCGAATATTGCAAATCCAGGAACGGTAAGATCCTTCGACTACGCTGACGCTCCGCTCAGGATGACGCGCGAGACGACGGTCTGTCATTCTGAGCGAAGTGAAGCCGCAGGCTGAACGAAGTCGAAGAATCTTTTACGTCCCGTACTGTATGATCTCGTTCTTCACCTTGTAGACGCTCTTGCACAGCAGCTCCCGGCTGATCTCGTTCCCCGCGGCGTCCCAGCGCACCTTCCAGGCCTCGGCCTTGTAACCGTTGCGGCCCTCCTGCAGCACGTAGGTCTGCCCCGGGCCCAGGAACACGGACTTCTGGTATTCCGTCTCGGCCTTCACCACCTCGGTGGTGTTCGCCTCCAGCGTGATCTTCTCGCCGTTGGGCAGGAGCTTGCCGAAGATGCCGAAGCGCACGCGCTTGTCGTCCGTCAGGTAGCAGCAGATGTCCGAAGATGCCGAAGCGCACGCGCTTGTCGTCCGTCAGGTAGCAGCAGATGTAGATGTCGTCGCTGGACGTGTTCTTGAAGCGGAAGTCCTGGTTGCCCCAGTCCACGGTGGCGTCCTTGCCCTTGTCCACGTAGTGCACTGTCAGCGAGTGGTTGTGGCGCTCGACGATCTCCATGTCGGCCTTCACGGCGGCGTTGAACAGCGTGGTGGACACCTGGCAGATGCCGCCGCCGATCTGCTCCGTCACCTCGCCGCTGGAATAGGCGGGCGCCATCTTGAAGCCCCGCTCCCGCGTGCGCTGGCCCACGGTCTGGTTGAACGAGAACGTCTCGCCGGGAGCCACGCGCGTGCCGTTGATGTAGGACATGGCCGTGACGATGTTGTTGATGCGCGAGCGACTGGAGGACGAGGCGTTGGTGATCGCGTAGTCGATCAGGCCGTACTGGCTGGCCACGTCCTGCGTAGTGGTCTCGGGCTGGATGACCTCCACCGGCAGCGCCACGCTTCCCCCGCCGCCCTCGATCGCCTCGACGATGGAGGCTTTCACCGCGTCCTGGTCCAGCGCCGCGCCGGGCTGGGACGGGTTGAACTGGAACTCGTAGGTCTGGGTATCAAAGCTGGCGATGGTCGCCTCCGTGGCAGGCCGGTCGATCTGCTCGGCGAGGCCCTGCACGTAGGCGTCCAGGACCTTCGGGCTGTAGTCGCGCCGGGTGATTCGGTAGGCGACGGGATTGTCCACGCGATGCGAAGCCAGCCGGTAGCGCTCCTCCAGCGAGCCGCTGCGCCCGGCGCTCCACGCGGCGGACAGCACCGACTCATAGTCGCTGGCATAGCCCAGCTCCTTCGCGGTCACGCTCGTGCCATCGTCAAACGTCACGGTCCGGCCCTCGTTGCGGGCCTCCACGCGGTCGCGCCAGTACTCCATCGCGACGGACAGCGTCATGTTGGATACGTCCACGCCCTCGATGGTCGTGCCCTCGTAGAACGTCTGCTGGTCCACCACCTCGCGCATGCGCCGGAACTCGGCGTAGGCCGCCTGCTGGCGGATGCCGAACGCGACCAGCAGCGCGATGGCGGCGATCAGCGCGACGTCCAGCGCGCTGAACAGCGCCGTGAGCTTGCGCGGCGGCTTCCCGCCGCCCTTTTTGTTCTTCGATTTCGGGCGCTTCTCCATAAACAGGTCGCCGCCGGTCTTTTCCGGTGTCCCCGCGTGGCGGCGGTTCGCCTCCAGCGCCACCGGGTTCTCGGCGACGCGCTTGACGGACGTCGTCCGCTTCTTCGCCTGCGCGGGCCTGCGCGCGCTCGTCGCTTTCTTTTTGGCAGTAGACCGTTTCGCGGTCGTTGGTTTCTTCGCAACCGTCGGCTTCTTCGCCGCGCTGGACTTCTTCGTGACCGTCGGTTTCTTCGCAGTCACGGGCTTCTTTGTTGCGCTGGATTTCTTTGCCACAGTCGGCTTCTTCACCGCCGCCGGTTTCCTCGCGGTCGAGGTCTTTTTCGCCGCCGGTTTGCGCGAGGCCGCCGACTTTGAGGCCGCCGCCTTCTTCGCGGCCGGTTGGCTCCGCTTCTTCTTCGCGGCGGTCCTCGACCCGGCGGGCGCGGCTTTGCCCTTCGTCGCGGCGTGCGGCGCGCTCTTCTTGATCGCTTCAGACATCTATGCTATCGCTCCAATGATCGGCGTTGCTTCTATTATCCTGTTTCCCTTTATCCATTATCGTGGAAATATGTGGCTTCTTCAAGCGGCTTTTGTTAAAGTGTGGGCAAATATCAGGAGATTTCAGCGGCACGGAAAAAGGGAACGCGCTTCGCGTTCCCTTTTTCGTTTGCATTTGAGTGACCTTACGCTTGCGGTTCGCAGCGTTCTTATGGATAACGCCCTTTGCGGCAGCCTTGTCAACCGCGCCCTGAGTCGCGCTGAGCAGCTTGACATCGGCCTCGTTCGCGGAAACGGCGGTTTCAAACTTCTTGATCTGGGTCTTCATCGCAGACTTGATCATCCGGTTGCGCAGGTTCTTCTTTTCGGTCACCTTCACGCGCTTGATGGCAGACTTGATATTCGGCAAATTCTTTCACCTCCCTACGCAAATTCGCAACAGCTATTATACCACCTTCCCGGCCAAAAAGCAACCCGATAAATACATTTTGATGCTAAAACTGGGTAAACTAATGTCAAAAATCCATTGAAACGAGGGGATTTTGATGATCGCGACGCGCACGGACCTGGCCATGGAGGCCTTTGAAAACACCGACGGCGGCCCGCTGCCCGGGGTTCGGGTGGGCCACTGGGAGACGGACGGCATCGAGATCACGGAGGTAGTCGTGACCGACAACGAGGCGGCGCGGCAGTTGGGCAAGCCCAAGGGCAACTACCTGACGCTGGAGTCGCGGCTGCTGCGCGAGCGCGACCCGGACGCGCGGCTTGCGATGGCGGCGCTGCTGGGCGAGGAGCTGGACCGCGTGCTGCCCCGCGAGCGCGCGAACGCGCCGGTGATGGTGGTGGGCCTGGGCAACCGGAGCATCACGCCGGATTCTCTGGGCCCGGGCGTGGTGGACCGGACGCTGGTCACGCGGCACCTGCTGGGCGGGCCGCTTCAGAACGCCAGCATGAAGAGCGTCTGCGCCATCGCCCCGGGCGTGCTGGGCGTCACCGGCATCGAGAGCATGGAACTGGTGGAGGCGCTGGCCAGGCGCGTCGAGCCGCGGGCGATCCTCTGCGTGGACAGCCTCGCCGCGCGGGACTCGCGCCGCATCGGCTGCACGATCCAATTGACCGACACCGGCATCCAGCCGGGCGCGGGCGTCGGCAACCACCGGAAGGCGTTGACCGAGCAGAGCGTCGGCGCGCCGGTGATCTCGGTGGGCATGCCGACGGTGATCTATGCCGCGACGCTTGCAAAGGACGCCTTCGCCTGGCTGAACGCGCGCGAGGGCGGCGAGGAGCACGAGGCGGCGCTGGAGGACATGGAGAAGACGCTGCTGACCGGCGAATTGGGCGAGATGATCGTCACGCCGCGGGAGATCGACGCCATCATCCAGGACGCGGCGGGCATCATCGCCTCCGGCATCAACCGGGCGCTGCAGCCGGCGCTGAGCGACGCGGAGATCGCGGCGATGATGAACTGAATCGGGCGCGTGCGCGCGAGGCAACATTGTCCTGCAAGCTGATAGGAACATCGTTATTTTTCGCTTTCGACAATGTATGTTTACGATGCGTTCATAATTTGTTCACATATGAATTCTATAATAATGGTGTCAGCAGGTATGCTGACAGAAAAGGATACCCAACCTTCTTCTTCCCCCCTTTTAGCGCGGAAAAGGCCCTTGAGCAAGGCCCGTACCGCGCTAAATTTTTCCCCGCTGATTCTTAATCGTTTTGTAATGACCGCAGCGCCGCGAATTTGATATAATAGTCACGATGTTTGTCGCGCGAACCCGCCTGTCCCGTTCGCGCTTTCCCATATGGGCACATCCTACGCAAGCTGGAGGATCGGAAATGAACAAGATCGGTTTCGACAGTCAGAAGTACATCCACCTGCAATCGGCCCGCATCCGCGAGCGCATCGACTACTTCGGCGGCAAGCTGTATTTGGAGTTCGGCGGCAAGCTGTTCGACGACTACCACGCCTCACGCGTGCTGCCCGGTTTCGCGCCGGACAACAAGATCCGCATGCTGATGCAGCTGAAGGACGAGGCGGAGATCGTGATCGCCATCAACGCCAACGACATTGAGAAGAACAAGCTGCGCGGCGACCTGGGCATCACCTACGATTCCGACGTGATCCGCCTGGTGGACGTGTTCCGCGAGTTCGGCCTCTACGTGGGCGGCATCGCCATCACGCAGTACACCGGCCAGTCCGCCGCCGACCTGTTCAAGAACCGCCTGGAGGACATGGGCCTTCGCGTCTACCGCCTCTACCGCATCCCGGACTATCCCTCAAACGTGCCCGGCATCGTGTCGGACGAGGGCTACGGCAAGAACGACTACATCGAGACCAGCCGGTCTCTGGTGGTGGTCACCGCGCCCGGCCCCGGCAGTGGCAAGATGGCCACGTGCCTGTCGCAGCTGTACCACGAGCACAAGCGCGGCGTGCAGGCCGGATACGCGAAGTTCGAGACCTTCCCGATCTGGAACCTGCCGCTGAAGCACCCGGTGAACCTCGCCTACGAGGCCGCCACGGCGGACCTCAATGACGTGAACATGATCGACCCGTTCCACCTGGAGGCCTACGGCGAGACCACCGTCAACTACAACCGCGACATCGAAATCTTCCCCGTGCTGCGCGAGATCTTCAAGCGCATCTTCGGCGAATGCCCCTACAAGAGCCCCACGGACATGGGCGTGAACATGGCGGGCAAGAGCATCGTGGACGACGAGGTTTGCCGCGAGGCCTCCTGCCAGGAGATCATCCGCCGCTACTATCGCACGGCCTGCGCCGTGAAGCAGGGCCGCGCGCTGCCCGGCGAGGTGCAAAAACTGGAACTTTTGATGCGCACGCTGAGCCTGGACTTCGACCGGCGAAGCACCGTGGGCCCGGCGCTCGCGCTGGCCCAGCGCACGGGAGAGCCGGCGGTGGCCATCGAGCTGAACGACGGGCGCATCATCACCGGCCGCACCACGAACCTGCTGGGGGCCGCCGCCGCAGCGCTTCTGAACGCGCTGAAGGAGCTGGCCGGCATCCCCGACGAGATCAAGCTGATCTCCCCCACCGTGATCGAGCCGATCCAGCATTTGAAGGTGGCGCACATGGGCAACCGCAACCCGCGCCTGCACACCGACGAGATCCTGATCGCGCTGACCATCTGCGCCGTGACCGACGACAACGCCGAGCGCGCGATGGAGCAGCTGGAGAACCTGCGCAACTGCGAGGCCCACTCCTCCGTAATCCTCTCCCCGGTGGACGAAGGCATGCTCAGCAAGCTGGGCGTCAACCTGACATGCGAACCGGCGTATCAGACGAACAAGCTGTACCATAAGTAAACAACGCTGCATTCCTGCAGAGTCGTAGGGGCGGCTTCCTTCAACTCCTAACTCCTAACTCCTCCCTGCATAACCCCCCTCCACACCGGCCATACTTGCCGGTGTGGAGGGTTTTTTATGGCTGGCAACAAGGTGGAAATCTGCGGCGTCGACACGTCGGCGCTGCCTACGCTCACCCACGAAAAGATGCGCGAGCTGCTCGCCCGGGCCCACGAGGGCGACGACCAGGCGCGGCGCGAGCTGATCCAGGGGAACCTGCGGCTGGTGCTCAGCGTCATCCAGCGCTTTCACAACCGGGGCGAGAACATGGACGACCTTTTCCAGGTGGGCTGCATCGGGCTGATGAAGGGGCTGGACAACTTCGACCTGAGCCTGAACGTGCGACTGAGCACCTACTGCGTGCCGATGATCATCGGCGAGATCCGCCGCTACCTGCGCGACAACAACGCCATTCGCGTCTCGCGCTCGATGCGCGACACGGCCTATCGCGCGCTTCGCACGCGCGACGCGCTGCTGGCCGACTCCGGCCAGGAACCGACCACGGTCGAGATCGCGAAGGCGATGGCCGTGCCGGAGGAAGACGTGGTGCTGGCGCTGGAGGCCATCCAGGACCCGGTATCGCTGTTCGACCCGGTGTACCAGAGCGGCGGCGACACGATCTACGTGATGGACCAGGTGCAGGACAAGCGCGTGACCGAGGACGACTGGGTGCGCAGCCTGTCCATCGACCAGGCGCTTTCCCGCCTGCAGGCGCGCGAACAGAACATCATCCGCCAGCGCTACTTCCAGGGCCGCACGCAGATGGAGGTGGCGCAGGAGATCGGCATCTCGCAGGCCCAGGTTTCCAGGCTCGAAAAATCGGCCCTGCAGGCCATGCGCAAGTATATTTGAACAAAATTAAGCAATTAACGACAAATTCCCCCGCGGTTGACACTTGCGCTTTGCCGCCAAAGCACGTATAATAGATGCAGGCAACAAACGGCGCGCGCCGTGGGAAGGAATGAGGCCATTGTCCGCCCGCAATTCCGCAAAGGCCATCGTACTCAACGACGGCAAGATACTGGTCAACCGCTGCGTCTCCCGCTTCGGCGAGTACTTCGCGCTGCCCGGCGGCGGACAGCACACCGGCGAAATGCTCAGCGAAACCGTGAAGCGCGAGCTTCTGGAGGAGACGGGCTATTCGGTGACGCCGATGCGCCTCTCCGGCATCTACGAGCGCATCAGCGAGGGCCGCAGGGACGGCAACAGCCACAAGATCTACTTCATCTTCCTGTGCAAGCTGGCCAGCGAGGAGCGCCAGAAGCCCACCGAAAAGGACCGCTTCCAGATCGGCTGCGAGTGGATCGACCTGAAGGACGCCCACCGCAAGAACCTGTTCCCGCGCGCCATCCGTGACAACCTGTCCGGGCTGATCGGCCACGGCGAGACGATCTTCATCGGGTCGGAGAAGGACAGATAAAGATAAGATCCTTCGACTTCGCTTGCGCTCCGCTCAGGATGACATCAAAACGATACGCTGTCATTCTGAGCGGAGGCGCAGCCGGAGTCGAAGAATCTTTTTTGCCGTATGATCCTTCGACTTCGCTTGCGCTCCGCTCAGGATGACAGTAAACGATACGGTGTCATTCTGAGCGGAGGCGCAGCCGGAGTCGAAGAATCTTTTTGGCCGGAAATTCGATAGTGAATAAAACTATCTATAGCAGTTCCGCATAATCCTTTATATACACATCCGCGAGCCGCATGATCTCCTCCCTGTCGTTGGCCTGCGTGCCCTCCTCGATGGCGCAGACGCGCAGGCCCGCGGCCTTGGCGGACTTCACGGCGTAGAGCGCGTCCTCGAACACCCACGTCCGCGAGGCGTCGGCCTCCAGGTGTTCGAGCAGCATCAGGAAGTACTCCGGCTGCTCCTTGCTCATCGAAAACTCCCGGTGGTCGGTCACGAAGTCGAAGCAGTCCAGCACGCCCAGCCGCTTCAGGCCGTTGCTCACGTACTCGCGGGGCGCGGCGGTGGCCACGCACATCCTGACGCCCGCGGCCTTCAATCGCCTCAGGAACGCCGGCACCGCGGGCGTCTTGAAGCGCGCGTCGTAGAGGTAGTGGCGGTTCATGTAGCCCTCCACTTCGGTGGTTGCCTCCTCCTGCGTAATGGTCCCGCCCAGCTTCTCGCAGCACTCGCGGACCAGCTTGCGCGAGGAGGTCATGTACATCCGCGAAAGCACCTCCGTATCCACCGGGATCTGGTGGGCCAGCATGAACTCCAGCGGCGTGTAGCGCCAGTAAGGCATCGTGTCCAGCAGCGTGCCGTCGTTGTCGAATATCGCGGCGTCCAGGTCGTAATCAAAGCGCATTGCACGTTCTCCGTTATAGACTTTGGTTTGTTTTATGTAGACTTCGGTCTGTTATGCGCCGAGTATGCCCCTCGCAGCGTCCAGTATCGCCGCGGGGCCGCCGCCCTGCGCAAAGTCCGGCCTGCCGCCGCCCTTGCCGCCCAGCGGCTTCGCCGCCTGAGACAGCAGCTGGCCCATGTGCACATCCACATCCTGCGACCGAGCGAACACGAAGGCCGCCTGTCCCTCGCCCGTCTCCGCACCCAGCAGCGCCACGAGCCCGGGCCTCTTGATCAGCCTGGAGGCGATCTCCTTGGCGAGGTTCGCGTCCCCGGGCACCATGTGCGCGAGCACCGCGGCGCCACTCTCCAGGCGCGGCGCGTCCTCCAGCGCCTCGGTCAGCACCGCGACGGCGGCATCCCGGCGCAGGCGATTCAGCTCCGCCCCGGCGCTCTTGAGCGCCTCCTGCATCGCGGCGACGTGCGCGGCGAGGTTCTCCGGGCTCGTGGAGAGCAGGTTCGCCGCGGCGTGGGCGTGCTCGAAGCAGGCGCGGTAGTCGTTGAGCGCCCGCATGCCGGCGATGAAGCTGACGCGCATCTTGCCGCGCGCCGGGGCCACGCCCAGGATCTTCACGACGCCCAGCTGGCCCGCCGTGGCGGGGTGGGTGCCGCCGCAGGCGACCATCTCGTCCTCGCCGATGGCCACGATGCGCACGTGGCTTTCGACCGTCGGCGGCTTGCGCAACGGCAGGGTCTTGAGCTCGTCGGCGTCCGGGAACCAGCAGCGCACCGGCACGTCCCGCTGCACGCGCGCGTTCACATCGTCCTCCACGCGGCGGATGTCCTCCGGGGAGATGCGCGTGACGCCCTCGGGCATGGCCACGTCGATGGTGGAGGCGTCGTGGGAGATATGCAGCCCGATCGTGACGCCGCCCAGCAGCCGCCACAGCGCGCTGGCGATCATGTGGTCTGCCGCGTGCTGTTGCATGTGATCGAAGCGGCGCGGCCAGTCGATGCGCCCGTGCACCGCCGCGCCGACATCCAGCGGCCGATCCAGCGCGTGCCAGACCTCCCCCGCCTCGTCCACGTACACGTCCAGCACACGCGCCCCGCCGAGGTCGCCCGTGTCGTAGGGCTGGCCGCCGGAGGTGGGATAGAAGGCGCTGCGGTCCAGGCGCACGTGCTGCGCGCCGTCGCGCTCGACGCATTCCAGAACCGTCGCATCGAATTGCGTCAGGTAGGCGTCGTCATAGTACAGCCGTTCGGTCATGTTCATCACGCTCCATGGCATTATGATAGCGCATGCGTTTTGATAACGCAAGTAAATTGTGCGGCAGTCACTCCCCCTACTTTAAGTTTCCGCGCTCATATTGACTTTCAGCGCGGGAGATATTATAATCAGACGTAATCATTCCACTGCAATGTCAAGCAGGGTGGCACCGCGATACCTTCGCCCCTGGAGTGTGTTTCTAAAATGCCTAAAGCGCATTTTCGGCGTATTTGACTGCATTTCTTTGTTGGTTTCCCTTGACTTAGCGCCACTAAGCCTGCGGAAAACCGCCTTGAAATGCAGCCAAATCCACTCGAAACTGCATCTCCTGGCATTTTGAAACGCACTCTACAGTGGGACGGAGGCGTTTTTATTTCGACGAAGGGAGCGATCACGATGCTGACACAGGCACCCAAGGGCACGCAGGACCTGTTGCCGCAGGCCTCCTACCGATGGCAGCGCATCGAGCAGAGCATGCGCGAAATCTGCGCCCTGGCGGGCTATCGGGAGATCCGCACGCCCGTATTTGAGCACACCGAGCTGTTCCAGCGCAGCGTGGGCGACACCACCGACGTGGTGCAGAAGGAGATGTACACGTTCAACGACAAGGGCAACCGCTCCATCACGCTGAAGCCCGAGGGCACAGCGGGCGCGGCGCGCGCGTTCATCGAGTCGCACCTCTACGCCGACGCGCTGCCCTGCAAGCTGTACTACGTCTCCTCGCCGTGCTTCCGCTACGAGAAGCCCCAGGCCGGACGCCTTCGCCAGTTCCACCAGAACGGCGTGGAGGTATTCGGCGCGAAGGACGCCAGCGTGGATGCGGAGATCATCGAACTTGCGCTGCGCCTCCTGCGCGCCAACGGCATCGACGGCCTCCGTCTGACGATCAACTCCATCGGCTGCCCGACCTGCCGCAGGGCCTACCTCGACAAGCTGCGCGACTACCTCGCGCCAAAGCTGCCGTCGCTGTGCAAGACCTGCCAGGAGCGCTTCGAGCGCAACCCGATGCGCATACTCGACTGCAAGGAGGACGCGCCGAAGCTGGCGGATGCCCCGGCGATGCTGGACAACCTCTGCGAGGACTGCGCGGCGCACTTTGAGAAGCTGAAGGGATATCTTGCGGCGCTGGGCATCGAGTACGAGATCGACGCGCGCATCGTGCGCGGCCTGGACTACTACACCAAGACCGTGTTTGAGATCATCACCGACAGCCCCGACGGCACGCCCCTTACGGTGTGCGGCGGCGGGCGCTACGACGGCATGGTGGAGGAGCTCGGCGGCCCCGCCACCCCGGGCATCGGCTTCGGCATGGGCGTGGAGCGGATGATCATGGTGCAGGACATGCGCGGCACCGCCCCCGAGGCTCCGGCGCTGCTGGACGCGTTCGTGGTGACGATGGGCGACGAGGCGCGCCTGGAGGGCATGAAGCTGGTCAGCCAGCTGCGCGAAAAGGGCCTCCGGGCCGACCTGGACCACGCCGCGCGCAGCATGAAGGCCCAGTTCAAGTACGCGGGCAAGCTGGGCATCAAGAAGGTGATCGTCATCGCCGGGGACGAGCTGGCGAAGGGCGTCGTGAAGCTGAGAGATATGGATGCAAGCAGCGAGGCTGACGTCGCAAGGGACGAGATTGTTGCGATGCTTGCGGGCAAGTGAGATTTGTTGCGCGATGACATAGCGTACAGATCCTTCGACTTCGCTGACGCTCCGCTCAGGATGACAAACACGGCGTTTCGCTGTCATTCTGAGCGTAGGCGAAGCCGCAGTCGAAGAATCTGAACAAATCCGTTACCGGGCAACTTCCCGATAGAAAAACCATGCCAATCAATCGCTTTAGGAGGAAAAGAAAATGCTTTCTCACAAGAGGGACCACTACTGCGGTCTGCTGAATGAAAACAACGTGGGGCAGACCGTCCACCTTTCCGGCTGGGTGCAGCGCACGCGCGACCTGGGCGGTGTGGTGTTCGTGTGGCTGCGCGACCGCGAGGGCCTGGTGCAGCTGGTGTTCGACAGCGACGTGTGCGGCGCTCAGACCTTCGAGCTGGGCCGCAGCCTGCGCGGCGAGTACGTCGTGACCGTCGTGGGCGAGGTCCGCGCGCGCGACGAGGGCGCGATCAACCGCGACCTGGCCACCGGCACCATCGAGGTGTTCGTCAAGGAGGCCGTGCTGCTCAACAAGAGCGAGACCCCGCCGATCTACATCGACGACAAGGTGGATGAAAACGAGCTGGTGCGCCTGAAGTACCGCTACCTGGACCTGCGCCGCCCCTCGATGCAGGAGAAGCTGCGGCTGCGCAGCAAGGTGGTCAACTGCATTCGCTACGCGCTGGACGAGGCGGGCTTTACCGAGATCGAGACGCCGATCCTGTCGAAGTCCACGCCGGAGGGCGCGCGCGACTTCCTGGTGCCCAGCCGCCTGCGCCCCGGCACGTTCTACGCGTTGCCGCAGAGCCCGCAGATCTACAAGCAGCTGTTGATGCTGGCCGGGTTTGACAAGTACTACCAGATCGCGCGCTGCTTCCGCGACGAGGACAACCGCGCCGACCGCCAGCCGGAGTTCACACAGTGCGACATCGAGATGTCGTTCATCGACGAGGAGGACATCTACGCCGTCGTGGAGCAGGTCTACGCCCGCATCTTCAAGGAGATCAAGGGCATCGACCTGCAGCTGCCGCTGCCGCGCATGCCGTGGATCGAGGCCATGGAGCGCTTCGGCTCCGACAAGCCCGACACGCGCTTCGGCATGGAGCTGGTGGACCTGACCGACAAGCTGGGCAAGACAGGGTTCGTCGTGTTCGACGGCGCGATCGAGGCCGGCGGGCGCGTGGAGGCCATCAACGCGAAGGGCCTGGCGTCGATGACGCGCAAGCAGATCGACGGCTACGCTGAATTCGTCAAGACCTATCGCGCGAAGGGACTGCCCTACATGACGTTCACCGCGGACGGGACCGTCAAGAGCAGCTTCAACAAGTTCATGACCGACGAGCTGGTGGAGAAGGTCCGCGCGGCGATGCACGCCGAGCCGGGCGACATCGTGTTCTTCGGCGCGGACAAGAAGAGCGTCGTCTGGCAGGCGCTGGGCGCGCTGCGCTGCGAGATCGCCCGCAAGAACGACATGATCGACCACGCGAAGTACAACCTGTTCTGGGTGACGGAGTTCCCGCTGTTTGAGTACAGCGAGGAGGAGGGCCGCTACGTGGCCGCGCACCACCCGTTCACCAGCTGGTACGCCGAGGACAACGTGTACCTCGACACCGACAAGGAGAAGGTGCGCTCCCGCGCCTACGACCTGGTGATGAACGGCATCGAGCTGGCCAGCGGCTCCATCCGCATCCACCGCGCCGACATGCAGGCGCAGATGTTCGACATGATCGGCCTGAGCCACGAGGAGGCGCACCATCGCTTCGGCTTCCTGCTGGACGCCTTCAAGTACGGCGCGCCGCCGCACGGCGGCCTGGCCTTCGGCATTGATAGGCTCGTGATGCTGCTGACCGACAGCGACAGCCTGCGCGACGTGATCGCCTTCCCCAAGGCCACGAGCGCGAACTGCCTGATGATGGACACGCCCGCCGACGTGCGCCCGGACCAGCTGGAGACGCTGAAGATCCGGGTGGACATCCCGCAGGAGAACGCATAAGTAAGAGGGGCCACAACCCCTCCGCCGACTGCGTCGGCACCTCCCCCTGCGCAGTGGGCAAGATAATCACCACAACTCCACGATTTCCACGCCCGGGAAGTAGGTCGCGATGATCTCCCGGGCGCTTTTCCCATCCTCGGCCAGCTGGTACGCGCCCCACTGCGACATGCCCACGCCGTGGCCGAAGCCGCGGCCCGCGAACGTCACCTCGCCGTCCTCGACTTCAATGCTATCGATCAGCGTGCTGCGCAGCTTGTTCGCGCCGATCTGGATTCGGAACGACGGCGCGGACACGCGCTCGCCGTTGACGACGAGTTCCTTCGCCCGACCGGAATCGCCCTTCTCGCCAATCTCCACGCTCTTGATTTCTTCGCCGATCTTCACGCCCGCATCGGCGCACGCCTTCGCCACCTGCTCGGCAGTAAAGGTCGCCGTCCAACTTTTCGCGTTGTCGGGCGCCTTGTCGGATTCCGGCGATTCGGTGGGCTTGAGGTACGCCGGGTCGCCGCCCTTGTACTCCAGCGCCACGGACGGCAGCTCCGTCATGCCGCCGGAGTGCGCGTGGAACCAGGCGTTCGGAAACTCGCCCTGGTACGCCATCACCTGGCCGCGCGTCTGGGACACCGCGTCCTCCACGCGCTTGTTCACGCTGCCGGCGGCGTAGGCCTGCGCCTCGGAGACATCGGTGGAGATGTCCGCGCCCTCATACTTCGACTTCTTGTCCGCGCAGAACTTCATCACGAACGTGCGCGCGAGGATCGCCTGCGCCTTCAGCGCCTCCTCGGGCCAATCGTTCTTCATCTCGCCCGCCACGACCCCGGCCACGTACTTCTCCACGTCCATATCGGTCAGTTCCTTCGCCGCGGCGTCGTACACGCTCAATACCGGCAGGCCGTCCTCGCCGATGGCGAGGCGCTCCGGGATCCTCGGCGCGTTCGCGCTGTTGTTGTTGAGCCGCCACGAGACGGGCTCCTTCTGGTTCCCCATGCAGCCGGATAGCACACAAGCGGCGCACAGCAGCGCCGCGATCAACGCGATTTTTCTCATGCGATCACCTCGCCGGTAGTATGCGCCGCGCGCCGCCGGATATGCGCCGGGCGCGGAAAACGATTTCAGCGCCGTTTTTGTGTCCTTCTACTAAATAAATATCAAAAATTGCCCGAAAACTATAGATTTTTTTGGAAAGATGTTGTATACTATATTATGATTTGGTAACGGGCACAACTGAGCGCCGACCATCAAGCAAGAGAAAGTAGGGATAATGTGAAGAAAAAGAAGTGTATCGCCATGCTTTTGGCAGGCGGCCAGGGAAGCCGCCTCGGCCTGCTGACCAAGGTCATGGCCAAGCCTGCCGTGCCCTTCGGCGGAAAGTATCGCATCATCGACTTTCCCCTGTCGAACTGCACCAACTCCAACATCGACACCGTCGGCGTGCTGACCCAGTATCGCCCGCTGGAGCTGAACAGCTACATCGGCTCCGGCCAGACCTGGGACCTCGACCTCAGCTACGGCGGCGTCTACGTGCTGCCGCCCTACGCCACCGCAGACAGCAGCGAGTGGTACAAGGGCACCGCCAACGCCATCTTCCAGAACTTCGCGTTCATCGAACAGTTCAACCCGGAATATGTGCTGGTGCTCTCCGGCGACCACATCTACAAGATGGACTACAACCGCATGCTGCAGGCCCACATCGACCGCAAGGCCGACGTGACCATCGCCGTGCGCCCCGTGCCGTGGGAGGTGGCGCCTTCCTTCGGCATCATGAACGTGGATGAGAACGACGCCATCATCGAATTCGAGGAGAAGCCGGCCAAGCCCAAGAGCAACCTGGCCTCCATGGGCGTCTATATCTTCACGTGGGAGATCATGAAGAAGTACCTCACCGAGGACAACGCCGATCCCAAGAGCAAGAACGACTTTGGCAAGAACATCATCCCGAACCTGCTCAACGATAAAAAGGCGCTCTACGCCTACGCCTTCACCGACTACTGGAAGGATGTCGGCACCATCGCCTCCCTGTGGGAAGCCAACATGGACCTTCTGAAGGTTCCGCCGGAGTTCGACCTCACCGACCCGCGCTGGAAGATCTACTCCCGCACGCCGGTGATGCCGCCCCACTACATCGCCGCGGGCGCGGTGGTGGCCAACTCGATGATCACCGAGGGCTGCGACATCCGCGGCACCGTCAGCGACAGCGTGCTGTTTGCGGGCGTTCGCGTGTGCGAGGGCGCGGTGGTCGAAGACAGCGTCATCATGCCGGGCACGACCATCGAATCCGGTGCCGTCGTCAAGCGCTGCATCGTGGCGGAGAACTGCGTGATCTCCAAGGATTGCAAAGTCGGCGAAGCGGACGGCGACATCGCCCTGGTCGGCCAGGGCACCACGCTGCCTGAGGGCTACGTGGTAAAGGCCGGCATCCAGGCGGACACAGACAGCATCAACGGAAAGGAGGGCGCCTGATATGAATGATGTCATGGGTATTGTCTATACTTCTAAGGATGACCTCACGCTGCGCGAGCTGACCAGCCAGCGCGCGGTGGCCGCCATCCCGGTGGCCGGGCGCTATCGCATCATCGATTTCACACTCTCCAGCCTCGTCAACTCCAACATCCACAACGTCGGCATCATCGCCCAGAAGAACTATCACTCGCTGATGGACCACCTGGGCTCCGGCAAGGACTGGGACCTGCACACCCGCAACAACGGCCTGTTCATCCTGCCGCCCTTCCTCACCCGTGAAAACGGCGGCGAGTACAACGGCGTGCTGGACGCGCTGCGGGCCAACTTTGACTACCTGCGCCGCTCGCGCCAGGAGTTCGTGATCCTGACCAACAGCGACTACATCATGAACACCTCGTTCGAGCCGATGATCCAGCAGCACATCAAGTCCGGCGCGGATATCACGCTGATGTACAAGAAGGCCACGCCCGAAGTGACGGAGTTCTCCTCGTCGTCCAAGAACAACCACTGCTATATCAACGTGGGCGAGGACAAGGTCGTCACCGACATCGAGATAAACCCCAACGCGGCCTCCTACGACAACCTGTACCTGAACGTGATGATGATCAAGCGCACGATGCTCATGTACGTGGTGGACCAGGTGATCTCCCACGGCAACCACGACCTGTACGCCGACGTGCTGCGCCCGTTCATCAACAGCGGCGCGCTGAAGATCATGGCCTACGAGGAGAAGAGCTACTATCGCCGGATCGAGACCATCCGCGGCTACTTCAACTTCAACATGGACCTGCTCAAGCCCGGCGTGCGCGACGACGTGTTCGGCAGCAACCCCGTCTACACCAAGACGCGCGACTCCATTCCCACCATCTATCGCGGCAACGCGAAGGTGTCCGGCTCGCTGATCGCCGACGGCTGCGTGATCGACGGCGAAGTGGAGAACTGCGTGTTGTTCCGCGGCGTGCGCGTGGGCAAGGGCGCAAAGATCAAGAACAGCATCATCATGCAGGACGGCTACATCGAGGAGGGCGTCGAGCTTGAAAACGTCATCTTCGACAAGGCGGTCACCATCCGCAGCAACAGCCGCCTGATCGGCCAGAAGCAGTATCCGATCGTAATCGGCAAGAACATCACGCTGTGACGCTCTGACCGATCGTCACCGGCCCGGGCGGCGCGTCCGATCCGGGCCGGATTCCATTTCCATCATCCAACAGGAGGACAGTGCCATGAAAATACTCTTCGCAACCTCGGAATGCGTGCCGTTTGTCAAGACCGGCGGTCTGGCGGACGTGATCGGCGCGCTGCCCAGGGAGATCCTGAAGGCCGGCGAGGACGTGCGCGTGATACTCCCGCTGTACAAGGCCATCGCCCCCGAATGGCGCGAGAAGATGCAGCACGTGCTGTACTTCTACGTCAACCTCGGCTGGCGCAGGCAGTACGTGGGCATCGAGACGCTGAAGTATGCCGGCATCACCTACTACTTCGTGGACAACGAGCAGTACTTCGGCCGCGACTACATCTACGGCATGGGCGGCGACGAGGGCGAGCGCTTCGCTTTCTTCTGCCGGGCCGTGCTGGAGGCGCTGCCGAAGCTGGACTTCATGCCCGACATACTGCACTGCAACGACTGGCAGACGGGCCTGATCCCGGTGCTGCACAAGCTGCAGTACAAGCAGCTGGAGCTGTTCGAGAACATCAAGACGGTGTTCACGATCCACAATCTGCAGTATCAGGGCCTGTTCCCCATCGACACGATCGAGGACCTGCTCTACCTGGGCAGCCTGGCCTACACCAGCGACGCGCTGGAGTTCTACGGCATGTGCTCCTGCATGAAGGGCGGCATCGTGTTCGCCGACGAGATCACCACCGTCAGCCCCACCTACTCCCAGGAGATCCAGACGGCCTACTACGGCGAGCGCCTGGACGGCCTGCTCCGAAGCCGCGTCGACCACCTCTCCGGCATCCTCAACGGCATCGACACCGAGGAGTACGACCCGGAGAAGGACGCGCTGCTGGTGTGCAACTACGGCGCCGACAGCTTCGAGAAGAAAGCCGAGAACAAGTTGGCGCTGCAGCGCGAGCTGGGCCTGACCGTGGACGCGAACATCCCCATGATCGCGATGATCACCCGCCTGTCCGGCCAGAAGGGCCTGGACCTGGTGGAGTGCGTGCTGCCGGAGATCATGAGCACCGGCGCGCAGCTGGTGGTGCTGGGCATGGGCGAGAGCCGCTACGTGGACCTGTTCAGCTGGGCCCAGTGGAAGTACCCGCAGCAGGTGTCCGCGAACTTCCAGATGAACAACGCGCTGTCGCACAAGCTCTACGCCGCGGCGGACCTGTACCTGATGCCCTCGCTGTTTGAGCCGTGTGGCCTTTCGCAGCTGATCTCGCTGCGCTACGGCACGCTGCCCATCACCCGCGAGACCGGCGGCCTGCGCGACACCGTGCTGGCCTATAACGAGTACACCGGCGACGGCAACGGCTTCACGTTCCTTTATTACAACGCGCACGACATGCTGCACGTGATCGAAAACGCCGTCAAGATGTTCCATGAGCAGCGCGACGTGTTCAATTCGCTGGCCATCCGCGCGATGAAGGGCCAGTACGGCTGGGATCAGTCCGCCAAACAGTACATCTACCTGTACTCGAAGCTGGTGAAGCCCGCCGCAAAGGCCCCGGCCAAGAAACCTGCAGAAAAGAAGCCCGCGGCAAAGGCCACGAAGGCGCCAGCGGAGAAGAAGCCCGCCGCGAAGGCTCCGGCGAAAAAGGCTCCCACAAAGAAGGCGGAGGCTGAAAAGCCCGCCGAGAAGAAGCCCCGCGCCCCGCGCAAGAAGGCGGAATGATCCGTCCCCCGCAGAGACGCCCGAACGCGGCGCTCTCACTACCCATCTGTAGGGGCGGCGTATCGCCGCCCGCCCCCGGCTGTGCCGGGTTCCAACCGCTGCCGCGCACTACAGCGCAGCCAACAGCTGGATTCAAGCGGGCGCCGCAACGGCGCCCCTACGTTTGGTTTTTTGCAGACGCGCGTTCAGCGCATGACAAACGATCGAGGAAAGCACGGATATGAGCATGGATAACAGAGACGAGATCATTCGCACGCAGATGGACGTGATCAGCACGCTGGTCAGCAACAACCTGAAGAACCTGGCGGACGACATCTGGGGAACGCCCGCGCCGAAGATCCCGGACGGCGGAGCGTCAAAGCCCCCAAAGGGCGGCACCGGCTCGGAGAACCTGTCGAAGGGCCACGTTCCCACCCCCGCCGCGCAGCCGGAGGCCGCCGGCGCGGCGCAGGCCGAGGAGGAGGAGACGCCGCCGGAGAAGATCGAGGATCTGAAGGCGGAGCTGAACGAGCTGATCGGGCTGGAGGGCGTGAAGAAGGAGGTCAACAACCTCATCAACATCGTCACGATCTACAACCTGCGCCGCCAGCAGGGGCTCAAGACGGTGGACATGTCGCTGCACATGGTGTTCTCCGGCAACCCCGGCACCGGCAAGACGATGATCGCACGGTTGATGTCGCGCATCTACAAGAGCCTGGGCATGCTGAAGAAGGGACACCTGGTCGAGGTGGACCGCTCCGGCCTGGTGGCGGGCTACGTGGGACAGACGGCCACGAAGACCAGCGCTGCCATCGAGAAGGCGCTGGGCGGCGTGCTGTTCATCGACGAGGCCTACGCGCTGAACAACAAGTCGGAGAACGACTTTGGCCAGGAGGCCATCGACACGCTGCTCAAGGCCATGGAGGACCACCGCGACGACCTGGTGGTGATCGTGGCGGGCTACGACGGCCTGATGGACCAGTTCATCCACTCGAACCCCGGCCTGGAATCCCGCTTCAACCGCTACCTGCACTTCGACGACTACAACGCCGACGAGATGCTGGCGATCCTCGATCTGCAGCTGAAAAAGGGCCAGTACCAGCTGACGGACCAGGCGCGCGAGGCCGCGAAGGACTACATCGTGGCGGCGAACACCTCGTCCATCGCGTTCGGCAACGCGCGCGGCGTGCGCAACGTGTTCGAGCGCCTGCTGGTGGCGCAGGCCAACCGGCTGGCCTCCGCTGGTGACGTGACCAAGGACGATCTCATGACGATCACCGAGGAGGACGTGGCCACCGCGCGCGCCTCGGACGAGAAGATGATCGCCGCGGAAAAGGCCCAGCAGGAGCTGATCCAGTCTGCCGAAGACACGATCAAGGAGCTCACGGAGCGCTCGAAGAACGTCAAGGTCAAGCTCGGCATCCCCGACGGCGACGAGGAGCCGACAAACACTGAGGAGTAAGGCGACAAAGGAACAGGCAGGGGCGCCATTATGGCGCCCCTGCCTGTTCCTTTTATTCGGATCAGTCCTTCACAAACGCCTTGTAGATCGCGTTCATGGCGGTCTCGAAGTCCTCGATGTTGATGCCGACGATGATGTTCATCTCGCTGGAGCCCTGGTCGATCATGCGGATGTTCACGCCCGCCTCGTAGAGCGCGGTGAACAGCTTGGCGGCGGTGCCAGGCTTGCTGGACATGCCGTGGCCCACGGTGGCGATCAGGGCGATGCCCGCGCTGATCTCGATGGAGTCCGGCTGGCAGGTCTGCTGGATGCGCTGGATGATCTGGTCCTTGCGCGTCACCAGCTCCTTGTCGGCGATGACGACGGACATCGTGTCGATGCCGGTGGGCAGGTGCTCAAACGACACGCCGAAGTCCTCCAGCGCCTGCAATACGCGACGGCCGAAGCCCAGCTCCGCGTTCATCATGGCCTTCTCGATGGACAGCAGCGTGAAGTTCTTGTGCCCGGCGATGCCGGTGATCACCTGCGCGTCCTCGCGGTGGGGCGACGGCTTCATCACGATCATCGTGCCCGGGTCCTGCGGGGCGTTGGTATTGCGGATATTGGTGGGGATGCCGGCCTTGTGCACCGGGAAGATGGCGTCCTCGTGCAATACGGTCGCGCCCATGTAAGAGAGTTCGCGCAGCTCCGCGTAGGATAACTCGCGGATCACCTTCGGGTTCTTCACAATGCGCGGATCCGCCATCATGAAGCCGGAGACGTCCGTCCAGTTCACGTACACGTCCGCCTTCGCGGCCCGCGCCACGATCGCGCCGGAGATATCGCTGCCGCCGCGCGAGAACGTGTGCACGTCGCCGTTGGGATAGGAGCCGTAGAAGCCGGGAATCACGGCGCGCGGGTGGTTTTTCAGCGCCTCGGTGAGCACCTCGTTGGTCCACTCCGCGGCGAAGCTGCCCTGCCGGTCGAACTTGATCACGTCCTGGGCGTCGATGAAGTCCCAGCCCAGGTACTTCGACAGCAGCACGCCGTTCATGTACTCGCCGCGGCTGGCTGCAAAGTCCGGGTTCTTGTAGCGGCGGATGGCGTCGCTGGTCTCCAGCAGCATGCCCGTCACGTCGAAATCCAGCTCCAGCTCGCGGGCGATTTGCTCGTAGCGGTCCGCGATCTTCTGGAACAGTTCCTCGTGGCTCTTACCGCGCTCCACCAGGCGGTGGCACTGGTAGAGCAGGTCCGTGATCTTCTCGTCGGCGTCATGGCGCTTGCCGGGCGCGCTGGGCACCACATAACAGTAGTCCGGGTCGGATTGCACGATGGCCTTTACCTTGCGGAAGTGCTCCGCGTCGGCCAGCGAGGAGCCGCCGAACTTTGCCACTTTGATTCCCAAGTTTGATTTCTCCCTTCGGTAAGGTAATTCGAATGGATTTTGGAAGAACGACCTCATCCGTCTCGCCGCTGCGCGACGATCCACCTTCCCCTTAAGGGGAAGGCTTTTGGGCGGTGGGGCTGCTCCCATAGGCGCATCGCCGCCCCTACGGCTATTCCTAATCCCTAATCCCTAGTCCCTAATCCCTAATCCCTAGTCCCTAATCCCTAATCCCTAGTCACTAATCCCTCTTCCCCGATCTCTTCCCCAATCAGATCCAACAGCTTCTCCTTCCCCATCCCGTCCTTGGAGGAGGTGACCATGACCTCCCAGGGCTGCACGGCGAGGGCGCGGCAGATGGCGGGGATGCAGCGGCCCCGCTGCGCGCCGGAGAGCTTGTCGGCCTTGGTGGCGACGACGGTGAAGGGGATCTCGTAGTGCCGGAGGTACTCGACCATCAGCTGATCGTCCTGCGTGGGCTCGTGGCGCAGGTCCACCAGCTGGAACACGCGCTTCAGGTGCTGCGAATTCTTCAGGTAGCCCTCGATCATCTCCGCCCACTTCTGCTTCTCCTGCTTGGGGGCCTTCGCGAAGCCGTAGCCGGGCAGGTCCACCAGGAAAAAGGCCTCGTTGATGAGGTAGAGGTTCACCAGGCGCGTCTTGCCGGGCTCGGAGGACGTGCGGGCGAGGTGCGAGTTGCCCGTCATGCTGTTGATGAGCGAGGACTTTCCCACGTTGCTCTTCCCCACCATGGCGATCTCCGGCAGGCCCTGCCCCGGAAACTGGCGAAACGCGCTCATCGACTGCACGAACTTCGACTTGACGATCTTCATGCGGCGTCGCCCCTTCCGTCGGCAGGCGGCATGAGCACCGCGCCGAGCGCCTCGTCCACGCGGTCGATCAGGGTGATTTTGAACTTTTTAAGGATGTCGGCGTCGATCTTCTCCAGATCCTTCTCGTTCTCACGCGGCAAAAGTATCGCCGTAATGCCCTGGCGATAGGCCGCGAGCAGTTTTTCCTTCACGCCGCCGATGGGCAGCACGCGCCCGTGCAGCGTGATCTCGCCGGTCATCGCGCAGTCGCCCCGCGCGGCCCTTCCCGTCACCGCCGACATCAGCGCGCACGAGAGCGCCACGCCCGCCGACGGCCCATCCTTGGGCACCGCGCCCTCGGGCACGTGGATGTGCACGTCGTGTCGGTCGAAGAAGTCCGCCTCGATGCCGAAGTCGGTAAGCCGCGCACGCACGACGCTGCGCGCCAGCTCCGCGGATTCCTTCATCACGTCGCCCAGCTTGCCGGTCAGCTTCATCTCGCCCTTGCCGGGGAACACAATCGCCTCCACGGGCATCACTTCGCCTCCGACGCTGGTCCACGCCAGGCCGTTCACCACGCCCACCTCCGAGGCCGCCACGGGCTGGCGCAAAAAGCGCGGCGCACCGAGGTAGTCCTTTAAATCGGCGGGCTTGATGGACACGCCCTTGTCGTCCGGGTGCTCGACCAGGTGCAGCGTCGCGCGCCGGCACAGCTGGGCGATCTGCCGCTCCAGCCCGCGCACGCCGGATTCGCGCGTGTAGCCGTCGATCAGCGCCGCGATGGCCTTGTCCGACATCTTCATCTGCATGCGGGTCAGGTTGTGCGCGTCGCGCTGCTTGGGCAGCAGGTGGCGCTTGGCGATCTGCAGCTTCTCTTCGCTGGTGTAGCTGGGCACCTCGATGACCTCCATGCGGTCCAGAAGCGCCCGGTCGATGGAGTCCAGCGAGTTCGCCGTGGTGATGAACAGCACGTCCGACAGGTCGAACGGCACTTCGAGGTAGTGGTCCTTGAAGGCGTTGTTCTGCTCCGGGTCGAGGGCCTCCAGCATGGCCGAGGCCGGGTCGCCGCGCATGTCGCGGGCCATCTTGTCGATCTCGTCCAGCAGGAACACCGGGTTCATCGTCTTGGAGGCGCGGATGGCGCTGATGATGCGCCCGGGCATCGCGCCCACGTAGGTCTTGCGATGGCCGCGGATCTCCGCCTCGTCGTGCACGCCGCCCAGGCTCAGCCGCGTGAACTTGCGGTTCAGCGCGCGGGCGATGGACTGCGCGATGCTCGTCTTGCCCACGCCGGGCGGGCCCACGAGGCAGATGATGGGGCTCTTCAGCTTATCGGAGGCCACCTTGCGCACGGCCAGGTATTCGATCAGGCGCTTCTTCACGTCCTCCATGCCGTAGTGGTCGGCCTCGAGGATCTTGCGCGCCTTGTTGATGTCGATGTCGGAGGGATCGTACACGTCCCACGGGAGTTCGAGCATGTACTCGATGTAGTTCTGGCTGACGCCGCTCTCCGGCGCGTGGACGGACGAGCGCGCCAGGCGCTTCAGTTCCTTCTCCACGTGCTCGCGGGCGGCGGGCGGCAGCTTCGAGGCGGCGATGCGCTTGCGCAGCTCCGCGACCTCCTCGTCCTCGTCCTCGCCCAGCTCCTCCTGGATGGCGTGGATCTGCTCGCGCAGGTAGTACTCGTGGTTGGCCTTGTCCATGGCCTCCTGCACGCGCATGTGGATGCGCTCCTCCAGGTCGGCCACCTGGATCTCCTGCACCAGCTTTTCCACCAGCAGCTCCAGCCGCTCATCCACGTGCAGGCACTCCAAAAGCGCCTGCTTGTCCTCCAGGCGCGAGATCAGGCTCGACGCGGCCACGTCGTCGCAGAGCGCGGAGGGGTTGTCCTCGCCCTGGATGCCGCTTAAAAACTCCGGCAGGTTCAATCCCTTGGCGCGCAGCGCGCGGTCCACCAGCTGGCGGATGGCGCTGACGTAGGCGTACGCCTTGTTCTTGTAGCCCACCGGCAGCGAGATGGCCTGGGCCACCTCGGCGTACTGCATGTCCACGTCCTCAAAGACGGTCAACAGCAGCGCGCGGGATTCGCCCTCCAGCAGTACGCGCACGGAATTGTCCGGCAGCAGCATCAGGTGCTTCACCGTGGCGACGGTGCCCATGGTGTAGAGGTCCTCCAGGGCCGGGTGCTCCACGAGGCTGTCCCGCTGGGCCACGACGAACACGCGCTGATCCTCGCCCCGGGTGGCCGCCTGCAGCGCGGCGATGGAGCGATCCCGTGCGGCGTCGATGGTGATGACGGTGTTGGGGAACATGACGACGCCCCGCAGCGGCAGCAGCGGAAGCCTCATGCTCGTCCTTTGGCGCTTGACCTTGCTCAATTCAGGTGTCCCCCGTGTGTATTCGTACATTCAGTATAGCGTAAATGTGTTAAGAATCAAAGGGATTGCGCTGGTGATTTCAGGGATATCGCGCGGATGGCAATATTTTGTCGATATGTGTTTCTCCCCCTCGCCAAATCCGCCGCGTTGTGGTATACTTATAAGTGAACGTATGAACCCATCGACAAAGGAGTGCCTCCATGAAAAAGATACTTGCAATGATCGTCGTTCTTTCGCTTGCGCTGTGCGCGGGCGCGCTCTCAGAAGCAGGCGCCCCTCTAGGCCAGACCATGCCCGACTTCGCCTTCACCACCTGCGAGGGCGAGGACATATCGCTGAGCGCGCTGCTGGAGGAGAAGGACCTGGTGGTCGTCAACATCTTCGCCTCCTGGTGCCCGCCCTGCCGCGCGGAGTTCCCCGAGATGCAGAGCGTGTACGAGGAGATGTCCGACCGCATTGAGATCGTGGCTCTGTCCGGCGACCCGGACGACACCAACGACATCGTCTCCGACTACAAGGCCGAGATGGGCCTCACCTTCCCGATGGGCCGCGAGGAGGGAACCGGCATCGCCGACTTCCTGAACCTCGAGGCCTACCCCACCACGATCGTGATCGACAAGAACGGCGTCGTGGGCTTCAAGCAGGTGGGCATGTTCGCAAACGCCGCGTCGTTCAAGGGCGCGCTCGACTACTTCCTGGACGAAGCCTACGACGGCACACCCGCCGCGGCTTACAACGTATACGTGTGCGACCAGGACGACCATCCGGTGCCCGGCGCGGTCATCAGCTTCTGCACGGACGAGACCTGCCTGCCGATGACGTCCGCCGACGACGGCACCATCACGTTCACCGACAAGCCCGCCAGCTATCATCTGCAGGTATTGAAGCTGCCCGAGGGCTGCTCGATCGACGAGGGCTTCGAGGCCACGTGCGAGGGCGACGGCGAGTGGGTGTTCGTACAGGTGAAGCGCGACCCGAGCTGCATCTGCGACTGACGGAGGACCCATGAACGATCGTCGATTGAACCTCATCCGCGCGGCGCTGCTGATCGCCGCCGCGCTGATGATCGCCGCCGGCATCGCAAACGGCGGTCTGCGGGACGTGCTCTACAAGGCGAAGAACATCTGCACGGAGTGTATCGGACTTGGCTAGGATCGCGCAATGGTGGCGGGCGCATCGCCCCTCGACCAGAAGGCTCGCGCAGCTGTACGCGGCGCTTTTATACAACGCCCACCTCAAGGGCTTTTTGCAGGGCGAGATCTACACCGGCGACTTCAAGGCGCTGTGCGTCCCGGGGCTGAACTGCTATTCCTGCCCCGGGGCCGTCGCGGCGTGCCCGCTGGGGGCGCTGCAAAACGCGCTGGCCGCGTCCGGGCACCGCGCGGGCTGGTACGTCTTTGGCATGCTCGCGCTGTTCGGCGTCGTGCTCGGTCGGACGGTCTGCGGCTGGCTTTGCCCGATGGGGCTCGTTCAGGAATGGCTGCACAAGCTGCCCACGTCGAAGATCAAGAAGAGCAGGGTCACGCGGGCGCTGTCGCTGCTCAAGTACGCGATCCTTATGCTGTTCGTCGTCGCCGTTCCCCTGTACTACGGGCTCCTCAAGGACCTTCCCCTGCCCGGCTTCTGCAAGTTCATCTGCCCCGCCGGGACGCTGGAGGGCGCGCTGGCACTGCTGATCCACCCGAAGAACGCGGGGCTTCGGGACGCGCTGGGCGTCGTGTTCGCCCGCAAGGCCGTCATCCTCGCGCTCATCGCCGTCGCATGCGTCTTCGTCTATCGCGCGTTCTGCCGCTTCCTGTGCCCGCTGGGGGCCTTCTACGGACTGTTCAACCGCTTCGCGCTCGTCGGCGTGCGCGTGGACGCCAGCCGCTGCAACGGCTGCGGGGCGTGCGTCAAGCACTGTGAGATGGACGTGCGGCGCGTGAACGACCGCGAGTGCATCCAGTGCGGCCAGTGCGCGGGCGTCTGCGCGCAGAAGGCGATCTCGTTTAAGTGTGGCAAGGCGACGCTGGTCGGCCCGGACGCGAAGCCAAACGGGCGCGGCAAACTCCCGCGCGCTGTCCTGCTGGTCGCGCTCGTCGCCGCGCTGGTTTTATTCAATCTTCCCGGGCATAAACCCGCCGCGGACTACAGCAGCGACGCGCCGACGGGCCACGAGGTGGGCGAACAGCTTTCCGACTTCTCGATCGACCTGATCGGCGGCGGGACGTTCAACCTGTCGGAACACCGGGGGCAAGTCGTGTTCATCAACCTTTGGGCCACCTACTGCGGCCCCTGCGTGAAGGAACTGCCGTGGTTCGACGCGCTGAAGGCGGCCCACCCGGAGATCGAGGTGCTGGCCGTTCACTCGTCGCTCGTGACGGACGACGTGGCGGCATGGCTTGCGGACAAGGGCTGGGCGCTCGACTTTGCCGTAGACGGCGCGGACGACGCGCTGTTCACCGCCGTGGGCGGGTCGCCGCTATTGCCGCAGACGATCGTACTGAACCGGCGCGGCGAAGTCGTGTACAACCGGGCCGGGTCGGTGACGCCGGAGCAACTGGAGGAATTGCTTTCGTCGGCGGACCAATAATTTTACTTGCTTTTCGCGCGGACTTCGGATATGATAAGGGTTGTGAGGTGAATGTACATGGACAATCGCGTGGCCGTCATCAGCATCATCGTTGAGAAAGAGGACGCCGTGAACCCGCTGAACGACCTGCTGCACAAGTACGGGCAGTATATCATCGGCCGCCTGGGCATCCCCTATCGCCAGAAGGGCGTGAACATCATCTGCGTCGCCATCGACGCCCCCGGCGACAGCATCAACGCGCTGACCGGCGCGCTGGGCCGCATCGAGGGCATCAACGCCAAGGCGACCTACAGCAACGTCTAGAGTGTGTTTCTAAAAGGCCCGACCGAACTGAATACAACGCATCCCCTGACGCCGAAACGTAAAACTTGAGGCGAAAGATACGATGTGCGCTCGCGCAATGTTTTGCGTGCATACAGACAGCCGCCGTATCCCAGTGGGATGCGGCGGCTGTCTGTATATTTGAGGTATATTATGAGTCTGAATTCCACCCCGTCCGCGCAGCGGACGCACATCGGCTTCTTCGGCTGCCGCAACGCCGGGAAGTCCAGCCTCGTGAACGCCGTGACCGGTCAGGCGCTGGCCATCGTGTCCGACGTGCGAGGCACCACCACCGACCCGGTATTGAAGGCCATGGAGCTCTTGCCGCTGGGACCGGTGGTGATCATCGACACGCCCGGCTTCGACGACGAGGGCGCGCTGGGCGAACTTCGAGTAAAGCGCACCGTGGACGCGCTGAACCGCTGCGACGCGGCGGTGCTGGTGATCGACGGCGCCATCGGCGTGCGCGCCGAGGACGTCAAGCTCCTCGAGATGATCAAGGCGCGCCGTCTGCCATTTCTGATCGCCTGGAACAAGGCGGATCTGACTGCGTCGCTCCCCGCCCCGCCGGACGCGATGGCCGTCAGCTCCGCGACCGGCGCGAACGTGAACGAGTTGAAGGAAGCACTGGCGCGCATCCTGCCGAATCGTGCGGAAAAACGGCTGCTGGCGGACCTGGTTAAACCCGGCGACGCGGCGATCCTGGTCTGTCCCATCGACGAATCCGCACCGAAGGGCCGCATGATCCTGCCGCAGCAGCAGGCCATCCGCGACCTGCTGGACGCCGGGGCGCTGGCGCTGGTGTGCCGGGAGAAGGAATTGAAAGGGGCACTCGCGAGCCTCGCGAGGCCGCCCAGGCTCGTCATCACCGACAGCCAGGCGTTCGGCGTCGTGAGCCAGATCGTGCCGGACGACATCCCTCTCACGTCGTTCTCGATCCTGATGGCCCGCTACAAGGGCTTTTTGGAGACGGCAGTGGCGGGCGTGGCGGCGGTCGACGCGCTGAAGGACGGCGACCGCGTGCTGATGGCCGAGGGCTGCACGCACCACCGCCAGTGCAACGACATCGGCACCGTGAAGATCCCCCGCTGGCTGCGCGCGCACACCGGCGCGGCGATCGAGATCGAAACGTGCACCGGCCGCGACTTTCCGGAGGATCTGACGCCGTACCGGTTGGTGATCCACTGCGGCGGCTGCATGCTGACGGAGAACGTGGTGCAGTACCGGATGAACCTCGCGCTCGCGCAGGGCGTGCCGTTCACAAACTACGGCACCGCCATCGCCCGCATGACCGGCGCGCTGGAGCGGAGCCTCCGGCTGTTTCCCCAGGTGCACGCGCTGCTCATGGGAGGCGGCGCATGAACGCGCGGACGGCTGAGCTGATCGAACGGCTCTCGCGAGAGCATGCGCTTTCCGAGGCGGATTACCGGGCGCTGATCGAGGCGCGGGACGATGAGAGCGCCGCGCTATTGGCGGAGAAGGCCGTGGCCGTTCGACACGAGATCTACGGCGACGCGGTTTTCATCCGCGGGCTGATCGAGATCAGCAACATCTGCAAGAACGACTGCCTCTACTGCGGCATACGCCGGAGCAACGCGAACGCGCAGCGCTACCGCCTGACGCCCGAGCAGATCATCGCCTGCGCTGCGGAGGGGCACGCACTGGGATTTCGCACGTTCGTGTTGCAGGGCGGCGAGGATGCGTGGTTCACCGACGCGATCCTCTGCGAAATCATCGGCGAGATCAAGCGGCGCTTTCCCGATTGCGCCGTGACGCTCTCGCTGGGCGAGCGCTCCCGCGATAGCTACAAGCGCCTGTTCGACGCCGGAGTCGACCGATACCTGTTGCGCCACGAGACCGCCGACCCGGACCACTATGCCAGGCTCCACCCCGCCTCGATGTCGTTCGACAATCGCATGCGCTGCCTATATGACCTTCGCGCCATCGGCTACCAGGTGGGCTGCGGGTTCATGGTCGGCTCGCCCTTCCAGACGAGCGCGGCGCTGGCGAAGGATCTGAAGTTCATCGAGGATTTTAGGCCCGACATGTGCGGCATCGGGCCGTTCATCCCCCACCACGACACGCCCTTTCGCGATAGGCTCGCCGGGACGCTGGAGGAGACGCTCTACCTGCTGTCGATCATACGCCTCATCCACCCGCCGGTGCTTCTGCCCGCCACCACGGCGCTGGGCACCATCCACCCGGAGGGCCGCGAGAAGGGCCTGCTGGCCGGAGCGAACGTGGTAATGCCGAACCTTTCGCCGGTTCAGGTGCGCAAGCAGTATGAGCTCTACGACAACAAGATCTGCACCGGCGACGAATCCGCCCAGTGCCGACGGTGCCTGGAGGCGCGCGTCGAGAGGGTCGGCTACCGGGTCGTGACAGACCGGGGAGACGTTAAGAAATCTCCATCTAAGGCGCAGCAATGAGCGCTTCGTACAGATCCTTCGACTCCGCTACCGCTTCGCTCAGGATGACATTCGGCGCGCCTCGCTGTCATTCCAGACACAGGCGCATTCGTAGTTACATTGTCATTCTGAGCGAAGGCGAAGTTGAAGCTACATTGTCATTCTGAGCGAAGGCGAAGCCGAAGTCGAAGAATCTTGCCATCATCATCTGAAAATGAGGAGGAAACATACATGTATAACTATGATCCCAAGTCCCTGAAGGCCGAGGAGTTCATCAACGACGCGGAGATCCGCGAGACGCTGGCATACGCCGAGGCGAACAAGAACAACGTCAAGTTGATCGACGCCATCCTGGAGAAGGCGCGCCCGGTGAAGCAGGGCAGCGGCTGCAAATGCGCGGGGCTGACGCACCGCGAGGCGTCGGTGCTGCTGGCGTGCGAGATCCCGGAGAAGATCGAGAAGATGTATGAAATCGCCGAGGAGATCAAGCAGGCGTTCTACGGCAACCGCATCGTATTGTTCGCGCCGCTGTACCTGTCCAACTACTGCGTCAACGGCTGCCTGTACTGTCCCTATCACCTGAAGAACAAGCACATCGCCCGCAGGAAACTCACGCAGGACGAGGTGCGCGCGGAGGTGATCGCGCTGCAGGACATGGGCCACAAGCGCCTGGCCATCGAGGCCGGCGAGGACCCGGTGAACAACCCGATCGAGTACATCCTCGAGTGCATCGACACGATCTACGGCGTGCACCACAAGAACGGCGACATCCGCCGCGTGAACGTGAACATCGCCGCCACGACGGTGGAGAACTACCGCCGCCTGAAGGAGGCCGGCATCGGCACGTACATCCTGTTTCAGGAGACCTACCACAAGGAGAGCTATCTGCGCCTGCACCCAACCGGCCCCAAGCACGACTACGCCTACCACACCGAAGCGATGGACCGCGCCATGGAGGGCGGCATCGACGACGTAGGCCTGGGCGTGCTGTTCGGCCTGGAGCTTTACAAGTACGAGTTCGCGGGGCTCATCATGCACGCGGAGCACCTGGAGGCCGTGCACGGCGTGGGCCCGCACACGATCAGCGTGCCCCGCGTGAAGAAGGCCGACGACATCGACCCGGACATGTTCGACAACGGCATCGACGACGAGACCTTCACGAAGATCGCGGCCTGCATCCGCCTGGCCGTGCCCTACACGGGCATGATCGTGTCCACTCGCGAGAGCGAGGAGGTGCGCCGCCGCCTGTTGCAGGTGGGCATCAGCCAGGTCTCGGGCGCGAGCCGCACGTCCGTGGGCGGCTACACTGAGGAGGAGCGCCCGCACGACACCGAGCAGTTCGACGTGTCCGACCAGCGCACGCTGGACGAGGTGGTCCGCTGGCTGATGGAGACGGGCCACATCCCCTCGTTCTGCACCGCGTGCTATCGCGCGGGCCGCACCGGCGACCGCTTCATGAGCCTGTGCAAGAGCGGGCAGATCCTCAACTGCTGCCACCCCAACGCGCTGATGACGCTGGCGGAATACCTGGTGGACTACGCGAGCGACGAGACGAAGGAAATCGGCTGGAAGATGATCGACGACGAATTGATGCGCATCCCCAAGGAGAGCGTGCGCGCCGTCGCCTCGGAGAACATCGAGGCGATCAAGAGCTCGAATCGACGGGATTTCAGGTTCTGATAAAAGGAAGAGGGACCAGATTGCCACGTCGCATCCTTGCGGATGCTCCTCGCAATGACAACGTACGTTATTGTTGCGCTGTACGTCATTGCGAGGAGACCCGAAGGGGCGACGTGGCAATCCGGTTCTCCCGATAACCCTGATTATGTTGTAAATCACAGTAGGGGCGGCATAATTGCCGCCCGCGGACGCCATTTATGGCGTCCCTACGGCGGATAACTGCTGCGATTTGCATTGTTTCAAATGTTTTAGACAGACCCTACGGCTTCTCCCTCTCCGGGATCTCCGGCAACTCGCCCAAGATCGCCATCGTCTCTTCCGGCGTGTACAACTGCAGCACCACCTGGTTGGGCAGGCAGATGATCATGTTGCCAAGGACGCGCTCGGGGATGTTCTCCAGCGTCACCTCGCCCTCGCCCACGCAGTCGTGGTTCTTGCAGGTGGAGTCCTCCATGTAGACGCCGTCCGGCATCAGGTGGATCACGTTCAGCGCCTGCGTGCCGTCCGGCAGCACCTGTGACAGCGGGAACACGCTATCACCCTCCGTCGGCAGCGGCAGCCAGCCGGACTGCGTGGCGGTGCTCACCAGCACGTAGCCCGCGGGCATGGCTGGCTCCGCGTCCTCCGCGAGCGCGCCGAAGGCCAGCGCCATCACCAGCGCCAGCAGCAAAATGATCTTCTTCATAACCCTTTCACCCCCCATGAGCATTGGGCGGTCAATCATGCTGTTTCTCGTGCTTGCTCTCCCAGTGGAGCAGCACCGCCATGCCCGCGCGCATCAGCAGCGCCACGCAGGTCATGCCGATCTCGGTCCAGTTCGGGGCGACGATGGTCTTGAGCACCTCGCTGCCCAGCAGGAAGCTGAGCGCGGTGGTAATGCCCTCGGCCATCTCCAGCTTGCTGGCGCTGTGGCTTCGGGTCAGGCAGATGAGCGCCTTCACCGCCGTCACCAGCAGGATCACGACGCCGATGGTTTCAAACAGCAGTATGCCGTACTGGACGGCGATGCGGAAAATGTCTTCCAGTATTACGAACATAATGATCTCTCCCACTCATTCATCTGTATGGGGTTATCCCATCCCCGGCGGCGCGATCGCGTTATCGCGTCCGACCGTCAATCCTCCATATACGCGTCCGCCCCGGATGTGTAGCGCACGCTGCGGTCGCGGGCGATGAACACGGCCTCGACGCCGTCGATGCCCTCGATCAGCGCCGCGCCTTCCTCCCCGCCCAGCGCGAACGCAGCCGTGGCCAAGGCGTCGCCGAGCATCGAGCTCTCGGAGAAGATCGTCACCGAGGCCAGCTCGTTCTGCACGGGCCAACCCGTCGCGGGGTCCAGTATGTGGTGATACCACACGCCGTCCGCCTCGAAGCCGCGCTCGTAGATGCCGCTGGTGACGGTGGAGCCGCCGTAGTTCTTCGACACCAGCATGTACTCGCCGGTGGGCTTGTCGATGTCCTGGATGCCCACCTTCCACGGCTTGCCGCCGGGCTTTGTGCCGATGGCGACGATGTTTCCGCCGAAGGAGAGGATCGCGCTTTCGACGCCGCGCTCCTTGAGGTATTCTTTCACGCGGTCGGCGATGTAGCCCTTGGCGATGCCGCCGAGGTCGATCATCATGCCGTCCGGCAACGTGACCGTGTCGCCCTCGACGACCACCTTGCGATAGTCCACCTTCGCGGCGGCCTCGGCAAGCGCGTCCGCGTCGGGCACCACGCCCTCGCCGGAGGTGAAGTCCCAGAGCGTGGAGGCCGGAGCGATGGAGATGTCAAACGCGCCGCCGGAGCGCTCGCTGACCTCGCGGGCGGCCTCGATGATCTCGATCGTCGGCTGCGACACCTGAACGGGCGCGCCGCCGGCGTGGTTGATGTTCCACACGTCACTGCCCTCGATGGTTCTGGACAGCAGCGCCTCCCAGCGCCCGCACTCGTCCAGCGCGTCCTTGAGCACCTGGGCGTCGTCCACGTAGGCCGTGAGCGTCACGACCGTGTCCAGGTAGAAGCCCACGGCGGACTCCTTCTTCGGGTCCACCGACGCGCAGCCGGCCATCGCCAACATCAATGCCAGCGCCAGCGCCGCGATCCTCAAACTCTTCATGATTCCCCTGCCCCTCTTTGAAATCACATACCAGGCGCGCGCAGCGACAGGAACACCCGCCGCGCCACAATGCCCGTCAGGCAGCCCACCGCCGCGCCCATGCCCACCAGGAACGGCAGGTAGGTGTACAGCAGCTGTGGCGTTCTGAGCATCGCGCTGGCCGCCAGGATCTGGCCGACGTTGTGCGCCACGGCACCGGCGAGCGACGTGCCCAGCACGCCCAGGCGAGGATTTTTGCGGATGGCGCAAAACCCCGCGAACGCCGCGACGCTCGCGGCGGCGATCAGCAGCATGATCCACAGCATCCTGCCCTTCGGAGCGGAGTTGCGCATCAGCAGCGCGACGTCGCTCGCCAGGGCCATCAGCCCGATCGCCAGCGCGCCGTATTTCTCGTTGCGGCGCACCAGCAGCATCACCACGAGGCTCAGCGCGCCGCCGGACAGGCTGTAGATGATCGCGCTCATCGAGCCGAACAGGAAGCCGGACAGGAACACCTTTGCCAGCATCAGCAGCACGCAGCCGCGCCAGTCCATCAGATAGACCGCGTAGAGCAGCACCGTGTTCGCCAGGCCCAGCTTGATGCCCGGCGCCGCGCCGCTGAGAAGCCACGTGATCGGTATGGCGCGGTCCAGCCAGCCCAGCACGAGCGCCAGCGCCGTCAAAAGCCCGAAGCGCGCCACGACCCGCGCCCGGGACGCTGGGCGCTTCTCCTTGGTATCACTCATTCGTCGCGCACCTCCACGGAAAGCCTGTGCGGCAGGCACACGATGAACCCGCCGAGCACCCGCGCCTCCAGGTTCTCCAGCGTCACCGCGCCCATGTTCACGCAGTCCTGGTTGTCGCAGTTCGCATGGTCCATGTAGACGCTCTGGCCGGTGAGAAC
>CADAQZ010000016.1 GCA_902790175.1 uncultured Eubacteriales bacterium | reverse complement strand
GCGGTGCAGCTGCTCTTGCAGGCGGTGTGCATGCGCTATCCGCTGATCATCTACGGCAACCTGACGCGCAACAGCTTCTACATGATAACCTACGACAACTTCACGTCCCGCGGCTGCCCGTCCACCGGCAGCGTGGACGACCTGATCGCCCACGGCGCGATGTCGATGCACCCGGACGACCGGGAGCTCTGGCGGAGCACCTTATGCCGCGAGAACCAGCTGAAGCTGCACGGCGAGGGCGCGCGGGAGATCCACCTGATCTCCCGGCAGATCGGTGACGACGGCATCTATCGCCGCGTGGAGACCAGCAACTACTTCGTCAAGAGCCCGGCTTCCGAGGACGTGCTCGTGATCAGCCTCTGCAACAACCTGGACGGATAGCCGCGGATTAACGGCGTTTGGGTCAGTACAGGTTGTGGAACACCCAGGCGGGCGCGAGGCCGTCGCAGTCGGGGCACAGCCCGGACGAGGCGTTCGCGCAGTCGTCGCAAAGCGGCGCGCCGCAGTCGTTGCAGGCGCGGAACGCGCGGGAATCGGCGATCTTGTGGCAGCTTCGACATTCGGTCATCGGCATGGATAGGACCTCCTTTGCGCATAGCATTCGCACAAGTGGCGAATGCTATGCGCTTTCTATGCCCAAACCACGCGCCCCTCATCCCGCGATCTCCCGCACGGCAGAGAGGAAGGCGTCGATCTCCTCAAAAGTGTTCGCGTGGCCGACGCTGGCGCGGACCGCGCCGCGGCGCAGCGTGCCCAGGAATCGGTGGGCCCCCGGCGCGCAGTGCAGCCCGCCGCGCACGGCGATGTCGCGCCGCGCGAGGGCGTCGGCGGCCTGGGCGGAGGTGAGGTCCGCGACGTTGAACGACACGATCCCGGCGCGATCGGCCTCCCCGGCGGGGCTGTAGAGCGTCGCGCCCGGCATGGCAGCGAGGCCCTCGTAGAGCGCGCGGCAAAGCTCGCGCTCGTGCATCATGATCTGCGAGAGGCGCTTTTTCACGTGCGCGCAGCCCGCGCCCAATCCCGCGATGCCCGGCAGGTTCAGCGTGCCGGACTCGTACCGCTCGGGCAGTTCCTCCGGCTGGAGCAGGCTGTCGGAGCTGGAGCCGGTGCCGCCTTCGCGCTGGGGGATGAGGTCGACGCCCGGCGCGATGAACAGCCCGCCGGTGCCCTGCGGCCCCAGCAGCGACTTGTGGCCGGGGAAGGCGTACAGGTCGCAGCCCAGCGCCTGAACGTCCACCGGCAGCGCGCCCAGCGCCTGCGCGCCGTCGACGAGGAAGCGCACGCCCGCCTGTCGCGCCACCTGCCCGATGGCGGCGACGGGCTGGATGGCCCCGGTGACGTTCGAGGCGTGGGTGCAGACGATCAGCGACGTGCGCCCGGTAAGGGCCGCGCGCACGTCTTCAGGATCGATGAAGCCGTCCGGGCGGGGCGGCAGCAGCGTCAATTCGATGCGCCCCCGCGCTGCCAGCCCCGCCAGCGGGCGGAGCACCGAATTGTGCTCCAGCTGCGTGGCGATCACGTGATCGCCCGCGCGCAAGCTGCCCTTGATGGCCAGGTTCAGCGCGTCGGTGCAGTTGAAGCAGTGGACGATGCCGAGGGGGTCCGGCGCGTTCATCAGTGCCGCCAGCTGCTCCCGGGTCTGAAGCACGGCGCGGGCGGCCTCCAGCGCGGCGCGGTGCCCGGAGCGCCCGGGGTTGGCGTTGTAGTCCGTCATGGCCCGCGCGACGGCGTCCAGCACGGCGGACGGCTTCGGGTGGCTGGTGGCGGCGTTGTCCAGGTAGATAGGCATGGTCGAACCCTCCTTCGCGCTTGCGCGTAGTATAGAATACATGCGCGCGGTCGGATTTATGAACCGGCGCTTGAATGGATTTGAGAGGAGGGAACGGCATGCGGGATGTCTACGGCGTGGCGGCGTTTCGCTCGCGGCAGCAGGTGCTGCGGTTCGAGGCGGCGCTGAAGCGCCAGGGCGTGCCGGCGCGGGTGGTCACCACCCCGCGGGACATCGCCATGGGCTGCGGCCTGTCCGTGCGCTTTCCTATGGAAAAACTGCCGGACGTGCGGCGGGCGCTGCTGACGGAGAACCCCGGCAACCTGATCGGCCTGTATCGGGCCGAGTACGACGGGATGCGGCTTAAAGTGCGGGGCGTATAAATATGCAGGGGGCTTCGTCGCGTCGCGGCAAAGCCCCCTGTCTTATCGCCGGTTCTTCAGTTCCCCCAGGAACAGGTACAGCGTATAGGCGCTGGCGAGTTCGTCGACGCTGCCGTGGTCGCAGCGGCTTCTCAGGTCGCCGTAGAACGAAGAGAACCGGTCGTGCGCGGGCCGCTCGGCGAACATCTGGCTCAACCCGCCGTCGCGCACGGTTCGCTGGTGCTTGGATCGAAGATTCATCATTTTCAATTCAACTCCTTCCAGAGGTCGCTCAGTTTGTCGTTTTCCAGGTCCACCACGGCATTCTCCACGGCCCGCATGGCCGTGTCGCCCAGGCTGTCGTAGGAGGCGCCGCCGCGCTCGTCCTCGCCGATGAAGCGCATGTTCCGGCAGCTGTAGTCGGGAGCGGCGTCGAACGCGTGCGCCAGCGCAATGGCTCGGAGCAGGGATTCCCGGGCGGCGTCAGCGTTGCCCGCTATGAGCTGGAAACCTGCCAGGCAGGCCAGGAACACCGCGCAGAGCTTGTCGATGAAGTCCGGCTGTTCAGTGGCCTTCAGTCCCCGAAGCGACCGGATGCCCCAGTTCAGGATCGCCTGACCGTTTTCCCAGTCGCGGTTGGTGTAGTAGATGTTCGCGTAGCCCATCGTGGTGTAGATGATGCCGTTGAAGGCCAGCGTCAGCCCCTGCGAGAGGTAGGGCAAGGCTTCGTCCGGGCGATCCATCTCAACCGCCAGCACCACGCCGATCATCGCGCTGTAGAGGTTCCCGGCGTTGTGCCGCTTGACCAGCTCGATGGCCTTCTCCTTTTCGCCCAGCGCGAAGTACACCTGCGAGATGCTGCCGCAGAGGGTCTGTTCGCTGATGCGGGTATCCTTGTTCTGCGGCAGCAGCTGGCGCGCTTTCTCGAACAACTCCAGCGCCCGGCGCAGCAGGGCCTTGTCCTGCGCCTCCAGGCCGATGCCGTGGTAGAGCTCCGCGCCCGCATAGGCGATGGTGAAGGCGTTGGGGTATTTTTCGAGCGCCTTCTCCACCTCCGCGAGGCCGTCGCGGCTCTTCTTGCTGTGGTACTGCCGGATGCGCGCCTCAGTGGCGGCGAGGCGGTTGTCCTTCATCTCGTAACCCAGCAGCGCATCCACCGAGGTGTCGAAGAAGTCGGCCATCTCCACGATCAGCGCAAGCTCCGGCACGGACAGCCGCGCCTCCCACTTGTAAACCGCGCCGACCGTGACGCCCAGCACCTCCGCCAGCTGCTCCTGCGTCAGCTTGCGTGCCTTGCGGTACGCGCGGATGTTTTCAGCGAGCTTCATATCCATGTTTGCGCCCTCCCTTCGCGGTTTGTGAGACCATTATACCGCGCGGCGGGGGAAAAGGGAAGACACTGACAATACCAATAGTAAAAAGAATTTTATACTAACAGTATGAGTATGGGCGTTTACCGTTTCATGCTTGACCGGCGGGCCTGTCGCGGGGTATAATCATCCCAGTACAAAAGCGGGGTGATGGCCATGGACGCGGCGCGCGCGGCGCAGGTGATGGAGGCGCTGGGGAAGCTGTACCCGGACGCGAAGCCGGAGCTGCATTTTCGCAATCCCTATGAGACGCTGATCGCCACGATCCTGTCGGCCCAGTGCACGGACCGGCGCGTGAACCAGGTGACGGAGAAGTTGTTTCCGCTGTACCCGGACGCCTTCGCCATGGCGAAGCTGGAGCCGGAGCAGCTGGAGCCGCTGATCCGCGAGTGCGGCCTGTACCACAACAAGGCTAAGAACATCGTCGCCGCCAGCCGCGCGCTGGTGGAGAAGTACGGCGGCGAGGTGCCCTCGACCCGCGCGGAGCTGATGGCGCTGCCCGGCGTGGGCCAGAAGACCGCGGGCGTGGTGCTGCTGGCGGCGTTCGGCGGCAACGAGATCCCCGTGGACACGCACGTGTTCCGCGTGTCGCGGCGCATCGGCCTGGCCGATGCGAACACGCCCGAGAAGGTGGAGGCCCAGCTGAAGGCGCTGCTGGACCCTGGCATCTGGTCCTTCGGCCACCACCTGATCATCTGGCACGGCCGGCGCTGCTGCCACGCCCGCGCCCCCGAGTGCGGGCGCTGCCCCCTGAACGACGGGCTTTGCGAGAAAAACATGGAAGAGAAATGAGGAATGAGAAATTAGGAATGAGGAATGGATGATGAAATCCTGCGGATTTCTTTGATTCAAAGCGGGGAATACCACAATCAATTCCTCATTCCTCATTCCTAATTCCTAATTAACGGAGTAAGCTATGGCATTATTCGTAGACATCGTATCCATCACGGTCAAGGCCGGGGACGGCGGCAACGGTTGCGTGTCGTTCCACCGGGAGAAGTTCGTGCAGGCCGGCGGGCCGGATGGCGGCGACGGCGGACGCGGCGGCGACGTGATCTTCGAGGCGTCCGAGCGCATGCACACGCTGATGGACTTCCGCTACAAGCGCAAGTTCACCGCCGAGAACGGCGGCGACGGCATGGCGAACCGGCGCACGGGCAAGTCCGGCGAGCCGGTGGTGATCGAGGTGCCGCCGGGAACGGTGGTGCGCGAAAAGGCCACGGGCAAGCTGCTATTGGACCTGTACGAGCCCGGCGAGCGCAGGACGCTGGTGAAGGGCGGCAACGGCGGCTTCGGCAACCAGCACTTCGCCACGCCCACGCGCCAGGCCCCGCAATTCGCCAAGCCCGGCGAGAAGCGCGACGTGATCGAATTGACGTTGGAGCTCAAGTCCATCGCGGACGTGGGCCTGGTGGGCTTCCCGAACGTCGGCAAGTCCACGATCCTCTCCGTGGTCACGGCGGCGCGGCCGAAGATCGCCAACTACCACTTCACCACGCTCCAGCCGAACCTGGGCATCGTCAAGCACGGCGAGAGCAGCTTCGTGCTGGCGGATATCCCCGGGCTGGTGGAGGGCGCGGCGCAGGGCGTCGGCCTCGGGCACGCGTTCCTGCGCCACGTGGAGCGCACGCGGATGCTCTTGCACGTGCTGGACATCGCGGGCAGCGAGGGCCGCGACCCGCTGGAGGACTACGACGCCATCATGGGCGAGTTGGAGGCCTACGGCGACCTGAAGAACCGCCCGATGATCGTCGTGGCGAACAAGATGGACCTGCCCGGGGCCGAGGAGAACCTCGCGCGCCTGCGCCAGAAGCTGGACGGCAGCGGCATCGACATCTATCCGGTGTCCGCCGCGACCCGGCAGAACTTCGACGCGCTGCTCTACGCCACGGTGCGCCTGCTGGATGCCTGCCCGCCCGCGGAGCCGTTCCGCGAGGAGGAGCTGGGCGACCTGGACGCGCTGGAGGGCGAGCCCTTCACCGTCGAGGCGGCGAATGGCGCGTACTTCGTCTCCGGCCGCGAGATGGACCGCCTGATGGAATCCGTGAACTTCGACAACGAGGAGTCGCTCAACTACTTCCACCGCTCGCTGCGGCGGCTGGGTGTGATCGACGCGCTGCGCGCCGCGGGCGCCAAGGAGGGCGACAGCGTCGTGATCGGCGAGATGGAATTTGACTTTGTAGAATGATAAATACAGTATGGAGGAATACGTCATGACCACCAAACAGCGCGCGAAGCTGCGCGCCATGTGCAATACGATGGAGCCGGTGCTCCACATCGGCAAGGACGGCATCACCGAAAACCTCGTCAAGCAGTGCTGGGACGCGCTGGAGGCCCGCGAGCTGATCAAGGTCGCCGTGCTGAACACCGCGCCGTTTGAATCGACCCGCGAGGCCTGCGACGCGCTGTGCGAGCGCGTGCACGCCGAGGGCGTGCAGACCATCGGCAACCGCTTCTGCATCTACCGCCAGGCGCGGGAGAACTCCCGGATCAAGCTGGAGGAGCTTTAGTGGAGTGAGGAGTTAGGAGTGAGGAGTGAGGAGTGGATGGCGGCTGTCGCGCGGTATCCAAAAGCCTTCCCCTTCAGGGGAAGGTGGATTGCGCGAAGCGCAAGACGGATGAGGTCGTTTCCCCGCTTCCCACAGGTCTTGCCTCCCATACATTTCATTCCTCGAACAGCCGCTTTCCGACCCTGCGCTGGGCCAGCGCGACGCCGAAGTGCGCCAGCAGCGCCAGCGCGGAAAACAGGTACAACGGGCTCGCCCCGCGCAGGTACAGTGCCAGCAGCGCGGCGGCGAGCAGCGCGTTTTTGGGGCGGACGCGGCGGGCGAGGAGGGGCGAAAGCGCGGCAGACCTCGCCCGGAGGCGCGATATGATCGTCGGACCGCCTGCCGCCGATCGATCGCGCGGCTCCTCCGCGGGCAGCGTCCGGCGCAGGATGCGCGACAGCGCGCGGCTGTCCACCACGGCCACGGTGGGGTCATGCAGCTGCCGCGCGTAGGCCAGCGCCCGCGGCTCCGCCGGGCACGTGGCGGCCACGACCAGGCGCGCCGCGTCCCGGTTGGCCTTCCAGGCGTTCAGCAGGTCGCCGGAGGTCAGCGTGGCCTCCGGGTGCTTGAGCACCGGCGCGAGGGCGAAGTCCTCGCCGGGCCAGCGCCAGCGCAGCAGCGCGGCCAGCTCCGCCTGTGCCTGTGCGTCGGGAAGCCCCGCCAGCCGCAGAAGCTCCGCGCGCACCCGCGCCAGCGACGCCCGCCGGGGCTGCTTTTTCACGAGCCTGCGCCCCGCCGCGACGCACGCGAACGCCAACGCCCCCGCCAGCGGCGCGCTGCCCCAGGCGTTCAGGAAGAACAGGTAGAATCCCGCCGCCGCGAGCGCGGAAAAAACGACCGTGTCAATGATGATGCCCATAAAACACCTCCGTCAATGGCGTAAGTATTGACGGAGGTGATGTTTTTATGCAGTTCTCTTATCGTCCCAGCGTACACCGGCCGAGGCTGGTCGAGTTTTCGTTGGTGGAGGCGCCGATGAAGTAGGGCGTCACGTCGCTGAGGTCGTGCGCGTAGCGCAGCGGATGGCCCTCGGGGATGTAGATCATGCCGTACACATCGGTGTTGTGGCAGCCCGGCGCGGCGACCTGGTGGCTGTAGTTGCAGACGGTCACGGCCCGGTGCATGTTGCAGTGGGCGGTGGGCTGCGTGCCGGAGAGATAGTAGTCGGTGTTGGTGCCGTAGTGGTTCACGTCGTTGCGGCAGGCGGAGGTGGGCAGCATGCCGGACACCGCGCACACCGTGCAGGCCGTGAGCCCGAAGTCGGAAGGCGAGCCCGCGATGATGGCGCGGTCGGTGGTGCAGCCGGTCAGCAGGTGCACCTGTGACATGATCTCGGCCCAAAGCGGCGCGGCGTAGCTGCCGCCGGTGGCGTCGCTGGTCAGCGGCTTGTAGTTGTCCGAGCCGACCCACACGGCCCCGGCGTAGTAGCCGGTCATGCCGGCGAACGTCACGCCGATGTTGTTGGTGTTCGTGCCGGTCTTGCCCGCCACGGTCAGCCCGCCGAAGTTCGCCTTGGAGCCGGTGCCGATCTCCGGCATCACGCAGCCCTTGAGCACGTCCACCAGCATGTAGGCGGTGGAGGGCTTGAAGGCCTGCCAGGTCTCCTGTACCTCTTTCACGTCGATGTACACGGTGCCGTCGGCGTTCAATATCTGCGTGAAGGCGTAGGACTCCTGATAGACGCCGCGGTTGGCGATGGCGCCGAAAGCGGTGGCCAGCTCGATCACCGACAGGCCCGAGGAGCCCAGCGCCAGGCCGGAGCCGTTGGCGAGGATGTGGTCGGGCTTCACGCCCAGCTTCAGAAGGTACGTGACGGCGTTTTCGATGCCCACGTAGTCCATCAGCACGTGCGCCGCGGACGTGTTGTGCGACTGGTTGATGGCCTGGCGCATCGACTCCACGCCGTTGAAGCTGCCGCCCTCGAAGTTGTTGGGGTAGCCGGTCTCGCTGACCCAGCCCTTGATGGGGATGGGCAGGTTCATCACCGGCGTGCCGGGGGAGTAGCCCATGTCAAACGCCGGGCCGTACACGGCCAACGGCTTGATGGACGAGCCCACGGGCATGTCGTTCTGGTAGGCGCGGTTCAGCTGCTTGCGCTGCACCGGTTCGTTGCGCCCGCCCACGATGGCCACCAGCTCGCCCGTGTGCCAGTCCAGCACCGCCGCGGCGCACTGGGGCTGCACGACCGTCAGAAACTCGCCGCCGCCCAGCGAAGCCTGCGTGGAGCTGTCGTTGGAGTAGCGCATGTTGGGATACTGGGTCCAGTTGGTGATGGCGCTCTGCACCGCCTGCTGCACCTCGGCGTTCAAACTGGTGAACACCTTGTAGCCGCCGTTGCGCAGCTTGGTCTCCATCTGGCTGCGGTTGTAGCTGGTGTCCTCCAGGCCCTCGACGCGCAGCATCTTCGTCACCACGTCGTAGATGGAGTACTCGACGTAGTAGGCGTTGTCGTACATGTTGTCGCTGGCGGCGGTGCTGCTCTGGATCACGTCGAGGTGCTCGGCCTTGGCGGCGGCGCACTCCTCTTCGGTGATCAGGCGCTGGTCCAGCATCTCCTCCAGTACGTAGTTGGTGCGCTTGTCGGTGGTCTCCGGGCGATTGCGCTTGTAGTAGTTCGCGCGGGGGTTGTAGCGCGAGGGATTGCGGATCAGCCCCGCGAGGCAGGCGCACTCGCGCAGCGTCAGGTCCTTCAAATCCTTGCCGAAGTAGTCCTGGGCGGCGATTTTCACGCCGTAGCTGCTGCCGCCCATGTAGATCACGTTCAGGTAGGCCTCCAGGATCTGCTCCTTGGTCAGCTTCTGCTCCAGCTGCAGGGCGAGGTACGCCTCCTGCATCTTGCGCTTGTAGTTCTGGTCGCTGGAGAGCAGCGTCAGCTTCACCAGCTGGCAGGTGATCGTGGACGCGCCCTGCGTGTCGCCGCCGGCGAGGTTGTTCACCAGCGCGCCGACGATGCGCTTCAGGTCCACGCCGTGGTGCTCGTAGAAGCGGGAGTCCTCAATGGCGATGACGGCGTTGATCAGCTGTTGGGGAATGTCCTCGATCTCCACGTAGATGCGGTTCTCCGAGCCCTTGAACTCCATGATCAGGTTGCCCTGGCTGTCGTAGATGAACGAAGTCTGGCTCTGCGCGCCGATGGCGGGCAGGTTCAAATCCGGCGCGGTGTCCACCCAGCCCTTGGCGATGCCCGCCACCAGGCCCGCGCCCGTCAGCGCGATGAGCAGCACCACGAAGAACAGCATCTTCACGGTGGTCAGGATCACGGCGAACAGGAAGTTCCGGTCCGTCTCCCGGGGTTTGAATATCGCGTATTTCAAAGCTCTGCAGCCTCCAAAGCGGATATAACTCCAATTTACCAAGTCTATTATAGCACACAATCCGCCGCTGCGCACGTCTTTTTGGTGTCAATTTGGTGAAAATACAAACGCGGGGGCGGCTTTTTGCCGCCCCCGCGTTGTCGCGGTAGCATTACCCCCGCCTGCGCAGCTGGGTCTGGATCTTGGAGACCTTGATGTAGGTCAGGCCGTGCATGATCAGGTTCACGCCGATCAGCAGGCCGATGAATGTGAACACGCCCACGATGCCGACCATCAGCGACGTATTGGACACGTTCTCCAGCGAGGACAGGCTCAGCGCCAGCACCGCCTTGGCCTCGACGGCCGCGTTGGCCAGCACCGCGCCCGCGCCGGTGAACACGAAAAAGGCGATGAAGCCCAGAAGGATACTGATAACACCCATAGTGATTCTCCTCTTCTTCTCATAATAGTGACCAGTGTACAGGTATTATACCGGGCGGCGGGAACGGCTGTCAATGGAAGGCACACAATTGTCGAAATATAGCGCGAATCGAGGAGATATTATGAGAAAAGCCTTCCCCGGAGGGGAAGGCTTTTGGAATCTATTATTCTTTTCCTTTGATGTATTCATCGATCGCCTGGGCGGCGCTCTTGCCCGCGCCCATGGCGAGGATCACCGTGGCTGCGCCGGTGACGGCGTCGCCGCCGGCGTACACGCCCTCGCGGCTGGTGAGGCCGTCCTCGCCCTGCGTGACGATGCAGCCGCGGCGGTCGGCCTCCAGGCCCGGTGTGGTGGAGCGGATCAGCGGGTTGGGGCTCGTGCCGAGGGCCATGATCATCGTGTCGATGTCCAGCGTGAACTCGCTGCCCTCCTTGACGATGGGCCTGCGGCGGCCGCTGGCGTCGGGCTCGCCCAGCTCCATCTCCACACACTTCATGCCGATGACCTCGCCGTTGCGCGGGTCGCGCGGATCGTCCGGGTTGTTGTAGCCCAGCACCTCCACGGGGTTGGTGAGGGTCCTGAAGATGATGCCCTCCTCCTTGGCGTGCTCGACCTCCTCGGCGCGCGCGGGCAGCTCGTTCATGCTGCGGCGGTACACGATCGTGACCTCGTCCGCGCCCAGGCGCTTGGCGCAGCGCGCGGCGTCCATCGCCACGTTGCCGCCGCCCACGACGGCCACCTTTTTGCCGCGGCGGATGGGCGTCTTGCTGCCCTCCTTGTAAGCCTTCATCAGGTTGATGCGGGTCAGGAATTCGTTGGCGGAGAACACGCCCTTCAGGCTTTCGCCGGGGATGCCCATGAAGCGGGGCAGGCCCGCGCCGGAGCCGATGAATACGGCCTCGTTGCCCATCTCAAAAAGCTCGTCTACGGTCAGCACCTTGCCGATGACCATGTCGGTCTCGATGTCCACGCCCATCGCGCGGAGGTTGTCCACCTCCTGGTTCACGATGGCCTTGGGCAGGCGGAACTCCGGGATGCCGTAGCTCAGCACGCCGCCGGCCAGGTGCAGCGCCTCGTAGACGGTCACCTTGTAGCCCATGCGCGCCAGATCGCCCGCGCAGGTGAGCCCCGCGGGGCCCGCGCCGATGACGGCGACCTTGTGCCCGTTCGATGCGGGGGCCTTCGGCGGCTCCTTCGCGTGTTCGCGGTGCCAGTCGGCCACGAAGCGCTCGAGCCTGCCGATGCCCACCGGCTCGCCCTTGACGCCGCGCGTGCAGGCGGACTCGCACTGGTTCTCCTGCGGACACACGCGGCCGCACACCGCCGGCAGCGACGAGGAGCGGTTGATGACCTCGAATGCGCCCTCGATGTCCTCGTTGGCCAGCTTTTCGATGAATTCAGGGATGTCGATGCGCACGGGGCACTTCGCCACGCACGGCCGCATTTTGCAGTTCAGGCAGCGCCGCGCCTCCTCGACGGCCATTTCATAGGTGTAGCCGGTGGCCACTTCCTCGAACACCTTGTTGCGGTAGTCCGGGGCCAGCGAGGGCATGGGGCACTTGTTCGGGCTCATGTTCCTCTGCGCCATGTCATTCCGCCTCCTTCTTCAAAAGGTTGCAGGTCTCTTCACGCCTGTGCTGCTCGAAGTCGCGGTAGATTGCGCCGCGGCGCATGGCCTCGTCGAAGTCCACCAGGTGGCCGTCGAAGTCCGGCCCGTCCACGCAGGCGAACTTCGTCTCGCCGCCCACGGTCAGGCGGCAGCCGCCGCACATGCCCGTGCCGTCGATCATGATCGGGTTCATCGAGATCACGGTCTTGATATTGTACTTCTTCGTCAGCATGCACACGAACTTCATCATGATCACCGGGCCGATGGCGATGACTTCATCGTATTCGTTGCCCTCGTTGATCAGCGCCTCCAGCGCGTTGGTCACGAGGCCCTTCTCGCCGTAGCTGCCGTCGTCGGTCATCATCCGGACCACGTCGGAGCAGGCGCGGAACTCGTCCTCGAGGATCACGAGGTCGCGGTTGCGGAAGCCCACGATCGAGTGGACCTCGGCGCCGTTCTCGTGCAGCGCCTGGGCCACCGGCAGCGCGATGGCGCAGCCCACGCCGCCGCCCACCACGGCCACCTTCTTAAAGCCCTCCACCTCGCTGGCCCTGCCCAGCGGGCCCACGAAATCCGGGATGCAGTCGCCCGCGTTGAGCGCGTTCAGCTCCATCGTGGTGCCGCCGACGATCTGGAAGATGATGTCCACGGTGCCCTTCTGACGGTCGTAGCCCGCGATGGTCAGCGGGATGCGCTCGCCGTCCTCGCTGGCGCGCAGTATGATGAACTGGCCCGCCCTTGCCTTGCGGGCCACCAGCGGCGCTTCTATTACCATCTTCGTGACGGTGGGGTTCAGCGGCTGCTTTTCAACGATCCTGAACATGCTGTGCCTCTCCTCCTCGGCGGTATGGCCTTTATTTTGCTATCATAGCACATTGAGATTAACGTTGTATGAAATTGCCGGAAGACGCAATGTTGTTTATTGGTGAAACGTACAGATCCTTCGACTGCACCTTGCTGATCGCAAGGCTCCGCTCAGGATGACAGCTTCGGATACCGTGTCATTCTGAGCGGAGTGTAGCCGCAGGCGGAACGCAGTCGAAGAATCTGCACATGTCGATTTGTGAACACATTGCATCCGAAATTTTTGCGCTATTTCCCAACGGCCTCCATCACTTCGCCCATCATGTACAGCGAGCCGCACGCGCACACCGCGCCGCCGGGCCCGGCCATCTCCGAGGCGAGCGCCACGCCGCCGGCGACGCTGTCGCAGGGGGTCGCGGGCAGGCGCAGGGTCTCTGTGATGTATGCGCTCAATTCGCGCGCGGGCAGCGCGCGGGGGTTGTCCGGCGTCACGGTCACGAATGCCCGGGCAAAGGGCCTCAGGCGGCGGAACATGTCGCCGTAGTCCTTGTCGGCCATGCAGCCGCACAGGAACACCAGCTTTTGCCCCGGCAGGTAGGCGCGCAGGGCGGCCTCCAGCGCGGCGAGGCACTGGGGGTTGTGGCCGCCGTCGGCGATGAACAGGGGCTTTTTGCGCAGCACCTGGAAGCGCCCCGGCCACGCGACCTCCGCAAGGCCCTGCCGGATGGCGCTTTCCGGGATGTCCCAGCCGCGTTCGCGCAGCACGCCGACAGTCGTCAGCGCTGTGGCGGCGTTCTTCAGCTGGTGCGCGCCCAGCAGCGGCAGCGACAGGCCCTTCAAATCGCCCCAGTCGAAGCGCTGGCCCTCCAGCGCGTCCGAGACGGGCGCGAGCGCGCCGAAGTCGGCGCGGATCAGCGGCGCGCCCTTCTCGCGGCACGCCTTTGCGATCACCGCCTCCACCGATGCCCGCTGCCGGTACAGCACGCAGGGCCGCCCGGGCTTGACGATGCCGGCCTTCGTGCGCGCGATGGCCTCGACGGTGTCGCCGAGGTACTTCGTGTGGTCGAGGCCGATGTTGGTGATCACCGCGCACTCGGTGTTTTCGATCACGTTCGTGGCGTCCCAGTCGCCGCCCATGCCCACCTCGCAGACCACGATGTCGCATTGCTCGCGCCGGAAGTACTCAAAGCCCATTGCAGTGATCAGCTCGAACTCGGTGGGGTGCTCGGGCAGGGCGTCGGCGAACGGCCGGACGTATTCGGTCAGATCGCACAGCGCTTCATCGGAAATCGGAGCGCCGTTGACCTGCATGCGCTCGTTGAAGCGCAGGATGTAGGGCGAGGTGTACAGGCCGGTCCGATAGCCCGCGCGGCGCAGCATGGACGCGAGCATCGCCGCCGTGGAGCCCTTGCCGTTCGTTCCGGCGATGTGCACGAATTTAAGCGCCTGCTCGGGGTTATCGAGTTTTTCCAGCAGCGCGCGCTCGCGCGAAAGCCCCGGGATCGTGCCCAGCCAGGAGACGGAGTGGATGTATTGTAAGGCTTCGGAGATGTTCGTGGAGATCGCTTCCTTGTCACACAAAATAAAGAGTTTAGAGTTGAGAGTTTAGAGTTCAGACAAAAGCCGGAAAAACCGGGGCTATTTCTCTAAACTCTGAACTCTGAACTCTCAACTCTCGCTGTTCCACAGCCCGAGATGCTCGAACACCCTGCTCTTGAACAGCCCGTACACGATGCCGGCGTTGATGAGCGAGGTGACGGCGAACTGCAGCGCGCGCGCGCCGAGGAACCATACAAAGCTGTGGCTTCCGTAGAAGAACGCCAGCCACCAGCTCTGCCACAGCACGCTGCCGAGCGCGACCGCGGGCAAAAACGTGAGCAGCACGCGGAAATAGCTGAGCTTCTTCTGCACCAGGAACCGCAAAAGCCCCGCGCACACGCCGATCATCAGCGGCGGCACGGCGAATACGGGGTTGTAGCCGTAGGCGGAGAACAGGCAGCCGACGGCGTCGCCCACCACGCCCACGCAGCCCCCTGCCAGCGGTCCGAACAGCAGCCCCGCCACGATGATGGGCACGGCTTCCACGGAAAAGCGCAGCGTGGGGGAGGGCATCGGCACGATGAAGCGCGCCAGCACCACCTCCGCGGCGGCCAGCAGGGCCAGCGTGACCAGCGTCTTCGTGGTCATTCTTGCGTTTGACATAAGGTATCCTCCGGGCTTATCCCGTCACGTCCAGATACAGCGCGATCAGCTTCGGATAGTACTGCGACTGGTACATCTGCTGGCCGTCCACGTAGGCGTAGGCCATGAAGCGGCGGCCCAGCGTGGGATTGGCGAGGCTGCTCTGGTTTTCGAGGATGATCAGCTGCCTCTCGTCCTTGCCGACGTCCATCACCAGGTAGGGCTTGCCGTCGTCGCCGGTGAAGCTGTCGAGGATCTGGCCCTTGCAGGCGAAGCTCTGGTAGCGCCAGTTCTCAAACAGCACGCGCAGCTGTTCGTAGTCCATCGCCCAGGCGCGGTCGGACATCTCGGCCAGCGAGGGCTTGTAGTTCACCGCGAAGCTGATCACCGCGTCCTCCTTGCCGGGCATGCTGGCGCGGAAGCGGATGATGTTCTCGCCGTAGGTGGCGAAGCGGCTGATGAACGAGAAGCGGCCGGTGGTGGCGTCCACGGTCAGGCTCTCGGGGATGTAGTCGGTGTCCACGGAGATCATCGCGCCCGGCTCGGCGGTGCCGGTGACGGCCATCGTGCGGGCGGAGGACACGTCGCTGACGGTGGTGTCCAGCTCCAGGTTGATGTCGTAGTGCTGGCGGAAGATGACGATCTCCCGGCGGCACTCGTGGTGCTTGGGCGTGCGCACGATCAGCGTGATGACGTTGTCGCCGATGGGCTTGACGCCCACGTAGGTGGACAGCAGACCGCTGCGGTCCACGGAGGCGGTCACGTCCTCGCCGTTGACGAACACGGTGCTGCCGGGCACCACGTTCAACACCAGCGGGTACACGGCCGTGACCACGGTGGTGCGCTCCTCCGAGGGCGTCGTGATCGACAGCGGCGATTCCGGCACCTCGATCTGGAAGTTGAACGCGGGCAGCTCCGTCTTGGTACCCTTCTCGGTGATCAGCATCGGGGAGAGCGTGATGTCCGCGTACTCCACCTCGGCCGCGTTCGCGTCGAACCAGTCCGAATCCGCCACCTCCATGCGCGCCACGCCGCCGGAGATCGACAGCGAGCGCTCCATCTCGGGCAGATAGATCTGGTCGCCGTCCTTGCCGTAGAAGATGATGGCGTGGCCGGAGCGCAGGTCGTCCATCTTCACGGTGGAGAGCGTGGGGGTGTAAGCCCCGCGGGTATAGAGGCGCGTGAGCTGGTAGTTGCGGATCCAGCTGGCCAGCTTGAAGCCGCCGATCACCAGCGCCGCCAAAAAGGCGACGGCCGCCAGCGCCGTCAGGGCGCGCTGGGCGAGCGTGCGCTTCTCCTTCGGCGCGCGCTCGGGCGCCCGCTCGCCGTCCTGGGCGGTGGGCAGGGGCTGCTTGCAGCTGGGGCAGTACAGCGCGTCGCTTGCGCACACGCTGCCGCAATAGGGACACTTCAAGGTGGAGGCCTCCTGATGGTAAATCTCAGTCCCAACAGTATACCACACAATCCCCTTCCGCGCAAAGAAATGTGGGTCAATTTTATGTTTATCTATCGACAATCCTGAAAATTATGTTATAATATACGAGTAGAAATCTGACTTTGGCCCCGGCGCGGACATCCGGGCGGGGTCGGGAGGAGCTTGGACATGGATGATTTCCTTGAAATTATCGCCGTAAGAAGAAAGCAGGGGCTGTTTACGGCGCTCTATTACCTGTGCTGGCTGCTGATCATCGTGTTCGCGCTGATCGCCGCGATATCGCTCTCCAGCATCGTGGGCATGAACCCGGAGACGGGCGGCATCATGTTCTCGTGGCAGAGCCTGCTGTTGACGCTGGTGTTCGGCGGCGCGGCGTTTCTGCTGTGGCGCAGCTCGGACAACTGCCGCGTGGAGTACGACTACACGTTTACCAACGGCAACCTGGACGTGTCCCGCGTGCTGAACAACAAGCGCCGGAAGTACCTGACGGCGCTGGAGATGAAGGACGTGATCCGCTGCGGCCCCGCGGCCGGGCCGGCCTTTGCCAAGACGCTGAACGAGCAGGGCGCGAAGCGACACAACTGGTTCGTGAACCGCGATGCGAAGCTGTACTACTTCTACTTCCAGCGCAAGGGCGTCAAGCACGTGATCGTCGTGGAGCTGACCGACGAGATGGTGGCCATGATCCGCAGCAAGAACTACCTGCCCCGCGGCGTGTGGTACGACGCGGACGGCAACAGCAGCTATGGCGCGAGCATATCTTGACAACAGCGCCACCACGAAGCCCTGCGAGGCGGCGGTGGCGGCGATGACTGAGTGCCTGCGCGAGGGCTGGCACAACCCCTCCAGCGTCTACCGGCCCGCGGTGGACGCCTTTCGCCAGGTGCGACAGGTGCGCGAGGACATCCTCGAAACGGTGCGCGGCGAGGGCTGCGAGCTGATCTTCACCTCCGGCGGCACCGAGGCCAACAACCTGGCGATCCTCGGCGCGGTGGAGCGCATGCGGGGCAAACAGGTCGTGGCGGTGAGCGCGGTGGAGCACCCGTCGGTGCTGGCGGCCTGCGAGCGGCTTACCCAGCTGGGCCACGACGTGCGCACGATCGGCGTTTCCCGCGAAGGCGAGCTGGACTGGGAGGCGCTGGAGGCGGCGCTCTCGGACGGCGCGAGCCTCGTGAGCGTCATGCAGGTGAACAACGAGACCGGCTGGCTGTTGGGCGGCGAGCGGCTGCACGACTTCGTGAACGGCCGGGCGCTTGTGCACGTGGACGGTGTGCAGGGCTATCTGCGCGTGCCGTTTGACATGAAGTGGGCCGACCTGTACACGATCTCCGGCCACAAGCTGCACGGCCCGAAGGGCGTCGGCGCGCTGGTGGTCAAGAAGGGCGTGAAGCTGCAGCCGCAGCACGTGGGCGGCGGGCAGGAGGGCGCGATCCGCTCCGGCACCGAGAACACGCCCGGCATCATGGGCCTGGGCGCGGCGGTGAAGGACATGCTCGCGCTCGGTCCGGACATGTCCCAGAGATTGATGGAGAAGAAGCTGCGGCTGGTCGCGGGCATCCGAGAGGCCGTGCTGGACGCGATCGTCAACGGCGGCGCCCCGGAAAGGTGCGCGCCGCACATCGTCAACCTCGGCTTTCCCGGCGTGCGCGGCGAGGTGATGCTGCACGCGCTGGAGGGCGAGGGCGTGTTCGTGTCCACGGGCTCGGCGTGCTCCTCGAAGAAACTGAAGGTGTCGGCGGTGCTGACGGCCGCGGGCGTGCCCGCCCGGGAGGCGGAGTGGGCCGTGCGGTTCAGCCTCAGCCCCCACACCACCGACGAAGAAATCGACTACGCCGTCGGGGCGGTCGCGCGACAGTACGACCTGCTCAGGCGGTTCCAAAGGAGATAAGCGAGAAATATGCGGGATGTTCTGCTCGTCCGCTATGGCGAGGTGTTTTTGAAGGGCGCGAACCGCCCCCACTTTCTGAAAGTCCTGACCGACAACATCAAGCGGGCCGTGAAGCCGCTGGGCGGCCGCGTGTGGCTGTCCGATTCGCGGGTGTACGTGTCCGATTTCAACGACCTCGACGCTGTCGTCGACCGCGTGAGCAAGGTGTTTGGCGTCTACTCCGTCAGCCCCGCCGTGGAGCTGGAGAAGGACATGGACGCCATCTCTGCCGCGGCGGTAAAGATGATGGAAGGCTACAGCGGCACGTTCAAGGTGCTGGGCAAGCGCAGCGACAAGAAGTTCCCGATGAACTCGATGGAGGTCGCCGCGGAGGTGGGCCACCAGGTGCTGGAGGCCAACCCGAACCTGAAGGTGGACGTGCACAAGCCCCAGCACAAGCTGATGGTGGAGATCCGCGACAACGCCTACATCTGCGTCAAGGAGATCATGGCCGTGGGCGGCATGCCCATGGGTACCGGCGGCCGGGCCGCGCTGCTGCTCTCCGGCGGCATCGACTCGCCCGTAGCGGGCTACCAGATGATGAAGCGCGGCGTGCGGATGTGCGCCATCCACTTCCAGAGCCCGCCCTACACCGGCGAGCTGGCCAAGGACAAGGTGCTGCAGCTGGCGAAGAAGCTGGCCTGGTACATGGGCGGCATGCGGGTGTACCTGGTGCCGTTTACGAAGTGCCAGCTGGAGATCCACGAGAAGTGCCCGCAGGAGCTGGGCACGCTGATCACGCGCCGCTTCATGATGCGCATTGCAGAGCGCATCGCCCGCGACTTTGGCGCGCTGGCGCTGATCACCGGCGAAAGCCTGGGCCAGGTGGCCTCGCAGACGATGGAGGCGCTCTGCTGTACCGACGCGGTGGTAAACATGCCCGTGTTCCGCCCGCTGATCGGCCTGGACAAGACCGAGATCATGGACATCGCGAACAAAATCGACACCTACGAGACCTCGATCCTCCCCTACGAGGACTGCTGCACCGTGTTCACCCCCCGCCACCCCGTCACCAAGCCCAAGCTCGAGACCATGCCCAAGGTCGAGTCCAAGCTCGACGTGGACGCTCTCGTGGAGGAGGCCGTGGCGAATACCGAGATGGTGATCGTAGAAGGATAACATGACCATCCAAGAATACATCAAGACTCTGATGAACAACCCGTCCTTCATGGACAACGTCACGTCCTGGCAGGTGCTTCCCGCGAGGGCGGCGAAGTATGGGGATTTCCCGGCGGAGCTGGATCCGCGCATCCTCGAAACGCTGAGAAGGCGGGGGATCGAAAAGCCCTACATCCACCAGAGCAAGGCCATTGCCGCGGCGCTCAACGGGCAGGACCTGGTCGTCGTCACGCCCACGGCCTCGGGCAAGACGCTGTGCTACAACGTGCCCGTGCTCCAGTCGATCCTGGAGGACGAGGCCAGCCGCGCGCTGTACCTGTTCCCGACGAAGGCGCTCTCCAGCGACCAGGTGGCCGAGCTCTACTCGATGATCCAGGACATGGGCGCCGAGATCAAGGCGTATACCTACGACGGGGACACGCCCGCGTCGGCGCGCTCCGCCATCCGGCAGGCCGGACACGTGGTGGTCACCAACCCGGACATGCTGCATCAGGGCATATTGCCGCACCACACCAAGTGGGTGAAGCTGTTTGAAAATTTGAAGTATGTGGTGATCGACGAGATCCACGCCTATCGCGGCGTGTTCGGCTCGAACCTCGCCAACGTCGTGCGCCGCCTCAAGCGCATCTGCGCGTTCTACGGCGCGAACCCGACCTTCATCTGCTGCTCGGCCACGATCCGCAACCCGAAGGAGCTGGCCGAGACGATGACCGGCCGGAAGATGCTGCTGGTGGACGAGAACGGGGCCCCGGCGGGGGAGCGGCACGTGGTGTTCTACAACCCACCCGTCGTGAACGCGCAGCTGGGCATCCGCGCGGGCAGCATCCCGCAGACGCGCAACATCGCCGAGAGCCTCTTGCGCGCGGGCGTGCAGAACATCGTGTTCGCGCGCTCGCGGCTGACGGTGGAGGTGCTGACGCGCTATCTGAAGGACATGGTGCGCGACCCGCTGGGCAACGCCGGGAAGGTGCGTGGCTATCGCGGCGGCTACCTGCCCACGCAGCGGCGGGAGATCGAGCGCGAGCTGCGCGCCGGGCGCATCACGTCCGTGGTGTCTACCAACGCGCTGGAGCTGGGCATCGACATCGGCCAGCTGGACGCCTGCGTGCTCTGCGGCTATCCCGGCACCATCGCCTCCACCTGGCAGCAGGCGGGCCGCGCCGGGCGGCGGGGGAGCGTGTCGCTGCTGATCCTGGTGGCGTCCTCCGGCCCGCTGGACCAGTACATCATCCAGCACCCGGAATACTTCTTCCAGCAGTCGCCGGAGCAGGCGCTGATCAACCCAAACAACCTCTACATCCTCCTGAACCACCTGAAGTGCGCCGCCTACGAGCTGCCCTTCGAGGAGGGCGAGATGTTCGAGGGCGTGGAGGACACGGCGGAGCTCCTGGGCTATTTGAAGGACGAGAACATCCTCCGGCAGGTGGCCGGGAAGTACTACTGGATGGCCGAGGAGTTCCCGCAGGCGGGCATCAACCTGAGAAGCGCCTCCGACCAGAACTTCCTGATCGTGGACATCACCGACCCGAAGAAGCACCGCGTGATCGGCGAGATGGACCGCTTCACGGTGCCGATGCTGTTGCACCAGTACGCCATCTACATGCACGAGGGCACGCAGTACCAGGTGGAGCAGCTGGACTTCGACGACAAGAAGGCCTACATCCGCCGCGTGGACGTGGGCTACTACACCGACGCGGACCTGACCACGAGCCTCAAGGTGCTGGACGAGTTCGAGCGCGAGGACGACGGGCCGATCGCCCGGGCGCGCGGCGAGGTGCTGACCTCATCTATCGTCACGGTGTTCAAGAAGATCGCGTTCGACACCCACGAGAACCTCGGCTGGGGCCCGGTGACGCTGCCGGAATTGGAGATGCAGACCACCGCGACCTGGTGGATGCTGCCGGAGAGTTTGGAGGAGAAGTACGAGAAGGAGCCGCTGAAGAACGCGCTGGTGGGCCTTTCGCACCTGCTCAGGCACATCGCGCCGATGTATCTGATGTGCGCGCCGCAGGACATCAGCGTGGTCTACCACGTGAAGGACACGTTCACCGGGCGGCCCACGATCTACCTGTACGATTCGGTGCCCGGCGGCATCGGCCTGTCCGACCGCGTGTACGAGATGCAGCGCGAACTGTTTACGCGCGCGCGCGAGCTGCTCGCCGCCTGCCCCTGCAAGGACGGCTGCCCCTCCTGCGTCGGCGCTTCCGCCGGTCCGGGCGCGAAAAAGACGCTGATGAGCATACTGGACGAGCTGCTCCGCGAGAGTGAAAAGTGAAGAGATCGGCAACACTACAAAAAACCGCAAAGGAGAATCAACATGGCAGAAGTGAAAGTGTACACGTCCGAGGACATGAAGTTTGAAAATCTGAGCAAGAATCACCTGGCGCTGGTCGATTTCTGGGCCACCTGGTGCGGCCCGTGCCGCATGATCGCCCCCATCGTGGAGGCGCTGGCCGAGGAGACCGAGGGCGTGACGTTCGCCAAGGTGAACGTGGACGAGGAGCCCGACGTGGCCATGGGCCTGGGCATCCAGGCGATCCCGACGCTGTACCTTTTCAAGGACGGCAAGGCCGTGGACAAGGCCGTGGGCGTGCAGACCAAGGACGCCCTGAAGGCCATGATCGACAGGAACCGGTAATATTTTTTGATGAAGATTCTTCGACTTCGGCTGCGCCTGCGCTCAGAATGACATCGCATCGCCTGTCATCCTGAGCGGAGCGTCAGCGTAGTCGAAGGATCTTTTTTGCGCCCTTCGCGCATTTTTACGCACAATTTCCGATAAAAACATGCCTTTGGCTGTGATTTTAACGGAAACTGTGCTATACTTATCTTGGTATGCTTTGATCTGACGGCGCATACTGAATGATACCGGTTTTGCACCTGACATGGAATCGAGCGCGCGCGGGGAAGCCGCGGCGTCCAATATAAGGTACCCCAACGAAAACATAAAGGAGGCAATGGTTTGTCCAGAAAAAACAAGGAACCCAAATTGAAGATCATACCGCTGGGCGGTCTCGGAGAGATCGGCAAGAACCTGACAGTGCTGGAATATCAAAACGACATCATCGTGATCGACCTGGGCAGCGTGTTTCCGCGCGAGGACATGCCCGGGGTGGACCTGGTGATCCCCGACACCAGCTACCTGGAGCACTACAAGGAAAAGATCCGGGGCTATTTCATCACCCACGGCCACGAGGACCACATCGGCGCGGTGCCCTACGTGCTGCGCAACCTGCCGGCCCCGCTGTACGGCACGAAGCTGACGCTGGCGCTCTGCGAACACAAATTGAAGGAGCACCGGCTGCAAAACGTCGCGCCGCTGAACGTAGTGGAAGAGGGCGACGTGATCCAGGCGGGCTGCTTCACGGTGGAGTTCATCCACGTGAACCACTCCATCGCCGGGGCCTGCGCGCTGGCGATCCACACGCCCGTGGGCCTGATCGTGCATACCGGCGACTTCAAGGTGGACTACACGCCGCTGGACGGCGCGCCCATCAACCTGGGAAGGCTCGCCCAGCTTGGCCAGGAGGGCGTGCTGCTGCTGATGGCAGACTCCACCAACGCCGAGCGCCAGGGCTACACGATGTCTGAAAAGAAGGTGGCCGCTACCTTCAACGACCAGTTTCAGAAGGCGACGGGCCGCGTGATCATCGCGATGTTCGCCAGCAACGTGCATCGCATCCAGGCGGTGGTGGATTCGTGCGTGCGGTTCCACCGCAAGGTGTGCCTGATGGGCCGCAGCATGGTGAACGTTTCAAAGGTCGCCATGCAGCTGGGCTATCTGAAGATCCCCGAGGGCACGCTGATCACTGCCGAGGAGATCGACCGCTATCCCGACGAGCAGATCGCCGTCGTCACCACCGGCAGCCAGGGCGAGCCGATGAGCGGCCTTTCGCGCATGGCGTTTGCCGAGCACCGCAAGCTGGAGATCCGCGAGAGCGACATGGTCATCATCTCCGCCACGCCCATTCCCGGCAACGAGAAGAGTGTGTCGCGCGTCATCAACCAGCTGATCCGCATCGGCGCGAACGTGATCTACGAATCGCTGGCGGAGGTGCACGTCTCCGGCCACGCCCGGCAGGAGGAGCTCAAGCTGATGCACTCGCTGATCAAGCCGCGCTTCTTCATTCCCGTGCACGGCGAGTACCGCCACCTGTACCACCACGCGAACCTGGCCAGGGCGCTGGGCATGCCGGAGGACGACGTACTGATGGTGGAGATCGGCGACGTGATCGAGCTGGGGAAGGATTCCATCGACGTGACCGGCGTGGCGCCGAGCGGCTCGGTGCTGATCGACGGCCTGGGCATCGGCGACGTGGGCGCGGTGGTGCTGCGCGACCGCAAGCACCTGTCCGAGGACGGCCTGCTGATCGTCGTGATGGGCCTCGACCACGAGTTGGGCACGGTCGTTTCCGGCCCGGACATCATCAGCCGCGGCTTCGTGTACGTGCGCGAGTCCGACGAGCTGGTGGAGGGTGCACGCCTGGCCGCCACCCGCGCCATCGACGCCTTCGGGCCGATCGATTCCAGCGAGTGGAACCGACTGAAGAACGACGTGCGCGAGAGCGTGCAGCGCTACATCTACGACACCATCAAGCGCAATCCGATGATCCTGCCGATCATCGTGGAGATTTGATTCAGGGAGTAGGGAGTAGGCAGTAGGGAGTAGGAATGGTAGAGGCGGCGTAGCGCCGCCCGCCCGTCCCCAACGAAAGCGAGGCAATCATGAATCCATACGATCAGGCGCACGCGCTGGCGCGAGCGCTGAAGGAGAGCGAGGAGTACCGCGAGTACATGCGCCTGAAGGAGACCGCCTACGACGACGGCACCAACAAGGCGCTGCTGGACGAGTACAAGCGCCTGCAATTTAGGATGCAGGCGAAGCTGGCCGCGGGCGAGAACATGCCCGAGGAGGACCTGCAGCGGCTCCAGCAGATCGGGGCGCTGTTGCAGTTCAACCCGGATGTCAGCGCCTTTCTGATGGCGGAGTTCCGCTTCCAGCGCATGCTGTCCGACATCTTCAAGATCCTCGCCGACGTGGCCGGCGTGGATTTGGACATGCTGGCGCAGAATTGAGTGAGGAGTTAGGAGTGAGGAGTTAGGAGTTCGGGTTGGCCTCGGACGCCCCGCTTCACACCGGATACTCTTTCGGAGGAATCAAATGGTTAGAAAACGCAAGAGGCGCGCGGCCCGGCGCAGGCCGGTGATCCAGTCGGAGAAGTACAGCATCCGCGCGCTGCACGAGGACCGCGAGTACGGCCTGTACTGGTACGCCTGGCTGTGGAAGCTGCTCAGGCCGATCCTGATCTTCCTGTGCAGCGTGCTGATGGTGATCGGCATGGTCTCCATCGGCTACGACCGCGTCTACGGCGCGTTCTTCGCGCCCGTGGCCGCGGACAACGCCGGGGTGGTGGACTTCCGCATCGACAGCGGCGAGACCGTCACCGAGATCGGCGTGCGCCTGCAGAAGGAAGGGCTCCTGCGCGACAAGCGCGTGTTCAAGTACATGGTGCAGTTCAAGGGGCTGACGAACTCGCTGAGCTACGGCGTGTTCAAGCTGTCGCCCGGCATGAACGTGAACCAGATCATCGAGGAATTGACATCCGGCAGCCAGACCAACGAGCGCGTGATCACGATCGTGCCCGGCTGGACCTGCGAGGACATCGCCGACTACCTCGTGTCGATCGGCGCGCTGGAGGACACGCGCGAGTTCCTCTCGCTGTGCAACAACGTGGACCTGTTCGTGGGCAGCAGCTACGCGCTGCGCGACGCCCAGAACGCCGGCACGCTCTCGGGCCGCAAGTACGCCCTGGAGGGCTACCTCGCGCCGGATACCTACCGCGTGTTCACGTCCGCCACCGCCGAGAGCATCATTCGCACGCTGCTGAACCAGCACAACAAGGTGATCGACAGCGTGTACTACGCCAACCGCACCGAATACTACGCCGACGCGGAGGGCGCGTACCACGAGGTGGAGGCCTATGACACCAATTTGACGCTGGACCAGATGGTGACGCTGGCCTCGATGATCGAGCGCGAGGCCGCCAACCGCGACGACTACGCCCGCGTCTCGGCCGTGTTCCACAACCGGCTGCGCCAGGGCTTGAAGCTGGAGAGCGACCCGACGGCCACCTACCTGCTGGGCGAGAACAAGCTGGCGCTCACGGAGGCGGAGACAGGCGCGATCAACAACTACAACACCTACTACCTGCCCGGCCTGCCCATCGGCCCCATCTGCAACCCGTCCGTGGCGGCGATGGAGGCGGCGCTGGAGCCGGACATGGACTTCATCAACCAGAACTACCTCTACTTCTGCGCCACCGAGCCCGGCTCCGGCCAGCTGGCCTTCTCGATCTCCAAGGAGGAGCACGAGGCCAACGTGGCCCTCTACCGCCCGCTGTGGGAGGAGTACGACCGCAGGCAGGCGCTGGAGCGCGCGGCGGAAGCGCAGAAACCCGCGAATCAGTGAGGAGTGAGGAGTTAGGAGTGAGGAGTTGAAGTTACCCTCAGCATTCTCTCACTTCTCACTCCACACTCCTAACTCCTAACTTGTCAGAGACGTCAGTTTTCGACCAAAACAGCATATCTTTGTAGGGCAGACTTCCGAAGAAGGGGGAACGCCCTATGTTTTTGCCCGAAATGCTGCTGTGGCTGTCGGAAAATGGCTGGCTGATGCTGCTGCACCTGTCGGCGCGCGCCTCGTTCCCGAAGCCCCTCGACAAGGACGAGGAGGCGGCGCTGATCGAGCGGATGTTCGCCGGGGACAGCCAGGCGGCCGCCGGACTGATCGAGCACAACCTGCGCCTGGTGGCCCACATCGCCAAGAAGTACGCCCAGGCGGGCGTGGACCAGGACGACCTGATCTCCATCGGCTCGTTGGGGCTGATCAAGGCCGTGCAGACCTTCCGGCCCGAGGCGGGCCGCCTGACCGCCTACGCCTCCCGCTGCATCGAGAACGAGATCCTGATGCACTTTCGCGCCGAGCGCAAAAACCGCGGCGTCGTGCTGCTGGGGGAGAGCCTCGGGCAGGACGGCGACGGCGACGACGTGCCGCTGGGCGAGCTGCTAGGCACCGAGGCGGACCTGGTGCCCAGCGAAGCGGAGACCTCCATCGAGGCGGCGCGCGCGCGGAAACTGATGGCGCGAGTGCTCACCGAGCGCGAGGCCGAGGTGGTGCGCCTGCGCTGCGGGCTCGAGGACGGCGAGCCCTGGCCCCAGCACCGCGTCGCCGCGAAGCTGGGCATCTCCCGAAGCTACGTCTCCCGCATCGAGAAGCGCGCCCTCGAAAAGCTGCGGGAGGCGATGGAGACGAAAGGGGAGAGGTGAGAGGGGAGAGTTGAGAGTTGAGAGTGGAGAGTGGAGTGTGGAGTGTAATTGAGTGAGGAGTGAGGAGTTAGGAGTTGATGGCTGCTGCTGCGCGGTAATCGTAGGGGGGCGTTGCGCCGCCCGTCCCTGCGCTTGCCAAATCCCTGGCATTTTACTCCTCACTCCTCACTCCTAACTCCTCACTCGCCTCTTTAGCCGCCTTGCAAAGTGCGCGCAAACATGGTAGAATAGTACCAACGACAACAAGGGGGGCGCTGGCATGGGCCACACGGACGACGCATACGCGGCGATGCTGCTGACCATGGCGCTGTCGCCGAACAAGGAGGAGTACGCGCGGCCGATGAGCACCGCGGAGTTCCGCCGGTTCGAGGCCGCGGCGCGCCAATCGCAGTTCAGGAGCATCGGCAGGCTGCTGGACATGGACATCAGCGGCCTGATGATCCACCTGGGCCTGGGGGAGGAGGAAGCCTATCGCGCGTTCACGCTGATGCACCGGGGCGTGCAGCTGAGCTACGCGCTGGAGGGCTTCGCCGCCGATGGCATCGAGGCCCTCACCCAGTACGACGCGGACTATCCCGAGCGCCTGCGCCGCAAGCTGGGCGAGGCCGCGCCGCCCGCGCTCTACCGCTGCGGCAACGCCGACCTGCCCGGCAAGCCCGCCGTCGCCATCGTGGGCATCAGCGGCGTGAAGACCACGCCGCAGGCGCGCGCGGCCGTCGAGACGCTGGTGCGCGGGGCGATCGCGCACGGCTACGGCGTCATCACCGGCGGCGAGCCCGGCGTCGCGCGGATGGCGGCCGGGCTGGTGGGCGAGCTGGGCGGCTGCCTGGTGGACATCCTCGGCGGCGGCATGCGCGAGCACCTGAAGGACGCGGCCATATCAAAGCTGATCGGCGAGGGCCGCGCGGCGGTGCTGTCGCTGGAGCACCCCGACGCCATGTTCACCGTCAGCCACGCCATCGCCCGCAACCGCCTGCTGTTCTCGCTGGCCGACGCGGCGTTCGTGTTCAACACCGACGGCCGCCGGGGCGAAGTGGAGGCGCTGCAAAAGGGCGCGTGTGACTGGATCTACGCCTGGGAGCCCTTCGCCGGGAACCAGCCGCTGATCGCGCGCGGCGCGGTGCCGTTCTCCGACCTTTCGGACGGCGACATCGACGCGATGAGCCGCCACTGGACAAGCTCCCAGTCTCAGCAGCTGGACATGTTCGATATGCTATAAACGCAACAGCGGCGGCCTCCGGCCCGCCGCTGTTGCGTTGTAAGTGAAACTTCAAATCATCCCCATCTCCTCCATCACCCTTCTCAACTGCGCCTCCTTCTCTTCCCCCAGCGGGCAGAGGGGGAGGCGCAGCTCGTTTTCGATCCGCCCCATCATCGTGAGCGCGGCCTTGACCGGGATGGGGCTGACCTCGGCAAACAGCGCGTCGATCAGCGGCATGAGCGCCGTCTGCGCGTCCAGCGCGCGCCGGACCTCGCCGCGCAGCCAGTTGGCGGTCAGCGTGCGCATCCGCCCGGGCGCGACGTTCGACGCCACCGAGATCGCGCCCCGCGCGCCCAGCGCCATCGCGGGCACGACCATGTCGTCGTTGCCGCAGTAGACGGCCACGCCGTCGCCGCACAGCCGCGCCAGCTCCGTCAGCTGGCGGACGCTGCCGCTGGCCTCCTTCACGGCGCAGAGGTTCGGATGCTTTGCCAGCTCCGCCACCGTTTCAGGCGCGAGATTCACGCCCGTGCGCCCCGGCACGTTGTACATAATGATCGGTATATCCACGCTGTCAGCCACGGCGTTGAAGTGCGCCATCAGGCCGTCGCGGCTGGCGCGGTTGTAGTAAGGCGTCACCACCAGCAGCGCGTCCGCGCCCAGCCGCCGCGCCTCCCTGGACTGCATCACGGCCCGCCGCGTGTCGTTGCTGCCGGTGCCGGCGATCAGCGGCACGCGCCCCGCGATGCGCTCGACGGCGCACTCGAGGATCGCGGCGCGCTCGGCGGCGGTCAATGTCGCGGGCTCGCCCGTCGTGCCCAGCGCCACCAGCGCGTCCACGCCGCTGTCGATCTGCCAGTCGATCAGGCTCTCCAGCGCGTCGAAGTCCACCCGGTTCCCCCGAAACGGCGTCACCAGCGCCGTCGCGCAGCCATAGAACAGGTTTCCGTGCATAAAAAATCCCCCTTCCCGCACTGGTTCAGCATATGCGGGAGGGGGAGGAGAGTTGAAAGTGGAGAGTGGAGTGTGGATTTAGAAGAGTGAGGAGTGAGGAGTGAGGAGTGAGGAGTTGATGGTTGCTGCCGCGCCTTGGCTCCCCTGTGTAAGGGGAGCTGGCAGCCCGTAGGGCTGACTGAGGGGTTGTAGGGGCGGCGTATCGCCGCCCGCCCTCATCTACTTCTCCGCTGGGTTGATGTCCACGCCGGGGTAGCGCATCAGAAGCTCCGTCTGCTTGAAGCCGCACTTCTCCATTAATTTCAAAATGTGGGGGATGCGGGCGCGGACGTTGGCCTCGGCGCAGAACAGCCGCGCGCGCTCGAACTCCTCGCAGGCGAGGCCCAGCATGCAGGTGCCCACGCCCATGCGCCGCCAGCGCTTGCTGGTCTGGATGTAGCCGATGATGCCGGCGTAGCGCTCGCGCCAGATCAAAATTTCGCCCGCCATGCCGGTGGGGGACACGGTGAGGATGCGCGTGAAGCCCTCCCGGTCGATGAACGAGCGCAGCCACGTGAAATCGTGGTCGGTGTTGTACAGCTCGTTGTAGCGCTCCAGGAAGAACTTTTGCTCGGTGGCGTCGCTCAGGTCGTCCTTCACCACCACGCAGCCCGCGGGCAGCTTGTAGTCGCAGGCGAAGGGCAGGCGCAGTTGCAGCTGCACCAGGCCGTCATTGTCCTTGAAGCCCATTGGGGCCAGGCTCTCCAGCATCTGGGCGTCGTCCGGGTCGCAGCGGGTGTAGAGCCGGCAGAACTTGCCCGAGGCGTTGCAGATCTCCCGCCCGCGCGCCACCGCCGCGCCCAGCAGCGCGTCGGGGATGGGGCTGCCCTCCAGCTGCAGGCGCACCTGCATTGGCCGCGCCGGATAGAGCGCCGGGTTGTCGTCGCAGTAGATGGTGCAGGCGCCCAGCTGGGCCCCGCTGTATTCGTCGATGGCCAGGAACGTGTTTTCCACGGGCTGGCCGTCGACGCTCTCTCTGGCGTGTCGAAGCATCATAATGGCGCACCTCTTGAGTATGTAAGAGTATTATCGCTTGGGATCGTAGTTTTTCGGCGGGCGATGGTCCACGATGTCGATCTTGCGCAGCACCTGTTGGGTGACGTCGATGCCCAGCGTGCGCGTCAGCTGCAGCCCGTACATCATCACGTCGGCGAATTCCTCCGCGATCAGGGCGACGCGCTCGGGGTCGCGGCCCTCCATCAGCGCCCGGACCTCCGGCGGGTTCAGCCACTGGAAGTGCTCCAGCAGCTCACTCATCTCCACGGTCATGGCCATGGCGATGTGCTGGGGGTCCTGCACGCCCTCCACGCCCCAGCCCTTGCGCAGGCACAGCTGGTGCACGGCCTCCTTGAGCTCGGCGATCGTGGTGTCGCGGTCATTCATCGCTTTTCGCCGCCTTTCCGCGAAGGACCTGCCCCCGCGCCTTGCATAAATATCACCAAATACCAGTTTAAAACGGATGGCGCGGATTGTCAAGGGCGAGATGAGGGAAGAGGGAACAGGGAATAGGGAACAGGGAATAGGGATTAGGGATTAGGAATAGTGGCTGACGCGGTTCCTTATGTAGGGGCGGCGTTGCGCCGCCCGCCTTTGCCAATCGCTGTAATTTCATAAAAATGCACTTGTAACCTTTACTCAGAGGCACGATAATAATCCCATCATCCACAAGCGAGGACGCGATATGTCAGACACCCCCACCACTCGCTACCGGCTGGCGGCGCTGGACATGGACGGAACGCTGTTGAACTCCGACCACGAGACTTCCCCCTTCACCCGGCAGGCGCTGACGCGCGCCGCCCAGGAGGGGAAGGTGATCGCGCTGTGCACGGGCCGCTGCCTCTCGGAGCTGTGGAGCCACTTCGACGAGAACCCCGGCGTGGCCTACGCCATCAGCGAAAACGGCGGCTGCCTGTACGACGTGCGCGCGGGGCGCGTGCTCAGCCAGCTGGCGATCGACGCGGACGTGGCCGTTCAGATCCTGGAGATCATCTCCCAGTACGATGCCTGCACGCAGGTCTTTGCCGACGGCCAGTCCTACATGCAGCGCATGGGGGAGGCGGCGCTCGCGCCGTATCACGTCGACGACTTCGCGCCCGTGTTCGACGCCGGGTCGAAGCTCGCGCCGGACATGCTGGCGCTGGCGCGCTCCGGCAGGCGCGTGGAGAAGATCGACGTCTACTTCGCCCGGCCCGACGACAAGGCGGCATTCTGGAAGCGCATCGCGGGCTTTGGACTATTCGTCGCCGATTCGCTGGGCTACGGCTGTGAGATCTCCCCGCCCGAGGCCACCAAGGCGGAGGGGCTGAGGCGGCTCTGCGCGCTGCTGGACATCCCCGTTGCAAACGCCATGGGGGTGGGCGACGGCGGCAACGACGTGGACCTGGTGCGCGCGGCGGGGCTGGGCGTGGCCATGGGCAACGCCTGCGAGGCGGTGCGCGCGGCGGCCGCGGTGCAGACCGCGGACAACGACCACGACGGCGCGGCCCGCGCCGTGCTGCGCTACATGCTGGGCGAGGACGTATAAACTGGAAAAACCGCCCCGGTCTGTCATCCTGAGCGAAGCGAAGGATCTTTATACACCCCACAGCCGATAACAATGAGGAGGAATCGCCATGAACGAGCAGCTTCAAATCGCCAACCTCTTTGACCTCACGCACACCATCGCCGCGGCGCTGTTCGACGGCAAGACGTATCCCTGGGAAGTGCTGAAGGACATCAAGGGTTTTATCCTTGAGCTGGGTGCGACGCTGGACCCCGCCGCCTTCGACCATCCCGCCGAGGACATCTGGATCGCCAAGGACGCGAAGGTCGCCCCGTCGGCTTGCCTGAACGGCCCGCTGATCGTGGACAGCGGCGCGGAGATCCGCCACTGCGCGTTCGTGCGCGGCAGCGCCATCGTGGGCAAGAACGCCGTGGTGGGCAACTCCTGCGAGCTGAAGAACTGCGTGCTGTTCGACAACGTGCAGGTGCCGCACTTCAACTACGTGGGCGATTCCGTGCTGGGCTTCAAGGCCCACATGGGCGCGGGCAGCGTCACCAGCAACGTCAAGTCCGACAAGAAGAACATCGTCATCCACAGCGGCAAGGGCATCGAGACCGGCCTGCGCAAGATCGGCGCGATGCTGGGCGACCGCGTGGAGGTCGGCTGCAACAGCGTGCTGAATCCCGGCACGATCATCGGCCGCGACTGCATCGTCTATCCCACGTCCTGCGTGCGCGGCGTGGTGCCCGAGCGGCACATCTACAAGCGCGGCGAGGGGATCGCGGAGAGGATCATGGACTGACACGGACTCAATCAGAGCCCACATCCAGCAGAAAGATTCTTCGACTTCGGCTGACGCCTTCGCTCAGAATGACAACGCAACGGAACGCCTGTCATCCTGAGCGGAGCGCCAGCGGAGTCGAAGGATCTTTTTATCTGAATTTCCTGTTAACACTTTACATATCCTTCTCATTGTGCTATAATCTTTCCGTTGAAACTTAACACAGAAGGAGGTTTCCCCATGAAAAAACTGTTGACTGTGATGC
>CADAQZ010000015.1 GCA_902790175.1 uncultured Eubacteriales bacterium | reverse complement strand
AGGACTGCAGAATCGGGGAATTCGACTTGCTGGTTACCTTTTCTCTACCCTTGTGGATCAACTGATTGATCGTCGGCATTGAAGAAAAGCACCTCCTGATAGATTATGGATCTGATTGAGCCTCTATATACACTTCCGCAACCCTGGAAGGATACGAGCGTTGTTGGGTGGCTACTTGCGGATGCCGGCGGAGGCGGTTTTGACCTCGATGCCACAGGCTTCGCCCAGCTGCTTCATCGTGTCCACCTCCACCATGCGCACGCCCGCCTCGTTGCAGGCCTGGCGCACCTGGCGCAGTATGAACAGATCGGCGTCGCGGGCGACGTAGGCCTCGGCGATCTCACCGGCCTGTATCGCGCGGACGAGCCTGCGCGTGCCGACGACCTTGTCGGCGCTCTTCAGCTTTTCCAGCATCCGCGCACGCTCCTTCCCGCTCGCAGTCCACATACCCGAACTCATGTATTTTAGCACCTTGTGCCTGTCATGTCAAGCCAAAAAGCGCGACACAGCGGGGTTTTTCGGAAATTTTAACCTGCCGGAAACGCGAGGAGGGCGACAGCCTTCCCCTCACCGGTGGAACATCTCAAATCCACAGTTCGCCGGATACACCTGCACGTGCTGCTTGTACTTCACGCCGTTGTACTTGAATGTCTTTTTCTCGGCGCGCCGGCGGATGAAGTTGAACACCTCATCCAGCGTGGCGTACGTGTTCTTGTTCGCGTCGGCGGGCATCTTTCCCTTGACCTTGATGCCGTCCGTCAGCCACTTGGTGAAGTAGCTGTACTTGTTCTTGTTCGACCAACCGGTCTCGCGGTAGGCGCTGGCCGTGAGCACGAAGAACTTGTTTTCCAGCACGAACGCGCCCTGGCCGGGGCCCAGCACGCCCTTGTCCACGTCGCGGAAGGCATCGACGACGGCCTGGTCGAACGCCTCGGGCGAGAACGCGGGCGCGTCGATCTCGTGGACATTGTCGAAGTCCTCGGCGGAGATGGCCGGGGCCGAGACGCCCGCCGCGCCGTAGATGGCCGCGCCGGAGCCGCAGCTGTCGATCATCACGATCACCTGGCCCGGCACCTCGCAAAGCCAGCCCGCGAGGCGTCCCAGCGTCAGCGCGTTGCGGTCGTACCAGTTGTCAAAGCGCGGGTCTGGATACGTCATCAGGCACCCGGCGTAGCCGGAATAGCGCCCGTCGATCTCAAATTCCTGGTCCCCGTGGGTGGAGATGTAGAACAGCGACACGTCCCCGTCCACGGCCCCTGCGAAGGCGCTCTGGATGGCGGCGTGGATCTGCTCCGCCGTCAGGTCCGTGGCGGACTGCACGGCCCAGCCGGTGTCCGCGGGTCCGCGCACGCTGGAGAGCATCCGCACCATCAGCGCCACGTCGCGCTTGCCGGGCAGTTCGTCCAGCCCCGCGTCCGGGAAGCTGCCCTCGCCGATCACCAGCGCGCGATAGACGGGCGCGCGGGAAACCGTGACGGGGATGTCGAGCCGCAAGCCGTTGTAGGTGTAGAGCGAGATGGTGGTCTCGCCCTGGGCCTGCGCCCGCGCCGTGAAGCCGTCCACGGACACGACGCCGGGGTTCGCGCTGACGCACGCCACCGTGCCACCGCTGCCGGGGCTGAGGATCGGCTCGATCTCGACGCTCCGGCCGGCCCACATCGAAAGCGGGCCGACGTTCGCGGCCAGGGACGTCGGCGCGGCCGCGACCGTCACCTTGCACTTGGCCTTCTTGCCGTTGCAGGTCCTGGCCGTGATCGTGCACTTGCCCGGCCCGACGGCCACGATCACGCCGCTCGCGTCCACGACGGCGACGTTGCCGTTGCTGGAGGCGAACGCGATGGACGAGACTGTGCCCGGCGTGATGGACGCGCCCAGCGCGACGGCCTCCCCCACGCCCAGCGACAGCTTTTTGGCGGAGATCTCGATCTTCTTCGGCGCGGGCATCACCGTCACGGCGCAGGCGCTCTGGATGCCGCCCACGTCCAGCGTGATGGTGGCGGAGCCGACCTTCTTGGCAGTCACCATGCCCGCGGCGTCCACCGCCGCGATCTTCGGGTCGGACGAGGCGAGCACGCCGCCCGCGTCCTGCGGCAGCGCGCCGCTCTGAAGCGTCAGCTGCACCTTTTCCTTTACGCCCAGCGTCAGGCTGCCGACGGCCAGCACCGGGTCGCCGGGGGCGCTGACCATCGCGTCGGGATCGGGGGCGGGCTCGGGCTGGGGCTCGGGGGCAAGCACCGCCGCGTCCGGATCGGCCACGGGGGCAGCGTCTGCCTCGAGGGCGGCGTCTGCCACGGGGGCGGCGTCTGCCACGGGGGCGGCGTCTGCCACGGGGGCGGCGTCTGCCACGGGGGCGGCGTCCGCCTCAAGAGCAGCGTCTGTCACGGGGGCGGCGTCCACCACGGGGGCAGATTCGTCGGAGGCGGGCTCAAGGGGCGCTTCCTCCGCGGGGATGGCTTCCTCGGGGGCGGGCTCCGCCGAGACTTCCCCGGCGGGTTCCTCCACGGGCAGGGTGAATTCCCCCCGCTCGATCACGGGGGCCTCCTCCGGCTCCGCGGCCTCGGCGGGGATGTCCTCCATGGGGACGGCCTCGACGGGGATGTCCCCCGCGGGCGCGAGGTCCTCGGCCGAAGCCATGCCCGCGCAGAGCAGCAGCGCCATGAGCAGCGCCAGCAGGCGTTTCAGGTGCGTCGTCACGATGGGTTCCCTCCTTCGGGGTCGGTCGGCCCGGCAGTGATTGTCGACGTATTCTGCTGAACCCGTCGATGCGGAAAACGTTCCGTTTCCCAATCATGTTCAAGCCAACAATTGGCAGGGGCGTCGTCGCGACGCCCCTGCATGTTCATCTTCGATTTTACTCAGATCTGCGGCTCGGCGTCGTTCTCCAGCGCCACGTTCTCCACGCTGCGGATGGCCCAGCGCGCGATGACGATGGTGTTCTGCAGGGAGCCCATGGTCAGGGTCACGGTGTCGTCCTTCAGCGCGGCGATGGTGCCGTACAGGCCGCCGATCGTGCAGATGCGGTCGCCCACCTTCAGCGCGGCCAGCATGTTCTTGACCTGCTTGTCCTTCTTGCGCTGCGGGCGGATGAGCAGGAAGTAGAAGATGGCCACCATGGCCGCCATCATCACGATGGTCATGATCATGTCCCCGCCGCCAGCGGCGCGGGCCGTCGTGGCGGTGCTGTCGGCAGCGGTGGTGGTGGCGTCGGCGGCGGTAACGGCCACGGCCTCGCCGGCCTCGGCCAGAATGTTCATCAGATTCATCATCGTTCATTTCTCCTTTGCATACTGATGGATACTGTACTTATTATAACCGAGCTTGTCAATAAATACAACTTTTCAGCGAAATCTTTACGTTTTTTCACCAGTTTCCCCGCCCGTGGCGTGCGTAGAATTCGTTGGCCCAGTCGAGCAGCGCGTCGTTTTCGATGGCGGCGCGCATCTCGGCCATCATGTGGGTGAGGAAGTAGATGTTGTGGATGCTGTTCAGGCGCAGGGCGAGGATCTCCCCCGCCTTGAACAGGTGGCGGATGTAGGCGCGGGTGTAGTTCTTGCAGGCGTAGCAGTCGCAGTCCGGGTCGAGGGGCGTGAAGTCCTCGGCGTACTTCGCATTGCGCACCACCAGCCGCCCGTCGTGGGTGAATACGGTGCCGTTGCGGGCCACGCGCGTAGCCAGCACGCAGTCGAACATGTCCACGCCGCGCAGCACGCCCTCGATCAGGCAGTCCGGCGAGCCGACGCCCATCAGGTAGCGCGGCCGGTCCTGCGGCATGTAGGGCATCATCTTGTCCAGCATGTCGTACATGATCTCCTTCGGCTCGCCCACGGAGAGCCCGCCGATGCCAAAGCCCGGCAGGTCCAGCTTCGCCATCTCTCTGGCGCACTCGATGCGCAAATCGCTGTAAAACGCGCCCTGCACGATGCCGAACAGCGCCTGGTGCTCGTGCGTCCATGCCTTCATGCAGCGCTCCAGCCAGCGGATCGTGCGATACATGGCGTCCTTGGCGCGGGCGTAGTCGCAGGGATAGGCCGAGCACTCGTCGAACTGCATCATGATGTCCGAGCCCAGCGCCTGCTGGATGCCGATGGACTCCTCCGGCCCGATAAACATCTTCGAGCCGTCGAGGTGGCTGCGGAACTGGACGCCGCGCTCCTCCACCTTCCGAAGGTCTGCCAGCGAGAACACCTGGAACCCGCCGCTGTCGGTGAGGATTGGCCGATCCCAGTGCATGAATGTGTGCAGGCCGCCCGCCTTCTCCACCAGCGCCTCGCCCGGGCGCAGGTGCAGGTGGTAGGTGTTGGAGAGGATGATCTGCGCGTCGCAGTCCTTCAGCTCCTCCGGCGTCATCGTCTTGACGCTGGCCTGGGTGCCCACCGGCATGAACACCGGCGTCTCGATCACGCCGTGGGGCGTGTGCAGACGCCCGCGCCGCGCGCCGGTCTGCTTGCAGGTGTGGATCAGTTCAAATTCAAAGGGCTTGGACATGGTGACCTCCGATAGATAGCATTGTAGGGGCGCCGCAACGGCGCCCCTACAAAGGACAACGTCCTGATATGAAAGCTTACGCCATCTGCCTGCGGCGCAGCAGCACCGCCAGCAGCGCCCCGCAAGCCGCGATGCCCGCGATGGCAAATCCCACGGGCAGCGAACCGTCGCCCGCCTGGGGCACCTCGTCCTCCAGCACGCGGGCGGCCACGTCCATGCTCACCACCATGTTGCCGTTCTCGTCGAAGGCATCCAGGCGGTAGACGCCGGTGTGCTCGGGCTGGGCGTTGACGATGTTGTAGACCTTCTGATTCGCGTCCGCGATGGGCGCGTCGTTGAAATACCACTGGTAGGACGCGGGCGCGACGCCATCGATGTTCACCTCGATGGACAGATCCTCGCCGGCTTTGACCACCGCGTTCTGCGTCATCCGCGATACGCGCATCAGCACCGTCGTGGAGATCGTCCCCTCCGCGAGCGCACAGGCAGAGGCGACCAGCACGATGGCGATCAACGCCACGGCCAGCTTCGTCCAGCGCTTCCTCATGCCGTATTCCTCCAGTTCCCCTCATTGGCATTCGTAATTACTTATATTTTATCGCTTTACTGCCCATTTTTCAATAGAATTCTTTATTTATGCACACATTCATCTAATTTCAGTCATATATATTCACTAATATTCAAGTTTCCTTTATATTTATGCAATATTTGGAAATCTTATAGAAACATCTGTATCAACTCGGAAACAACTCTCCTTTCGCTTTACATCGGCGGCGCGCTGGTGCTATAATGGTGGCAATGATTCTGTCGGAGGTGCGGCATGGGCGGTGTGTTGTTGCTGGTCGGATACCTGCTGTGCGGCGCGGCGCTGATGGACGCGCTGCTGCCGGGGCACTTCCGGCTGACGCGGCTCTGGCTGGGGCTGTGCGCGGGCCTGATCGAGATGATGTGGCTGCCCGCGCTCATGGCGTTCGCGCTGCGCTTCACGAGGGCTTCGCAGCTTCTGGGCCTGGGCATCGCGCTAGCGCTGGCCGCCATCGCGCAGATGATGACCCGCGCCGTTCCCCGCAAGCGCCGCTGGACGGACATGCCCGCGTGGCTGCCGTTCGCGCTGGTCGTGCCGCTGACGCTTCTGAGCGCCTACCTGCTGCACACGCACGTGCTGCGCGAGTCCGGCGGCGCGCTGTACGTGGGCCAGTCCACGTACGGCGACCTGTGCCTGCACCTGGGCATCGCCACAAGTTTGCGCGGCACGGCCTTCCCTCCCACCTACTCGCTGCTGCCCGGGGCGCTGCTGGGCTACCCGTTCCTGGGCGACAGCCTGGTGACGTCGATGCTGCTGTGCGGCGGCTCGCTGAGGCTGTCGTTCATCCTGTCGGGCCTTTTGATGATGGCGCTGGTGTACCTCGGCTTCGTGATCTTCTGCTGGGATCTGACGCAGAGCCGCGCCGCCACCGTCGTGGCGTTCGTGCTGATGTTCATCAACGGCGGGCTTGGCTTCATCTACGCGCTGGACGGCATCGGCAAGGACGCCACGGCCTTCAAGGAGATCTTCACCGGCTTCTACCGCACGCCCACCAACCAGCCGGATCTGAACCTGCGCTGGGTGAACGTGCTCTGCGACATGATGATCCCCCAGCGCACGCTGCTGGCGGGCTGGATGGCGCTCGTCCCGGCGCTGTGGATGCTGGCGACGGCCGCGCGCAAGCGCAGCGCGCGCCTGTTCGCGATCCTCGGCGTGTGGGCCGGGGCGATGCCGATGATCCATACGCACTCTTTCCTCGCGCTCGGGCTCATCAGCGCCGGGGCAATGATTTACTGCCTGCTCCACGCATCCGGGTCCCGGTGGCGGGGCGTGCTGCTGCGCTTTTTGCTCTACGGCGTGATCGCCGTGGTGCTGGCGCTGCCGCAGCTGATGACCTGGTCGGTCCCGCAGACGGTGAAGGGCGGCGCGCTGAAATTCCGCTTTAACTGGGTCAACAACCGGGGCGACGGCAGCCTGATCGACGGCTACTGCTGGTTCTGGATCAAGAACGTGGGCCTGATCTGGCTATTGATGGTCCCGGCAGCGCTGTGCGGGCGGCGCGCCGCAAAGGGCGTCGAGGCGCGTCGGCAGGCCGCCTTCCGCATGCTGGGGCTGGGGGCGCTGGCGGTGTACGTCGTGGCGGAGCTGATCCAGTTCCAGCCCAACGAGTACGACAACAACAAGCTGTTTTACGTGGCCTACATGGCCATGATGCCCGCGATGGGCTGGTTCCTCGTCGCGCTGTTCAATCGGTTGAAGGGCGTGCGCGGTCGGGCGGTGCTGGCGGCGGCGTTCCTGATCGCCTCCACGCTCTCCGGCGCGCTGACGATCGGGCGCGAGGTCGTGTCCGAGTACCAGCTGTTCAGCCAGGCCGAGGTCGGCGCGGCGCGGTACGCCGACGAAAACACCCCGCCGGGCGCCGTGTTCCTCACTGGCACGCAGCACAAGAACCCGATCGCCGCGCTGGCCGGTCGGAGCATCATCTGCGGCACGCCCAGCTACCTGTTCTTCCACGGCATCGACTACTCCGCGCAGTACCTCGACCTGTCCCGGATGCTGGAGTTCCCCGGCGACAGTGAAGAGCTGTTCGAGCGCTACGGCGTGGGCTACGTCTTCATCTCGAACTACGAGCGCAGCGACTTCGCCGTGGACGAGGACTGGTTCCGCGAGAACGGCGAGCTGGTCTTCGCCGAGGGCGACGTGTGCCTCTACGCGCTCGGCGGCGTTCATCGGAACTCCACGGAATCTTAGCGGGTTTGCTATTGTTTTTTGGCCGGAATTGATTTAGAATACATGTGGATAGATATGAAACAAAACCACCAAAGCGGAGGACATGGCATGGGAAACCGGAAGATCGGAGCGCTGGCGCTGCTGGCAGCGGGCACTTGCCTGCTGCTTTCGGGCTGCGGAACGATTGACGAGGACTTCCTGAACACCGAGGCCGACACCTCGGTGCAGATCAACGTGCCCTACGCCACCGCCACTCCCCTGCCGGAGCGCATGAACGCCCCGGAGGCCATCGTGATCGACCCCGACGGCAACGTCACGCTGAACGACGTCTCCGTGATCGAGGGCGACTTCCAGTCCGCCCGCGAGCAGGTGGAGCACACCGAGTACCGCAGCCTGAGCCTGGGCAACACGGGCATCGCCGTGCAGGCGCTGCAGCTGCGCCTGCGCGATTTGGGCTACTTCACCGGCGACGTGTCCGGCCTGTTCGACGCCGACACCGAGGCCGCCGTGAAGCGCTTTGAGCAGACCTACGGCACGATGCAGACCGGCGTCGCCACGGCGAAGCTGCAGCTCAAGCTGTTCGCCTCCACGGCCCCGGCCTACGGCACCGAGGAGTACAACAGCGCCGTCATTTCGCAGTACGCGGTGCTGCGCCCCGGCGCGGTGGGCAGCTCGGTGTACGCGCTGCAGCAGAGGCTGAAGAACCTGGGCTACCCGCTGACGGATCTCACCGGCGTGTTCGACGAGGAGACCGGCCAGTGCGTGCGGCTGTTCTACGCCGCCTACGGCCTCGCCTCCAGCGACGTGGCCAACGTGGCCATGCAGCGCGAGCTGTACGCCGACACCGCCAAGGCCTACGACCCGTCGATCCAGATCCTGTCCACGCTCTCGCCGGACGAGGCGGCCCAGCAGGCCTCCATCGTGATGCCCGACGGCACCGAGGCCGACGACGAAACGGCCATCGCGCTGGGCAGCTCCGGCACGCGCATCTCCCAGATCCAGCAGCGGCTGATCGCGCTGGGCTACATGGAGGGCGGCGAGGACACCGGTGTGTTCGACCAGGCCACCCAGGAGGGCGTCAACCGCTTCCTCAGCGCCATCGGACGCCAGCCCAACGGCATGCTCACCACCGACATGCAGCAGTTCCTGCTGTCCGAGAGCGCGCCCGCCTTCGGCGGCGAGGCCGCGATCTCCGAGTACCAGAACCTGAACATTGGCGACAGCGGCGAAGCCGTGATGAATCTGCAGCGCCGCCTGGTGGAGCTGGGCTACGCCAACGGCACGCCCAACGGCGAGTACGGCCAGGCCACCATCAGCGCCGTGGCCTTCTACCAGCAGTGCAACGGCATGGACCCGGACGGGCTGGCCAGCGTGTGGCTGCAGACCGTGCTGTTCAGTGACGACGCGCTGACCTACGATCAGACCCAGATGGCCGCGCAGGACGCGGAGGGGGTCGTCGAGCCCACCCCGACGCCCGACCCCGCCGCGGCCGCCGACGCCGACACGCTGTACTTCAACCTGGTCGTGGGCTCCACGGGCAGCGCGGTGACGGCGCTTCAGAGCCGGCTGGTCGAGCTGGGCTATTTGCAGAGCGCCAGCGGCGTGTACGACGAGGCCACGCGCGACGCGGTGATCCGCTTCCAGGGCGTGCTCGGCGTCGAGCCCAACGGCGAGGCCTCCGCCTCGATGCAGCGCTACGTGTTCAGCAAGGCCGCGCCCGGCGCGGACGTGGCGTTTGAGGCCACCGGCGACAGCTACACCCCCCTGCGCCCCGGCGACACCGGCGATGAGGTGACGAACCTGCAAAAGCGCCTGTGGGAGCTGGGCTTCCTCGACAAGAAGGACGTGGAGGACAGCGTGGGCGAGTACAACGACGCCACCCGCATGGCCGTCACCAGCGCCCAGCTGAAGATGGGCTACGGCAGCGCCGACGGCACCGCCGGCGTGGAGTTCCAGAGCTTCCTGTTCAGCAAGTACGGAGACCTGCTCAAGGAGAAGAAGGGCAAGCGGAAGCATTAAACCTTTCTTTCTAAAAGAAAAAGATTCTTCGACTCCGGCGCGGCTTTGGCCGCGCCTTCGCTCAGAATGACAGCGTTGCGGCGTCGGCCTGTCATTCTGAGCGCAGCGAAGAATCTTCAACATATCGAAAACGCCGGGCGGCAAATGCCGTCCGGCGTTTTCGATCACAGCGCCTGCACGTAGATCTGGCAGGGGTTGGCTTCGTCCCACAGGTCGGGGATGACCTCGAACTCCTTAAAACCCATCGCCCGATAGAAGCGGTTAGTGCGGTCGTAGTCCTCGTAGACGCCCATCTTCACCGTCTTGACCTGCATGAACGAAAAGCCCGCCTCCCGCGCCAGGGCCTTCGCAGCTTCGACCAGCGCACGGCCGCGGCCCTGCCGGTGATGCGTCGCCAGGACACCCATCACAGCAAGCTCCACGGTGTCCTCTCCCGTCGGCTTCAGGCATAAAAAGCCCGCCGGGGCGTCGCCTTCAAAGTCGGCCAGGAACAGCCAGTCCCGGCTCTTTTCGATGTAGTTCTCCCGGGCCTCGACATTGCCGAACCAGTCCGGCAGCGCCTCGAGGATCGCGCGCGCGATCTGCGCCCGGCGGTCCGGGTCTTCGACGCGTCGGATCATTCCTTGGCAGATTGCGTCGATCATGGGATCACCTCGAATGTTGGTGGTACATGGTGGGGCGGGCGCAGGGGCGGATTTTCCGCCGCATGGCCGCCTGTACAGAGGAGAACGACCTCATCTGTCACGGCTTCGCCGTGCCACCTTCCCCTAAAGGGGAAGGCTTTTGGATTGCCGCGCGGCAGCGGCTGCGGACGCCAATCATAGCGTCCCCACGGGAATGGCGGCAGCAGCCGCGGACGCCAATTATGGCGTCCCTACGGCCACTCTTCACTCTCCACTCTAAGCTCTCTTTTACGCCCTCAGTTCCGCGCCAAACGCCTGCAAGGCCTTGAGCACCTTGTCCATCGTGGCGTTGATCTCCTCGTCGGTCAGGGTGCGGTCGGGCGCGCGCAGCGTGATGCTGTAGGCGACGGACTTCTTGCCCTTGCCCAGCTTCTCGCCGCGGTAGATGTCGAACAGCCGGGCGTCCTCCAGCGTCTTGCCGGCAGCCTTCTTGATGGCGTCGAGCATCGTGCCCGCGCCGACGGCCTCGTCCGCCACCACGGCGATGTCGCGGCTGACGGCGGGGAACTTCGGCAGGGGCTTTATGCCGTAGAAGTCCACTTCCAGGGGCATCAACGCGTCGAGGTCGATCTCTGCCACGTACACGCGGCCCTTGATGTCAAACTTCTCCGCCACGTCCGGGTGGATCTCGCCCAGCGCGGCCAGTTTCACGCCGTTTGCGGTCATGATCGCCTTGCGGCCCGGATGGTAGTAGCCGTCGCCCGCGGCCTCGATCTGCGCCGTGACGCCGAACTTCGCCAGCAGCCAAACCACGATGTTCTTCACGGCGTAGAAATCCGCGCCCTCGCCGAACGCGCTCAGGCACAGCGCGCGCTTCTCGGTGGGCAGGTCGCCGGCCTTCTCGGCGGGCACGAACACCTTTGAAAGTTCAAACAGCCTGCCGTCGGCGTTGCCGCGGTTCAGGTTCCCGGCCACCGTATTCAGCATGCTGGGCACGAGCGACGTGCGCATGACGCTGGTATCCTCGCCCAGCGGGTTGCGCAGCGTGACGGCGCTGCGGCGCGGGTCGTCCGCATCCAGGCCCAAATTGTCGATCCAGCGGGGGCTGATGAACGAGTAGTTCAGCACCTCGTACAGGCCCATGCCCACCAGCGCGGCCTTCACGCGGTCGGAGAAGGCGGTTGCCTGGTTGCGGTGGCCCGCCATCGTCACGCCGTTCATCAGCGTGGAGGGGATGTGGTCGTAGCCGTACATCCGCAGCACTTCCTCGGACACGTCGGCCTCGGTCTCCATGTCCTGGCGGAACGCGGGCACCTCGCAGTGCAAGAGCTTCCCGTCCACGAGCGTGGTGTCGATGTAGAGGCGGTTGAGGATGTCCTCCATCGTCTCGGCGGGCACGTCCACGCCGATGCGGCGCTGGATGCGCGCCACCTCCGCGTCGATCTCCACGGGCTCTGCCGGGTTCGGGTAGCAGTCGAACGCGCCGGGGACGACCTTGCCGCACTCCAGCATGTTCACCAGCATGCAGGCGCGCTCCAGTGCCTCCATCGTGGTCTCCGGGCAGACGCCCTTCTCGAAGCGGCCGGAGGACTCGGTGCGGATGCCCAGCTTGCGGGCGGTGACGCGGTTGTTCGCGCGCTCGAACGCCGCGCACTCGAACAGCACGCTGGCGGTGTCGCTCACGATCTCGGATTCCTCGCCGCCCATGATGCCAGCCAGGCCCGTGGCGTTCTCGCGGTCGGCGATCACCAGCATGCTCTCGTCCAGCACATGCTCCTTGCCGTCCAGCGTCACCAGGTGCTCGCCCGGGCGCGCGCGGCGCACGACGATGGTCTGGTCCTTCACCTTGGAAAGGTCGAAGGCGTGCATCGGGTGGCCGGTCTCCAGCATCACGAAGTTGGTGATGTCCACGATGTTGTTGATGGGCCGCACGCCCGCGCCGTACAGGTATTCGCGCATCCACTTGGGGCTGGGGCCGATCTTCACGTCCGTCACCACGCGCGCGCAGTAGCGCTGGCAGGCCTCGGTGTCGAGGACTTCCACCTTCGCGTAGTCGTCAAAATTGCCCTTGCCGGTCTCCTCCACGGCGATCTCCGGCATCACGAAGTGCTCGTCGAGCACGGCGCTCGACTCCCGCGCCAGGCCCCAGACGCTCAGGCAGTCCGGGCGGTTGGCGAGGATCTCGAAGTCGATCACATCGTCGCCGAGGCCGAAGACCTCCTTGACGTCGGTGCCGGGCTTCACATCCTCGAAGATCTCGATGATGCCCTCGTCGCCGATGTGCGGGTAGAGCCCCGCGGGAACGTCCAGCTCGGGGCCGGAGCACAGCATGCCCATGGAGACCTCGCCGCGCATCTTGCCCTTTTTGATTTTCCCTCCGGGCAGGCGCGCGCCGTCCAGCGCCGCCGCCACGCGCATTCCGGCGTGCACGTTCGGCGCGCCGCAGATGATCTGGATGGGCTCCTCCTCGCCCACGTCCACCATGCAGATGTGCAGGTGGTCGGAATTGGGGTGGTCCACGCAGGACACCACGTATCCCACGACCACTTTGTCAAACTGCTCGCCGGTCTTGTCCACGCCCTCGACGGCGGTGCCGGTCATGACCATGCGCGAGGCGTACTCCTCCGCGGTCATGTTGATGTCCACATATTCCTTCAGCCACTTCATGGGGACCTTCATAGTTCAATCCTCCGTTTCTGATCGGGGTGATATCGTCATTTCAATTAGGAATTTGGAATGAGGAATGAGGAATGGATAGCAGCTGCCGCGCGGCATAGCACTTCGTCATTCCTAATTCCTAATTCCTCATTCCTCATTTTACCTGTACTGCGTCAGGAAGCGCAGGTCGTTTTCGTAGAGGTAGCGCAGGTTCGGGATGTTGTATTTGAGAAGCGCGATGCGCTCCACGCCCATGCCGAACGCAAAGCCGGAGTACTTCCTGCTGTCGATGCCGCACATCTCCAGCACCTTCGGGTTCACCATGCCCGCGCCGAGCACCTCGATCCAGCCGGTGCCCTTGCACATGCGGCAGCCCTCGCCCTTACAGTTCGCGCAGGTGAGGTCCACCTCGGCCGACGGCTCGGTGAACGGGAAGAACGACGGGCGGAAGCGCGTGCGGATGCCCTCGCCATACATCTGGCGGGCGAACTCGTCCAGCGTGCCCTTCAAATCGCCCATCGTGATGTTCTCGTCGATCACGAGGCCCTCCATCTGGTGAAACACCGGGCTGTGCGTGGCGTCGGCCTCGTCAGCGCGATACACGCGGCCGGGGCAGATCACGCGGATGGGCGGCTTGCGGGTGGTCATGATGCGGGCCTGCACCGGGGAGGTGTGCGTGCGCAGCACGATGTTGTCATCGACATAGAACGTGTCCTGCGCGTCGCGCGCGGGGTGGTTCTTGGGCAGGTTCAGAAGCTCGAAGTTGTAGTGGTCGTACTCCACCTCCGGGCCCTCCACCACCTCGTAGCCCATGCCCACGAAGATATCCACCATCTTCTGGAGGGCGATGTTCATCGGGTGCAGGGAACCGGCGCTGCGCGCGGGACCGGGCAGCGTCACGTCGATGGCCTCCGCCTCCAGGCGCGCGGCCTTCTCCTTCTCGGCCAGCTCCTTCGCGCGCTGCTCCAGCTTTTCCTCCAGCGCGGCGCGCACGTCGTTCACCAGCTGGCCCATCTTCGGCCGCTCCTCCGGCGGCAGCTTTCCCATGCCACGCAGCAGGCCGGTCAGCTCGCCCTTCTTGCCCAGCACGCCCACGCGGATCTGCTCCAGCGCGGCGCTGGCCTTGGCTTCCTCGATGTTGGCGAGCACGCGCTCGCGGATCTCCCGAAGCATCTTTTCCATCCGATTTTCACTCCTCAAACAGTGTTTTCACGCTTTTCGGGGCAATACAAAAGCCTCGCCCCAAGGGGCGAAGCCGCATGCTCCGCTGTACCACCCAATTTCACCCGCGAAAGCGGGTCTCTCATCGTGATAACGGGGATGAATCCGCCCCCGCCTAGTCGGCCGCGCCTTTCTGCGAGGGAGCTCCGGAGTGAACTTCGCCCGCGCCGCCGTCCGCCGCCCTTCCAGCCGTGGGGCCGCTCTCTGGGGACGCGCCTGCGGGTTACTCTCTCCATCACCGCCAAATTACCGCTATTTTAGCACAGCGTGAAGAAAAATACAACCGCTTATCCGTTATTTTACGCGAAACTGGGCTATTTTGTGACAACCGCCGGCGCGAGTGTCGCGCGAGGAATGGGCGTGTTATACTATATGATGGGTATAGAGAGTTGAGAGTGCAACAGCCGCGGACGCCAATTATGGCGTCCCTACGGTTCACTCCACACTCCACTCTAAACTCTAAACTCTCAACTCTCCACTCTCCACTCTCAACTCTCCACTCTCCACTCTCAACTCTCAAAAGGGGGCGTCGGCATGGGCAAGGGTAAGCGCGTCAGCGCATATCTGTACCGCGACCGTCGCCGCCGCCTGCGCCGCCTGCGGCTGCTCCAGTGGGCCGCGGTTGTACTCGCCGCGCTGCTCATTCTGATCCTGCTGATCTCGCTGCTGGCGAGGCGCCCGGAAAGGCCCGCGCCGCCCGAGCCCTCCCCCGCTCCGACCGCCTCCGAAGCGCCCACGATCGAACCCGCGCCCGAGGTCACCCCCGAGCCCACCGCCGAGCCCACCGGGGGCGTCGAACCTCCGCAGGCCGATATATCCACGAAGGAGGAGCTGATCTCCCTCTACTGGTGGATGATCGAAAACCGCGCGGACAGCGTGTCGCTGCAATCGCTCGGCGTCGGCCAGGGCGAGATCGCGGACATCACCGACAAGTTCAGCAACTACTTCAGCAAGTACCGCTCGTACGCCGACCCGCCCTCCGTGCGCGTGGAGCTCAAGCCGGGCGTAGCGGCGCTGCACGCGCTGCAATCCGGCGACACGAGCGCGCTCACCGACGAGGCGCGGTTCGTGGCCGAGCAGGCGCAGGGCGTCGTCAATGAGATCATCGCGCCCGGCATGACCGACTGGGAGAAGGAACTCGCCATCCACGACTACGTCGTCAACCACTGCCAGTACACGCTGGACATCCTCGCGCCCCACAGCGGCGACGCCTACGGCTTCTTCAAGTACGGCGAATGCCGCTGCGCCGGATACTGCGACGCCTTCCGCCTGCTGGGACGGCTGGCGGGGCTGGAGGTGGAGATGATCGGCGGACCCACGACCCGCGACGCCTCCGGCAGCAAGGGCCACGCCTGGAGCCTCGTGCGGCTGGACGGCCTGTGGTACGTGGTGGACACGTCCTGGGACGACATGATCGAGGACGTGCCCACGCTGGAGCACACGTTCTTCAACGTGCCCTACGCCTGTTTCGGCGACACGCGCACGTGGGACGCGGCCTACCTGCCCGCGGGCGAGCTGGCCACGGCCCTGGACAAGAACTACTACTTCAACCGGCCCGAGTACATCGCGGGCGACGTCTCAAGCGCCGTAGACCTCGCCGTGCGCCAGCTGGACGCCTCCGGCAGGGCCTATCTGATGCTGCCTGAGCGCGAGATGGCGAAGGACGTCGCTGCCGCGCTCAAGAAGCACTACGGCAAGACCGGCAGCTGCTTTGAGCTGTCGGAGGACCTGAACTTTGACCTGTTCCGGTTTATGCTTCAGAGGTTTTAACACAATACTCCGGCTAAGTGCGTTGATTTGCCATACATATGCCCTAGAATAATGCTGATCGCTTCTATAGCCAAACGAGCTTTCAGAGGGGTTTTGGATATGCGCAAGATCGGTATCATCACCGACACCAATTCTGGCATGAACGCCAGCGAGGCGGCGGCGTGCGGCGTCTTCCTGATGCCCATGCCGTTCACCGTCAACGGCCGCAGCTACGTGGAAAATGTGAACATGGACTACGCGGAGTTCTTCGAGCGCCTCGCAGGCGGCGCGAGCGTGGCCACGAGCCAGCCCGCGCCCGAGGATGTGACGCGCTGCTGGGACGAGGCTTTACAGTCCTTCGACCAGGTGATCTACATCCCCATGTCCTCCGCACTGTCCGGCAGCTGCCAGAGCGCGATGCTGTTCGCGCAGGACTACCCGGACCGCGTGTTCGTAGCGGACAACCACCGCATCTCCATCAGCCAGAAGCAGTCGGTGTACGACGCCATCAAGTGGCGCGACGAGGGCCTCGACGCCCAGCAGATCCTGCAAAAGCTGGACGAGACCGCGCTGGACGCCAGCATCTACCTGACGGTGGACGACCTGAAGTACCTGAAGAAGGGCGGGCGCATCACGCCGTCCGTCGCCGCCATCGGCACGGTGCTGAACATCAAGCCGGTGCTGCAGATCCAGGGCGGCAGGCTGGACACATATAAGAAGGTGCGCGGGTTGCATGCGGCGCAGCACACGATGGTCGAGGCCGTGCGCAAGGACCTGGAGACGCGCTTTGCCGGCATGCCGATGCTGCTGCGCACCGCCTACACCGGCGACGCGGACGTCGGCCGCGTGTGGAACGCGCAGGTGCAGGCACGCTTTCCCGAGTTCACCGTCACCGGCGACCCGCTGCCCATCAGCATCGCCTGCCACGTCGGCCCGGGCGTCGTCGCGCTGGGGCTCATGCGCAAGCTATGATCCGCATCCACATGCAGATGCCCAAGTCCGCCGCGCGGGAAGGACATCGGACAAGCGAGGAAAAGACCATGAAGACGGCCATCGCCTACTATTCCAAGCACCACGGCAACACGAAAAAGCTGCTGGACGCCATCGCCGCGGCCGACCCGTCCGTGACGCTGATCGACGTGACCGAGCAGCCGCAGGCCGACCTGTCCGCGTTTGACCGAATCGGCCTCGCCTCCGGCATCTACTACACCAACTATGCCAAGCAGCTCGTCGCGTTTGCGCAGGCGCATCTGCCGGAGGGCAAGGACGTGTTCTTCGTCTACACCCACGGCGCGCCCGCCGGGAATTTCCTGAAGGGCATCCGCGAGGTCGTCGAGGGGAAGAATTGCCGGGAGATCGGGCAGTATCACTGCCAGGGCTTCGACACGTTCGGCCCGTTCAAGCTGGTCGGCGGCATCGCCAAGGGGCACCCTGACGACGGGGAGATTGCCGCGGCGGTGCGGTTTTACGAAACACTGGGAAGAGAATAAGGAGCCGGATTGCCACGTAGATACCGCCGGGGATGGAAAACGACCTCTTCCGTCTGGCCTGCGGCCAGCCACCTTCCCCAAAGGGGAAGGCTTTGGGAGCGGGCGATGGGACCGCGCCCCGCGGCGCAACGCCGCCCCTACGGAGGGACAAGATCCTTCGACTACGCCTTGCTAACGCAAGGCTCCGCTCAGGATGACAGCGTTTGAGCAATGCCAACCCTGTTATCCTGAGCGAAGCAGTTGCCACAGGCTTAGCGAAGCGTCAAGGATCTTTTCAACTCCTCACTCCACACTCCACACTCAAAAAGCCCCTTCCTTGCGGAAGGGGCTTTTTTGAGTTGCTTACCAGCGGTTCTCCATGCGCTGCTTGTCGAAGCACTCGCGGCAGTACACCGGGCGATCGCCACGGGGCTGGAAGGGCACCTGGGTGGGCTTGCCGCACTCGGCGCAAATCACGTCGTACATCGGGCGATCGGCGCGGTTGAAGCCGCCATTGGCAGCCTTGCGCTTGTCGCGGCACGCCTTGCAGCGGCCGGGCTCGTTCTGGAAGCCCTTGTCGGCGTAGAACTGCTGTTCAGACGCGGTAAACACGAATTCCTGGCCGCACTCACGGCATACCAAAGTCTTGTCTTCGAACATGGAAAAATACCCTCCTAATTGTGTTGCCCGTGCGATGTATAGTCTCTGTTGCCGATTCCTGCCATCGGTAGGGTTCCACCGGAGGGATGCGGTTCAAAGGTCTTCTAATCGGGGCTGAGAATATTATAACACAGTGGAGCAATTTTGTACAGCCTTTTCCGAGGATTTTTCGCCATAAATTTTAACGATTGTGTGACTGTTAACAATTACTCCCCCGCCCCGGCCTCGGGAGCCGGGCCATTTTGGGCTTCCGCGCCCTGCGGGGTTTGAGAACCCTGCGAGCCCTGCGAAGCCTGCTGGTCTTGCTGCGCCTCCGCGCCCTTGCCTCCACGCCCGCGGCGGCGGCGATGCTCGCGCGCGGCCACCGGCGTGGCCCCGCCGTTCTCGCGCAGCTTCTCGAGGAACTGGTCCGTGGACAGGTTCTTCGGGGCCTTCTGGTGCGGATAGCGCTTCTTCTTCGCGTCCTCCTCGCCCTCGCCCTCGGCGGCCTTTGGCTCGCTCTCCGGCTGGGGGCGCGGCCGGCGCGGCTTGCGCTCGGGCCGGGGCATGTCCTTCAGGGCGGCGGCGTCCTCGGGGCCGGGGCGGCGCACGTCGTCGATGGCGTACTCGCGCACGTCGAAGCTGTCGTCGTCCACCCGCACGCGCACCTTCACGGTCTCCTTGATGCAGTTGATCTCGGCGATCACGCCCACGCCGTCGGGGGTGATCACGTCCTTGCCCACGCGCGGCACGCGCTTGAGCACGGCCTCGTAGTTGTCCTGCTCGTACTTCAAACAGCACATCAGCCGCCCGCACTGGCCGGAGATCTTCGTCGGGTTCAGCGACAGATTCTGCTCCTTGGCCATCTTGATGGACACGGGCTGGAAGTCGCCCAGGAACGCGCCGCAGCAGATCTGCCGCCCGCAGGAGCCCAGGCCGCCCAGCATCTTGGCCTCGTCGCGCACGCCGATCTGGCGCAGCTCGATGCGGATCTTGAACACGGAGGCCAGGTCCTTGACCAAGTCGCGGAAGTCCACGCGGCCGTTGGCGGTGAAATAGAATATGATCTTGTTGTTGTCGAACGTGTACTCCACGCTGACCAGCTTCATGTCCAGCTTGTGCTTGGCGATGCGCTCCTGGCAGACCTGGAAGGCCTCCTGCTCGCGCTTTTCGTTGGCCTCGGCGCGGCGGATGTCCTCCTCGTTGGCCACGCGGATCACCTTCTTCAGCGGCGTCACGATCTGCTGGTCGCTGACGGTGCGCGCGCCGGTCACCACCTCGCCGAACTCCACGCCCCGCGCCGTTTCGACGATCACATTGTCGCCCGGATGCGGCCAGATGCCGTCCGGATCGAAATAATACACCTTGCCCGCCTTCTTGAAGCGGACGCCGATTACCGTTGCCATGCTTGGGTTACCTCCCGATCAAACCGCTGTCTGTGAGTTGAAAGTACATGTTTTCAAGGGCGTTCGGCCACGAGACATTGCTGGCCAACTGCATCCGCGCCAGCACGACGCCGTTAAGCAGCGCCCGCCCGTCGATTTTGCTGCGCCGAAGCCGCGCCTCGTCGCCCGACTGATATGGAAGCGCGCCACTTTGAAGGACCATCAAATCGCGCGCCCAGATCTCCATCACGCCGAGCATCGCGTCCTCCGAGCCCTTGTCCTCTTCCAATGGGGCCGCGGCCCCGGCCACGCTGGCGCGTCCGTTCAGCGCCTCCAGCGAGGCGAGCACCTTTTGCCGCAGGGCGCGATACTCCCCGTCACCGTCGATCTCCAGCGCCCGGCCCACCGAGCCCTGCGAAAGGCCCGCCAGCTCCCGCGCACGCTCAGGCTCGATGCCTCGGCGCTTGAGCACGCCCGCGCAGTCCTCCACGCTCAGATCCGAAAAGCGCACCGTCTGGCAGCGCGACACGATCGTCGGCAGCAGTGCGCCGGGGGCGTCGGTGACGAGGAAGAACATCGCCTCGCCCGACGGACTCTCCAGCGTCTTGAGAAGCGCGTTCTGGGCGCTCGGCGTCAGCTTGTCCGCCTGCTCGACGATCACGATGTGCCGCCCGCCCTCGTAGGGCCGCAGCGCCAGCGCGTCGATCAGCTCGCGCACCTCGTCCACGCCGATGGATTTCTTTTCGGGCCGCACCACATGCACGTCCGGATGGGAGCCCGCCAGGAAGCGCTTGCAGGCCGGGCAGGCGCCGCAGGGCCTGTCATGCCCGGTGCAGACCATCGCCTGCGCGAACAGCCGCGCCATCGTGCGCTTGCCGGAGCCGTGCGGGCCGGTGAGCAACAGGGCATGAACAATGCGCCCGGCTTGAACCGAACGCATCAGCTGTTCCATCTTGTCGCCGTAACCCGCAAAATCGGATATCTTCAAGTTCAACCTCAGATCTTCCTGAACTGCTCCACGTCCAGCACGAATATGGTGGCGCCACCCACGGTGACCTCCACCGGGTAGGGCACGTAGACGCCCGTGGTGCCGGAGATGGGCGAGGGCGTCGTAGCGATCTGCTTGCGGCTCTTGCAGACCTTCTCGATCACGCTCATGGCGTTCTCCAGCTTGTCGTCCTCCACGCCCACCAGCAGCGTGGTATTGCCCGCGCGAAGGAAGCCGCCCGTGGTCGCCAGCTTCGTCACCCGATAGCCTTCCGTCATCAGGTGGTTGATCAGCCGGGAAGCGTCCTCATCCTGTACGATGGCAACGATCAGCTTCATGGGAAGACCCCCTCCACTACTAATAATCCGTTTATATTATACACGAAACGGCGGCGATATGCAACCACTTTTGGCGAGGCCGTTTTTCCGGCGCGTGCCGGGGATTGTCACGCGCCCGAAAACCCTGTATAATGGAGGCGGAAAAATGCATAAAAGTTGTGAATGAGGAGGGATCGGCATGCGGAAAACGGCGGTTCTCTGGATCCTGGCGATGCTCCTGACCTGCGCAACGTTTGCGGAGGACGGCGGCTACGTTCCCCCGCCGCACTGCCAGACGTTCGTCGCCCGCGATGTCGCCTGGCGCGACAGCTGCGCGCGCCACCTGGCGCTTGAGCAGCGGGAAGCGGCGCTGACGCAGTCCTGCGAGGCCGTGGGCTACGCCGAGGCGGGCACGCTTTGGCTGAAGGAGGTCGAAACGCTCTTTGACGCCTGCGTCGCGGAGGCCCCCGCCGACCAGAAGCAGGCCTGGGCCGACGCCTGGGAAGCCTGGCAGATCGCGTTCGCCTCGCAGCGCGGCGCGATGGCTGCCGCCTGGCCAAGCGACCCGGAGCAGGTCGAGCGCCAGAGCATGCTGATGATGCGGCTGTTCGCCGAGGAGCTGTGCGAGATCCGTTCGGGCGAATTGCCCGCCGACGCCGACATGGGCTATCAGGAACCTGAGGAAATGGACTTCGCCGAGGACTTCTGCCAGCTGTGGTCCGAGGAGACGGGCACGCTCTCGCTGCTGCCCTGCGGCGAGCACGCGGCGCTTTTGAACGGCGAGTACGAGCTGACCTGGAGCGATGCTCCCGACGCGCACGCCTGGGAGGACCTGGCGGGCGGATGGGACCAGTCGCTGTTCGCGCTGTATGAGGAATGGGCGGCGATGTGCGACGAGGAGACGGCCGAGGCCGTCAAATACGCCCGGGCCGACTTCTTCCGCGCGCAGACGGCGCTGGGCATGGCGCTCGCGCCCTACGGGGTGGACGACATCGCAAGGATGCGCGTCGCGCAGATGGAGTGCGGGCGGCTGTGCGAGCTATTGCGGTATATACAGATGGCGGGATAGGATCGATAGAATAAACGCCCCGTCGGCCTCAGGCTGGAAGCCTTGGCCGACGGGGCGTTCTTTTGCTGTTATTCTCCGGCCTCCGCCTGGGCGTCCGGCGAATCGTCGAAGGGGATGTAGCGCTCCTCGAGGTACATCTGCTTGAGCGTATCGTAGTGCGGGTGCTTGCGCCAGCCCATGCCGGTGGAGCCGCGGCCCTCGGCATTGATCTTCGTGTTGGGCAGGGCGCGCTGCAGGTCCTTCAGCATCGCCGAGGACAGGCGGCAGCCGCCGATCCACAGGCGCTTGAGCTGCGTCATGGACTTCAGTACCTCGTAGTTCTGGCCCACGGGGTTGTAGAAGATGTTGAGGTCCACCAGCTTTTCAAGCCCCGTCAGCGGGCTCATGTCCGGGATGTCGTTGAGGAACAGCTCGCAGAACTCCAGGTCCTTGAAGTTGGCGATGGGCGCGATGTCCGTCAGCTGGTTGTCCGCCAGGATCAGCACGCGCAGCTTCGTCAGCCCGCTGAAGTTCTCCATGGACGTGATGTGGTTGTGGCCCAGGTCCAGCATCATCAGGTCCGTGCAGTAGCGGATGGGCGCGAAGGTATTGTCGTTGAAGCCGTAGCGGTTGCCGTCGCCCAGCTGCGTGCTGAACGCGGTCACGTCGGTGCGGATCCGGTACTTGCCGAACGTGATCCAGAACACGAACTTGATCTCGGGATGCGCGTCGAACAGCTGGCCGCACTGATCCTGCGAAAGGCCGCAGTCCAAAAGCGACACCTTCGTCACCATCGGCAGGCACGCCAGGTACGCCTCCACCGTCTCGACGTCCGTCACCGGCGCGCCGTCGAGGTTCAGCTCGGTCACGTCGCTGGTCACCTTCCGGCCGAACACGTCCATGCCGTAGCGCACCTTGTCGCCGTTCTTGTGGGCTTTCACGGCGTCCACCTGCTCGGTGGTCAGCTCGATCTCGCCGGCGTCCACCAGCTCCAGCTTGGGCATGTAGTCGATGAAGTCCGCGTAGGCCTTGAGCGTCTCATAGTCGCCGGTGACCTTCACCCAGGTGTCCTCCGTGGTCATCGCGGACTGGGGCACGTCGAAGGTGAACGAGAAATCCACGTCCGGGAAGGCGGCGATGAGATGGCCCACGTCCTGCGCGGAGGCGGGCGTCCCCCGCAGGTCGATGCGCGAGACGTGCGGCAGCAGCATCAGCGCGTCCTCGATGGCGGCTGCGTCCACATCGCGGCCCTTGAGGTCCAGCTCGGTGGAATCCGGGGCGTAGCGCCCGCCCAGCAGCGGCACGCGGTAGGCGAAGCGCTTATCCGGATAGGCGGCGAACAGCGCGCGCAGCTCGTCCGTCGTCAGCTCCACCTCGCGCAGGTCCACCTCCTCGGCGGCGCTGTCAAAGTGGATCTTCTTGACGGGCACGCTCCAGCGGATGTCGCAATTCGGCAGCGCGTCTGCGAGGGCGTCGTGCTCGGCCTGGTCGAAGGCGTAGTTCCCGCGGATGTCCAGCTTCTCCAGCGCCTTCAGCGCGCGGATGGGCTCGAAGTCCTCGACGGTGGAGGCGCGCATGTTCAGATCCTGCAGGCTCTCCATCTCGGTGAAGTGCTTGGGATACTCCTCGTCCACCGTCAGGCGCGTGATCACCTTGTACTTGGGGACGAAGCGGTTGCCCACGCGCACGTAGTACTGCTTCAAGAAGCCCATGCACAGCAACGCGATGCACAGCACGCCCAGCACGGCCTGCAGCGCGCGGGATACCTTCAGGTTCACCGCCAGCAACAGCGCCTCGATCAGCAGCAGCGCCAGCGCCACGCCCCACATCAGCTTGCCGACGCTCAGGTCGATGGTGTGCAGGAACACGCCCAGCGCGATGGCCAGCGCCACCAGCACGCCCGCCCCGATACGGCGATAGAGCAGCTGCTTCTTCTTTGCGTTGTCGGCGCGCTCGCGCCGGATGCTTTCCTCTGCCTGGTTCATCGAAATCCCCCGAATACAGCGCACATAAGCGCGCAAAATCTCACATATATATTATATAGTTATTTCGTAAATATTTCAACCCTTATTTGTCGCGCCGCAAAAAATGTGTCTTTCGACTTTTCTTTTGCGCCCGATTGCGCTATAATTGTCGTATCAACCGTGTATTCAGGAGGTTCCCATGGCAAGACCCCTCAACCGGGCGCGAATGCGGCGGATGCGGCGCGCCCGCATGCTGAAGATCGGCGGCGTCGCCGCGGGCGCGATCGCGCTGGCGGCGCTGGTGCTGGCGCTTTTGCCGCGCAGGCCTGCGCCGGACGTGCCCGCCTCCGCCCCGCTGGACGCGCCCGTTCCAACCATGGCGGCCGAACCCGCGCCGCCGGAGGTCCACGAAACCCCGGAGCCGACCGCCGAGCCGACGGCGGCGCCCACGCCCGAGCCCACGCCTTCGCCGGAGCCCACGCCCACAGCCGCGCCCGGGAGCCTGCCGGACGTCGTGTCGTTCTACACGCCGCAGGGCAAAAGCTCCTCTCCCCGCGTGCGCATGGGCGACACGTTCGCCGCCCCGTGGAAGAAGGGCAAGGACATCGGCTCGTTCGAGGTGATCGCCTCGGACGAATCGCTGCTGGAGGGCTCGTTCTTCGGGGACATCTTCGGCGCGGCCTGGAAGGCGTTTCCCGAGGCCGACCGCTGCAAGATCGGCTACACGCTGCGCTACACGCTGGACGACGGCACCGAGATCCGCTACTCGATGCTCGCGCCGAAGCACATCGAGCACACGGAGTTCATCGAGGTCTGGCTGTACGACGATTACCACCGCGAGCCGCACCAGTTCTACTCGCACCTGAAGGACAGCCAGATGAAGTCCGACACGCTGATCACGTCGATCAAGCTGACCGCCGGCAAGCAGATCAGCCGCGTCACGGACATCTGGCTGACGGCGTTCGTCTGCGCATCGCTGGACGACTTCGACGCCGAGCGCAATTACATCGGGAACACGAGCTGCACGATACACATTGTGAGAGGGTAAAAAATCGCGACCACCGGCACAGCCGGTGGTCGCGATTTGATGTTAATAGATCTGCAAGTTGTACAGCCCGCCCTTGCCGTCCTTGCTCACCAGGCAGAAGGTATAGGCCGTGGGATAGACCTTCTCGCCTTCCTTGGTATTGAGGACGTGGTCGAAGCTCACGCGGCAGGTGAAGCAGTTGTCGGAGAGCCGGTAGAACTCGGTGGCGGCCTCGTTGCGGAAGTCGTAGCCCGTGTGGGGCGTGGCGAAGCGGTTGGAGAGGTTGTCAAAGATCTCCCACGCCGGGCTGCCCCGCAGGCACAGCTTCGTGATGCCCTTCTTGGAGGCGTCCTTCGACATGAAGTTGGCGATCTTCCTGCCCAGCTCCAGCGCGGCCTCGCCGTACTGCTGGTGCAGGGCGTCGTCCTCCTTGGGCTTGCAGGACCAGTTGCGCTCCTTCTCCTCCGAAGGCGTCAGCGTCGCCTGCGCGCCCGACTCGTCCGTCGCGGTCACGACGGGGCTCTCGCTCGCCGCGCCGTAGATGTAGGTCGTCATCAGCGGGTTCTGCACGTCTTCGGGCAGGAAGCCGTCCTCGAACAGCATTTCCGGGTACACCTGGGCGTTCGCCTCGCTGAGCGTCGCGCCGTCGATGGAGACGGTGTAGCTGCTGGGCACGGTCACGCGGCACTCGTACAGGTTTTCCGGCACGAGCGTCGGCTCGGGCGTGGGCTCGGCCGAGGGCTCGGGCGTGGGCGTGGGGTCCGGCTCGCGGCGCTCGACGAACGTGGTCACGTCGCCGAGCTTCCACAGGCGGTTGCCCCGGCGCGTCGTCTCGCCGCTGGGCACCAGCGTGAAGGCGGCGAAGCGGTCGCCGTCCAGCGTGACGGTGTACTTGCGCTCGTCCTCGTTCGTGGAGAAGGCCTCGCTCCAGTCCACGGTCTTTCCGGAGGTGATCTCCGCCATACTGGCGAGGTAAAACGCCTTGTCGCCTTCGGCGATCTGCGCGGCGGAGCTGTCCAGCTCGTAGATGCGCTGGTAGTCGCCATCCTCAAACAGCTTCGCCACCTCCTCGGCCACGTACACGGGCTGGGCGGACTCGTAGTCCGCCAGCACGCCGCGCAGCCATACGGTGCCGACGAATATCGCGATCAGCGCCAGCGCCACCACGATGAAGTACACCTGGTAGAAGCGGCTCTTGAGGATGCTCTTTTTCTTCTTCCTTGTCATAGGCCCTCCGTCAGCGCACGATGAACGCCGTCGGCATGGTGCGCGAGCCGGTCAGCACGACGCCGGAGTTCAGGTAGTCGCCGTGGTAGTACATCAGCGACGAGGAGCCGCCGTCCATGTTGATGGCGTTGATGGCTTTGTACTCCAGCATGACCGAGATCAGGTCGGAGTAGGTCGCGCCGAGGCTGGAGGCCTGGCGGCCGTCGATCACCAGCATCAGCACCGCGCCGTCCGCCCGCTGGCCGATGGCCGTGCGCGGGTTCAGGCCGGAGCTCGCACCCTTCACGCTCACCGGCTCGCCGTTCACGATCAGCGCCGGGCCGAACGTGATGGCGTCGCGGATGCCCTTCTTCTCGGCCTCGCCCTTGGACATGTCCTTGGAGATGATCATGATGTTGTCCTGGTTGAAGCCCACGGTGATGTTGTACTTCCCGGCGTCCCCGGTGTGCATCACGTTGCCCTCGGAGATCACCAGGCCCACGGGCTTGCCGCCGTTGCCGACGCCGCCGACGTCCTCGAAGCCGCCGCCGTTGATGGCCGCCAGCGCGTCATAGCGCGCGGCGATGTCCTTCAGCTGCAGGCCGCGCTCGTTGGTGAACTTGTCGCGGCAGGTGCCCACCGTGACGCGGGCGGGGTCCAGCACCACCATCATGTAGCCGGTGTAGGTGCCGCTCTTGACGCCGTAGATCTCGATGCCGTCCTCGCTGGAAATCAGGTTGGCCGGCGCGGGCGTGGGCGTGGGGGCCACGGTGGCCTCGGCCTCGGGCTCGTCCGGCTCGGCGTTCGGGTCGGGCGCGGGCGTGGGCTTGGCCACCACGATCAGCGAGGTGTCCGTCTCATCCGGCTCGTCCGACACGGAGTTGCGCGCCACGACCTCGGCCATCTTTTCCTTGCCGTAGAAGATGCGCGGCACGAACTTCAGCGCGCTGGTCTCCAGCATGGACACGGTCAGCAGGTCGCCCACCGTCTGCGAGGGGCCGTTGAAGGCCGCCTGCCCGGCGCTGAGCGCGGCGATGAGCACCAGGCCGATCAGCGTCAGCACGCACAGGCCGCTGCGCCAGGCGACGCGGCGGATCTTGCGCCTGCGGCGGCGCTGGGCCCGGGTCAGCTTCTTGGTCTTGTTCTTCTGCATGTTGCCTCCGGCATCTAGTGGAAGATGATGTTGTACAGCGCGCCCTTGCCCTTGCGCTTGATGACGCACAGGGTGTAGGACGTGGGATAGTTGTAGTCGTTCTCCCGCCTCGAGGTGAGCACGAAGTCAAAGGACACGTGGCAGGTGAAGCATTCGTCCGAGATCATGTAAAACTCGGAGACCTTCGGGTTCACCACGCGCGTGGACTTGTGGCTGGGCGCCCAGCTGTTGCTGAACTTCTTGAGGATCGCCTCCGCCGGGGAATCCGGCGCGCAGCCGATGCGGTCGCGGGACAGGTCGTCCACGGTGTACTTGGCGATGCGCTCGCCCAGCTTGACGATGGCCTCGGAGAGCTGCTCGCGCATCTGCTCGTTCTCCTTCGGCTCGCAGCGCCAGGCGTGGTCGGCCGTGGCGACCGCTTCCACTGCCGCGCCCGTATCGTCCGTCACGGCGATGGCCGGGGCGTCGCTGGCGTAGTAGGCGTATTCCACCATCGTGGGGCCCTCGAGGCCGCTGGGCAAAAAGCCCTCCGGCAGTACGGGGATGCCCGCGCGCGCGACGTTCTGCTCCGTCATCGTCACGCCGTCCACCGTCACGGTGTAGCCCGTGGGCACGGTAAACGTGCTGTAGACGCCGTTCTCCAAATCGCCCTGCACCTGCGCGGGCTGGTCGGGCTCCTGCACTGCCACGTTCGTGGTCACGCTGCCCAGCTGCCACAGCCGGTTGCCGTGGGCGGTGGTTTCGCCGCTGGGCACCAGCGTGAAGGACGCGAACTTGTCGCCGTCCAGCGTCACGGTGTACTTCTTCTCGTCGGGATCGGACGAAAACGCCTCGCGCCAGCCGATGGCCTTGCCCTGCGTCAGCTGGTTCAGGCTGTCCACGTAGAAGGCCTCGTCGCCGTTGTACGCATCCTGCGCGGAGGTGTCGAAGGCGTAGAGGCTGTCGTAGTCGCCGCGCTCGAACAGCTCCGCCACCACCTTGGCGGCGTGCACCGGCTGGGCCGTCTCGTAGTCGCGCACCACGCCGCGCAGCCAGATCAGCCCGATGGCGATCGCCAGCAGCGCCACGGACACCGCGATGAAGTAGACGCGATAGAACCGGCTGGCCCAGAGGCCCTGGAGGCCGTTTTTCCGCTTATTCTTGTTCATGGCAGCCTCCCGTCAGCGAACGATGAACCCGTCGGGGATGTCGCGGTCGCCGGTGAGTATGACGCCCTTGTTCAGGTATTCGCCCTTGTAGTACATCAGCGACGACGAGCCGCCGTCCAGGTTCACGGCGTTGATCGCGCCGTACTCCAGCAGGACCGTGATCATGTCGGCGTAGGTCGCGCCGAGGCTGGAGGCCTGCCGCCCGTCGATCACCAGCAGCAGCACCGCGCCATCCGCCCGCTGGCCGATGGCCGTGCGGGGGTTCAGGCCGGAGCTCGAGCCGGAGACCTGCGCCGCCTCGCCGTTCACCACCAGCGCCGGGCCGAATGCCAGCGCGTCCCTGAGGCCCTTTTCCACGGCCTGCTCGCTGGTGAACTTGCCCACGACGAGCACATTGTCCTGGTTGAAGCCGACCACGGTGCCGTGATCGGCGTTCGGGCGCGCCTTGTTCAGCAGCTTTCCGCCCGCCATCACCAGGCCGATGGGCCTGCCGCCGTTGCCGACGCCGCCCTCGTCGGAGAAGCCGCCGCCGTTGACCGCCGCCACCGCGTCGTAGCGCGCGGCGATCTCCTTCAGGCGCATGCCGGGCTTGGAGGAAGAGAACTCCTCGCGGCAGACGCCGACGCCCACGCGGGAGGGATCGTGCACGATCATCATCCAGCCGTTGAACGTCGCCCCGTGCACCTGGCAGACGTCGATGCCATCCTCGGAGATGATCACGTTTTCCGGCGCGGGCGTGGGCACCGCGGCCTCGGCCTCGCTGCCGGGCTCCGGCGTCGGGCCCGCGACCACGATCAGCGAGGTGTCGGTCTCGCTGTCGTCCGCGACCACGGAGTTGCGCGCGAGGATCTCGTCCACCTCGGCCTTGTTGTAATAGATGCGGGGGATGAACTTCAGCGCACTGGTCTCCAGCATCGTGACGGTCAGCAGGTCGCCCAGACTCTGGGACGGCCCGCGGAAGGCCACAAAGCCCGCGCCGAGGGCGGCCACCAGCACCAGCGCGATCACCGTGCCGACGGACATGCCGACGCGCCCGGCGATGCGCTTGGGCGTCAGCTTGCCGTGGGCGGCGCGCTTCGAGGGGGCGCGCTTCGCGGCGCCCGCCGGGCGCTTGGCCGCGGAAGGGGGGCTCGTCTTGACTTTGATGGGCCTTGCCGGATTGGTTCTGTCCTGCATCCTCGCACCGCTTTCGTGTCGGATTGTCGCTGCGCATACGCATACACTTTATTCTACCATTCATATGGCACATTTGCGTTGCGCTCCTGTTAACGTTAGCGGGCATAAATAAGAAGAAACGCGGCGGGAAGGCGTTTCCCGCCGCGTTTCTTCACAGCATGATGCAGATCATTCCCCCGCCGCCCTCGTTGACGATCTTCTCCAGCGCTTCGCGCAGCTTGATCCGCGCGTCCTCGGGCAGGTTGTTCAGCTTGCCGTTCATGCCCTCGCGCACCAGGTCGCCCAGGGTCTTGCCGAAGATCTCGGTGTCCCAGACGGCCTCGTCGCCCTGACTGAGTTGCTCGGCCAGCGAATCCGCCAGTGCGCGGGACTGGCTCTCAGACCCGGCGAAGGGTGTCACCTCCGCGCGCACGTCGGTCCGCACCAGCTGGAGCGACGGCGCGCTGGCCCGCAATCGCACACTCGTATTCGGCCCCTGCTTCACCAGCTCCGGCGGCTGGAGCGCCAGCTCGTCCATCGCGGGCGGCACCACGCCGTAGCCGGTGCGCCGCGCCTCGTCCAGCGCCTGCGCGACCTTGTCATATGCGCGCCTGGAGGACACCAACTGCCGCATCAACTCGAACAGGTGCGCCTCGCCGTCGATGTTCTCGCCGCAGGCCTCGCCCAGCACGCGGTAGAACAGTCCGTCCTTCAGATCCAGCCGGTACTCCAGCGTGCCGTCGTTCAGGTTGATCCTGACCGGCTGCGCGCTTTCCACGTACTCGTTGGCGTCCAGCGCCGCGCGCAGCGCCTCGTGGTCCCGGACGCGGCGCATCTGCCCCGCCGCCTGCCGGACGCTGCCCAGCACCGACTGGCCCAGCCAGTGGTCCTCCGCCAGCGCCGTGAGCCACGCCGGGGTCTGCACGCGCACCTCGCGGATCGGGAACTCGAACAGCAGGTCGGTCAGCAGCCCGTTCAGCTCTTCCATGCCCATGGTCTGCGCGTTCACGGCCGTCACGGGCACGCCGTAGCGCTCCGAGAGCGCGTCGCGCAGCTTCACCGTCTCAGGATCGGTCGGGTTCTTCGCGTTCAGCACCACGACGAACGGCTTGCCCAGCGCCTTCAGCTCCGACACCACGCGGGCCTCGGCCTCCTCGTAGGCGCTGCGGGGGATGTCCGCCACGCTGCCGTCGGTGGTCACCACCGCGCCGATCGTGGCGTGCTCGCGGATCACCTTGCGCGTGCCCAGCTCGGCGGCCTCCTCGAAGGGGATGTCGTGGTCGAACCAGGGGGTGCGCACCATCCGCGCCCCCTCCCCCTCGCTGAGCCCCAGCACGCCGGGGATCAGGTAGCCCACGCAGTCCACCAGCCGCACGCGGGCCTCCGCGCCGTCGCGCAGGCGCACCTTCGCCGCGTTTTCGTCGGGCACGAAGCGGGGCTGGGTGGTCATGATCGTGCGGCCCGCGCCGCTCTGGGGCAGCGCGTCGGTGGCCCGGTCCCGCGCCCCGGCGTCCTGTAGGTTTGGCAGCACAAGCAGTTCCATGAACCGCTTGATAAAGGTCGACTTTCCGGTGCGCACCGGACCGACGACGCCCAGGTATATGTCGCCGTCGCACCGGCCCGCAATATCCCGGTACAATGTGTTCTGATCCATGAAACGCGCCTCCTGCTTGCATTTTCACCTCCAGCTTATGAGCGCGAAGGAGGGGATATGCGGCGGAGGGCCCCTGCCACAGAACGACATCATTTGCTCATCGTTTGCAAAAGGACCTCTTCCGACCCGCCTGCGGCGGGCCACCTTCCCCAAAGGGGAAGGCTTCTGAAAACGCCGTTAAAAGCCTTCCCCCGGTGGGGAAGGTGGATTTCGGCGAAATTGCTTGCAATTTCGCAGAAAGACGGAAGAGGTCCTTTCGTCACCAGGTAAATGATGCCGCCTTAGCTCCGCTGGATTTGCTTGCATTTCCCGCCCGCGCGGTTTATAATGAAGCCATCAGATTTCGTGGAGGCTCCCGTGAAGAAGGCAACTCGGCAACAGGCGAATCGCGCGCGCGGCAGGAAGCGGCGGCAGAAGCGAGCGGCGCTCACGACGTTCTGCGTCGCGCTGGCGCTGATCATGCTGGGGCTGTCCGCCTACGTGAGCTGGTGGTACGTCAACCGCGGGCGCGTGCGCAACGACGCGCGGCGCTACGCCGACCTGTACGAGGGTCGAGACAACGTGCTGACCGTCACCGTCACCGCCATCCCCACCGCCGAACCGACGCCAGTCGTCACGGAAGAACCGACGCCGGTTCCTACAGCGGAACCCACGCCGGTTATCACAGCAGAGCCCACGCCTGTCATTACAGAAGAACCGACACCTGTTATCACGGCAGAGCCCACGCCTGTTCCTACGGCAGAGCCCACGCCTGTTCCTACGGCAGAGCCCACGCCTGTTCCTACGGCAGAGCCCACGCCTGTTCCTACGGCAGAGCCCACGCCTGTTATCACAGCGGAGCCCACGCCCCTCCCCACCGCCGAGCCCACGCCCCTGCCCACCGCCGAGCCGACGCCCTCCCCCGCGCCCACGGTCGCCTTCGGCGCGGACATGCCCGTGGTGGAGGACGTGCTGATCCCCACCCCCGACGCCAACACGCAGGTCTACGCGCTGCCCACCGCGCCGCCGGCGCAGCCGGGCTTCGCCAAGCTCCTGGCGCTGAACCCGGAGACGGTGGCCTTTTTACAGATCGACGGCATGCTGGCCCTGCCGGTGGCGCAGAAGGAGAACGACAACGAATTCTACCTCTCCCACAGCTTCGAGGGCGCGGAGGCCCGCGAGGGCGCGCTGTTCATGGACGGGCTGAACCGGCTGGTGCCGGAGGACGACTGCCTGCTGGTCTACGGCCACAACATGAAGGACAACACGATGTTCGGCCGTCTGGACAGCTACGAGGATATCGACTATCTGCGCCAGCACTCGGTGATCCACTTCGACACGCTGTACGAAAACCGCGCCTACGTGGTGTTCGCCGCGTTCACCGCCAGCATGGAGCCCGGCAACCGCCGCTACTTCGACGTGCGCCAGTTCATATTCGACGAAACAGAGTTCGACAAGTTCGTGCTGAAGCTGCAGAGCCGCTCGCGGTTCAGGATCCCGTTGGACGTGCGCTACGGCGATAAGCTGCTGCTGCTGGTCACCTGCGATTACACGAACACCGAGGGCCGCTTCATACTCGCGCTGCGGCAGGTAAGAAGCGACGAGACCGAGGCCTCCGCCTGGGCCGCGGCGATGGGCGCGACGGCGAAGCGTTGAATCTTTGTACACAAAAAGCGCGCCAAGGTCTTTTGACCTTGGCGCGCTTCGTCGATCCGATGTGGATTATTCCGCCGCAACTTCCGTCTTGGGATAGATGCTGACCTGCTTGCGGGTCTTGCCCAGACGCTCAAACTTGACGACGCCATCCAGCTTCGCGTACAGGGTATCGTCATCGCCGATGCCCACGTTCTTGCCGGGATGGAATTTCGTTCCGCGCTGACGACGGCCGTTGCGGGAGGAGCCCATTCCCTTCTTGTGAGCGAAGAGCTGAAGATTCATCATGAACATGTGCTTTACCTCCGTTCTTCGAAGAATATGCGAACGTTTCGAGGATAACTCCTCTCGATGGCCCGAAGCCCCTCGAGCAGGGTTTCAAGCAGCAGCTGGGCTTGCTTGACCTGCGCCTCGGTCGCTTCAGGCGACAGTCTTGCCTCCAGTATGGCGGCTTCATCGTCGATCTCGAACATCACGGGCGCCTTCAGGACGTTTGTAAGCCCGTTCAGCGTGCTCTGGGTCAGCGCGGAGACGGCGGCGCAGACGATGTCCTGCCCGGCCTCGGCGTAACCCGCGTGCCCCGATGCCCGATAGCCCGTGAGGGCCCCGTCGGCTCTTCTAAAGAAGGCGACGGCGTTGCCAGAGGGTTTCATCAGGCGTTGATGGCCGTGATTTCAACCTTGGTGTAGGGCTGACGATGGCCCTGCTTCTTGCGCTCGTTCTTCTTGGCCTTGTACTTATAGACGACGATCTTCTTGCCCTTCACCTGGGCCAGGACCTTGCCTTCGACCTTCGCGCCTTCAACCACGGGCGTGCCGACCTTGGCCTGGTCCGCTTCGCCGACGAGCAGAACCTCGTCAAAAGTAACCGCTTCATCCGCCTGAGCGTTGAGCTTCTCTACGAAGATAACGTCGCCCTGCTGAACACGGTACTGCTTGCCACCGGTCTTAATGACTGCGTACACGCGTTGCACCTCCTATACAAAAATCTCGCCGAAACTTGGCAGCAGCCGGAGGTTCATGAACCATCCGAACATACGTTTTAAGCCGGTTTCGAGCGGCTTACCGAATGATTATATCTGTTTTCGGGGGAAAAGTCAATTGAAAAAGCGCGGTTTTGACGCCATAAAATGAAAAAATAACATTCGGAAACGATATGCGGTTGCTTCACCGCCCGATTTATGGTAATCTTCTGCCATGAGGCCCGCCGCGGGCGGGCGCATACATGAATCGTCCCCGCACGGGGCACACATAAGAAACAAACTGCGAGGCACAGACCATGGCGAAGATCATTCGGGACCTGACGACCGGGAGCGTTCCCAAGACGCTGCTGCGCTTTTCGCTGCCGCTGTTTCTGTCGGGGCTTTTGCAGATGGTCTACAACATGGTGGACATGATCGTGGTCGGGCGCTTCGTGGGCACGCGCGGGCTCTCCGCCGTGTCCATCGGCGGCGAGGTGTTGATGCTGATCACGTTCGTGGCCATGGGCTTCTCCAACGCCGGGCAGATCCTGATCTCCCGCTACGTGGGCGAGGACCGGCGCGACAAGGTCGGCGAGATGGTGGGCACGCTGTTCACGCTCTTGATGAGCCTGGCCGTGGTCATCATGGGCGTGTTCTTGCTCTCCTACCGGACGATCATCGACTGGCTGAACACGCCGGAGGACATCTGGGAGTTCACGCGCCAGTACAGCGTCACCTGCATCTGGGGCACACTGTTCATCTACGGCTACAACCTGGTGTCGGCCATATTGCGCGGCATGGGCGACTCCAAGCACCCGTTCTTGTTCATCGCCATCGCGTCCGTCATCAACGTGGTGCTGGACATACTGTTCGTCGGTCCGCTGGGCATGGGCCCGCGCGGCGCGGCGCTGGCGACGGTGATCGGCCAGGCCGTCAGCTTCCTGTTCGCGCTGCGGCTTCTGTACAAAAACCGCGAACAGATCGGCTTCGACTTCAGGCTCGCGCACTTTCGGATGTACCCGTCCGTCACGAAGCCGCTGATCTCGCTGGGCATCCCGATGGTGATCCAGTCCGCCGCGATCACGTTCTCGATGCTGTTCGTGAACGCCTACGTGAACACCTACGGTACCGTGGCCGTGGCGGTGACGGGCGTGGCGCGCAAGCTGGAGACGATGATCGGCGTGGTATCGCAGGCCATCTCCTCGGCGGGCGGCGCGATGGTGGCGCAGTCGCTGGGCGCGGGCAAGGTGAAGCGCGTGCCGAAGATCGTGCTGCACGCGCTGTGGATCGTGGCGATCCCGGCGGGCATCTTCGCGGCGATCACCGCCCTGAAGCCCGAGTGGCTGTTCGGCCTGTTCTCCAGCGATCCCGAGGTGCTTCAAATGGCGATCACCTACATCCCCGTCGCGATGGTGCAGTACCTCGGCTGCACGCTGCGCCCGGCCAGCTTCGCGCTGATCAACGGCTCGGGCAACTCGCGGCTGAACCTGCTGGTGGCGCTGCTGGACGGCATGGTGTGCCGCATCGGCCTGGCGCTCCTCCTGGGCGTGACGCTGGGCATGGGCATCCGCGGCTTCTGGTTCGGCAACGCGCTGTCGGGGCTGGTGCCGTTCCTGATCGGCTTCACCTACCTGCTCTGTGGCGCGTGGAAGCGCCGCGCGTCGGCATAGGAACGCAAAAAGGCTGTCATAAAGCCGCGTCGGTCATGAAGTGACCGACGCGGCTTTTTATACTTATTTACATCTAAACCCTATACAACGAACAAAAGATGTGATATAATGTATATGGGTGATGGGAAATGCTAAAGATCAGTGAAGCAGAATATAAGGAAATCAAGGAAGCAAGCAAAGTAAACAAGAATAAGCGGGTAGCGAAACGGCTGGAAGTACTGGAACTGCGGTATGCAAAGAAGAGTAATGCAGAAATCGCAGAGAAAACAGGATTCAACAAGATGTATGTTACAACGCTGATCCAGACGTACAAGGCACAGGGGTTGGCGGAGTACAGCCGGATCAAGCAAACAAGCCACCGACGGAATATGAGCGAAGCAGAGGAAGCGAAGTTGCTGGCAGAATGTGAGGAAGAAGCCGAAGCCGGTAAGATGCTGACAGCCGAGACAGTACGCAAGAAACTGGAAGAACACCTGGGGCGAGAAACCAGTTGCAATTATGTGTACCGGGTAATGCAGCGGAACGGCTGGCGAAAAGTGATGCCGAGACCGAAGCATCCGAAAGCGGCGAGCCAAGAGGAGCAAGACTCCTCAAAAAAAATAAAACTCGATACGCTGAAATAGTTGCCCAAAACCCCGGCCAAAAAGTGAGACTAATGTTCCAGGACGAAGCCGGATTCGGGCGTATCAACAAACCCAAGAGCTGCTGGTGCAGGAAAGGTGAGCGGCCATCGGTTCCATGTCATCACATCCGTGAATATCGATATGCCTATGGGGCAGTGGAACCAAAGAACGGAGAGAGCTTTTTCCTGGTGCTGCCGTACTGCAATACGGATTGTATGAATGTGTTTCTCGGCGAACTGGCCAAGGCATATCCGAACGATCAAATTCTGTTGGTATGCGATGGAGCAATGTGGCACAAAGCAAACGACTTGAAGGTTCCCAGACGCATCACTCTAATTTTCATTCCGCCGTACACCCCGGAGATGAATCCCATTGAACAAATCTGGAAAGAAATCCGCAAACGCGGCTTTAGAAACGAGGTCTTCCAAACTTTGGATAGAGTGATTGATCGTTTGTGTGACGTAATCAAAAATCTGCCTGCCAGTGTCATTCAGAGCATCACTGGCAGACAGTGGATTTTATCTATGGTTTAGATGGAAGTTGGTATAAAATATGTCGCTTTGGCGCAAAAAGATCCTTCACTACGCTCAGGATGACAGATTTGGAAAAGTATTCATTGTCATCCTGAACGAAATGAAGGATCTTTAGCGTGCGGCGCTTCGCCCCTCAGAGATGCGCGCGAGCATGTCCCGCGCGTACTGCCGGGCGAGTGCCGGATCGAAATCCATCCGCCCCGAGCCACCGTAGGCATCCAACGCGGCGCGGATCAGGGGATGATACGCCTCCGGCAGGTTTTGAAGCGCCCACGCGCCGCCCTCCCGCTTGGAGAGGACGCGCCCGTCCCGCAGATACGCCAGCACTCGCGAAAGATTCAGCGTCAGGTACACCGGGTTTTCGGCGATCTCCGCCTCCGCACCCAAGACGTCCTCCCGGATGGAATCGATGTAGTCCGCCTCCGGCACCGGGTCGAACACCGCATCGATCGGCGCGCCGCACAGGCAGACGCCCCGGCTGCGGATCACGGTGAAGTGTGCCGCGAGATCCGCGTCCGCGCCCCGCATCTTTTCGACGTAGTCCCCGGGGTCGCGCGCGTACCAGGCCGCGTGCATCCGCGAGTAGTGCAGCTCGAACGGTGTCGGGTAGACGAAGGGCTTGCAGGCCCGCGCCGTGACGACGCTCATTTCGATGCCCTTGCCGGGCGTTTCAGCGTCGAGGCGCGCCACCGCGTCCATGAACGCGCGCCGGGCGGCGTCATGCGGCGGCTCCCAGGCGACGACGATGAAGTCCAGGTCGCTGACGGAGGGGTTGTAGCAGTCCATCACCGCGGAGCCGTGCAGGTAGACGCCGACGAGATCGTCGGCGAATGCCGCGCGGGCGGCGGATATGAAGGCCATAATGATGTTTTGGGGGATTTTGGATTGCATAATGGTTTTCTCCGGTATGATTGAGCCAGAAATTGGACAACCCCTCCGGCGCTTCGCGCCACCTCCCCTTACACAGGGGAGGCAAGAGGGACTTGGCTCCCCTGTCAACTCTCCCTATTCCCTCGCGCCAATATAGTCGATGATCCCGTTCGTCAGGCCGGCGGCAAGCTTCCACTGGTAGTCGGCGTCGTTGAGCAGGCGATCCTCGTCGGGGTTGGACAGGAAGCCGCACTCGACCATGATGCAGGGCACCGTGGACCAGTTCTGGCCGGTGTAGTTGTCGTTCTGGACGATGCCGTTCGCCTTCGCGCCGGTGGCCTCGCACACGCGCGGCAATATGGCCTCGGCGGCGCGAAAACTCTCCTCCGCGATGGCGTTCGACCGGCTGCAATAGAGGGCGATGCCGCTCTTCGAGCGGTTCTCCGAGCCGTCGCAGTGGATGCGAAGCACCAGGTCCACGCCATAGTCGTTCATCATCTGCGCGCGCTGCTGGTTAGAGATGTCCACGTCGTGGCTCTCGCGGGTCATGTAGACCTCGGCGCCCTGGCTCTGAAGCGCGTCGCGCAGCTTCAGCGAGATCTCCAGATTCGTCACGTATTCGGCGATGCCGGTAGAAGCGCCGGATGTGCCCGAGGTCACCTTGGCCTTCTTCTCGGTGCTGTTCGGCGCAACGGTCTCGCGCTCGTTGTTGCCGTGGGCCTGGTGGCCGGGGTCGATGCCGATCTTCACGCCCGACAGCGGCAGCTTCTGCGCCACCAGCTCCATCACGACGCTCTCGACCATCTCCTCCGCCGCGTCCGGGCCGTCGTCCGTCATTTCCGCCTGTGGCAGCAGCTTCTCCGGGGCGGGCAGCGTCGGCATGGGCTGGATGCCCGGCAGCGCGCCGGACACGTCCTCCGCGAGCGCGGCGCACGCCAGCAGCGCGAGGACCAAGAACATGGCAATCCGCCTTCTCATGCGCTTCATTCCTTCATCAGCGCCGCGGCGGCCTGCCAGTCGCCGACCATCTTCGCCGCGTCGAACAGCCGGACAGAGCCATAGGGCGCACCGATCAGGTTCTCCGCGGCGTCGCGCCAGGCGTTGAGCAGTTCCAGCATGCCGATGGCGGCGTCGGGGTTGTCCGGCTCGGCGGCCAGCATGCGGCAGGCCTCCTCGTCGGTGTCCAGCGCCAGCAGCAGCAGCAGGCGGCCCACCTCCATCGGGTGCCGCGCGTGGAAGCTGCCGTCGCGCACGCCCTCGTCGATCACGTCGGCCACGTAGGGCGCGAGGCGGTCCAGCAGGATGCGGCGCTGGTGATCGCGCATGGAGGCGTCGCCCTCGACGTAGCACAGGCGCAGCATCAGCGCGGCAAAGCGCACGTCCTCCGCCTCGAACAGGTTGGCCATGCCCAGCAGCAGGTTCAGCCGCTCGACGGGGCTGCGCCGCACGCCGTAGAGCTCCGACGAGAGCTTCTCAAAGCGGGTCTCGGCGCGGCGCTCGCTGACGGAGCGGAGCACGGACTCCTTGCTGTCAAAGTAGTGGTAAAAGCCGCCCTTCGACATGCCCAGCGCGTCCAGGATGTCCTGCACGGAGGTGCGGTCGTAGCCCTTCTCGAAGAACAGCCGCTCGGCCGCGTCGAGGATTTGGGCGCGCTTCAGATCGCCCTTTTTCATGGTGATGCCTCCCCCTTTGTTGATCGTGTATCCTCGGATGACTGTTTGGGCGTAGGGACGGCGATGCGCCGCCCGCTCGCGTCATTGCGATTGGTCGGTCCCGGCGGGCGGCGCATCGCCGCCCCTACAATTATCGATGATGTTTACTGCCCCTGTCCGGGCGCTTGTTGCGCGTCGGATGGTCGCCGTGTCGGTTATTGGGCGGTTCATGTCTGCGTTCCGGCTTTTCCGGATGCCTGCCCTTGATCTCCCGGGGCGGTATCAAACATTCTTTCCCCCACCCGATCAGGTCCTTCGCGGTTGTAGGGCTTGAACCAGTGCATCAGCGCGCGCTGCATGGCCTTCTCCTGCGGATCGCGCGGCACGTAGACCGGCTTCATGTCGCGCGGGTCGAGCCCGGTGTAGAACATGGCCGTGGAGAGCGTGCCGGGGGTCGGATAGAAGTCCTGCACCTGGTCCGGGTGCTGGCCGGTGCGCTTCATATACACCGCCAGCGCGATGGCGTCGTCCAGCGTGCAGCCCGGATGGCTGGACATGAAATAGGGCACCAGGTACTGCTTGAGGCCCAGCGCCTGGTTCACCTGCTTGTAGCGCTTGACGAACTCGTCGTAGACCTCCACGTCCGGCTTGCCCAGGTAGTGCAATACCCGCGGGCTGACGTGCTCCGGGGCGACCTTCAATTGCCCGGAGACGTGGTGCTCGGCGAGCTCCCGCAGGAAATTGCCCTTCTTGTCCGCCAGCACGTAGTCATAGCGCACGCCGGAGCGCACAAACACCTTCTTCACGCCCGGCAGCTGCCGAAGGCTTCTCAAGATGTCGATGTACTCGCGATGGTCGGCCACGAGGTTCGGGCAGGGCCTGGGGAACAGGCACTGGCGGTTCGCGCACGCGCCGGATTTCAGCTGCTTGTCGCAGGCGGGGCGGCGGAAGTTCGCCGTGGGGCCGCCGACATCGTGGATGTAGCCCTTGAAGCCGGGCTGCTTCGTCAAAAGCCGCCCCTCCTCGAGGATGCTCTTCTTGCTGCGGGCCGTGACGATCCTGCCCTGGTGGAACGTCAGCGCGCAGAACGAGCACGCGCCGAAGCAGCCGCGCACCGACGCGATCGAGAACTTCACTTCCTCGATGGCGGGGATGCCGCCGTCCTTTTCGTACATCGGATGGTACGCGCGCATGTAGGGCAGCGCGTACACCGCGTCGAGCTCCGCCTGCGAAAGCGGCATGTCCGGCGGGTTTTGCAGCAGCCACTTTTTGCCATGCTTCTGGGCGAGGGGCTTGCCGCGCACCGGGTCCTGCTCGACGTACTGCGTCCTAAACGCCTCGGCGTAGGCGCGCCGGTCCTTCGCCACAGTCTCCATCGAGGGGATCTCGGCAAAGCCCGCGGGGACCTCCCCGGCCATCACGCAGGTGCCGGGCGCGCGCATCCCGGAAAAGTCGCGCCCCGAGGCCATCCACTCGGCCACTCTCAAGATGCTGCGCTCCCCCATGCCGAACATCAGCGCGTCCGCGCCGCTGTCCACCAGCATCGAGTTGCGCACGCGGTCGTCCCAGTAGTCGTAGTGGGCAAAGCGCCGCAGCGACGCCTCCACCCCGCCGATGGCGATCGGCACGGAGCCGTAGGCCTCGCGGATGCGGTTGCAGTAGACGATGGTCGCGCGATCGGGCCGGTGTCCGGCCTTTCCGCCCGGAGAGTAGGCGTCCTCGCTGCGCTTCTTCTTCGCGGCGGTGTAGTGGTTCACCATGCTGTCGATCACGCCCGCCGTGACGAGGAAGCCGATCTTCGGCCTGCCGTATTCTTTAAACGGCTCGCAGGTGTGCCAGTCCGGCTGCGGGAGCATCGCCACGCGATACCCGGCGTGTTCCAGCACGCGGCTGATGATCGCCAGGCCGAAGGAGGGGTGGTCCACGTAGGCGTCGCCGGTGACGTACACAAAGTCCGGCGCGTCCCAGCCCAGGGCGCGCGCCTCCTTCGCGTTCACCGGCAGAAAGCCGCCCGACATGCGATTCCCTCCTCCGTCATGTATCGATCCGCGTGAGTTTCGCCAGCGCGCGGTTGCGATAGTTCAGATCCTCGCGCACGGCAAAGCCCATCTTCTCCCAGAAGGCGTTGCCGGCTTCGTTGGTGCGGAATACCAACAAGGCGACTTTTGTGATGCCCTCGTCCTTCAAGGCGTCCAGCGCGCGGCCCAACAGCGCGGTGGCCACGCCCCGGCGGCGAAACGCCTCCGCGACGGCCATGTGGTGGATGAACCCGCGCCGCCCGTCGTGGCCGGAGAGGATCACCCCAGCAAGTACGCCGTCCAGTTCGGCGATAAAGCAGGTGGACGGGTTGCGCCTCAGGTAGCGCGCGATGCCGTCGCGGGAGTCGTCCACGTCGTTGAAGCCCATGTTTTTGCAGGACATCCACAGGGCGTAGACCCGGTCATAGTCATCGAGGATCATGGAGCGAATGGTCATGGCGTCACGCCTCCTTCTGATTAGAGGGGACCCCCTCTCCGCCCTTCGGGCACCTCTCCCCCTCACGGGGGCGAGGCAAGGAGGATTGAAGTTATGCCCACCGCTTCCCCGGGTTCGCCTTTTCGACGATCATATAGACGACCACCGGGATGGCGACGCCGCCAAAAACGTCGGGGATGTAGTGCTGCTTGGTGTACAGCGTGGACAGGCAGATCAGGATCGCCATTATGAGCGAGTAGGCTCTGAAGCCCCGGGAGATCTCCGGCTGCCCGCGCACGCCCAGCCAGCAGTAGAGGCTGACCAGGCAGTGGAAGGACGGGAACAGGTTGAAGGCCTCCTCCCCGCCGTCGATCCGGTACAGCAGCCCCAGCAGCCAGTTGCAAAAGCCCGGCCGCTCGCCGACTTGCATCAGGCCCTCCCCCGCGCGGTCCATCAGCGTCGGCATCAGCACCAGGAACAGAAAGCCGATGAAGCAGGAAGTAAACAAGCCAACGGTGTAGTTGACGAAGTTGCGCTTCTTCGTCAGCGAGACCGCGATGGGTCCCATGACCCAGAACGCATACGTGTACACGTAGAACAGCACGAACACCGGCACGACGGAAAACCGATCGTCGATCGCAGCGATCTTCCACACGAGCGCATGGTCGTACGTCCCCAACAGGTGGCTGAGGATGTGGCCCAGCTTGAACATCGCGGCGATGATCGCGGTGTAGCCGAAGCCGCAGTACCAGCCCCAGCGCGGAATGCGCTTCACCTGCCGCCAGAACCGACTCATTCTCCGTTGACCTCCCGTCTCTCTTCTGAAAACAAGTATTGGAGCGCCTTGTACTCCCGCAGGTACAGCCCGCGCCGCATCTCGTCGGTCGCGGCGTAGTCCGAGTGGTGTGAGAATTCTTCCACCGCCCGTTCGACAGGCAGCCAGCGCGGCTCCATGCCGACCTCCACCTCGCGCTCGGTCAGGCAGGGCTTCGTCTCGCCCACCGCCCGGCAGGGAAAGTAGCGGCTGACGTACTTGCAATCCTCGTAGTACTCGTCGATCTCGAGGGCGCATTCGCCGACGGACGCGACGACGCCCGTCTCCTCGGCGACCTCGCGGGCGCAGCAGTCGGCCTCGTTCTCGCCCGCCTCCAGGCCGCCGCCCGGGATCATGTACTGACCGGTGCGCGTCTCGTAGGACAGGAGCAGTTCGTTTCCGCGCACGACGATGCCGCGGCAGGCCGTGCGGGTGTGCTCCCAGCGGCCGAAGTAGTTGTCGCCGATCGTCTCGATGATCTTCATGCCTTTCCCTCCGGCTGTACGGTAAAGTCGGTCCACTGGACACGGTTCAGGACCATCACGTCGTCCGCCGGGCGCATGCCCCACTTCTCGTAGAAGCCGACGGCGTTCTCGTTGGCGCAAGTGTAGACGATGATGTCGTCCGGCCCGCCCGCGGCCTCGAGCGCGGCGTCCATCAGCCGCCTGCCGACACCCATGCGCACGCAGTTGCGGTCCACGCCAAGGTCGGTGACGAACAGCCAGTAGGCGAAGTCCGTGATGCCAAAGAGCACGCCGACGAGCTTGCCGGTATCGTCGCGGGCCGCAAGGCTGATCGAGGCGTTCTGGACCAGCTTTTCGATGCGCGCCTCGAAGCGCTCCGCCGGGTATTGGCTGCCCAGGTCGGTGCGCGCGAGGAACGCGATGTATTCACGCGCGGTGAGGCGCTCGGGTCGTATATCGATCATGATCGGCTCCACTCCTAACTCCTCACTCTTCACTCTCCACTCTCAACTCTTCACTCTCGCCTTCAAACCTCTCCACGACCTTCTCCATCACCTTTACGGCGTCGGGCAGGAGCTTTTCGACGTCCTTTCCGCGCTCGTAGAAGTACAGCTCGGGCGGGTTGACGGGTTTGACGCGGAAGAACTGCGGGAAGGCCTTGACCGCGGCCAGCACGCGCATCAGGTCGATGTCGGCGTTCATGCAGAAGCGCAGCATCATCTCGTCGCCGCGCATGGCGACGTAGTCGATGCCCAGCCGCGCGCACAGCGCCTTCAGGTGGGCGATGTCCACCAAATTCATTACGGGCCGGTTCGGGTCGCCGAAGCGGTCGATCAGCTCCTCCAGCAGGTCGTCGCGGTTGTCGCGGTTGCGGATCGAAGCGATCTTCTTGTACATCTCCACGCGCAGCAGGTCGTTGGCGATGTACTCCTGCGGCAGGTAGGCGTCGACGCGCAGGTCCACGCGCGTCTCGATGTCGTCCAGCGACACGTCGCCGCGCAGCTCGCGCACGGCCTCCTCGATCATCTTCACGTACAGGTCGTAGCCAACCGTGGCCATGAAGCCGCTCTGCTCGCTGCCCAGCAGGTTGCCCGCGCCGCGGATCTCCAGATCGCGCATCGCCACGCGAAAGCCCGAGCCGAACTCTGTAAACTCGCGGATGGCGTTCAGGCGCTTGTCGGCGGCCTCGGTGAGCACCTTGCTGGGGTTCACGGTCAGGTAGGCGTAGGCCAGGCGGTTGCTGCGACCCACGCGCCCGCGCAGCTGGTAGAGCTGGGCCAGGCCGAAGCGGTCCGCGTCGCAGACGATCAGCGTGTTCGCGCGGGGCACGTCCAGCCCCGCCTCGATGATCGTCGTGCACAGCAGCACGTCGAACTTGCCGTCGTAGAAGTCCAGCATCACGTCCTCGAGCGCGTGCTCGCGCATCTGGCCGTGGCCGATGGCGATGCGCGCCTCCGGCACCAGTTTCTTGAGGCGCGCGTACATCACCTCGATGGTCTGCACGCGGTTGTGCAGCACGTACACCTGCCCGCCGCGCGAGAGCTCGCGCAGGATCGCGTCGCGCACGAGGCCGTCGGAATACTCCACCACGTAGGTCTGCACCGGGTAGCGCTCCTCCGGCGGGGACTGCAAAAGCGACATGTCGCGGATGCCCACCATGCTCATGTGCAGCGTGCGCGGGATGGGCGTGGCCGTCAGCGTCAAAACGTCCACTGAGCGCTTCAGCTTCTTGATGGCCTCCTTGTGCGTGACGCCGAAGCGCTGCTCCTCGTCCACCACCAGAAGGCCCAGGTCCTTGAACTGCACGTCCTTCGCCAGCAGCCGGTGCGTGCCCACGACGACATCCAGCTCGCCCGACTTCAGCTTCTCAATGATCTGCTTCTGCTCGGCCGCGGTCTTGAAGCGGCTGATGGTCTCCACCCGGATGGGGAAGCCGGAGAAGCGGTTGAGCATCGTGGCATAGTGCTGCTGCACCAATATCGTGGTCGGGGCCAGCATGGCGGCCTGCTTGCCACTCATCACGCACTTGAAGATGGCCCGCAGCGCCACCTCGGTCTTGCCGTAGCCCACGTCGCCGCACAGCAGCCGGTCCATGATCTTCGGCTTCTCCATGTCGCGCTTGATGTCCTCGATGGCGGCCAGCTGGTCCGGCGTCTCCTCCCAGGGGAAGCCGTCCTCGAACTCGCGCTGCCAGGGGGTATCCGGGTCGAAGGCGTAGCCGGGGATGGACTCGCGCGCGGCGTAGAGCTTCAACAGGTCGCCCGCGATGGCCTGCACGCTCTGGCGCACCTTGCTCTTCTGGCGCTGCCACTCACCGCCGGAGAGGCGGTTCAGCTTCGGGGCTTCGCCCTCGCTGCCGATGTACTTCTGCACGCGGTCCAGCTGGTCCGTGGGCACGTACAGCTTGTCGCTCCCCTGGTAGCGGATGTGCAAAAAATCGCGGTAGGTGCCGTCGCTGGCGAGGCGCACCATGCCCATGTACTGGCCGATGCCATGGTTCTCGTGGACGACGTAGTCACCGACCTTCAGGTCGGTGAAGGCGGCGATCTTCTCGCCCGTCTTGGCGCGGGACCGGCTCTTTTGGCGGTTCACGCCGTAGATGTCCGACTCCGCCACCACGGCAAAGCGCAGCTCGGGATACACGAAGCCGCGGTTCACCGTCAGAGGGAAGATCAGCGGCGCGCCCGCCTCCAGGCTTTCCGGCGGCTGGGCGACGAACGGCGCGGCGCTGCCCTGATTGTGGATCGCGCCCTCGAGGCGCTCGCCGCGGGCCGTGCCGCCCGCCAGCAGCGCGACCTTCCAGCCCTCGTCCTTCCAGCGGATCAGGTCGCGGGCCAGTTCCTTCACGTTGCCCTGGTAGGCCGGGGCGTTGCGGCACTCCAGCTTGAACAGCGCCCTGGGCGCAAAGTCCGCCTCGGTGCGCATGAACAGGCTGGTCAGAAGCGTCGTATGGCCCGACAGCTTTTGAAGCAGCGCGTCGTAGTCGATCAGCAGGTCCGCCTGGCAGGGAAGCGCCTCCTGACGCTCCAGCGCGGCGGCGTAGCGCTCTTTGAACTCCAGAAAGCGGTTCTCGCAGCGCTCGCGCAGGCGGTCCGTCTGGTCGAACACGACGATGGGGTTTTCGAGGTAGTCCGCCGGTGTCTGCTCGTAACCCAGCAGCACCGGCAATAGCGAATCCGCGCCGTCGGGCAGCCGCTGGGTGCGCAGGGCCTCCAGCACGTTTTCGAAGTTGCGGCGCAGCGCCGAGCCCACCGTAACGCGCGCGGGCATCTGCACCACGCCCCGGCCGCCCTTCTTGCGGGGCCTGGGCGCACCGTCCTCTTCCTCGTCCTCGCCCGCCAGGCGCAGGAATTCGTCGAACGGGATGAGGTCAAACTCCTCCTCGATGCGCTGCTGGCGGTCCGGCGCGCCGCTCCCGGCGCCCGAATCCAGCACGCCGCGAAGCGCCTCGCAGGCGCGCTCGCGCGCCGAGTCGTCCAGCAGGATCTCCTGCGCCGGGTACAGGTTCAGGCGCTGCCGCCGGGAGATGGAGCGCTGGGTCATCACGTCGAAGGTGCGCACGGAGTCGATCTCGTCGTCGAAGAACTCCACGCGCAGCGCGTCCGGCCCGCCCACGGGGTAGACGTCCAGTATGCCGCCGCGCAGGGCGCACTGGCCCCGCGCCTCCACCAAGTGCACGCGCTCGTATCCCGCCGCGGTGAGCCTTTCCATCAGCTGGCCGGGCTCCATGCGCTCGCCCTCGGCGAGTTGGATGATGCGCGCGGAGAAATCCTGCGCCGGGGCCAGCCGAAACAGCATCGCGTCCGCAGGCACCACCAGCGCCTTCACGTTCCCGCACAGGCAGTCGCCCAGCGCCTCGATGCGGCGCATCGAAAGCTCGCGGCTGGAGGCGGCGCTGCGCAGGAAGGTGATGTCGCGGGCGGGCAGGTGCCGCGCCGCGCCGCCCAGCAGCACATTCAGATCCTCGGTCATGCGCGCGGCGGCCTGGTCGTTGGGTTCGATCACGAGCAGCGGCCTTTGCAGCCTGCGCGCCGCCGACGCCAGCACGTGCGCCCGCTGCGAGTCGTCCGGGCCGTACAGCGAACAGACGCCCGGCTCCTCGAGCGCGCGCGCCAGCTGACGGAAGGTCTCCAGGCCCTCCATCGGCTCAAACAGGCAGTTCAGGTTCCAAGATGTTTCCTGCATACAATTCCTATCCGTTCAGCTTCCCCACCAGCTGCCGGGCGGCGTCCACGCCCTCGGCGATCAGGGTGGCGACGACGTCCGCTGCGCCTACGTAGGCGTCGAACATCGTCTGGCGCAGCTCCTTCGTGGCGTAGGTGGACAGCACCCAGTCCTTCATGTCCCAGCCCTCGGCGGGTCGGCCGATGCCCACGCGCACGCGCGGGAAGTCGTCGCGGCCCAGCAGGTAGATGATGTTGCGCATGCCATTGTGGGTCCCGGCGCTGCCGGAGGGGCGAAAGCGCAGCTTGCCCTCCGGAAGGTCCACGTCGTCGTAGACCACGATCAGGTGATCGGGCTCGGGCTTGTACCAGTTGCACAGCTGCACGACGCTCTCGCCGGAGAGGTTCATGAACGTCTGCGGCTGGCACAGCGCCACGCGCTGGCCCCGGATCGTGCCCTCGCCCACGACGGCCTTGCAGCGCAGCCGCTGGATGGGGATGTCGTACTTCTGGCTGAGCACCTCCGTCACGTCGAAGCCGACGTTGTGGCGCGTGTGTTCATATTTGCGGCCCGGGTTGCCCAGGCCCACGATCACATACATTTCGTTGCCTCCGCAAAGCTCCCTTTCCCACCATTGTACAATCCGCGCCGCCCGTTGTCAAGCAAAAAACAGGCCTCGGTCTGTTTTTTCAGACCTCGGCCTGTTTTTTGTCGAATCCGACCGACGTCGGTCGGGAAGGTCTACTGCGTAGATGTTATTTTTTCTTCATGAAGCTGGGCACGTCCGGGGCGAAGCCGCGGCGGTTCTGGCCGCGGGGCGCCTCCTGGCCGTCCTCCTGGTATACGCGGCGGCGCGGGGCGTTCGCGCGCTCGGCGCGGCGCTGTTCGCGCTGCTCGTAGCCGTCCACGTCCCTGTCGCGGGGTGCGCGCTCGCGCGGGCGACGCTCGAAGATCGGAGAGACGGGCTCTTCCTCGTAGCGGGAGGCGCGGGCCGGGCGCTCCGGCTGCTCCTCGTCGCCCAGATCGAGCTCCTTGTTCTCGCCGATGGAGGACGCGGTGCGGCTGGCGGAGAAGGCGGGCTTCTCGAAGCCGGTGGCGATCACGGTGATCTTCACCTCGTCGGTCATGCTCTCGTCGATGCCGGCGCCGAAGATGATGTTGGCCTCCGGGTCGGCCGCGGCGGTGATCAGCTGGGCCGCTTCGTTGATGTCGATGATGGAGGTATCCGGGCCGCCGGTGATGTTGATCAGCACCGCGCGCGCGCCGTCGATGCTCGTCTCGAGCATCGGGCTGGAGATGGCCTGCTTGGCGGCGTCCACCATGCGGCTCTCGCCCTTGCCCACGCCGATGCCCATGTGGGCCAGGCCGCGGGACTGCATCACGGTGCGCACGTCCGCGAAGTCGAGGTTGATCAGGCTCGGCACGGCGATCAGGTCGGAAATGCCCTGGATGCCCTGGCGGAGCGTGTCGTCCGCGATCTTGAAGGCGTCGGTCATCGTGGTGCCCTTGGTCACGACGGACAGCAGCCGGTCGTTCGGGACCACCACGAGGGTGTCCACGTTGGCCTTCAGCTTCTCGATGCCGGCCTCGGCGTTGCGCATGCGCTGGCGTCCCTCGAACAGGAAGGGCTTGGAAACCACGCCGATCGTCAGGATGCCCATCTCGCGGGCCGTCTCGGCGATGATCGGGGCCGCGCCGGTGCCGGTGCCGCCGCCCATGCCGCAGGTGACGAACACCAGGTCGGAGCCCTTGATCTTGTTCGCGATCTCCTCGCGGCTCTCCTCGGCGGCCTTCTGGCCGATCTCGGGGTTCGCGCCCGCGCCCAGGCCCTTGGTCAGCTTCTCGCCGATCTGCACCTGCAGGGGCGCCTTGGACAGGGCCAGCGCCTGCTTATCGGTGTTCACGGCGATGAAATCCACGCCGCGCAGCCCGGAATCCACCATGCGGTTGACCGCATTGGTGCCCGCGCCGCCCACGCCGATGACCTTTATCGCCGCGAAGTTGGTCTCCTGCTCCTCGTTTTCAATGTTCTTGTTTTCCATTTCAAATTCCAGCACAAGGCATCCCCCTCGTCAATGTATTGTCGTATGTGCGTACTCTGTCGTTTGTCAGCCGCGCCCGAACAGGCTCTTCAGCCGGGTACCCAGGCGCTCGTCCTGGCCGCCCTGCCGCTCGATCGAGTCGAACACGAGGTCCGCCAGGCCCAGCGACGCCGAGAACACGGGGCTGTTCAGCTTGGAGGACTTCGCCGCGGAGACCTTCACCGGCCGGTTCAGCTTCGCGGCCAGCGCCTCGCGCGCGCCGCGCATCAGGGCGATGCCGCCGCCGGTGAGGAACACCTGGCTCTTCTTGCCCAGCAGCGCCTCCGCGTCGTTGCGCAGGGTCATGTCGATCATCCCGGCGATCTCGCCGAAGCTGTCCTCCACGATCTTGCTGACCTGCTCGCGCGGGAACGTCATGCGGCGGCCGCGCTCGTCATAGACTTCCGAGAACGAGTTTGCGTCAAACTCGTCGGGATTGAATACGTAGCCGCGCTTAATCTGCTCCGCGGCGCGCATCGGTATGCGCAGGTGGGTGGCGAGATCCGCCGTGATGTGGCCGCCGCCCCGGGGCAGTATCGCGTGATAGATGATGGCGTCGCCCTCCACCACGCTGATCTCGGTGTTCAGGTAGCCCACGTCGATCAGCATCGCGGCCCGGTCGCGCTCCTCCAGCGAGAGCACCAGCAGCGCCTCGCCCAGCGAGCAGGACAGGAAGCCGAGGATCGTGATGTTCTGGCGGCCGATCATCTCGGTGACATCCTCGATGAACTGGGGATCGGCGATGATGAAGGTGGTCAGGGCCCGCAGGCGCTGCCCGCGCCCGCCGGGGGTCATGGTCTTCTTGCCGTCGTCCACGATGAACCAGGAGGGCGTGCGGTGCATCACCAGGCCGCCTTCTTCGGCGATGTGCAGCTTCTCGGCGGCGGCGTCCTGCACGGCGTTGATCGCCGCCTCGTCCACGGTGCCGTCCGGCAGCTCCACCTCGGTCTCGCAGGCGCGCACGTGGATGTACTCGCCCGGAACGCCCACGTAGATCTCCTTGATCTTGGAATTGGCCTCCAGTTCCGCCGCGGCGATCGAATCGCGCACGCGCTGGATCATCTGGCCCGGCGTATTCCAATCGCCGTCGGAATACCCGTCATAGGGCACCGTGCCCGAGCCGATGATGTCCAGGCGGTCCATGCCGCCGCTCTGCGCAATCACCGTGACGATTTTGGAGGTCCCAAATTCAATGGCAGCAATTTGCGTTTTCATAAGCGTTGTCGCCCCACCCTATTCCTGTGTTCCCTGATGGACATTCATCCAGTTGTACCGATTATCCAACATACCCGTATTATACATGGATTTTCATCCGGATGCAAATTGGAAACCGCCGATTTTCGCCTTTTTCCGCAGTTTTCAAAATAGTTTCAAATTTACGGCAAGGGAAAGTCACATGTTCTCCACGCCGTCTTAACTGACGGGCGCTTCGTCGGCGTCCTGGCCCTGGGGCACGCCGTCCACGTAGATGACGCCGTCGATGGAGTACACCTGGCCCTCGGGCACGGGCGTCTCATCCGGCTCGGGCTCCTCGGTCTCCTCGACGGGCGGCGGCGCGTAGTCGGCCTTCGTGCCGCTGGACACGTCCAGCTGGCCGGTGGTCTCCCCCCGCGCCTCGAGGTCCGCCAGCGCCCCGGCCATCCAGGCGATCTTGTTCTCCATGTTGCCGGAATCGCCCAGCAGCACGGTGATGCCCGTGCGGGTGATCAGCTTGAGGTTCGCGGTGTCGGCCACGCTCAGCTCCGCGGCGTAGCCGGTGGCCCCGTGCTTTTTGAGCGCCTCCAGCACCGCCTTCATGCAGCCGCAGCGACCGTCCGCCGTGTCCAGCTGGCGCCCGAGCGCGTAGTGGGAGGGCTTGATGCCGGTGACGTACACCGCGCCGGAGTCGGGCACGCGGTCCGTAATCGCGACCACGTAGGCGTCGGAATCCAGCACCAGCAGCTTTCCGCCCTGCAATATGACGGCGTCCATCGTCCGCGGGCGCACCGTGAGCACCACGCGGCTGGGCAGCACGCGCTTCAGGCCGACGAAGGCCACGCGGCCGTCGCTCTCCACGTCCAGCCGCACGCGCTCCTCGTCCACGCTGCCGATGCGCGTGCCCAGGCGAATGCCCGACAGGCGGCGCACGTCGCTCTCGGGGATCTCGCCCGCGCCCTCGACGCGCACGTCGCGCACCACGAACACTGCGTTCACGAGCAGCAGCGCGAGGATCGCCAGCAGCGCGGCGATGGCGGCCACCCACGGCAGCGCCTGCATGCGGCGGGATTGTTTGCGTCTGTTGGACATGGTTGCCTCCGTAACGGTTTGACGTTGTATAATCATGGAGATATGGGGCGCGAGGGCGGACTTTTCGCCGCATCGTCGGCCCTGACAACCCCTCCGGCCCTAACGGGCCACCTCCCCTTACACAGGGGAGGCAAGAAATGCTCACTCTGCTCGGCTCCCCTGTGCAAGGGGAGCTGTCAGCGAAGCTGACTGAGGGGTTGTTCCCTACTCCCTACTCCTTACTCCCTAATTCCCTACCCCGCGACACGTTCATCACCACGGCCACGGCGGCCATGACGATCGAAATGGACGTGCCGCCGGCGCTGAAGAACGGCAGCGGCAGGCCGGTGGTGGGCATCATGCCGACGACCACGGCCACGTTCAGCACGCACTGCACGCCGATCATGCACACGATGCCCCCGGCGAGGAGACTGCCGAAGCGGTCCTCGCAGCGCATGGCTATGCGCAGGCCGAAGAACAGGAACGCGGCAAACAGCGCGAGCACCGCCACGCATCCCGCCCAGCCGAGGTCCTCCCCCACCACGGCGAATATGAAGTCCGACTCCGGGTACGGCAGGAACGCGAACTTCTGGCGTCCCTGGCCAATGCCCATGCCGAACAGCCCGCCGGAGCCGAACGCCAGCAGCGACTGGGAGAGCTGGTAGCCCTCGTTGGTCATGAACGCGAAGGGATCGCGAAACGACATCAGCCGCGCGCGCCGGTAGGCCTCCGATAGCGCGTAGAACGCGCCCAGCGCAGTGCCCGCCGCGCCGACCAGCCCCAGGTGAGTCCACTTCGCGCCGGCAATCATCACCATCACGCCGGTGACGATCAGTATGCTGCCCGCCGTGGAGAGGTTCGGCTGCATCAGGATCAGCAGAAACATGCCGCCCGGCAGCAAAAACAGCGGCGCGAGGCCGGTGAAGAAGCGCGTCACATCGCGCTTCTTCTGGCTCAGCGCCCGGGCGAGGTAGACGATCATCGAATACTTCGCCAGCTCCGACGGCTGGAAGCTGACCGGGCCCACCCGCAGCCAGCGCCGCGAGCCGTTCAGCATCTTCCCGATGCCCGGCACCGCCACCAGCGCCAGCATGATGAAACTGGCCGCCAGCAGCCCGCCGCACACCCACGGCTTTGCCAGCGCGCGGTAGTCCGTCCTGAGCACCAGCAGCATTCCGGCCGCGCCGACGGCGATGCCGAGCAGCTGGCTCTTGACCTCGGAGAGCGCGCCCGCGCCGTCCTGCGCGTTGTAGTAGCTGGCGGCGTAGAGTGTCGCCAGCCCCACCATCATCAAAAGCGCAAAGCAGATCGAAAAGCCCCTGTCGATGCCGCGGAACAGTCCGCGGCCCGTATCTCTTGGCGCAGCGAGCTGCCGCGCCTCATTGGCCCCGGTCACGGGCCGGAGCGTCAAGCCCCTTTGCCCTCCAGCGCGTTGACGATCTCCTTGAAGATTTCGCCGCGCTCCTCGGCGTTATGGAACATGTCAAACGACGCGCAGCAGGGCGAGAGCAGCACGTTGCCGCCGGGGTTGGCCTGCTCGAAGGCCATGTCGATCGCCTTCTTGAAGTCATAGCCCGCGTGTGTCCAGGCGTGGTAGCCCACCTTCTCCAGCGTCTGTTCAAACTGCTTCGCCGTGTCGCCGATCAGCACGATCCGCGCGATCGGGCACTTCAGGATCTCCTCACAAAGCGGCGTGAAGTCCGTGTGCTTGTCATAGCCACCCAGGATCAGCACCGTGGGCCGGTCCATCGCCCGCACGGCCTGGATGGTGGATTCCACGTTGGTGCCCTTGGTGTCGTCGATGAAGCGCACGCCGTCCAGCTCGCGCACGAACTCGATGCGGTGCTCCACGCCCTTGAAGGTCTTGAGCGTGTGGCGGATCACCGGCGCGGGCACGCCCGCGGCCATCGCCATCGCCGTGGCGGCCAGCGCGTTTTTCAGATTGTGCTCGCCGGGGATGTACACCTCCGCGGCGGGGCAGATGCTCTTGTAGTCGCGGGCCGTGCCATAGACGATCATGCCGTCCTTCACGAACGCGCCGAACGGCACCTCGTTGCGCGAGGAGAACCAGCCCACGCGGCAGTGCGCGCGGCCCGCCATGTCGCGGGTCACGGGGTCGTCCCAGTTCAGCACCAGCCAGTCGTCCTCCGTGCAGTTTTCAAAGATGCGCTCCTTCAGCGCGATGTACTTCTCCATCGTGCCGTGGCGGTTCAAGTGATCCTCGGAGATGTTCAGCACGGCGCAGACCGCCGGATGGAACTTCGAGGAGGTCTCCATCATGAACGAGGAGATCTCGCAGACGGTCACATCGCCCGGCCGCGTCTCGCCCGCCGCGCCGCTGTAGGGCGTTCCGATGTTGCCGACCACGAACGTGCGCTTGCCGGCGTTCTTGAAGATCTCGCCCAGCAGCGTGGTGGTCGTGGTTTTGCCGTTGGTGCCGGTGATGGCCACCAGCAGGCCGGTGGACTCGCGGTAGGCGTACTCCACCTCGCCCATCACCTCCACGCCCAGCGCCTTTGCGCGCACGACGGCGGGGTTTTCCACGGGAATGCCTGGGCTGACGACGAGCGCGTCCATGCCCTCCACCAAGCGCTCCGGCTCCTTTTCGCCGAGGCAGAATGTCGCGCCGCCCGTGCGCAGTTCGTCCAGCGCGCCGCCAAAGTCGGCCTCGGCCTTGGAATCGCATATGTAGACCTTCGCCCCGCGCTCCAGCAGCAGCTTCGCCGCCGCGATCCCGCTGCGGGCCATGCCGAACACGAGCACCTTTTTGTCTTTGTACATATCGGAGACCTCCTTATTGAGGATTTCGCAAACCATGTAGGGGCGGCGTTTCGCCGCCCGCCAAAATCCGCTCGCCGCACGGCGAAGACTCGCGCGGCAGCCATTGGAACCCGGCCCTGCCGGGGGCGGGCGCCGCAACGGCGCCCCTACAAGTTAGTTGTCATTCGCGCGATCATGCCACGAATCCGAGCAAGGATACCAGGCACAGCATCGCGGTGACGATGTAGTACATGGCCACGATGCGGGTCTCGGGCATGCCGCTGAGCTCGAAGTGGTGGTGCAGCGGCGCCATCTTGAAGAAACGCTTGCCGTGGGTGGCGCGGAAGTAGGCGAACTGGATTAGGTCCGAAACGCTCGACATCACCATCGCCAGCGCGATGATCGGCAGCAGCAGCGACAGCCGCGTCACCAGCGCCATGCCCACCAGCGCGCCGCCGATGAAGAACGACCCCACGTCGCCCATGAACACGCGCGCCGGATGGCTGTTGAAGCGCAAAAAGCCCAGCAGGCCGCCCACCATGGCCCCGCCCAGGATGGCCACGTTCAGCAGGTTGTCGGCCTCGGCGGGGTTCGCCGCCGCCATCGCCACGCAGATCAGCGCCATCGCCGCGAAGTCGAACAGGCCGCAGCCGCCCAGCAGGCCGTCCAGGCCGTCCAGGAGGTTGGCGGAGTTCACCGTGCCCACCAACACGAACACCATCACCGGGATGAAGAAGATGCCCAGGTTCCACTCCACGTTGAAAAACGGCACCGTCAGGCTGGAGCCGATCTTCGGGTTGAAGTAGGCCCAGAGCGCCAGGCCGATGGACAGCACGATCTGCGGCGCCAGCTTCTGCTTGGGCGTGAGGCCCTCTGCGGCGTGGCGGCGGATCTTCAGCCAGTCGTCGATGAAGCCGATCAGCCCGAAGCCCAGCGCGCTCACCAGCGCGATGAGCAGGAAGTCCCAGCGGGCGTCGCCATAGGAAAACGCCAGCGCCGCGATCAGCGCGGGCACGGCGAATATGATGCCGCCCATCTGCGGCGTGCCCTGCTTCTTCTTGTGGGTCTGCGGGCCCAGCTCGTAGATCTCCTTGCCGAACTTCATCTTCTTCAGCCAGGGAATCACGATCGGCCCCAGCACCATGGCCATGGCGAACGCCGCGACGACGGTCCAAATCAATCTCTGCATTTATCTTCTGTTCCTTCCGTTTTTTTGAAAATCTGATTTGCTGCGCAAATCAGATTTCCTCGAGCAGCTCCCGCACGACCACCTTCTCGTCGAAGGGATGGCGGACGCCCTTGATCTCCTGGTAGGTCTCGTGGCCCTTGCCGGCGAGGACGACCACGTCCCCGGGCTCGGCGTGGGTCAGCGCGTAGCGGATGGCCTCGCGGCGATTCTCGATCACCACGTATTCGCAGCCGGTGGGCTTGATGCCCTCCTCGATGGCGTCCAGGATCGCCATCGGGTCCTCCCCGCGCGGGTTGTCGCTGGTCAGGATGCAGTAGTCCGCCAGCTTGCCGCCGATCTGGCCCATCATGGGCCGCTTGGCCTTGTCGCGGTCGCCGCCGCAGCCGAACAGCGCGATCATCCGCCCGCGGGTGGTCTGGCGCACGGCGTTCAACACGTTCTCCAGGCTGTCCGGCGAGTGCGCGTAGTCCAGGATCACGCGATAGGGCGTGCCGGTGTCCAGCAGCTCGATGCGCCCGGGCACGGCGTACACGTTTTCAAGCCCCTGCCGGATGCTCTCCGGGCCGACCCCGGCGCAAATCGCGATGCCCGCGGCCATCAGGGCGTTGTAGACGTTGAAGATGCCCGCCAGGTGCAGCGAGATGGTGGTGCGGAAGCGCTTGTGCCAGGTCATCAGGAAGCTGCAGCCGCGCTCGCCGATCTCGATGTCGTTGGCGTACACGTCGCTGCTCTCGCGGATGCCGATGCGCAGCTTCGGGCAGTCGATGTCCTTCAGCGCCGCGCCTACGTGCTCGTCGTCCACGTTGTAGACCAGCGTCTGGCACACCTCGGGGTCCATCAGCCGCATCTTGGCGGCGAAGTAGGTCTCCATGTCCGGGAAGTAGTCCAGGTGGTCCTGCGAGAAGTTCGAGAACGCGCCGACCTTGAACTTCACGCCCGCGAGGCGGTGCATGTCCAGCGCGTGCGCCGAAACCTCCATGATCACGCTCTGCATGCCCGCGTCCACCATGCGCCGCAGCAGTGTCTGCGTCTCGATGGGGTCGGGCGTGGTCAGGCGGTTGGGGATGGTCTCCTCGCCGATCATCGAGCAGACTGTGCCGATCAGGCCGGTCTTGATGCCGGCGGCCTCCAAAATGCTCTTGACCAGGAAGCTGGTGGTGGTCTTGCCCTTGGTGCCGGTGATGCCCAGCATCATCAGCTTTTCCGCCGGACGGCCAAAGTATTCCGCGGCGACGTAGGAGAGCGCCTTGCGCACGTCCTCCACCAGCACCTGCGGCACGTCAAGCGCCAGCCTGCGCTGCACCACGAGCGCCACCGCGCCCTTCTCAATGGCCTGCGGCGCGAATTCGTGCGCGTCCATACGCAAGCCGGGCGTGCAGAAGAACAGCGCACCGGGCTCCACCTTTCTGGAGTCGATGCAGAGGGACGAGATCTCCACGTCCATGTCGCCAAAGGTTTGCACCTTGCCGGGGATCGCCCCGATCAGCGCGTTCAGTTTCATCCGGAAGCCTCCCGAATCTTGGTAAATTGTAACCCCTCCGGCGCTTCGCGCCACCTCCCCTTGAAAGGGGAGGCAAGAAGAAAGGAATAAGCGCGTAGATCTTGGCTCCCCTTGCAAGGGGAGCTGTCAGCCGCAGGCTGATTGAGGGGTTTACGGCGGCTCGAAGCGCACCGTCACCCTCGTCGTCGGATTGACTTTCGCCCCGGCGGCAGGCGCCTGCCCGACCGCCAGCCCGCTGCCCTCGATCTGGAGCTCCAATCCGTAGGAGTGCAGCAGGCGGTTCGCCTCCGTCACGGGCATGCCCGTCACGTCCGGCACCGTCACCGGCACGTTCGCCTCGACGTCCGCGCCCTCTACGTAGAGCATCACCAGCGCCCCGGCATTCATCGTCGCGCCACCGGCGGGCAGCTGGCCCTTCACGCGGCTCCCCGCGCCGTCGAGCACGCTGTCAAAGCCCGCGTCCTCAAGCGCGTGGATCGCGGCGTCCACGTCCATGCCCGTCACGTCCGGCACCTTAACCTGCTCGGCAGGCGGCTCGTCCGTCTGGGGGGCTACGCCCATGTACACGAGCGAGCGCTCCAATATCTCCCGGGCGTAGGGCGCGGCAGTGACGGACCCGAAGTCGATGGCCACGTCCGCCTCGTCCACGATCAATATCACCGCGATGCGCGGGTCGTCCGCGGGCGCGAAGCCCACAAACGAGCCGATGTGCTTCTCGCGGGACACCACGCCGTCCACGTACACCTGCGCCGTGCCGGTCTTGCCACCCACGCGGTAGCCGGGGATGCGGGCGTTTTTGCCGCCGCCCAGCGCCACCACGTCCTCCAGCAGCCGCCGCATCGTGGCGGAGGTCTCCTCGGAGATCGGATGGCCGAGCACCTTCGGCTCGCCGCACTCGATCACATTCCCGTCGGCGTCGGTGATCTGGCGGACGACGTAGGGCCGCATCAGCTTCCCGCCGTTGACGGCCGCGCACACGGCCCGAAGCAGCTGCAGCGGCGTGACCGCCACGGACTGGCCGAAGCCGATGCGGGCGATGTCCACCCGCTTGACGGCGCTCTTGGCGATCACGATGCCCTCGGCCTCGCCGGGGATGTCCACGCCGGTCTTCTGGCCGATGCCGAAGGCGTCCAGGTATTGATAGAATCGCTCCGTGCCCAGCCGCAGGCCCATCTCCACGAACACGGGGTTGCAGGAGTTTTGCAGCGCCTGGGCGAAGTTTTCCGCGCCGTGGGGCCTGCCCCAGCAGCGGATCCTGCCGCCCTCCACCACCACGGAGCCAGAGCAGTAGAAGCCTTCGTTCACCGACACCAGCCCCGCGTCCAGCGCGGAAGCGGCGGTGATGACCTTGAACGTCGAGCCGGGCTCGTAGGCGTCGGTGATCGTGCGGTTGCGCAGCTTCTCGGTCAGCGCCTCCACGTCGTCGCGCGGCGGCTCGTTCAGGTCGAAGTCCGGCTTGTTCACCATGGCGAGGATCTCGCCGGTGGCCGGGTCCATGGCCAGCACGCGCACGGCCTTGGCGTTGTTCGCGCGCAGCGCCTCGCGGGCGGCCTGCTCGCAGAAGCTCTGGATGGAGGCGTCGATGGTCAGCGACACGCTGCCGCCGTTCACCGCCGCGATGTACTCGCTCTGACCGTAGCCCAGCGCTCGGCCCTTGCCGTCGATCTCCCGGAGCACGCGCCCGGCCTTGCCGGACAGGTAGCGATCCAGCGACTGTTCCAGCCCCGCCTGGCCCACGCCGTCGATCGTCGTCAGACCGATCAGCTGGGTGGCGAACGCGCCCATCGGATAGTAGCGCTTGCTCTCCTCCTCCAGGTAGAAGCCGTCCAGCGCGTGGTTCCCGGCGGCGGCATAGTCCGCCTTCATGCGCTTGAGCTGTTGGGCCGTCTCGCGCGGCAGCTGACGCCGCAGCGTCACGCCGCCCTTGCTGGTGTCCGAGGCTTTCTTCTCGATGACCGCGGCCTCCACGTCCAACACCGGCGAGAGTATGGCCGCGAACCGCGCGGCGTCCGTCACCTGCCGGGGACTGACGGAGGCGGTATAGGCCGTGGCGCTCTGGGCCAGCACCGCGCCGTTGCGGTCCAGTATCCGGCCCCGGGTGGGCTGGATGGCGCTCTCGCTGGTCCACTGGCTCTGCGCGCGGCGCTGCAGGTCCTCCGCGGCGATCACCTGCAGGAAGAACAGCCGCCCGGCCAGCGCCGTGAACAGCATAAAAAACACGGCCATGCATAGCGCAAGGCGGCGACGGATGACCGGCCCCGTGAGAACCAAGCGCATCCCTCCCCGCCTCGGACATGATTTAGTCGATCATTTCCTCCGCGCCGGAACTGTCGGCGCTCTGCGTGGACGTAGAATCGATCACCGTGGGCAGGTTCACCACCCGAAGCTGTGTCTCGTCGGGCTGTTCCATGCCCAGTTGTTCCGCCCTGGCGGCGATCCTTTCCAGGTTGTGGTATTGGCTCAGCCCCAGGTACAGGTTGTCGGCGCTGGCGCTCAGCGCCCGGATCTCCTTCCGGGTCTGCACGACCAGCTTGTTTTGCCCGGACAGCCGCGCCATCATGGCGATCTGGGCGCATACGCCGATGAACAGCACCAGCGCGAACGCAGCCATCAGCAGCCGGTTCATCTTCATGTCCCGCGCCCGTTGGGCGGATCGCCTTCTGTTCATATCTATTCCTCCGCGAAAGATGCTAGAACTTGGTTCAATCGGGCTTGTAGTAGCGGTCGTTCACGTATTCCAGCAGCGCGCCGATATCCGTCTGGCTCTGCTCGCAGGCGGCGGCGAAGCGATCCTCATCCCAGATTTCCAGCCAGTGGCCCATGCCGGCGAAGCGGATGGCCTTTTCCATGCCCGCCTTCTGGCGCAGCACGGCGGGGAGCAGCACGCGCCCCTGGCCGTCCAGGCTCTGCCCGGTGAAGGAGAAGGCCTTGATCAGCCTCACGTACGCCATGCCGCGGGCGTCGCTGTCCGGGATGCGGTCCAGGCGCTCGCTCATCTGTTGCCACTTCTCAACGGGGTACAGCGCGATGGCGTTGAACTCGTTGTTCAGGCCGATCGTGAAGCCGTCTCCCAGCGCCTCGCGATACGCCGCGGGGATGGTCGCGCGCCCCTTGGGGTCAATATTATGCGTGTAGTTTCCGGAAAATTCTGTCGCTGGCATCGGCTTCACCCCCTTTTCACCACTCTATATGACACATTATACCACGTCTATACCTTTCGTGCCACTTTTTGACACTTATTTCACAACTTTTTCGACTTTTGTCACATTCACCTCCACCATCGCCCCCGTGCACCTCTCTCAGGGCTATCTCCCCACCGAAAAAACAATATTTTCACCATGTAATTAGAACGCATGTTTGATTTTTAATCGAACATATGTTATACTTTTCCTATATAATAAGAAACGGAGGCCGACGCCATGAGAACATCGCGCGACAACCAACAAAAAATCCTCGACTTCATCAAGGCTGAAATCGAGGACAAGGGCTATCCGCCGTCGGTGCGAGAGATCTGCGCGGCGGTCGGCCTGCGCTCCACCTCCACGGTGCACGCCCACCTGAACCACCTGGAGGAGCAGGGGCTCATTCGCCGCGACTCCACCAAGCCCCGGGCGCTGGAGGTGCTGGACGGCTCGCACGCGCGCGGGCGCAGCGTACCGCTGGTGGGGCGCGTCACGGCGGGCCAGCCGATCCTGGCCGTCGAGAACATCGAGGACTACCTGATGCTGCCGCAGAGCATGCTCGGCAAGGAGGACCTATTCTGCCTGCGCGTGCAGGGCGAGAGCATGATCGACGCCGGCATCCTCGACGGCGACATCGTCGTGCTCCGCCAGCAGGACACCGCCGAGAACGGCGAGATCGTCGTCGCCATGACCGACGAGGACGAGGCCACGCTCAAGCGCAT